>NZ_JGVW01000095.1 GCF_000687455.2 Burkholderia sp. lig30
CGCGCCGCCCGGGAACACCGTTTTCGGCAGCGACAGCAGCCCGCCCGCGGTGATCGCGCGCGCGCCGTACGACACCCGCTTGCCGCCTTCGAGGAATTTGCGGATTTCCGGGTGCGTCTTGTAGCGCTGGAACTCCTCGAACGGCGACAGGTACGGGTTCGTGTAGCCGAGGCCCACCACGAAGCCGACCACCACCTGGTTGTTGTCCATGTGGTACAGGAACGAGCCGCCGTAGGTGTCCGACTTCAGCGGCCAGCCGGCCGTGTGGATCACGAGGCCCGGCTGGTGCTTCGCCGGGTCGATCTCCCACAGTTCCTTGATGCCGATCCCGTACGCCTGCGGATCGGCGTTCGCGTCGAGCTTGAATTTGGAGATCAACTGACGGCCCAGATGCCCGCGGCAGCCTTCGGCGAACAGCGTGTACTTCGCGTGCAGTTCCATGCCGAGCTGGAAGTTCTCGGTCGGCTCGCCGTCCTTGCCCACGCCCATGTTGCCGGTCGCGACGCCTTTCACCGAGCCGTCTTCGTGATACAGAATCTCGGCAGCCGGGAAGCCCGGGAAGATCTCGACGCCCAACGCCTCCGCCTGCTGGCCGAGCCAGCGCGTGACGTTGCCGAGGCTGATCACGTAGTTGCCGTGGTTCTGGAAGTTGGCCGGCAGCGCCCAGTTCGGCACCGCCTTCGCGCCCGTCTCGGACAGGAACAGGAAGCGGTCTTCCGTCACGTCGACGGTCAGCGGCGCGCCCTGTTCCTTCCAGTCGGGGATCAGCTCGGTGATCGCACGCGGGTCCATCACCGCGCCGGACAGGATGTGCGCGCCGATTTCGGAGCCCTTCTCGAGCACGCACACGCCGATCTCGGCGCCTTTCTCGGCGGCGAGCTGCTTGAGCCGGATCGCCGCCGACAGCCCGGCCGGGCCGCCGCCGACGATCACGACGTCGTATTCCATGGATTCGCGCGGACCGTACGATTCGATAAGCGAGGCGTGTGTCATGAACGGGCAATGAGTAACGGTCAGGGAGCGGCCGGCTCGATCGCGATCGAGATCAGCCGGGATTCGGGCGCGGCGGGGCGCAGGTCGAGTTCTTCGCCGCGCCCCTCCAGCCACAGGCCATGCAGCGGCACAAGGGTTTGCGTGCTGAGCAGCGCGCTGCCGACGTGCCACTGGCCGGCCGCGCAGATCAGCAGATGCGTCGGCGCGGGCGTGATGCGGCGCGAATGCGTCGTGACGACGACGGCGGCGCGGCACGCGGCACGGCGCGTCATCACGTTCAGCACGTGGGTCGGCCGCACGATGCCGCTCGTCCACATCAGCAGGTCGCCGGGGAAGTGCGCCGGCTGTGTGGGCAGGGCGATCAGGTGCCCGTCCTGCAGGTGCAGCTCGACGCTCGCGTCGTCGACCGGCACGAGCGTACGGTCGATCCCCGGAAACTGCGAGAAGCGGGCCGACCCTTCGAGCGTCGCGAGACTGATCCGCCAGTCGGCGTCGCCGTCGGCGCCGGCGCGGCGCGCGATCATGCGCGTGACGCCCGCGCCGTTCGCCCAGGCCTCGGGCGCGATCCGCGTGCAGTCGACGAACCGCACGCCCGGGTAGTGCGGCGCCGCGTGGCCGCCAGCGGCATGGGCGGACGCGGCCGAACGCCCCGGTCCGGTCGCCGCGGCACGATGCGCGAGCGTCATGCGACGCCTCCCGCGCCGACGTGGCGCTCGAGCGCGGCCATCACGTCGAACAGGTCGCCGACGAAGCCGATGTCGGCGAACGAGAAGATCGGCGCGTCGGCGTCCTTGTTGACGGCGACGATGAGCTTCGAGTCCTTCATCCCGGCCAGATGCTGGACCGCGCCGGAGATTCCGAACGCGACATAGACGTCGGGCGCGACGGTCTTCCCGGTTTGCCCGACCTGGATCGCGTTCGGCGCGTAGCCTGCGTCGACGGCCGCGCGCGATGCGCCGAGCGCCGCGCCGAGCCGTGACGCGAGCGCGCCGAGCCGCGCCATGTTGTCGCCCGACGCGAGCCCGCGCCCGCCCGAGACGACGATCGGCGCATTCGCGAGGTCGATCCCGCTCGACTGCGCGCCGTGCCGTTCAAGCAGCGTCGTCGCGGCGAATTCGGGCGGCGCGTCGAGCGAGACGACCGGAGCCGGCGACGCCCGGTCGCCTGCGGCGGCGAACGACGACGCGCGCACGGTCAGGAAGGTCGTGTCGCGCGCGCTGGCCACCGTCGCGACGACGCTGCCCGCATACAGGCCGCGGACGAACCGGCCGTCGTCGGTCACGCCGGTCACGTCGGCGACGAACGCCGCGCCGGCGAGCGCGGCGGCGCGCGGCAACGCGTTGCGGCCGAGCGTGCGGTGCGCGGCCGCGATCGCCGCATAGCCCGGCGCCAGCGCGGCCAGCTGGGCCGCGAGCCGCTCGGGCGTGAGCGCGGTGGCCGCGTCCGCCAGAAGAATCCGGTCGACGCCGTCGATCAGCGCAGCCTGCGCGGCGGCGTCGGGATCGGTGACGAGCACGTCGACCGGCCGGCGGCATGCCTGCACGGCGCTGACGACGCGCCTGAGCGCGTCGCCCAGCAGGCCGTCGGCGGTCGTTTCTGCGATGACGAGCGTTCTCATGCGGAGGCTCCGGAATGAACAAAGACATGGTGTGACGCGAGGGCGGCGACGAGCGCGTCGATATCGGCGACGCGCTCGCCCGCGCGGCGCACGGCCGGCTCTTCGAGCCGGACCGTCTGCGACGCCGGCGCGAGGTCGATCCCGAATCGCGCGGCCTCGACGACCGCGAGCGGCTTCTGTTTCGCCTTGATGATGCTCGGCAACGTGACGCGCCGCGGCTCGGCGAGGCGCAGGTCGGCGCTGACCACGGCGCGCCCGGACAGCCGCCAGGTCGCGGTGCCGCTGTCGTCGCCGCAGGTGACGCGCCAGCCGTCGCCGTCGCGCGCGAGCGCCGTCGCGTCGAGCCCCTGCGGCCAGCCGAGCAGGCCGGCGAGCATCGGCGCGACGCCGCCCGTGTCGTCGTCGATCGCCTGCTTGCCGCAGAGCACGAGGTCGTACGGCGAGGTATCGAGGAACGCCTTCAGCAGGCGTGCGACGCCGAGCGGATCGAGCGACGCGGCGGCATCGCCTGCGTCGATCAGGATCGCATCGTCCGCGCCCATCGCGAGGCCGGTGCGCAGCACGTCCTGGCCGGCCGGCGAGCCGCACGTGACGACGCTCACGTGCGCGGCGTGGCCGGCCTCGCGCAGGCGCAGCGCCATTTCGAGCGCGCATTCGTCGAACGGGTTGATGGACATCTTGAGGCCGGCCGTCTCGATCGCGCCGGACGTGCCGACGCGCACGCGCACGTTCGGATCGACGACGCGCTTGACGGGCACGAGTATCTTGAGGGTCATGGCAATGTCTCGTCGAAGCGGGTTGAATCAGGACACGGCGCCGAGGCCGTACTTGCCGGTGAGCAGCGCGCCGGTCGCGAAGCGCTCGAGCGCGTAGGGCGCGAGCGACACGTCGGTCGGCAGGCCGAGCGCGTGCTGCGCGAGCAGCTTGCCGATGCCGGGCGACAGCTTGAAGCCGTGGCCGGAGAAGCCGAAGCCGACGACGAGCCCTTCGATGTCGCCGACATTGCCGAGCACCGGATTCCAGTCGGGCGTGACGTCGTAGACGCCGGTCCACGACGACGCGAGCCCGGCCGTCTCGTAGGCCGGGAAGCGCTCGGCGACCTGCGCGCCGACCTCGGCGACGTAATCGAGCGAGATGTCGCCCTGTTCGGTCTCGGGCGCGTTCAGCGTCTCGCCGACCACGCCCTCGGATACGAGCATCTGGGCGCCGCCGTAGCTGCGGTAATACAGCATGCCGGGCGAGCCGAGATCCTTGAACGCCGGCATCTTGAACGTGTAGCGCGCATCGCATTCGAGCGCGAGCACGGTATGCCGTTCCGGCTTGACGGGCAGCGGCACGCCGATCCAGCCCGACAGCTCGGGCGTCCAGATGTTCTGCGTGCTGACCAGCGTGCCGCAGGTGAAGCGGCCCGCGCTCGTGTCGACGCCGACGATGCGGCGGCCGTCGCGCACGATCCCCGTGACGGTAGTGCCTTCGAGGATCTTCACGCCGCGCCGGCGCGCCGATTTCGCGAAGCTCGTCGCGACGAGGTACGCGTCGGCGAAACCGGCTTCCGGCTCGAAGCCGATCAGCGCGGCGTCGTCGAATTGCGCGATCGGCAGGCGCTCGTGCGCCTCGTTCCGGTCGAGCAGCCGGACCTCGATGTCCATCGCGCGCTGTGCGTCGAGCGACGCGCGCAGCGGGTCGAGCTTGTCGCCGTCGGGCGCGCAGATCATGTAGCCGCACTTGACGAGGCCGCACGACGCCTCGTCGTCGCCGACATATTCGGCGAAATTGTTGAATGCCCACCACGACGCGCGCGCCAGCTCGACGTTCTGGCGGACCGAATAATGCGTGCGCAGCAGGCCGGACGATTGCGATGTGGTGCCGGCGCCGATCGTGCCGCGCTCGACGACGAGCACGTTGGCGGCGCCGAGCGACGCGAGGTGATGGGCGACCGATGCGCCGATCACGCCGGCGCCGATCACGATGAAGTCGTAGTGGCTCATGGTTTCCCTCTGGGTAGGCGGTGAGCCGATTCTAGGGAACGGGGCGGTGGCGGAATTTTGTATTAGGCAAACTTATGACGCGTGCGCGGAAGTGCGGATCGAGCGCCCGCATCGCCCGATCCGGGGCACCATCGATTCCGTGTTGCCGGATCGGCCGCTTTCGACGGCCAACGGCTTTGCATGGGGCCGCAGCAAGCGCTGAAGCGCTAACTGCGGTCGACCGCTTTGCATGGGATCAGAGTAACGATGAGACGTACCCCGCCCCCCATTGACCTGCGCGCCCTGCAGGCATTCGTCGCCGTGTGCGAGACCGGCTCGATGACCGCCGCGGCGAGGCGCATCGGCGTGAGCCAGAGCGCGGTCAGCCAGGCGATATCCGCGCTCGAGCGCGACCAGGGCGCGGTGCTGTTCGATCGCGACAGCCGCCCGCCGCGGCCCAACATTGCCGGGCGCGCGCTGCTCGAGCTCGCCGGCCCGCTGCTCGAACACGCGCAGCGGGTGAGCACGCAGGTCGGCGACGCATCGGACGCGGGCCGCCTGCCGGTGCGGCTCGGCTGCGTCGATTCGTTCGCGGCGACGGTCGGCCCGGAGCTGATCCGCGCGGTGTCGGGCACGTCCAGGCAGATTTCGATGTGGTCCGGCCTGACGCCGGGCCTCGGCAAGCAGCTGCACGACCGGGAACTCGACGTCGCGGTGTGCACGCAAATCGCGCTCAGCGACGCGCGCATCGTCGAGGTGCCGCTGTTCTCCGAGGCGTTCGTCGCCGTCGTCGCGCGCAGCCACCTGGCCGGCCGTGCGCCGCTCGACTGGCGCGCGCTCGCGGCCGAGCTGCCGCTGATCCGCTACACGGCGCGCTCCGTGATCGGCCAGCAGGTCGAACGGTTCGCGCGCCACCTCGGCATCGACAGCCCGAGACGCTTCGAATTCGACGCGACGGACCCGTTGCTGAGCCTCGTGAGCGCGCGGCTCGGCTTCGCGATCTCGACGCCGCTGTGCCTGTGGCAGGCGCGGCATTACCTCGGCGAGATCGCCGTGCTGCCGCTACCGTCCGGGCGGCTGGGACGGCGTGATTTCTTTCTGTTGCACCGGCAGGGCGAGTGGGAGGACTTCGTCAAGGAGATCGTCGCGCTGACGCGGACCGTGATCGACCGTTCGATCCGGCCGGCGCTCGCGCGCGCCTTGCCGCAGCTGCCCGACGACGCGCTGCTTTGATCCGTATGGAGCCCGTGATGAGCGACCTGTATACATTGCGGCGTGGCGACGCGCCGCTGCTGATTTCGATTCCGCACCTGGGTGCGGCGATCCCGGCGCCGCTGCGCGACGCGTATTCCGACGCCGCGCTGACGCTCGCCGACACCGACTGGCACCTCGACCGCCTGTACGGGTTCGCGTCGGCGCTCGGCGCGACCGTGCTCGGCGCGACGGTGTCGCGCTATGTGATCGACCTCAATCGCCCGCCCGGCGACGAGAGCCTTTACCCGGGCCAGACGACGACGGGCCTGTGCCCGGCCGAGACGTTTCGCGGCGAGCCGGTCTACCGGGAAGGCCGCGCGCCCGACGTGCAGGAAAAGGCGCGCCGGGTCGCCGCGTACTGGCGGCCGTATCACGCGGCGCTGGAAGCCGAGCTGGCGCGGCTGCGGGCGCGTCACGACCACGTGCTGCTATGGGAGGCGCACTCGATCGCGAGCGTGCTGCCGAGGCTGTTCGACGGGAAGCTGCCGGACCTGAACATCGGCACGCAGGACGGCCGGACCGCCGCGCCGTCCGTGCAGGCCGCGGTCGAGCGCGAGGCCGCTGCAAGCGCATATGCGTCGGTCGCGAACGGCCGCTTCAAAGGCGGCTATATCACCCGCAGGTTCGGCGAGCCGTCGCGCGGCGTGCACGCGATCCAGCTCGAGATGTGCCAGTCGACCTACATGAGCGAGACGTCTCCGTTCGCGTACGACGCGGCGCGCGCGGCGGCCGTCGAGCCGACGTTGCGCCGGATGATCGAGGCGGCGCTCGACGCGCTCGCGTCGCTGCCGGCCGCAGCATAAGGATTGCTGATACATCTTCGTAACCGTGGTTCCCGTTTCAGTGCGACGCTGCACCGCATTCACTCCGGGACCGCACCTTCGACAGGCAGAGCCCGCGCATGAAGCCGATGACGAATACGCCCGACGCCGCTCAAAGTGTTTATCAGTGGGAATCTTTTATTCCTGATGATAAACATGGCACAGAGCTTGCATCATGTGTTGCGGCGGCAGGCTCACTCTTCGGCGGGCTGGCCGTAGACGAAGATCGACAGGAACTGGATCGGGGTCTTGATCAGGCGTTCCGGGCCGTGCGGAACATCGGCGCGGAACGTCAGGGTGTCGCCCGGATGCAGCACGTAGGTCTGCTGGCCGTGCCGGTACTCGATCACGCCCTTGAGCATGTGGATGAACTCGGTGCCGGGATGCTCGAACACCGGAAAGCGTTCGGCCTGGTCCTCCATCGTGATCAGGAACGGCTCGAAGAGCTTGCGGGGGCCCTGGTCGTACGCGAGCAGATGGTAGGTGTGGCCGCTTTTCGTGCCCTTGCGGACCACCTCCATGCCGGCGCCTTTCTTCACGAGCTGGGCGCCGCCCTGGGGGACGTCGAAGTTGCGGAACAGCGTGGAGATGGAGACGCCGAGCGCCTGCGCGATCCGGTGGAGGACGTCGAGGCCGGTTGAAGTCTGCGCGTTCTCGATCTTCGAGAGCATGCCGCGGCTGATGCCGGCCTGCTGCGCGACCTGCGCGATGGTCAGGCCGTGGCGCTGGCGAAGCTCGCGGATCGTCGAGCCGAGATAGCGTTCGAGCGGTGTCTTGCTGTCGTCTGCGGGGTGCATCGTCACCTCGGAAAAAGGACAAGGTTAGCAGATCGCGGTATGCGCGCCGGCGGCCCCGGAGCCGCCGACGTGCGCACCGAGAGTTTCATGGCAGGAATTATTATTGCATGACAATAAATTCCTCCGCACACTGCGGACATGCCTGCAGCGCGCCCCATCCGGCGCTTGCACGTGTCGCGCAGACGGGCCGTCCGGGTGTCGGGCGGTTTCCTTAAATCATCGAAGGACGTAGCTGGAAGGAGTGACGATGAACCTGAACGATGCGAGCAAGTTGCCGGTCAACGTGCTCGGAAGCGTACCCCGCTTCGACTCCGCGGACGAAGCGCAGGCGTACCTCACGCAGCAGGGCGTGAAGTACGTGCTCGCGCAATTCGTCGATATTCACGGCGTGGCCAAGGCGAAGTCGGTGCCGGTCGCGCACCTGGGCAGCGTGCTGAAGGCGGGCGCGGGCTTTGCCGGTTTCGCGATCTGGGGTGTCGGCATCGAGCCGAACGGGCCGGACTACATGGCGGTCGGCGATCTCGCGACGCTCACGCCGGTGCCGTGGCAGCCGGGCCTCGCGCGGATCGTCTGCGACGGCCACGTCGACGGCGCGCCGTGGGTGTTCGACTCCCGCGTGACGCTCAAGCGCCAGGCCGCGCGCCTGTCCGAGCGGGGCTGGACGCTGTTCACCGGGCTCGAGCCGGAGTTCTCGCTGCTGAAGCGCTCGGCGTCGGGCACGCTGGAGCCGTGCGATCCGAGCGACACGCTCGCGAAGCCGTGCTACGACTACAAGGGCCTGTCGCGCACCCGGGTGTTCCTCGAGCGGCTCACCGAGGCGCTGCGCGCGGTCGGCATCGACGTCTACCAGATCGACCACGAGGACGCGAACGGCCAGTTCGAGATCAACTACACGTACACCGACTGCCTGACGTCGTGCGACCACTACGTGTTCTTCAAGATGGCCGCGTCGGAGATCGCGAACGAGCTCGGGATGATCTGCTCGTTCATGCCGAAGCCGTTCGCGAACCGCCCCGGCAACGGCATGCACATGCACATGTCGATCGGCGACGGCGAGCGCAACCTGTTCGCGGATTCGGCCGATCCGCTCGGCATGGGCCTGTCGGCGCTCGGCTACCAGTTCACCGCCGGCCTGCTGGCGCACGCGCCGGCGCTGACCGCGCTCTGCAACCCGACCGTGAACTCGTACAAGCGTCTCGTCGTCGGCCGCTCGCTGACCGGCGCGACCTGGGCGCCGGCCTACATCAGCTATGGCGACAACAACCGCTCGACGATGGTGCGCATGCCCGGCGGCCGGATCGAGCTGCGCCTGCCCGACGGCGCATGCAACCCGTATCTCGCGACGGCGGCGGTGATCGCGGCCGGCCTGGACGGCATCGACCGCGGCCTGTCGCCGGGCACTCCCGCGAACGAGAACCTGTACGAGTGGCCGGCGCAGAAGCTTCGCGAGCACGGCATCGGCGTGCTGCCGCAAAACCTCGGCGAAGCACTCGATGCGCTCGAATCCGATCGGCTGATCCTCGACGCGCTCGGGCCGGTGGCCGACGAATTCCTCAAGCTCAAGCGCATGGAGTGGCTCGAATACATGCGCCACGTATCGGATTGGGAAGTCAGGCAGTACCTCGATTTTTTTTAAGGAGAACAACATGTGCGGAATCGTAGGATTGCTGGTGAAGACACCGGCATTGCGCGAGCGGCTCGGCGAGCTGATGGTGCCGATGCTGATCGGCATGACCGAGCGCGGCCCGGATTCGGCCGGCCTCGCCGTGTTCGGCGATGCGGTCGGCGCGAGCCAGCGCAAGCTCAGCCTGTACTCCGGCTTCACGGACGAGGGTGAGCATTTCCCGTGGGACGTGCTGCTCGATCGCCTGAACGCGTCGCTCGACGCCACGGCGCGCATCGAGGCAAAGCGCAATCATGCGGTGCTGACCGTCCAGGGACAGGCCGACACGGCCCGGCACTGGCTGCAGGAGCACTACCCGCGCATTTACGTGCTGTCGGCGGGGCGCTCGATCGATCTGTACAAGGACATCGGCTCGCCCGCCGAGGTCGCCGACCGCTATGCGTTCGCCGGCCTGAAGGGCTCGCACCTCGTCGGCCACACGCGGATGGCGACCGAGTCGGCCGTGACGCCCGATCGCGCGCACCCGTTTACGGCCGGCGAGGATTTCTGCCTCGTGCACAACGGCTCGCTGTCGAACCCGTACGGGGTGCGCCGCAAGCTCGAGCCGAAGGGCATCCATTTCGACACCGACAACGACACCGAGGCCGCGTGCCGCTTCCTCGAATGGCGGCTGCGCGAGGGCGACGCGCTGCCGGTCGCGCTGCAGAAGGGCTTCGAGGAGCTCGACGGCTTCTACACGTTCCTGATGGGCACCACGACCGAGCTGGCGCTGATCCGCGATCCGTTCGCGTGCAAGCCCGCCGTCGTCGCCGAGAACGACGACTACGTCGCGATCGCGTCCGAGTTCCGCTCGCTCGCGCATCTGCCGGACATCAAGAACGCGAAGGTATTCGAACCCGCACCCGAGGAGATGTATGTATGGAACGCGTGACATTCGACCTTGAGCACGCATCGATCAGGGACGTCAACCAATTCCTGCACGGCAGCGCGGACGCGCTCGCGGGCAAGGAGGTCGTCGTGACGTCGCCGAACGGTGCGCACAACATCGCGGTCGGCGTCGATGCCGACGTGAAGATCCGCATCGAAGGACATGCCGGCTACTACGCGGGCGGCATGAACAAGCATGCGTCGATCGTGATCGACGGCAGCGCCGGCACCGGCGTCGCCGAGAACATGATGAGCGGCAAGGTGCACGTGAAGGGCTTCGCGTCGAACGGCGCGGGCGCGTCCGCGCACGGCGGGCTGCTCGTGATCGACGGCGACGCCGGGCTGCGCTGCGGGATTTCGCTGAAGGGCGGCGACATCGTCGTCGGCGGTTCGGTCGGCAGCTTCTCCGCGTTCATGGCGCAGGCCGGGCGCATGGTGATCTGCGGCGACGCCGGCGACGCGCTCGGCGATTCGCTGTACGAGGCCGTGCTGTACGTGAAGGGCGAGGTGAAATCGCTCGGCGCCGACGCGCAGTTCGAGCCGATGAGCGACGCGGATGTCAGCGCGGTCGCCGCGCTGCTCGACGCGGCCGGCCTGGATCACGACCCGCGTGCGTTCAGGCGCATCGCGTCGGCCCGCACGCTGTATCACTGGAACGCAGACGCGGACCAGGAATATTGAATCCACTGCCTGTTCGGGAAAACGCCATGGAAGCCAAACCCATTCATTTCGCTCGCTTGCAGCACGAAGAGTCGCACGGTTACGACCGCAAGACGATCGACTACATCCACACGGCCGCCCAGCGCGGTCTTTACGAGATCCGCGGGCTCGGGGCGAAGCGGCCGGTGCCGCATTTCGACGACCTGCTGTTCCTCGGCGCATCGCTGTCGCGCTATCCGCTCGAAGGCTATCGCGAGAAGTGCTCGACCGAGACCGTGCTCGGCACCCGCTTCGCGAAGAAGCCGATCGTGCTCGACATGCCGATCACGGTCGCCGGCATGAGCTTCGGCGCGCTGTCGGCGAACGTGAAGGAGGCGCTCGGCCGCGCCGCGACGGCGGCCGGCACGTCGACGACGACCGGCGACGGCGGCATGACCCAGGAGGAGCGCCGCTCGTCGAAGACGCTCGTCTATCAATGCCTGCCGTCGCGCTACGGGTTCAATCCCGACGACGTGCGCCGCGCCGACGCGATCGAGGTCGTGATCGGCCAGGGCGCGAAGCCGGGCGGCGGCGGCATGCTGCTCGGGCAGAAGGTCAACCCGCGCGTGGCCGCGATGCGCACGCTGCCGGCGGGCGTCGACCAGCGCTCCGCGAGCCGCCATCCTGACTGGACCGGCCCGGACGATCTCGCGATCAAGATCCAGGAGCTGCGCGAGATCACCGACTGGGAGAAGCCGATCTACGTGAAGGTCGGCGCGACGCGCACGTTCAACGACGTGAAGCTCGCGGTGCATGCGGGCGCGGACGTCGTCGTGGTCGACGGGATGCAGGGCGGCACCGCCGCCACGCAGACCTGCTTCATCGAGAACGTCGGCATCCCGACGCTCGCCGCGGTTCGCCAGGCCGTCGACGCGCTCGAGGACCTGAACATGAAAGGCCAGGTGCAGTTGATCGTGTCCGGCGGCATCCGTACCGGCGCCGATGTCGCGAAGGCGCTCGCGCTCGGCGCGGACGCGGTGGCGATCGGGCAGGGCGTGCTGATGGCGCTCGGCTGCAACGGCGACACGTATTTCCAGGATGGCGCGCTGCATTCGGCCGTGGCGGACTATGCGGCGCTGAACACGTCGCCGGGGTTCTGCCACCACTGCCATACGGGCAAGTGCCCGGTCGGCGTGACGACGCAGGACGCGGTGCTCGAGCAGCGCGTGTATCCCGAGGAAGGCGCGCGCCGGGTACGCAACTACCTGAAGACGCTGAACATGGAGCTGGCGACCATCGCGCGCGCGTGCGGCAAGCAGAACGTGCACCACCTGGAGCCGGAGGATCTCGTCGCGCTGACGGTCGAGTCGGCCGCGATGGCGCGGGTGCCGCTCGCCGGCACGTCGTGGATACCGAGGCAGCGCGACTGACGCGCACCGGGCCGCGTGCATCGCGCCGCAACCCCGTCCGGGCCGGCCATGCGGGCGGTCCGCCTGATCCGTTTTGCGACGACGCAGGCTTTGCGAGAACGCCCGCGTCGCCATTTTCGAGGAATCGACGAATGAAAAGAGTAATCGGATGGCTTGCATTGCTCGGGCTCGCGGCGTTCGCCGCGCCCGCGCTGGCGGACGGCGTCGCGGCGGGCGTGGCGCCCGTGCCGAACAAGGGCGACACGGCCTGGATGATCGTCGCGACGCTGCTCGTCGTGATGATGGCGGCGCCCGGGCTCGGGCTCTTTTACGGCGGCATGGTGCGCGCGAAGAACATGCTGTCGATCCTGATGCAGACGCTCGTGGTGTTCTGCGTGCTCGGCGTGCTGTGGGCCGTGTACGGATACAGCATTGCGTTCACCGAGGGCAACGCGTTCTTCGGCGGTCTCGGCAAGGCGTTTCTCGTCGGCATCACGCCGGATTCGACTGCCGCGACGTTCAGCAAGGGCGTCGTGATTCCGGAATTCATCTACGTGTCGTTCCAGCTGACGTTCGCCGCGATCACGCCCGCGCTGATCGTCGGCGGCATCGCCGAGCGTGCGAAGTTCTCCGCAGTGCTGATGTTCATGGTGCTGTGGTTCACGTTCTCGTACCTGCCGATCGCGCACATGGTCTGGTACTGGGCCGGCCCGGACGCATACACGAGCGCGGCGGCGGGCGACAAGGCCACCGCGACGGCGGGCTTCCTGTTCCAGAAGGGCGCGATCGATTTCGCCGGCGGCACTGTCGTTCACATCAATGCCGGGATCGCCGCGCTCGTCGGCGCGATCATGATCGGCAAGCGCGTCGGGTTCGGCCGCGAGACGATGGCGCCGCACAGCCTGACCATGACGATGATCGGCGGGTCGCTGCTGTGGGTCGGCTGGTTCGGCTTCAACGTCGGCTCCGCGCTCGAGGCCAGCGGCGCGGCCACGCTGGCGTTCGTGACGACGCTGCTCGCGACGTGCGCGGCCACGGTCTCGTGGACATTCGTCGAGTGGACGATGAAGAAGAAGCCGTCGATGCTCGGCGCGGTGTCGGGCGCGATCGCGGGCCTCGTCGTGATCACGCCCGCATGCGGTTTCGTCGGCCCGATGGGCGCGATCGCGATGGGCCTGATCGCGGGCGTGGTGTGCTATTGGGGCGTGAACGGGCTCAAGCGCCTGATCGGCGTCGACGATTCGCTCGACGTATTCGGTGTGCACTGCCTTGGCGGAATCACGGGCGCGCTCTTGACCGGCGTCTTCGCGTCGCCGTCGCTCGGCGGCACGGGCGTCTACGACTATGTCGCGAACAAGGTGGCCGACTATCACATCGTCGACCAGCTGATCGCGCAGTGCTGGGGCGTCGGCACGTCGCTCGTCTGGTCGGCCGTCGTGTCGGTCGTCGCGTTCAAGCTGGTCGACATGACGATCGGCCTGCGCGTCGAGCAGGAGGACGAGCGCGAAGGGCTCGACGTCAGCGCGCACGGCGAAACCGCTTACCACTCTTGAGCATCCGCGGGCCGGCGGTGCGTTCCGTGTTCCGCCGGGCGTCAGTCTATCCGTTCGCCTATATATATAGATACGGGCGGCGGCGTTCGTGTCGTAGCCGAGGAGGCGAGCGGCCGGGGCGCCCGTTACAGGAAAGCCCGCGGGGCCGCCGGTGTGGCCTGGACGGGCAATGGACAGCCGGCGGGCCGGGCGTCGGGTGCGCCGCGGGCGTCGCCAGCCGCCATGGGCTGCGACCGATCGGCGCACCTGGCCGCCGCCGCTGACTCGCGCGGGTGTTGCGCCGATGTCAGGGCACTTTGACCTTCCGGGTAGAATTCGGTAAAAATTGCCGGATTCACTGACCTCCTCGCACGCCGTTTGTTGTTTATATGCAACCGTCAAGACAGTGACATGAAAGAATGGTTGGATGGAGGTGACCAAAAAGCCCACGTCAAGATGGCAAAAAATATTGTCAAAACAAATACTTATGGGGTTCGTGCGGGGGGATTATTTCTAAATCAGGAAAAAGTTATTTCTTTATTTGCGAATGGCGGCCCTAGGGTACACCCCTAAACTCACGGTTCCAGAACGGGCAACTATCCGGGCGCAGCCAGCAGGACCGATGGCGTTTCCGGGCGGTTGCAGACCGTTTACTGAAACAGGTCGCAAGACCTGCCTCTTTTTATAGAAGGGAGCTCCACGAATGAAGAAGACTCTGATCGTTGCAGCAGCTGCAGCATCGTTCGCAACCGTCGCTCACGCGCAAAGCAGCGTCACGCTGTACGGCGTGCTCGACGCAGGCATCACGTACCAAAGCAACGTCGCCAGCAAGGATCGCTGGGCGATGGGCAATGGCATCGACCAAAGCCGCTTCGGCCTGCGTGGTTCGGAAGACCTCGGTGGCGGCCTGAAGGCAATCTTCACGTTGGAAAGCGGCTTCAACATCGGTAACGGCCGCTTCGCGAACAACAACGGCATGTTCAACCGCCAGGCTTTCGTTGGCCTGTCGAGCAACTACGGCACGGTTACGCTGGGCCGTCAGTATGACTCCGTCCAGGACTACCTCGCTCCGCTGACCGCAACGGGCAGCTGGGGTGGCACGTACTTCGCTCACCCGCTCAACAACGACAACCTGAGCACGGACGGCGGCTACGCAGCTAACAACACCATCAAGTTCGCGAGCGCGAACTACGCTGGCCTGCAATTCGGCGGCACGTACTCGTTCTCGAACAACACGAACTTCGGCAACAACCGTGCATACAGCGGCGGCGTGTCGTACCAGTTCCAAGGCCTGAAGGTCGCGGGTGCGTTCTCGCAAGCGAACAACCCGGGTACGGCGGCGAACGGCGCGATTGACGCAGTGAACGTGCAAGGTCGCGTGCGCACGTACGGTGCTGGCGCATCGTATGCATTCGGCCCGGCAGAAGTCGGCGCAGCATGGACGCAATCGCGCCTCGACAGCACGGTCACCGGCTCGGTCCGCGCTGACAACTACGAAGTCAACGGCAAGTACAACCTGACGCCGGCTCTGGGTCTGGGCATTGCTTACACGTACACGAACGCTCGCCTGGGTGGCGATACCAGCGCTCACTGGAACCAAGTCGGCCTGCAGGCTGACTACGCGCTGTCGAAGCGCACCGACGTGTACGCACAAGCTGTGTACCAGCGTGCAAGCGGCGCGAACGCAGCCATCTACAACGGCGGTGCTCTGAGCGATCAGCTGAGCTCGTCGATCAACCAAACCGCAGCAACGGTTGGTCTGCGTCACCGCTTCTAAGCGTGACGGCTGGGTAACCAGCTTCGAAAAAGCCGCCTTCGGGCGGCTTTTTTTATGCGCGCAACGAATGCGACGGTTGCCGTGCGCCAGCTCACGCATGACGCGTGCCGCCGTTCTCCAGATGCAAAAAAGCGAGGCCCGTCCGCGGCGCCTCGCTTCGTCATGGTGGGCGGAACCCGCGCCGCCAGCGGCGCGCGGCCGCCGCGTCAGCGCGTGTATTCGCCGTTGGCCTCCGGCTGGAACACGATTTCGACGACCTTCATCGGCTTCTCGATGCCGCTGGGCTGCATCACCTTCACCAGTTGGCCGCGCTGCGTGCCGAGCAGCGCCATGCCCACCGGCGAGAAGACGTTCAGGCGCCCGTGCTCGAGGCTGGCGTCTTCCGGATAGACGATCGTCCAGGTCGTGCGGTCCTGCGTGGCTTCGTCGACGAGCGTGATCGTCGAATTCATCGTGACGACGTTCGACTTGATGGCGTCCGGCTCGACGATGTCGGCGTGCTCGAGCAGCGTATCGAGCAGGCTCTGGAAGCGCGGGTTGTGCTCGGCGTGTTTTTCGAGGCGCGCGACGTCGAGTTCAGTCAACTGGTAAAGGCGTTTCTTCATGGCAATTCTCCAAATGATCGGCAGGGCAGGCGTGGCTTACCTGTGTGGATCGCCCGGAGCCTGCCTGGCGGCGGCTCCGGAAAGGAGACTGGGCCGTCAGATCAAGCGCCGGGCATCGGCCAGCGGAGCCGAAGCCATGCGTCGAGTGCGGAACGGGGCCGGCGTGCCGGCGTGTGCGCGCGCGCCGGCCGAACCGAGCGGCGAAGGAGCGGAGGGTGAGCGGGCGCGCATGATGGGGCGTGAATCGTCGATGGAAATGCAATCTTACGATTTTACAACATATTCTGACAAACCCTGCAGGCCAGCGTGTCAGCCATTTGCAAGAGATTGTTGCCGAAATGATGCAATTGGAATGCCAATGTTCGCGTAATGGTTAAACATATTTGCTGTTTCCGAAACAGTTTGTGTCGAAACAAAGGGTTTCCCCTTGGTGGGGTGGCGGCTAGACTGGATTCAATCGCTTCGGACAGTGCTGCCGGGAGCGACGCCATAACACAACAAGTTTCGGAGGTAAGTCACCATGAAGTCGATCATCTACGCGGCAATTGCCGCATCCGCGCTTGCCGTCCCGCTCGCGTCGTTCGCACAGGCGGGCGAGCCGGTCACGCGCGACCAGGTCAAGGCCGAGCTTCTCCAGCTCGAGCGGAACGGCTACCAGCCCGAAGCCAGCGATGCGCAGTATCCGGCCAACATCCAGGCTGCCGAGGCGCGCATCCAGCCGGCGCAACAGCAGACGCTGGCCCGCGCGGACACGAGCGGTTTCGGTGCGATGCCGGCGAGCGAGGGCCAGTCGGGCCGCCGCATGATGTCGGCGCCGAACCCGGTCAACTCGATCTACTTCGGCCAGTAACGAACACGGAACTGTCGACGAGCGCGGCACGACGATGCGCTTGCGCGCGAATGGCGTGCTGCTTTCGCGGCAGAAACGGGCAGGACCTCCGTCGCCGCATCCCGGCGGCTTTACGCCCAGACGCGTATCGCGTTTGGGCCTTTTTTGCTGGGATGCGCGGCGTTCAGACGGACGTGACCGCGGGCGTGCCGTGGATGTAGCGCTCGAGCTGGCTGATCGTGAACTGCTGATCGGCGATCACGCTCTTGACCAGGTCGCCGATCGAGATGAGGCCGATCAGCTTGCCGTCGTCGAGCACGGGGAGGTGGCGCATCCGGTGTTCGGTCATCAACGCCATGCACGCGTCGCTCGATTGCTGCGGCTCGACGTAGCGCACCTTGGCGGTCATGATTTCCTCGACCCGCGTGGCCTTCGACGAGCGATCCAGCAGCACGATCTTGCGCGCGTAGTCGCGCTCGGTGACGATGCCCGCGATGTCGTCGCCGTCCATCACCAGCAGTGCGCCGATGCCTTTTTCCGCCATCAGCCTGATGGCGTCGTAGACGAGATCGGTCTTCCTGACGGTGTAGACGGTACGGCCCGAATCCGGCTTGGCTCTGAGAATCTGCGCGACAGTCGTACTCATACGCTTCCTCCGTGTGCTGGGCGATAAAGGGAAGACGGAACGTGCTGCGTGTCGCCCGGTGAGACCAGTATAGATCGGGCCGGCAACGGCACGCGCGTTGCAGATTGCAGATTAGCGGTAAACTTCCGTCACGTGCCATCCAGAACATTCCTTAATTTCTAATCGTTCGATTCAATTCATGATGTCTTCGCGTCCCCAACCGCCCCAGGCGGGCGATGGCCGGGCCGACGAGTGCGTGACGCTCGTGGCCACCGCCTCGCTTCCCACGCGTTACGGCACCTTCACGTCGTACGCATTTCGTGTCGCGGGCAGCGATGCCGAGCATCTCGCGCTCGTGGCGGGCGAGGTGGCCGGCCAGCAGTCCGTGCTGACGCGGCTCCACTCCGAATGTCTGACGGGTGACGTATTCGGCTCGTACCGCTGCGACTGCGGCGAGCAACTGGATCTGGCGTTGCGTTACATCGCCGCGGAAGGGTGCGGCGTGTTGCTGTACTTGCGCGGTCACGAAGGGCGCGGCATCGGGCTGAGCAACAAGATCCGCGCCTATGCGCTGCAGGAGCAGGGCCGCGACACCGTCGAGGCGAATCTCGACCTGGGCCTGCCGGACGACGCCCGCGAATACGATTCGGCCGCCGCGATCCTGCGGATCCTCGGCGTGACGTCGGTTCGGCTGATGAGCAACAACCCGAAGAAATTCGACACGCTCGTGAAGCACGGCATCCCGGTGTGCGAGCGCGTCGCGCTCGCGGTGCCGGTGCGCGAGGAAAACGAGCGTTATATCCGCACCAAGCAGGCGAAGTTCGGCCACTATTTCGAAGAAAACGAATAACGCATGGCCCGGCCGTCCACGAGGCCGCGCCTCGCCGGGGGTGTCGATGCCCGCGAGGCGGGCGGGCTGTGCGCGCGGCTGTGTGCTCTCTGAGGGCTGGGGTGCAAGCCCCGACGGTGGGCGTCGCGCGACTGTCTCCGCGTTCCGCGGCGATGACGGCTGGCAAGCGTCGGCCCGTGCGCCGACGCAGAAAAGAAAAAAGCCCGCTGCTTGAGCGGGCTGAATCCATGTTTGGAGACATGGAGGAGACAGGTGCTAATTTAGGGGAAAACCCTAGACATGGCAAGTCCTTGTTGTGCATTTGCAACGGCTTTGCAGGGGTGGCGTACTGTCGCGCCCCCTTGCCCGCTACCGCCCCGCCGTTTCGCGCAAGCGATGTTCGCCGAAGCGCTCGTGCGCGATCGGCAATGCGAACTTGTCCCGCATCTCCGTTTCGATCCACGCGCATGCCGCGCGCGTGCAGTCGTTCAGCACATGCCGGAGCGTATGGCTGTCGATGTCGTAGACGAATCGCACGCCGACCTCGTCGTCGTTCAGCTTGCGTTCGATCTCGTTGAGTTGCAGGTGCGGCGCGCGCTGATGCGCGAGCGCGCGGAACTCGTCGAAGTGGTATTCGAGCCAGTCCGCGAAAAACAGCGCGTCGCTTCGGCAGGTGAGGCGAAACGCCGCGCTGCGCGACAGGCGCGCCTCGTTGTCCGCCTCCGGCCAGGGCGCGGCGACGGGCGCGAGTGGTCCCTGGATGTGCCGGTAGGACGCGCGGTCGCGCAGCGCGTGCCAGAACAGCGCGTCGCCCGCGGCGGCGGACGGCTGCATCGTCAGATCGTTGCGGCCGTCCGCCGCCGCGTCGATCTCGCGAATCACGAGGCGCAACGAGCACAGCGGCTCGTTGCCGGTCAGGAGCGTCGCCGGATACGGCACGCCAGGCACGCGCGGCAGCGCATCGTCGGCGCGGAACACGAGCCCGCGCCGGTCGAGTCGCAGGAGCGGCAAAGGCGCAGGGAAGCAAGGATGCGCGACGACGATCCGCCTGTCGGCAGCACTCGTCAATCCGGGCATCATCGCGCGAAAGACCGTCGAATGGTCCACGTTGAATCTCCTTCAAATACGACGTCGCCCGAGCCGTCAATGCGCGTTCGGGCGACTATGCCTTGCCGGCGGCAAGGCTTCCGGCAATACCGAGCGCGGCACACGTTTGCGGATCGTCGACCTCGATCCAGCACGCCACCACCATCCTACCGTCGATCTGCCTGGCCGGGCCGGCGCGATGCGCATGCACGCCGATGCGGCGAAACAGGCGCTCCATGCTGGCGAACGTGACGCCGATCAGCCGCCGCGCGCCGAGCCGCACCGCGCACTCGACGACGGCCGCGAGCATCGGCCGGATCGCCCACGCCGCGTCGCCCGAACCGGTCTTGCCGCCAGTCGCGGCAAACCGCGACAATTCCCACACGGACGCGGACTGCGGAAGGGTCACGTCCTGGCCGAGCAGGTCCGCGAACAGCGCCTTGAGCAGGTATGGCCGGGTGGTCGGCAGCAGCCGCGCGCAGCCGCACATCTCGCCGAGGCTGTTGCGCGCGTACACGTAGACCGTATCGTCGCGATCGAACGCATCGTGCTCGAAACATTCGTTCGCAGACGGAAGCGCCCAGCCAAGCTGCTCGATGAACACGTGGCGCCGGAAGCGCCCCAGATCCGCCGCAAGGTCGTGTGGCAGCCGCCCGTCGTCGTGAACGAAGGTCCGCATGGTGTCCTCGGATTTGCGCTTGGTATGGCCGCATTACAGCGTGCGCCCCGAGGCGGCGGTAACTGTCAGTTTTTACAGGGTAGCTGTCGGCAGCGAACGGCCGGATCGTGGGATCGGTTTCTTGAACGGCTGGATTGAAAAGGCGTGCCGTCTTGCATATAAAGACGGCCGATGCTGCATAATTGTCAGACGAATATTTGGCCGGTTGTCACTGGCGCGCCGGCTCGGCATGATAGGTGCCATTGCCCGCGAGGATCGCCATGCGATTGGCGCCGTCCGGCGCGAGCGGCGCGCTTGCCGGGCGCTGCCCGGGGAGGGTGAACCCATGCGCGACTGTAGCAGTCTGGAGTCGCGCTGAAACCTGACAATTATGGCAGCGTGACGTTGTCGGAGATCGAATGGAACTGCGCTGGCAAGACGCCTATGACCAATTGAGTGCCGCGGAAGACGAGCAACAGCTCTTTCGGCTGATCGCGGCCTACTCGAAGCGCCTGGGCTTCGAGTATTGCAGCTATGGCATCCGGGTGCCGCTGCCGGTATCGAAGCCCGCGGTCGCGATCTTCGATACGTATCCGGACGGCTGGATGGCGCACTATCAGGCGCAGAACTACATCGAGATCGATTCGACGGTTCGCGACGGCGCGCTCAGCACCAACATGATCGTCTGGCCCGATCTCGACAAGGCCGGATCGTCCGGAGCCGAAGCGTCGCCGCTGTGGTCGGATGCGCGGGAGCACGGGCTGTCGGTGGGCGTCGCGCAATCGAGCTGGGCGGCGCGCGGCGCATTCGGCCTGCTGACCCTCGCGCGTGACGCCGACCCCCTCACGCCAGCCGAAATCAACATGCTGACGCTGCAGACCAACTGGCTCGCCAATCTGTCGCATTCGCTGATGAGCCGCTTCATGGTGCCGAAGCTGGCGCCGGAGGCGAAGGTCGCGCTGACCGCGCGCGAGCGCGAGGTGCTGTGCTGGACCGCCGACGGCAAGACGGCCTGCGAGATCGGTCAGATCCTCAGCATCTCGGAACGGACCGTGAACTTCCACGTCAACAACGTCCTCGAAAAGCTCGGCGCGACCAACAAGGTGCAGGCGGTCGTCAAGGCGATCTCGACCGGGCTGATCGACACGCCCTGAACGCGGCGCACGGCGCGCGGTCGCGCGGCGGCACCCGCGTGCCGCGCGCCGTTCATTCCATCATCGGTTCGGCTTCCTTCGCGGTCCAGCTGACGCTGGAGACGCTTTTCTCCATGCTGATGCGGCTCGCGATCTGTTCGAGCTTCGGCTGGTCCTTCGGATGCAGCTTGAGCGTCGCGGTCACCTTCAGCCGGTCCGGCTGGTCGGGGACGTCTTCGCTCGTCAGGCTCTGGAACGACAACGGTTTCGCATACATCGAATTCGACAGCACCGTGCGGATGTGCACTTCGTCGGCCGCGAGGCAGATCACCGTGATCTGGTACTCGCGCACCAGGTCGGCATTCGACACCGGCGTGGCGTTGATCGCCTGGCTGACGCCGCGCAGCAGCGTGTTGGTCAGCAGCACGACGCCGGTGCCGGCGAACGCCGGCATGTAGTGGCCGGCGCCGGCCAGCACGCCGACGGCGGCCGAGCACCAGAGCGTCGCCGCGGTGTTGATGCCCTGGATCGAGCCTTTGTCGCGCATGATGACGCCGCCGCCGAGGAAGCCGACGCCGGACACGACATAGGCCGCGATCTGCGTGACGCCGGGGATGCCGTTGCCCGTCAGCACGCCGAGCGTGACGAACAGGCAGGCGCCGCTCGCGACCAGCGTGATCGTGCGCAGGCCCGCGGTGCGTTGCCGCATCTGGCGTTCGAGGCCGATTGCGACGCCGCAGGCGAACGCGGTGAAGAGGCGAAGTGCGAATTCGAATGTCATGAGTCTTGCTGTCCTGTTGGCGCATGCGCGGCATGCTTGCGTGTCCGCCCGGACGGGGGGCGCGCAATTGCCGTCATCGCGCGGCACTGTACCGTGCGAACCGATATGGAAGTGTGAAACGGGGCGGCGTGCCAAACTCGCGGGAACGCGAGCCGGGCAGCAAGGACTGCGGCGGGCAGGCGTTCAGGCGGCGAGAGGAGCACGCATCGTGCTGCAACTGTCCACGTTGATTCCTGAGTGATTGAATGGGCGGCATTCTAGGCGGCGGCGCGTGTTTGCGTCAACCGGCGGGTGGCGCGCCACTGTCCCGGTGTGCGTATGTACGAGTGCGAAGGCGAAGGCGAAGGCGTGCGAGAGACAATCAGCGCGTGCTGCCGCGCCCGGCGATCAGCGCGCGCTGCCGCGCACGAGCCGCACGCGCGTGATCTCCGACGGCGCGCCGAAGCGCTTGGGCGGCCCCCAGTAGCCGGTGCCGCGGCTCGTATAGACCCATAGCCCGTTCCAGCGCGCGAGCCCGGCCGTAAACGGCTGCTGCAGCCGCACGAAAAAATTCCACGGAAAGAACTGGCCGCCGTGCGTATGCCCGGACAACTGCAGCGTGAAGCCGGCCTCGGCCGCCGCGGCCGCGCTGCGCGGCTGATGCGCGAGCAGCACGCGGATGCGCACGTCGGGCGGCGCACCGGCGAGCGCGCCGCCCGGGTCGCTGCGGTGCGCCGGCTCGAACTGGCCCGCCGAGTAGTCGGTCACGCCGGCGATCACGAGCCGGCCGGCGTCGTGCTCGATCGTGCGGTGCTCGTTGAGCAGCACATGCAGCCCGAGCCGCCGGAACTCGTCGATCCACTGCTGCGCGCCGGAGTAGTACTCGTGATTGCCGGTGACGACATAGGCCCCGTGCCGGGCGCGCAGCTCGCCGAGCGGCGCCGCGTGGCCGGCGAGCTGCGCGACGCTGCCGTCGACGACGTCGCCCGTCACCGCGATCAGGTCCGGCTGCAGCCGGTTGACGGCCTGCACGATCGACGCGACGTAGCCGCGCTTGATCGTCGGGCCGACGTGAATGTCGCTGATCTGGACGATCGAGAAGCCGTGCAGCGCGTCGGGCAGATCGTCGATCGGCACGTCGACGTGCACGACGCGCGCGCGTCGCCGCGCGTTCAGGAAGCCGACCGCGCTGACGGCCAGCGCGAGCAGCGGCACCGCAGTCGCGCTGATGCCGCGCCATCGCGCGAGCGATACCGCATGCGGCGCGAGCGCATCGACGGTCAGAAGCGACGCGAGCAGCAGGTCGCGCGCCAGGGTCAGCACGAGCAGCGACGAAAAGAAGCCCATCGCGAGCAAGCCGGCCCATGCGAACCGGTCGCCGAGCGGATGCGACTCGAGGCGGCGCGACAGCATCCCGAGCGGGATCAGGAAGCAGGACGCGACCAGCCACAGCGCCGCGGCCACGCGCAGCGCGGGCGACGCGAGGTCGGGGATCAGCCTGAACCCGACGTACGCGTGAAGCAGCACGCCGATCACGGTCAACCGGAGCAGGAAAGCGGAGATGCGTCGCATGGAGGGGAGCGTGGCGAGGTTGCGTCGAGCCGCGTGCCGGTCAGGCGATGCGGGCGATGTCGTCGAAATCGAAGCGCGGGCTGCGCGGATGCAGCACCGACGCGTCGCCGTAACCGAGGTTGACGAGGAAGTTGCTCTTGACCGTCGTGCCGGCGAAGAACGCGGCGTCGACCGCCGCGTTGTCGAAGCCGGACATCGGGCCGGCATCGAGCCCGAGCGCGCGGGCGGCCATGATCAGGTACGCGCCTTGCAGCGACGAGTTGCGGAACGCGGTGGCCTGGATCAGCGCATCGTTGCCTGCGAACCAGCTGCGTGCGTCGGCGTGCGGGAACAGGCGCGGCAGGTGTTCGTAGAACGCCATGTCCATGCCGACGATCGCCGTGACGGGCGCCGCCATCGTCTTCTCGACGTTGCCTTCCGAAAGGGCCGGCTTGAGACGGGCCTTCGCTTCGGGCGACTTGACGAACACGAAGCGCGCCGGGCTCGAATTCGCCGACGTCGGCCCGAGTTTCGTCAGATCGACCAGCTGATGGAGCAGGGCATCGTCGACCGGCTTGTCCTGCCACGCATTGTGCGTGCGCGCATGGCGGAACAGCTGATCGAGGGCGGAATCGGAAAGAAACATGATGTGATCCGGAAAAGCGCCGCCGGGTCGCGCCGGACGGCTTGCAAGCAGGAATGGAGTGCGGCGCCGCGGCCCGAACGGCCGCGGCGCGGTGCGACATGCCGCGATGATAGCCCGATGCGGGGGAATTCACCTGCCTGCAGTCGCGCGCATGGCATCGTGCCTGTCCGCCTGTCCGCCTGTCCGCCTGTCCGCCTGTCCGCCTGTCCGTTTGCCCGTTTGGCGTGCGTGCACGCGCATGGCGAGGGCGGCCGCGCTTCGCTAGTATTCAGGTATGCGGCGGGCGCGGTATGCGTCGCCGCTTGCTCAACTGACATGCCGATGTTCGATCTCTTCGATGACACGCCCGCGCCGGACGTGGACTGGTATCCGGACTGGCTCGCGCGCGACGCGGCCGATCGCGCGATGGCCGCGCTGATCGACGAGGTCGCGTGGCGCCAGGACGCGATCCGCACGCCGCGCGGCCGCATTCCGCTGCCAAGGCTCACCGCGTGGCAAGGCGAGCCGGACGCCGTCTACGTGTATTCGGGCATCCGCAACGTGCCCGCGCCGTGGACGCCTGCGGTGCTCGAACTGAAGCGCGCGGCCGAGGCGGCGTGTCGTGCGCACTTCAACAGCGTGCTGCTCAACCGCTACCGCAACGGGCAGGACAGCATGGGCTGGCACGCGGACAACGAGCCGGAACTGGGCGATGCGCCGGTGATCGCGTCGGTGAGCCTCGGCGCGATGCGGGTGTTCGACCTGCGTCATCGGGCCACCGGCGTCACGCACGCGTACCGGCTCGCGCACGGCAGCCTGCTCGTGATGCGCGGCCGGACTCAGGCGGAGTGGCAGCATCGGGTGCCGAAGGCGCCTTCGGTGCAGGGCGAGCGGATCAACCTGACGTTCCGCTGGGTGACACCGGCGCCGCCGGCGAGCGGATAGCCGCGCGCCGCGCCGGCCTGCCTCCGGCCGGGGCTGCAAACGCGAATGTCCTTCGCGCTATGATTCGGTTTCTTTTTCGTCAACTCCATGCGCACATGGCCAAAACAACGATGAGCGGCGGCGCGAAGCCGGCCGGTGAGCCGGCGCGGCAGCCGCGCCGCGCGGCGCCCGCAAGCGATGCGCCCGAGCATGCCGCCGGCGACGACGAATCGGCCGGCGGTGCCTCGTCATACCTCGTGCCGGGCCTCGAGCGCGGCCTGCGGATCCTGTCCGAGTTTTCCGCGCGCGAGCCGGTGCTGGGCGCGCCCGAGCTGTCGAAGCGCATCGGCATTCCGCGCACCACGACGTTTCGCCTGCTGCAGACGCTCGAAGCGCTCGGCTTTCTCGAGCGGGTCAACGGCGACCGGCATTTCCGGCTCGGCGTCGGCGTGCTGCGGCTCGGCTTCGAATACCTGAATTCGCTCGAACTGACCGATCTCGGCGCGCCCGTGCTCGAGCGGCTGCGCGATGCGACCGGCCTGTCCACGCATCTGGTGATCCGCGACCAGCGCGACGTGGTGTTCGTCGCGAAGGCGCAGAGCCACGCGTCGATGTTCGGCTCGGTCAAGGTGCATGTCGGCACGCGGCTGCCCGCGCATGCGACCGTGCATGGCCACGTGCTGATGGGCGACCTGACGCGCGACGCGCTGCGCCAGCTCTACCCGGAAAAGCGCCTCGATCAGTTCACCGAGCGCACGCCGGGAACGGTCGACGAGCTCTACGAGCGCGTCCGCCAGTATGCGCGGCTCGGCTATGCGCTCAGCGAAGGGGCATTCGAGGCCGGCATTTCGGCGGTGACCGCGCCGGTACGCGATCATTCCGGCTCGATCGTCGCGGCGATCACCGCGACAGTGCCGCGCTCGGAGATCGGCGAGGCCGCGGAGAAGGAGCGGCTCGTCGAGGCCGTGTGCGGCGCGGCGGTCGATCTGTCCCGGCGTCTCGATTACCGGCCGCTCGACAGCGATCCGACCGTCGCGCACGCGCGCCACAAGGTCGCGATGTTCTGACCGGTCGCGCCGGGCGGGGGCGTGGCGAAGCGCGAAGAAAGCGCGCCCGCTGCTTTTCCCGCAGGCGGCCTGCGCCGCGCAACGCGCACGCGGGCTCGCGCGGCGGGCATGCCGTCAGAACGAATGGTGGATGCCCGCGAGCACGACGACCTGATTCGCGGTGCTCGACACGCCGGCCGTGAAGAACGCCGCCCGCGCACCGCCCGTCGCATGCTCGTACAGCACGTTCGCATAGAGTTGCGTGCGCTTCGACAGCGCGTAGACGTCGCCCAGCTCGAACTGCGTCCAGCGCCGCCCGGCGAGCGTCGATGTCGCCGCGCCGCCTGCGATCGTGTTGAACGGGCTCGTGCGGTAATTCGCGCCCACGTCGTAGCTCTGGAACGTGTCCGAGAAGCCGTTCGACTGCATTCTGGTGCGCGTGTAAAGCGCGTGGACGAGCCAGTCGCCGAGCTGGTACGACGCACCCGCGCCGATGTTCTCGACCTTGTCCGCGACATAGCCGTTCGCCGTGTTCTGGCCCTGGAAGTTCGCGATACCGGTCTGGCCGACGAGGATCGAGCGGTTGTGCTCGTTCGAATAGACGGCCGCCGCCTTGAACGGCCCGTTCGCGTAGTTCAGCGCGACGCCGACCGACCTGCCCTCCGAAAAATTCGTGGTGTTGCCGAGCGCCATCATCGCCGCGGCGGAGAAGCCCGCGACGCTCGGCGAGCGGTACTTGACGGCATTGTTGTACGGCACGTTGCCGGTCGCGGCCAGCGCGTCGATGTTGCCCGGATGGAACGCATACCAGCTCATCGCGAGGTACGCGGTGCTGAGCGGGTCGAGATAGTCGAAGCTGAGCGGCGTCTGGCGGCCGAGCGTCAGCGTGCCGTAGCGCTCGCCGCTGAGCCCGACCCAGGCGGCGCGGTTCCAGATCGTGTTCGCGGTCGCGAACGCGCCGTTGTTCGTGTAGAAGCCGTTTTCGAGCTGGAAGATCGCCGACAGCCCGCCGCCCAGATCCTCCCGTCCCTTCAGCCCCCAGCGATCCGGCTGGGTGTTGCCCTGAATCATTGCCCATTTCGCATGCCCGCCGACGTTGTTCACGTAGGCGATGCCCGCATCCAGGCTGCCGTACAGCGTCACGCTGCTCTGTGCCCATGCGCCGGACGCGGCGCCCATTCCGATGACTGCTGCTGCAACTGCACGCTTGACCATTTGATCTCCTGACTCTGCGCTCGATGTAAACGGCGGTGGCGGTGCGCGAAACGGATGGCCACGCGCATTTCCACGGCAAGACGGGCGATTATTGTGTTCCATATATGGAACCATGTGCCTCTGGTGGAATGGAGTATAGGGCGACGGATCGACGGAAAAAAATTAATTTTTCGGGCCGGAGCGGCTTGGCTGCGCGGCGTCGAGCCGCCGCAGGCAACGTGCGGCCAGCGCATAAACATACGAAAAATAACAAAGTTTCCCGTATGTCGAGACTCCGCAGATGATCTTCGCGCGTCCGGTCGGTATTTTCCCTAGGGCACGCAGCTTTTTGTTTTTCTCCCGGAAAGTCGCTCATATAATCACCATCCATAAACCGGTGTTCCGGATATGGAACAAACGACGAGTCGATCAGAAGGAGGGGTGTGAGATGTCTGAACAATGGGTTTGCGCCGGACATGCCGGCGCCTTGTCCGAGGATGCGCCGATCGAGTTCAAGCGGACCGACGGCGTCGAGATCGGGATCTACCGCGTCGGCGACGCGGTGTATGCGCTCGAGAACGTGTGCCCGCATGCGTACGCGCTGCTGACGCAGGGCTTCGTCGACGAAGGCACGGTCGAATGCCCGTTGCACGAGGCGGTGTTCGACATCCGGACGGGCGAGTGCCTGAAGGGGCCCGGCGGCCGCGCGCTGAAGACGTACGCGGTGCGCCTCGCCGGCGAGGAAATCCAGATCAAGGTGGAATGACATGAAAGAGACGACCGTGAACTTCAACCCGTTCCTCAAGCCGTGGGTGGCGCCGCAGCCGAACAACGTCGCCGGCAACGGGCAGATCGAGATCCCCGGGCAGACCGAAAACCTGATCTGGCAGAACCGCAAGGCCGAACCGACCCAATACGAAAACGACCTCGGCGACGCGCTCGAGCGCGTGTTCGATGCCGGCGCGACCGAACTGTCCGACGTGGTCGACGGGCTGAACCGCATCGGCTTTCGCACGCCGGACGGCGCGCCGTGGACCACCGGGCGTTTCTGCGCGGAACTCGCCGCGCTCGCGGAATGACCGCGAACGAAGCCGACAAGAAGACAACTGCATCCGGAGCACACTGATGACGTCCCCCGCACACCCGCATTCCCCCGCCGATCCGGTCCGCGACTATCTCGACCGCGGCATCCGCAACTACTGGTATCCCGTCGCGCCGGGCTGGCAGGTGTCGAATGCGCCCGTCGGCATCACGCGCCTGGGCGAGCAGATCGTGCTGTGGCGCGACCAGCACGGCAAGGTCCACGCGCTGGAGGATCGCTGCCCGCACCGCGGCGCGCGCCTGTCGCTCGGCTGGAACCTTGGCGGCAACGTCGCGTGCTGGTATCACGGCGTCGAGGTCGACGGCACCGGCACGGTCAACAAGGTGCCGGCCGTGTCGAACTGCCCGCTCGAAGGGCAGAAGTGCGTGAAGTCGTACCCGGTCGACGAACAGGCCGGCGCGATCTTCCTGTGGTTCGGCGACGACGCGCATGCCGAGCCCGCGCCGCTCGGGCTTCCCGAGGAACTGGCCGGCGGCGAATTCGCGCATTTCCTGTGCGTGTCGAACTGGACGTGCAATTACCAGTACGCGATCGACAACGTGATGGACCCGATGCACGGCGCGTACCTGCATGCGACGTCGCACTCGATGGCCGAAGGCGACAAGCAGGCCGACATGCGCGTGCGCAAGACCGAATCCGGCCTGATGTTCGAGAAGGTCGGCCAGCGCGACGTGAACTTCGACTGGGTCGAGCTCGGCGAGACCGGCTGCCTGTGGAAGCGTCTCGCGATTCCGTACCGGCAGAAATACGGCCCGGGCGGCAATTTCGGCATCGTCGGCTTTGCGACGCCGGTGGATCGCGACCACTGCCAGGTGTACTTCTGGCGTACCCGCAAGGTCAGCGGCTGGCAGCGCGACGTCTGGCGCTTCATGTACCGCAACCGTCTGGAAGGCCTGCACTGGGCCGTGCTCGAGCAGGACCGCTACGTCCTCGAGAGCCTCGCGCCGAACGCGCGCGATCACGAATATCTCTATCAGCACGACGTCGGCATCACGCGCGTGCGCCGGATGCTGCGCCAGCGCGCGCAGGAGCATCTCGCCGCGCTCGACGCACACCGCGCCGCGCATCCGGCCGCGACGGAGCACGCGCATGGCTGAGCACGCTCAAGCGATTGCGCTCGCCGGCCGGCGCGTGCTGGTCACGGGCGGCGCGCGGGGCCTCGGCGCGGCGTTCGTTAAGGCGCTCGCCGCCGCCGGCGCGCAGGTCGCGTTCGGCGACGTGCTGGCCGACGAAGGCCGCGCGCTCGCCGCGCAGCTGGCCGGGCAAGGCCGCACCGCGCACTTCATCGCACTGGATCTCGCCGATCCGGCCAGCATCGACGCGTTCGTCGCGCAGGGCGCGGCCGCGCTCGGCGGCCTCGACGGCCTCGTCAACAACGCGGCGATCACGAACTCGGGCGGCCGGCTGTCGACGGAGCTCGACGCGGCCACCTGGGACGCGGTGATGAACGTCAACGTACGCGGCGTGTGGCTCGCGAGCAATGCGGCGCTGCCGCACCTCGCGCGCTCGGGGCGCGGCGCGATCGTGAACCTCGCGTCCGATACCGCGCTCTGGGGGGCGCCGAAGCTGCTCGCGTACGTCGCGAGCAAGGGCGCGGTGATCGCGATGACGCACGCGCAGGCCCGCGAATTCGGTCCGCACGGCGTGACGGTCAACGCGATCGCGCCGGGGCTCACCGACGTCGAGGCGACCGCCTACGTGCCGGCCGAACGCCACGCGCATTACCTGCAAGGCCGCGCGCTGGCGCGCGCGCAGGTGCCGGACGACGTGACCGGCCCGGTGCTGTTCCTGCTGTCCGACGCCGCGCGCTTCGTGACGGGTCAACTGCTGCCGGTCAACGGCGGCTTCGTAATGAACTGATGGTTTTCACTCTTGAGGAGATGACGATGGCGGATGTCGATATCGAACGCAAATCGTGGGATCGGCCGGACGGCGCGACCTTCGGCGAATGGATGGATGCGCGTGTCGCGCGCTTCGCGACGCGTCGCTACGACTGGGACGCGCTGAAGTTCCAGGCCGACTACGACCCGCAGTACCGCCGCGCGCAGATGCGCTACGTCGGCACGGGCGGCACGGGCGTCGCCAAGGACGTCAACACGGTGCCGGCGGGCAGCTTCACGTTCTCGACGATGGTGATTCCGGCCGGCAACGTCGGCCCGAGCCACATCCACATCGACGTCGAGGAAATTTTCTTCGTGCTGCGCGGCAGGATGAAGGTGATCTGCGAGCGCAACGGCGAGACGTGGGAAGCGATCCTCGGCGAGCGCGACCTGATTTCGGTGCCGCCGGGCGTCTATCGCACCGAGATCAACATCGGCGAGGAAGACGCGCTGATGTGCGTGATGCTGGGCTCGCCGAAGCCGACCACGCCGACGTATCCGCCGGATTCGCCGCTCGCGAAGATCAAGCGTTGAGCCGGAGCGGATGAAGCGATGAGTGTCATCGACAAGCGCGAACGCAATCGCACCGCGGCCCATGCCGCGCTGCTCGAGCGTTTTCCCGAGCGGCGCTGCGACGCAGGCGCGGCCGGCACGATCGGGTATCGAGAAGCGGGGGCGGCGCATGCCGCATCGGGGTATCCGGTCGTGCTGCTGCACGGCATCGGCTCGGGCGCCGCGTCCTGGGTGCATCAGCTCGATGCGCTCGGCGCGTCGCGGCGCGTCCTCGCGTGGGACGCGCCCGGCTACGGCGCGTCGACGCCGGTCCTCGGCCTGTCGCCGGCCGCCGCCGACTACGCGGCGGCGCTGAGCGCGTGGCTCGACGCGCTCGGCATCGCGCGCTGCGTACTGGTTGGCCATTCGCTCGGCGCGATCGTCGCGGGCGCATTCGCACGCAGCCTGCCGGCACGTCTGGCGGGCCTGCTGCTGATCTCGCCGGCCGGCGGCTACGGCAGCGCGCCGGCCGACACACGCGACGCGCGCCGCAACGCACGGCTCGCGATGCTCGCCGAGCTCGGCCCGGCCGGCCTCGCGGAACAGCGCAGCGCGAACATGCTGTCCGGGTTCGCGAGCGAGGAAGCGCGCGCATGGGTGCGCTGGAACATGGCGCGCATCGCGCCGGCCGGTTACGCGCAGGCGACGCACCTGCTCGCGAACGCGGATCTCGCCGCGGATCTCGCCGGCTACCGCGGGCGCACCGCGGTGGCGGTCGGCGCGGACGACGCGATCACGCCGCCCGCCGCGTGCGAGCGCATCGCGGCCGCCGCCCACGTCGGGCTGCAGGTGGTGCCGCAAGCCGGTCATGCCGGTTACGTCGAGGCGCCTGCCGTCTATTCGGCATTGATCGACGCGTTCTGCCGTCAGTGCGACACGCAGCGGAGGGGGCGATGAGCGAACCGATGCCCAACGAGCCGGAGGGCGCGAAGGCCGACGCGAACTACGTCGTGCCGGGTCTCGAGCGCGGCCTGCGGATTCTCGCGGAATTTTCGCCGCGCGAGCCGGTGCTGGGCGCGCCCGAGCTGTCGAAGCGACTCGGCATTCCGCGCACGACGGTGTTCCGGCTGCTGCAGACGCTCGAATCACTCGGCTTCCTCGAGCGTGCGGACAAGGATCGCAACTACCGGCTCGGCGTCGCGGTGCTGCGGCTCGGCTTCGAGTATCTGAGCTCGCTCGAGCTGACCGATCTCGGCCTGCCGGTGATCGAGCACCTGCGCGACGCGACCGGCTTCACGACGCACATCGTGATTCGCGACGGCCGCGACGTGGTGTTCGTCGCGAAGGCGCAGAGCCGGGCGCCGGCGTTCAGCTCGGTGCGCGTGAACGTCGGCACGCGGCTGCCCGCGCACGCGACGACGCACGGCCACGTGCTGATGGGCGACCTGTCGCTGGCGGAGTTGCGCGCGCTGTACCCGGAGGGGCGGCTCGATCGTGCGACGAAGGCGACGCCCGAGACGGTCGACGCGCTCCACGAAGCGATCCGCGAGGATGCGCTGCGCGGCTACGGCATCAGCAATGCGTCGTTCGAGCGCGGCATCTCCGTCGTCACCGCGCCGGTGCGCAACGACACGCAGAAGATCGTCGCGTGCCTCACCGTGACGGTGCCGCGCCCGGAGATCGACGCGGCGCTGATCGCAGACGGGCTGATCGACAAGGTGCAGCGCGCGGCGGCCGAGCTGTCGCGGCGGCTCAACTATCGCTCGGATGACGAGCACATGTTTCTGAAGGCATTGGGAGTGAAATGAAACGATCCCCACGCATGCTGCCCCCGGGCGGGGCGGCCGGTACCCCCGTGACGATCCTGCGAGGCGCGACGACATGATCCAGATCGATTTGACCGGACAGGTCGCGGTGGTGACGGGCGGATCGTCCGGCATCGGGCTCGCGACGGCCGAGCTTTTTCTGAACGCGGGCGCGTCGGTCGCGATCTGCGGCCGCGACGGTGAACGCCTCGCGCGCGCCGAAGCGGCGCTGAACGGGAAATTCCCGCATGCGCCGCTGCTCGCCGCGCGCTGCAACGTGCTCGAAGACGGCGACGTTGCCGCGTTCGCGCAAGCGGTGTCCGACCGCTTCGGCCGCGCCGACATGCTGATCAACAACGCGGGCCAGGGGCGTGTGTCGACGTTCGCCGACACGACCGACGACGCATGGCGCGACGAGCTCGAACTGAAGTATTTCAGCATCATCCGGCCGACGCGCGCATTCCTGCCGCTGCTGCGCGACGCGGCCGCGCCGACGATCACCTGCGTGAATTCGCTGCTCGCGCTGCAGCCGGAGCCGCACATGGTCGCGACGTCGTCCGCGCGCGCCGGCGTGCTGAGCCTCGTGAAGTCGCTCGCGAACGAGCTCGCGCCGCAGCGCATCCGGGTCAACTCGATCCTGATCGGCATCGTCGAATCCGGGCAGTGGCGCCGCCGCCACGAAGCCCAGGCGCAGCCCGGCGAGAGCTGGGAAGCGTGGACGGGCGAACTCGCTCGCAAGAAGAACATTCCGCTGAATCGCTTCGGCCGGCCCGACGAGGCCGCCTGGGCGCTCTTTTATCTCGCAACGCATCTGTCGTCCTACACGACGGGCAGCCATATCGACGTATCAGGAGGCTTTGCACGCCATGTCTAACAACACCAGAACCACGGTCGGCGAGCTGATCGCCGCCTTTCTCGAACAGTGCGGCGTGAAGACCGCGTTCGGCGTCATCTCGATCCACAACATGCCGATCCTCGACGCGATCCACTCGCGCGGCAACATCCGCTATGTGGGTGCCCGCGGCGAAGCGGGCGCGGTGAACATGGCCGACGGCCTCGCGCGCGTGTCCGGCGGCCTCGGCGTCGCGTTCACGAGCACCGGCACCGCGGCGGGCAACGCGGCGGGCGCGATGGTCGAGGCGCTGACGGCGGGCACCGCGCTGCTGCACATCACCGGCCAGATCGAGACGCCCTATCTGGATCAGGATCTCGCCTACATCCACGAAGCGCCGGACCAGCTTTCGATGCTGAACGCGATCTCGAAGGCCGCGTATCGCGTGCGCACGGTCGAGACGGTGCTGCCGACGATCCGCGAGGCGGTGCGGGTGGCGCAGACCGCGCCGAGCGGCCCGGTGTCGGTCGAGATTCCGATCGACATCCAGGCAGCTGAAATCGAATGGCCGGACGATCTGGCGCCCGCGCACGTGTCGGTTGGCGAGCACGACAGCGCGCGCGTCGCGAAGCTGGCCGACGCGCTGGCGGCCGCGCGCCGTCCGCTGTTGTGGCTCGGCGGCGGCGCGCGTCACGCACGCGCCGAGGTCGAGCGACTCGTCCGGCTCGGTGTTGGCGTCGTGACGAGCGTGCAGGGCCGCGGCGTGCTGCCGGAAGACCATCCGGCGACGCTCGGCGCGTTCAACGTCCACGCGGCGGTCGAGGCGTTCTACAAGACCTGCGACGCGCTCGTCGTCGTCGGCTCGCGCCTGCGCGGCAACGAGACGCTCAAGTACAAGCTCGCGCTGCCGCGGCCGCTCTATCGTGTCGACGCCGACGCGCTCGCCGACAACCGCGGCTACCGCAACGACCTGTTCGTCCACGGCGACGCGAAGCGTGTGCTGGCCGAACTCGCCGACCGCCTCGAAGGCCGCCTGAAGGTCGATCCGCAGTTCGCGGCCGATCTCGCGGCGGCGCGCGAGCAGGCGTCGGCCGACGTCGCGAAGGGGCTCGGGCCCTACCGGCAGCTCGTCGACACGCTGCAGCAGGCGGTCGGCCGCGACTACAACTGGGTGCGCGACGTGACGATCTCGAACAGCACGTGGGGCAACCGTCTGCTGAAGATCTTCGAGCCGCGCGCGGGCGTCCATGCGCTCGGTGGCGGGATCGGCCAGGGCATGCAGATGGCGATCGGCGCGGCGCTCGCCGGCGCCGCGGCGAAGACGGTCTGCCTCGTCGGCGACGGCGGCCTGATGGTCAACGTCGGCGAGCTGGCGACCGCCGTGCAGGAAAACGCCGACGTGATGATCGTGCTGATGAACGACCAGTGCTACGGCGTGATCCGCAACATCCAGGACGCGCAGTATGGCGGCCGCCGCTGCTACGTCGATCTGCACCAGCCGGATTTCGCGCAATTCTGCGCGAGCCTCGGCCTCACGCATCACCGGATCACGTCGCTCGACCAGGCGGAGCGCATCGTGCGCGACGGGCTCGCGAAGGCCGGCCCGGTGCTGGTCGAGGTCGACATGCTGTCGGTCGGCTCGTTCGCATCGGCGTTCGCCGGCCCGCCGGTCAAGAAGGACGTGCCCGAGGAGCGCCAGTATGCGTGACGCGCACGCACACGGGCACGCACCCGTCGACGTCGCGATGATCGGCTTCGGCGCGATCGGCGCGGCGGTGTATCGCGCGGTCGAGCACGACGCGGCGTTGCGCATCGCGCACGTGATCGTGCCCGAACACCAGCGCGAGGCGGTGCAGCACGCGCTCGGCGGCGCCGTCGAGGTGGTGTCGTCGGTGGGGGCGCTTGCGCACCGGCCGCAGTTCGCGCTCGAATGCGCGGGGCATGGCGCGCTCGTCGATCACGTCGTCCCGCTGCTGAAGGCGGGCACTGATTGCGCGGTCGCGTCGATCGGCGCGCTGTCGGATCTGGCGCTGCTCGATGTGCTGTTGCAGGCGGCCGACGAGGGCGGCGCGACGCTCACGCTCCTGTCCGGCGCGATCGGCGGCATCGACGCGCTCGCGGCCGCGAAGCAGGGCGGCCTCGACGAGGTGCTGTACGTCGGCCGCAAGCCGCCGCCCGGCTGGCTCGGCACGCCGGCCGAGGCATTGTGCGACCTGCGTGCGATGACCGAAGCGCAGACGATCTTCGAGGGAACGGCGCGCGACGCGGCGCGCCTGTACCCGAAGAACGCAAACGTCGCGGCGACGGTCGCGCTGGCCGGCCTCGGCCTCGACCGGACCCGCGTGCGCCTGATCGCCGATCCGGCGGTGACGCGCAACGTGCACCGGATCACCGCGCGCGGCGCATTTGGCGAGATGTCGCTCGAAATGAGCGGCAAGCCGCTGCCCGACAACCCGAAGACTTCCGCATTGACGGCCTTCAGCGCGATTCGCGCGCTGCGCAACCGCGCGGCCCGCTGCGTGATCTGAAGCAGCTACGGACGGACCCCACATGACTGCATTCGATTCCTCCCTCGTCCCGAACGGCGAGATCTTCGTCGGTGGCGAATGGCGCAACGGCCGCGGCGCGAAGACGCCGAATTTCTACCCGGCCGACCAGTCGCTGAACACCGAAATCCACATGGCCGACGCGGCCGACGCGAACGAGGCCGTCGAGGCCGCCGACGCCGCGTGGCGCCGCGCGGACTGGGCTGGCCTCAAGCCGCACCAGCGGGCGGCCGTGCTGTACCGCCTGTCGGATCTGATCGACGCGAATCGCGAGGCGCTTGCGCATCTGCAACGCCGCGACAACGGCAAGCCGATCGGCGAGACGCGCGCGCTCGTGACGAGCGCCGCGAGTACGTTCCGCTACTTCGCCGCGTGCGCGGAAACGATGGAAGAGGAACTGACGCCGTCGCGCGGCGACTACCTGACGATGAGCGTCCACGAGCCGCTCGGCGTCGTCGCGGCGATCACGCCGTGGAATTCGCCGATCGCGTCCGACGCGCAGAAGCTTGGCCCGGCGCTCGCGGCGGGCAATGCGGTCGTGCTGAAGCCCGCCGAGGTGACGCCGCTCGCGTCGCTCGCGCTCGCGCGCCTCGTCGAGCAGGCCGGCGTGCCGCGCGGCGTGGTGTCGGTGATTCCCGGCAAGGGCTCGGTCGTCGGCGACGCGCTGGTGCGCCATCCGCGCGTGAAGAAGGTGTCGTTTACGGGCGGCACGGAAGTCGGGCGCGGCATCGCGCGCGCCGCCGCCGACAAACTGATGCCGCTGTCGCTCGAACTCGGCGGCAAGTCGCCGACGATCGTGTTCGACGACGCCGACCTCGATCACGCGGTCAACGGCGTGCTGTACGGCATCTTCAGCTCGTCCGGCGAATCGTGCATCGCAGGCTCGCGGCTGTTCGTGCAGCGCGCGATCTACGACGCATTCGTCGCGCGCCTGACGGAACGCGCGCGCGCGCTGCGCGTCGGCGATCCGGCGAGCGAGCGCACGCAGATGGGGCCGCTCGTCACCGCGCAGCATCGCGAGTCGATCGAGCGCTACGTCGCGCTCGGCCGCGACGAAGGCGGCCGCGTGCTGTGCGGCGGCGAGCGTCCGGCCGGCGAAGGCCGCGAGCGCGGCTTCTTCTATCTGCCGACGATCCTCGGCGGGCTGACCAACCGTGCCCGCATCTGCCAGGAAGAGATATTCGGGCCGGTGCTCGTCGTGCTGCCGTTCGACGACGAGGCCGCGCTGATCGCCGACGCGAACGACAGTGCGTTCGGCCTTGCGGCCGGCATCTGGACGCGCGACTACAAGCGCGCGTGGCGGATCGGCCGTGCGCTCGAGACGGGCACCGTGTGGATCAACACCTACAAGCAATTCTCGATCTCGACGCCGTTCGCCGGCTGGAAGGACAGCGGCATGGGGCGCGAGAAGGGGCGTCTCGGCATCCGCGAGTACATGCAGCAGAAGAGCCTGTACTGGGGCTTGAACGACGCGCCGCTGCCGTGGGCGAACTGAGCGAAGGGGAGTTACGCAATGAGTATTTCAGGTATCGAGCAGATCACGTACGGCGTCGAGGATCTGGCGCTGTGCCGGCGCTTTTTCGCCGATTGGGGGCTCAGGGAGGTCGCGCACGATGCGTCGCGCGCGCGCTTCGAGACGATGAACGGCTGCACCGTGCTGCTCGTCGACGCGAACGATCCGTCGTTGCCGGCGGCGTTCGAGCCCGGCTCGACGCTGCGCGAGGTCACGTGGGGCGTCGCGTCGCCGGCCGAACTGGATGCGCTGCGCGCGAAGCTGGCCGGCCAGCCCGGCTATTACGCGCGTGACGACGCGGTCGGCTGCATCGACCCGAACGGCATGGCAATCCGCATCGAGGTGACGAGAAAGCACGCGCTCGACATCAAGGGTTCGCTGTCGAACGTATGGGGCGAGACGCTGCGCGTCGACCGGCCGAGCACGATCTATGCACGTGCGGAGCCGGTCGAGGTCGGGCACGTCGTGTTCTTCACGAACCGGCTCGATGCGCAGGAGGTGTTCTATCACGAACTGCTGGGCTTCGAGACGTCGGACCGCTATCCGGGGCGCGGCGCGTTCATGCGCTGCGCGCCGCACGGCGGCCACCACGACCTGTTCCTGCTTGCGCTGCCGAATGGCAAGCGCGGCCTGAACCACGTCGCGTTCACCGTGCGCGACATCCACGAGGTGTTCGGCGGCGGCATGCACATCGACCGCTGCGGCTGGGAAACGCAGCTCGGGCCGGGCCGGCATCCGGTGTCGTCCGCGTACTTCTGGTATTTCCAGAACCCGGCCGGCGGGCTGATCGAGTATTACGCGGACGAGGACGTGCTGACGCCCGCATGGCAGCCGCGCGAATTCGAGCCGGGCCCGACCGTGTTCGCCGAATGGGCGATCGACGGCGGGATCGACGGCAATACTCGCCGCGAGAAGCATGCGAAGGCGCCGGAAGGCCGGTTCATGACGGAGCGCAAAGATGACTGACGCAAGCACGCAGGGCAGCGCCGCGCCCGGCACGGTGGTCGTGATCGGCGGCGGGCAGGCAGCGGGCTGGGTGCTGAAGACGCTGCGCGCCGAAGGCTTCGCCGGCCGGCTCGTGATGATCGCCGACGAGCCGCATCTGCCGTACGAGCGCCCGCCGCTGTCGAAGGCGGTACTCGCGGGCGACGCGCACATCGAAACCGTGCGCGTCGTGCAGCCGGACGAATTCGCGTCGCTGAACGTCGACGCGTGGCAACCGGAGCGCGCCGCGTCGATCGATCGCACGCGGCGCATCGTACGCACGGCGAGCGGCCGCGAGGTCGAATACGACCGGCTCGTCATCGCCACCGGCGGAACGTCGCGCCGCTTGCCGGATTCACTCGTCAGGACTGCGAATCTGCATTACCTGCGCACGCTCGACGAAGCGGCCGAACTGGGCGGCAAGCTGCGCGCGAGCCGGCGCGTGCTCGTGATCGGCGGCGGCTGGATCGGGCTCGAAGTTGCGGCGACCGCGCGCAAGCTCGGCGTCGAGGCGGTCGTCGTCGAAGGCGCGCCGCGCCTGTGTGCGCGTTCGGTGCCGCCGGTCGTGTCGAATTTCCTGCTCGAGCTGCATCGCGCGAATGGCGTCGACGTGCGTCTGGACGCATCGCTCGCGTCGCTCGACCCGCAGCCGGGTGACGCATCGAAAGTGCGCGCGACGCTCGCGGACGGCACGACGGTCGATGCGGATTTCGCGGTGGCGGGCATCGGCCTCGCGCTGAACGCGTCGCTTGCGTCCGACGCGGGGCTCGCGGTCGACGACGGCATCGTGGTCGACGAATGCGGCGCGACGAGCGACCCGGCGATATTCGCGTGCGGCGACGTCGCGAACCACCACAACGCGTGGCTGAAACGGCGCGTGCGTCTCGAATCGTGGGCGAACGCGCAGAACCAGGCGATCGCCGTCGCGAAGGCGGTGCTCGGCGTGCGCGCGCCGTATGCGGAGATCCCGTGGTTCTGGTCGGATCAGTACGACGTCAACCTGCAGATCCTCGGCGACCTGCCGGCCGACGCGCAGATCGTCGTGCGCGGCGAGCTCGCGGCGGGGGGCGCGACGGCTGGAGCCCCTCCCAGGTGGACGCTGTTTTTCGTTGGCGACGGCCATTTGAAAGGGGTCGTCGCCGTCAACAACGCGCGTGAACTGAAGCTCGCGCGCAAGTGGATGAATCAGGGGCGCGCGGTGGACATGGACGCGCTGACGGATACGACCAAGGCGCTGGCCTGACCCGGCAGCGGGAACACGGAGAGGACTACCCGAATGAGCACACTAGACAACGTCGTGGGCGGCCGCGCCACGATGGAGGCTGCCGCCTCCACGCCGGGCGCGATCATCGCGCGGCTCGAGCGTCTCCCGGCCAATGCGATGCAGATTCGCGCGCGCGTGCTGATCGGCACGGCGACGTTTTTCGACGGCTTCGACGTGATCACGATCGCCGCGACGCTGCCGCTCCTGATCCACAAGTGGGGACTCTCGCCGACGCAAATCGGGCTGCTGATCGCGTCGGGCGCGATCGGCCAGCTGGTCGGCGCGCTGCTGTTTCCCGCGCTCGCGGAAAAGCACGGCCGCGTGAAGGCGATCGCGTGGAGTTCGGCGGTGATCGGCGTCACGTCGATCGCATGCGGATTCGCGCCGACGTTCGAGGTGTTCGTGCTGCTGCGCATCCTGCAGGGTCTCGGCCTCGGCGGCGAGCTGCCGGTCGCGGCGACATACATCAACGAGATCACGCGCGCGCACGGCCGCGGCCGCTTCGTGCTGCTCTACGAGATCGTGTTCCCGATCGGCCTGCTCGCGTCGATGGCGCTCGGCGCCTGGCTCGTGCCGCGCTTCGGCTGGGAAATCATGTATTTCGTCGGCGGCCTGCCGCTCGTGCTGTCGCTGGTGCTCACGCGTCTCGTTCCCGAATCGCCGCGCTGGCTGGCGTCGCGCGGCCGGCTCGCGGAGGCGGGGCAGGCCGTCGGCCTGTTCGAGGCGTCGGCGAAGGGGCCGCTCCAGCCGGTGACGCAGGCCGCGGAGTTCGACGAGATCGTGCGCCGGCATCCGAAGCGTCGCATGGCCGACCTGTTCAGCCCCGCGTACCGGAAGCGCACGCTGGCCGTCGCGACGCTGTGGGCGACCTGCGGCTTCATCCAGTACGGCCTGTCGACCTGGCTGCCGACGATCTACAAGGACTTCTATCACGCGCCGCTGCAGGTCGCGCTGAACCTCGCGGTGGTCGGCTCGGTGATGGGCGTCGCCGGTTCGCTCGCGTCGGCGCTCCTCGTCGACAGGATCGGCCGCAAGCCGGTCATCACGTGGTCGTTCGTCCTGTGCGCGGCGTCGCTTGCGCTGGCCGGGGTCTATCACGCGTCGTCGGTGTACGTCGTCGCGATGTTCTGCTCGCTGTCGCTCGGTCTGATGGCGGCGGGCTTCATCACCGCATACGTGTATACGCCGGAGCAATATCCGACCAGCATCCGCGCAGCGGGATGCGGCCTCGGCAGTGCGTGGCTGAAGATCGCGTCGTTCGTCGCGCCGATGGTGGTGCCGCACGCGATCGTCGGCGGCAACCTGAGCCCCGCGTTCTATCTGCTCGGCGCAGTGCCGCTGCTGGCGGCCGTGACCGTGCATTTCGTCGGCATAGAGACGAACGGCAAGGTGCTCGAGCAACTCGAGGCGTAAGCGGCGGGCGCCGTACGCGCACGCCCTGAGCGGCCTGGACGGTGTCCGGGCCGCTTTTTTGTCGCGGCGCGCGATCGAGCGCTTACTGCACGGCCGTGACCGGAATGTTCGAGATGCGCACGAGGCGATCGAGGATGCCGCGGTGGAAGAACGACAGGAGGGTGTGAAGCGGATCGCGGCGGGGGGCTGCGACGACGATTTCGTCGCAACCGGTCTCGGCGGCCGTGCTGGCGATCGTATCGGCGATCGGGCCGACTTTCATGACGACGCTGTATTTGACGTTCGCGTCCTGCAGGATCCGGATGGCTTTCGCCAGGTCGCCTTCCGAGAAGTCATGTTCGAGCTGGCGGAGCCTGGACAACGGGTGATATGCCTCGAGTCTCGTGGCTTCCAGTGGCGGCTGGACGTTGATCAACACGATCTCCGACGCGCATCGTTCTCGGTAGAGGAAAGTGGCGTGGCGCACCGCCTGCAACGAGCGCGGCGAGTGGCCCACCGGAACCAGCAGCTTGAGCATGTCATGTGTCCCATTGACAAGATGTCTTCAGCGTAGCGCGCAGCGTGCCGGGATGGTCTAAAGAGTCGCCGTGCCGGTGTAAAAAAAGCGTAAACGCGGCGGCGCGCGATCTGCGCCCGCATATAACAAATATAAGAAATTTATGTTTATGCGCATAAAGTCGTGAGACGGATTGTTTCAGCTCAGGCCCCAAATAACCGGAAGCTGGCGGCAGCGCCCGGCCGTCGCGCGGCGATTCAGTCGAATTCGCAGTGAATCCACGCGGAAAATAACCAGGGCCGCCTTCCGCATGTCGCGTAGAGTAGAGCGTCACCGGGCGAGCGCACGCGCATCGTTTCCGCGCGCAAGCCCGCCGTGCGACGGCCGTCGCGGCCACTGCCGCAGAAGCAGAAGCCGCGCGGGCCGCGCCGCCCGATGCACATCCACCGCGTTCAGGAGACTCCGCATGCCGCACGGCGCCCCGTCGTTTCTCGCTCCCGCATCCGTTCCCGTGGATCCGATCGTGCGCCTGCCGGCGGGCGAGCTGGCCGGCGCGATCCGCCGCAAGGAAGTCTCGTGCGTCGAGACGATGACCGCATACCTTGACCACATCGCGCGCGTCAACGGCGCGATCAACGCGATCGTGGCGCTGCGCGATCGCGACGCGCTGCTCGCCGAGGCCGCGCAAAAGGATGCGGCCCTCGCGCGCGGCGAATACCATGGCTGGCTTCACGGCATCCCGCAGGCGCCGAAGGATCTCGCGATGACCAAGGGGCTCGTGACGACGCTCGGCTCGCCGATCTTCCGGACGATGGTGCCGCAGGCCGATTCGGTCACCGTCGCGCGGATGCGCGCCGCGGGCGCGATCTTCATCGGCAAGACCAACACGCCGGAGTTCGGCCTCGGCTCGCACACGTTCAACGAAGTCTACGGCGTCACGCGCAATCCATACGATCTGACGAAGAGTGCGGGCGGCAGCAGCGGCGGCGCGGCGGCCGCGCTTGCGGCGCGGATGCTGCCGGTCGCGGACGGCAGCGATTTCGGCGGATCGTTGCGCAATCCCGCCGCGTTCTGCAATGTCTACGGGTTTCGCCCGTCGCGGGGGCGCGTGCCGCGCTGGCCGAACGCCGACGTGTTCGTGCAGCAGCTCGGCACCGAAGGGCCGATGGGGCGCACGGTCGCCGACGTCGCGCAACTGCTGGCGATTCAGGCGGGCTACGATCCGCGCGATCCGCTGTCGCTCGCCGACGATCCCGCAGTGTTCGCACAGCCGCTCGACGCCGACCTGCGCGGCAAGCGCATCGCGTGGGTGGGTGACTGGAACGGTTATCTCGCGACGGAGCCGGGCGTGCTCGCATGCTGCGACGCGGGACTCGGCACGCTGCGCGACATCGGCTGCGAGGTCGACGCCGCGTTGCCGGCGTTCGCGCCCGAGCGGATCTGGCAGATCTGGCTTGCGCACCGGCACTGGCTGTCCGGCGGCGGCCTGTTGATGCACTACCGCGAGCCGTCGCGGCGCGCGCAACTGAAGCCGGAGGCGATCTTCGAGGTCGAGGGGCTGCTCGCGATGTCGGGCGCGGACGTGTTCGACGCGAGTGCGGCGCGCAGCGCGTGGCACCAGGCGCTGCTGAGCTTCTTCGAGCGTTACGACTTCATCGCCGCGCCGACCGCGCAGGTCTTCCCGTTCGATGCGAACGCGCGCTGGCCGCGCGAGATCGCCGGCCGGACGATGGATACCTATCACCGCTGGATGGAGACGGTCGTGCCGTGGACGCTTGCCGGCTGCCCGGTGATCAACGTGCCGGTCGGCTTCAACGACGCCGGCCTGCCGATGGGCATGCAGCTGATCGGCAGGCCGCGCGGCGATCTCGCGGTGCTGCAGCTCGCGCAAGGCTACGAGCGGGCGTGCGACTGGGTCGGCGCGCGGCGGCCGGACTGGTTCGCCGCGTGAGCGGCGCGACCTGATAGCTGCACACCGCTTCGAGCGTGGTCTCGCTGCTGCGCACGCCGCACGGGCCGCCGTCGGAGGCGAGCGACCCGGTCGAGCGAGCGGGCGTGACCGCCGACCTTGACGTTGGTCAGCGCAACGCTAGTGCCGTCGTTGTCGCGGCCGGCGAGGGGCGATCGAGGGCGAGGCGGCCCGTGGCGGCTTGCGGATTCGTGCCGAATGCGCATCTCGGCTACGGATGGCGTCCGCTTGGCAAGGGGCCGCGCGGCACAATTTCGTATCGAGGTGTATCAATCGTTGCGACGCGCGGTGCGCCGCTCGGACAATGCCGGGTTGGCATTTCTGAACGGAGACACACATGAAGACGATTCGCGTGACCGGCAAGGGTCTCGCAGGGGCAGGCCTTGTCTGCAGCGTGCTGATGAGCGGCGCCGCATACGCGCAGCTCGATCTGCAATCGCTCGGCGCGTCGCTGCTCGGCGGCGCGCCGCAGCAGGCGGCGCCGTCGCAGGGCATGACGCAATTGCTGCAGTCGTATGCCGGCGCGAATCAGCAGGTGCTTGCCGGCCAGTCGTCGCTCGCGTCGGCGATGGGCCTCACGGGCGCGGCGGGGCAGGCCCGGCAGGCGGCCACGCTGCTGGGCGGGAACAACGCGCTGACGCCGGCCGCGCTGTCGCAAATGGGCGGCGCGCAGCAGTCGGTGTCGCAGGCGCTCGGCCAGGCGTTCGCGAACGGCGGCGCGGCGCACGGCACGATCGACAGGCAGGCGTTCGGCAGCGGCCTGGCGTCGCTCGGCCAGGGACTTACCCAGTATTCGCAACTGCAGTCCGGCCTCGGCAACCTGGGCTCGGCGAACGCCGCATCGCTGCTGCAGGCGGGCCTCGATCCGCAGAACCGCCAGGCCGCGTCATACATCGCGCAAAGCGCGCCCGGTCAGCTGCAGCAGCTCGCCGCGACGCTGAGCCAGGCGGTGCAGTTCGCGACGAGCCAGGGCATCCCGGTTCCATCGGTGGCGACCTCGGCGCTGAAGCTGCTGCCATGACGTCGGCCCGGCGGGCATCGCATGCGATGCCCCCGCGTTGCATCGGGATTTGCGCCGGTGCTATCGTGTGGCGTCCCCGCACCCGGTGCTTTCCCCATGAGCAAGCCGTTCGACCTTTCCCGTTACTTCGCGCGCATCGGTTACGACGGCCCCGCCGCCCCGACGCTCGACGTGCTGCGCCGTCTGCATCTGCTGCATCCGCAGGCCATTCCGTTTGAGAACCTCGATCCGCTGACCGGCGCGCGCGTCGCGCTCGACGTTCCCGCAGTCGTCGCGAAGCTGGTCGAACGGCGGCGTGGCGGCTATTGCTTCGAGCAGAACAAGCTGTTTCACGCGGCGCTGACGCAGATCGGCTTTCATGTCACGCCGCTGATCGCGCGGGTGCGCTGGCAGCGGCCCGCCGACACGGCGACCGCGCAGACCCACATGCTGCTGCGCATCGACGTCGACGGCGAGGCGTGGATCGCCGATGTCGGCTTCGGCGGGGTGACGCTCACCGCGCCGCTGCGCAGCACGCCGGGCGTGCGCCAGGCAACGCCGCACGGCGTGTTTCGTCTCGTCGAGACGGAGCTGCCGGACGAGATCGTCTGCGAGTTCGAGACGGCGAACGGCTGGCAGCCGGTCTACCGGTTTTCCGGAAAGCCGGTGGAGTGGATCGATTACGACGCGGCGAACTGGTTCACGTCGACCTTCCCCGCTTCGCTGTTCGTGCACGACCTGATTGCGTGCCGCGTGCTGCCCGATGGCCGCGCCACGCTCGTCAACACCGTGCTGACCGTGCGCGACGGCGCGGGGCAGGCAAGCACGCACCGTTTCGACGACGCGCTCGCGTGGGAAGCCTGCCTGCGCGAGACGTTGCATATCGATCCGGCGGGTTTCGATGTCGCGGCCCTGTTCGACCGGCTCGCGGTGCGCGGCGACAGCCTTGCCGCGGGCGCGCCGGCCGCGCGCTGAGCGGGCGCAGCCGGCTTTCTCTTCGCGTTCGCCGCGCCGAAGCCGCCGAAGCGCGACGCGATCGGGCCGGCGGCGCGCATCGTGATCCCGTGCGCGCCGTCGCGTCACGCCTGCTGCGGCGCGGGATGCAGCGGCACCCGGCGCGGCGCGGCCTGCGCCGCATAGCGCGCGTTGGTCGCGTCGATCTTCGCGATCAGCCCGTCGATCCGGCCGAGCACCTCGCGGTTGTCGTGATCCCACGGGTGGAAGCCCGGCTTGAAGTAGCGCAGCCACTCCATCGCGATGCACGGGAACACGCCGTAACGCGGCCCGTACAGGAACTTCACGAGATTCCATGTGCCGCCGAATGCCCATTTCCCGTGGCGGCGGCGATGCGCGGCCATCAGCCGGACGTGGTAATCGAACACGATCGTCCAGAACAGCGCGGTCGTCAGCAGCATCGTGCCGGTGCGCAGCAGGTAGCGCTTGAGGCCCGGCTTCATCACGACGTTCCACACGTCGTAGGACACCGCCTTGTGCTCGGTTTCCTCCAGCGCGTGCCACAGCCACATCTGCGTGTAGCCGTCGACCGAGCCGTCGATGCGGTGGCCGCCGTCCGACAGCAGCAGGTCCGCCAGCATCGCCGTGTAGTGCTCGAGCGCGATCGTGATCGCGAGCTGCATCGATGGCGGCAGGATCTTGCGCATGAAGCCGAGGATCGCCCACAGCCGCTTGTCGAGCTTGTGCGCGGGCAGGCCGGCCGACTGCAGCAGGTCGTTGTACTCGACGTGCTCGCGGGTGTGCATCGCTTCCTGGCCGATGAAGCCGAGCACCTGTTTCTTCAGCTCGGGATCGTCGATCCGGTCGCGGTAGGCGCGCACCGAATCCATGAAGAAGCGCTCGCCGGCGGGAAACAGCAGCGACAGCGCGTTCATGAAATGCGTGACCGGCACGCCCCTGACATGCCAGTCGCGGGCGCGGTCGGGCGGCAGTGCGAAGCGAATGTCGCGACGAATCGGCATCATGACGGTTCTCCCTGTTTACCAGTGTTGTTGTACGTTGCGCCGGCCGTGCGCGCGGCGCGGCGGCGCGCCTTCGCGGCCTCGTGCCGGGTCGCCAGCACCACGAGCGCCTGATAGGCGGCGGGCAGGATGCGCGCCATCCAGTCCGCGGCGCGCGCGTCCCGGCCGATCAGCACGCGGCGCGCATTCCCGCGCACCCCGTGCAGGATCGTGCGCGCGGCGTCGTCCGCGGTCGTGATGAAGAATTTCTCGAACGTGTCCTTGCCCTGCTGCTCGTTCTCGACCATGAAGCCGACCATGTTCTTCGACACGCGGCTCGACTGTGCGATGTTGGTGCGGATGCCGCCCGGATGCACGCAGGTCGCCGATACGCCGCACTTCATCATGTCGAGCTCCTGGCGCAGCGACTCGGTGAAGCCGCGCACCGCGTATTTCGTCGCGTTGTAGCCGCTCATGCCGGGCTGCGCGAAGATCCCGAAGATGCTCGACGTGTTGATCACGTGGCCGTTGCCCGACGCCTTAAGGTACGGCAGGAACGCCTTCGTGCCGTGCACGACGCCCCAGAAGTTGATGTTCACGATCCATTCCAGATCGCCGTAGTCCATCCCGTCGATCGTGCTCGACAGCGCGACGCCCGCGTTGTTGAAGATCAGGTTGGCGCCGCCGTGCGCGTGCGCGGTCTCGTCCGCCCACGCGAACATTGCGTCGCGGTCGCCGACGTCGAGCACGTGCGTCGTCACGCGCACCGATGGCGCGATCGCACGCACGATGCGCTCGGTTTCGGCGAGGCCGGCGGCGTTCCTGTCGGCGAGCGACAGGTGGCAGCGCGCCTGCGCGAGCTGCAGCGCGAGCGCGCGGCCCATGCCCGAGCCCGCGCCCGTGATTGCGGCGACCTTGTCGTTGAAATCCTTCATGTCGATTGGCTCCGTATAGGGGGCTGTATGGCGTCTCAGGCCGCTTCCGCCGACGTGGCAGGCGTCGCCGTCGGCTGCGTGGCGGCGTCGCGGCGCGGCGCGTGGTATGCGTGGTAATCGGCCATCGAGAAGCGCGCCGTCGCCTGCCGGAAGCGCCACGTGAAGCCCGGCCAGAGCGTGGTGTTCTTGCCGGTGCGCGGATCGAGGTACCAGCTCTTGCAGCCGCCCGTCGACCAGATCGCCTTCTTCAGTTTCGATTGCAGCCGCGTGTTGTACTGCGCCTCGACAAGCGGACGCACTTCGACCGCGTCGGCGCGCTCGCGGCGCATCGCGTCGAGCGCGCCGAGGATGTATGCGATCTGCGACTCGATCATGAACACCATCGAGTTGTGGCCGAGGCCGGTGTTCGGGCCGACGATCATGAAGAAGTTCGGATAGCCCGGCAGCGTGGTGCCGAGGTATGCGTGCGCGCCGTCGCGCCACGTGTCGACGATGTCCGCGCCGCCTCGGCCAAGGATCACGCCGCGCGGGAACGGATCGGCGACCTGGAAGCCGGTGCCGTAGATCAGGCAGTCGACTTCGTGGCGCGTGCCGTCGGCCGTCACTACTGCGTTCGCGTCGATGCGCGCGATGCCGGTCGTCACGACGTCGACGTTCTTGCGCGACAGCGCCGGGTAGTAGTCGTTCGAGATCAGCACGCGCTTGCAGCCGAGCGTGTAGTCCGGCGTGACGGCGTCGCGCAGCGCCGGGTCCGGAATCTGCCGGCGGATGTGGCGCAACGCGAGTTTCTGCACGTTCTTCATCAGCGCCGGGTGGATCGCGAAGCCGAGCACGCGCGCTTCGAGCGACCAGTAGATGCCGCTCCTCACGAGCCTTTGCGTGAACGGCAACGTGCGGAACAGCCATTGCTCGGTTTTCGCGAGCGGCCGGTCGGGCTTCGGCATGATCCACGGCGGCGTGCGCTGGAACAGCGCGAGCTGCTTCACGCGCGGCGCGATCTGCGGCACGAACTGGATCGCGCTCGCACCGGTGCCGATCACGGCGACGCGCTTGCCGTCGAGCGGGTAGCCGTGGTCCCACTGCTGCGAGTGGAACGCCTTGCCCTCGAACGTCTCGACGCCCGGGATCGCCGGCAGCGCCGCGCGCGACAGGCCGCCCATGCCGGACACCAGCACGCGGGCGCTGATGCGCTTGCCGTTCGCGAACGCGAGGCGCCAGCGGTGCGCGGTCTCGTCGTACGCGGCGCTGACGAGTTCGTGGTTCAGGCGCAGGTGCGGGCCGATGTGAAAGCGCTGCACGCAGTCTTCGAGGTACGCGCGGATTTCCGGCTGCGGCGCGAACATGCGCGTCCAGCGCGGGTTCGGCGCGAACGAGAACGAATAGACGTGCGATTGCACGTCGCACCCGCACCCGGGGTAGTGGTTGTCGCGCCAGGTGCCGCCGACCGATGCCGCCTTCTCGACGACGGCGAAGTCGGTCACGCCGGTCTGGCGCAGGCGGATCGCCATGCCGAGGCCGGCGAAACCGCTGCCGATGATGGCGATGTCGATGGATTCGTCGGGGCCGTCGTGGCCGAGGGGGCCGAAAGGCAGGGTGCGCGTGCGAGCATTCATCCGGGTGTCTCCGCTATGGCTCATTTTTTAATGTTACATTGCGTGATGTAACGATAGTGAGTGCGCCGGAAAACCGCAAGGTGGTAGAAGCGGGACTCTAAGTGCACGAACGGCGGGGGCTAAAACGCGGCTGGATGCTGGCGGCTATGAGGGCGGGCAAGCGGGCAAGGGGGCAAGCGGGCAGGCGGGCGCGGCACGGCTGCCGGCCATTATCAGCAAGAACCTTTCCGCAGAAACCGGCGATTCCCTCTAGAACCGCCGCACGCATCGAACGGTTTCGCGACGCGCAACGCGCGACAAGCGACAAGCGACAAGCGACTCCGGGACAGCCCCGGCTCGCCGCCCGAATTTCGGCTTGCTATGATCGCCGCGGGACGACTCATCCCACCCGGCTGCGCTACAGGATTCGCAAGCCAGCGCGACGGTCGCCGAGCAGCATCACGCGCCGCGCGTTCCCAATGAATCCGTGCCGACTCCCCGCCACTTTCCGACACGCGGGCGGGACCGGCTTCTCAAGAAAGCAGGTTCGACAATGACCGAACTTCTCCTTGGCGACGGCGCCATTCGCCGCGATTCCCCTTATGGTTCCTCGATCGAAAACACCTATGCAGGTGTGCTGTCGTTCATGCGGCGCAACTACAGCCGCGCGATCGACGGCGTCGACGTGGTGATGTCGGGTGTTCCGCTCGATCTGGCCACGACCTACCGCTCCGGCGCGCGTCTCGGCCCGGCGGCGATCCGCGCGGCGAGCGTGCAGCTCGCGGAGCTCAATCCGTATCCGTGGGGCTTTGATCCGTTCGACGATCTCGCGGCCGTCGATTACGGCGACTGCTGGTTCGACGCGCACAACCCGCTGTCGATCAAGCCAGCGATCGTCGAGCATGCGCGCACGATCCTGCGCTCGGGCGCGAAGATGCTGACTTTCGGCGGCGATCACTTCATTACGTATCCGCTGCTGATCGCGCATGCGGAACGCTACGGCAAGCCGCTGTCGCTGATCCATTTCGACGCGCATTGCGACACCTGGGCCGACGACGCGCCCGACAGCCTGAATCACGGCACGATGTTCTACAAGGCGGTGAAGGACGGGCTGATCGACCCGGCGACGTCGGTGCAGGTCGGCATCCGCACGTGGAACGACGATTTCCTCGGGATTCCCCGGCTGGACGCCGCATGGGTGCACGAGCACGGGCCGCGCGCGGCGGTCGAGCGGATCGTCGAGATCGTCGGCACGCGGCCGGCCTACCTGACTTTCGACATCGACTGCCTCGATCCCGCGTTCGCACCGGGCACCGGCACGCCGGTCGCGGGCGGGCTGTCGTCCGCGCAGGCGCTCGCGATCGTGCGCGCGCTCGGCGCGGTGAACCTGATCGGCGCGGATGTCGTGGAAGTCGCGCCCGCGTACGACCACGCGGAAATCACCGCGATCGCGGCCGCGCATGTCGCGTGCGACGTGCTGTGTCTGTGGCGGCAGAAGAAGGTGGCGGGGGCGTTGCGCTGACGGCCATCACCGGCCGTGAAAACGGCCGCGCCCGGGCGCGATGCGCGGGCGCGGCGTCAGGCGCTGCGGGTTACTTCGCCGCCAGCGCCGACGTCACGCCTTTATCGCTCCACGCGTTGTCGCTGACGGTAATCTTTTGCGGAATCAGCTTCACGCCGTAGAACGCATCGGCGACACCCTGCTGGCTCGCGACGATCCGTTCGTCGATCGGCACCGCGCCGAACGGCATGCGCTTGAGCCAGGTCTCGACCAGCGCTTGCGGGAGGCCGACCTTCGGCGCGAGCAGCGCGGCGGTCTCGGCCGGATGCTGGTTGGCCCAGAGGCCCGTGGCGCGCGCCTGCTGGAGCACCGCGCCGACGATCTCCGGATGCCGCTGCGCGAAATCGCGCGTCGCCTCGTAGAAGTTGTAGGCGCCGGCGAGCCCGGTGTAATCGGACAGCGTGCGCACCTTGAGCGCATCCTGCGCGGCGGCGTAATACGGATCCCAGACGGCCCACGCGTCGACGTTGCCGCTCTCGAACGCGGCGCGCGCGTCGGCGGGCGGCAGGTAGACCGGATGGATCTCGTCGTAGCGCACGCCCGCTTTCTGCAACGCCTTCAGCAGCAGGTAGTTCGCGCTCGAGCCTTTTTGCAGCACGACCTTCTTGCCGCGCAGGTCCGCGACGGTCCGGATCGGCGAATCGGGTTTCACGAACACCGCCTCGCCGTGCGGCGATGGCGGCTCCGCGCCGACGTACACGAAGCGCACGCCGGCCGCCTGCGCGAACACGGGCGGCGGCGCGCCGGTGTAGCCGAAGTCGATGCTGTTCGCGTTCAGCGCCTCGAGCAGCTGCGGCCCGGCGGGGAACTCGAACCATTGCACGCTGTAGCCGAGTGGTTTCAGGCGGCCTTCAAGCGCGCCTTGCGCCTTGACGATCGACAGCAGTCCGGCCTTCTGATAGCCGATGCGCACGACCTTGTCGGGGCTGCCCTGCGCGAACGCGGACAGGTACATGGACGCGGCGGACAGCGTGAGGAGCGCGACCGCGGCAGTGCGGGGCATCCAGCGGGTGAAACGAATCATCAGGCGATCTCCGTGCGAATCTTCATCGAGCGAACGGCCGTGATGCCGCTCCAGTCGAGGAATCGTCGCACGGGCGACCGTGCCGGCAAACGAAGTATTGCCGATATGAATATGACGGCCGCTTGCTTGTCGGCCGTGACCGACCGTGAGCGGCGTGGACAGGCCGGCCTTTATGCGTCGCCGTTGCCGTCCTCGGGCGCCGCGTGGCGGGCGGCTTCGTCGCTGAGCTTCTTGTCGAGGATCGTCGCGACGCGCCCGCCGAGATACGCTCCGGCCGCCGTTTCGAGCGCGCGGCTGGTCTCGCCTTCGACGAACACCGCCGCGAGCGGACGCAGGCGCCAGATCGCGTCGACGAGTGCGGGGACGTCGGTGGGCGGCGGCAGCGCGCCGGCGTCGTAGCGGTCGAGCCGTTTCACGACGAGGTCGACGAGCAGGCGCGCGATCGCATCGAAATGCGGCCGTGCGAGGCCGATCGCGTCGACCAGTTCGCGCACCGGGATGCCTTCCCTGACCATCGCGGCGGCCGCCTCGAGCAGCGCCGGGCTCTTCGCGACGAACGAGATGCCGCGCCGCTCCAGCAGCCCGAGCTCGGTCACGCGCGCGAGCGACGCGGGCGTCTGCGGGCCGAACATCTGCGCGAGCGCGGCGACCGAGTAGGTCTTCGGGCGCTCGTGCGACCAGCGGCCGCCGATCGCGGTTTCGAGGCCGAGGATCGAGCGCAGGTCGTGCCCCTCGTCGATCGCCATGATCAGGTCCTGGATGTTCGCGAGCGTGTAGCCGCGCGCCAGCAGGTGATTGACGAGCTTCAGGCGGGCGACGTGCGTATCGTCGTAGATGCCGACGCGGCCGCGCTTCTCGGGCGGCGCGAGCAGGCCGCGATCCTGATACGCGCGGACGTTGCGGACGGTCGTGTCGGAGACGCGCGCCAGCTCGTCGACGGTGTACTCGTTGCGGGGCGCGTCCGCGGCGGCCTCGTCGGGAATGGTGTGAGTCGGTTTCGGCATGCGGCCATTCTAGCGCGGCGCGGCACGCGGCGGCGACGCCGGCCGCGCCGGGGCGGCCGGCGTCAACCGCGCTGCCGCGCGCTCAATGCGGCAGCAGCAGGCGGAACACGGCGGCAAGCGCGCCGACCGCCGCCACGCCGCCGCACCACAGCCCGACGAACCAGAGCACGCGGTGCAGCAGTGGGCTCGGGCGTGGCGCCGCGTCAGTGGTAGTGGAGTTCCGCATGATCGGTTTTCCCCCGGAAGACGCGGTAGCCGAGCGCCGTATAGGCGAGGATCACCGGCACGATCACGACCGCGCCGACCAGCGTGAACGCCTGGCTGGCGTGCGGCGCCGCTGCTTGCCAGAGGGTGACGCCCGGCAGGATCGCATACGGCCAGACGGTGGCGAGCAGGCCGACGTAGCCAAGGAAGATGTAGCCGAGCGCGAGCAGGAACGGCGCGGTGCCGTGGCGCGCGCGCACCGCCCGGTGCATGCCCCACGTGCACAGCGCGACGAGCACGGGCACCGGGAGCAGCCAGTGCAGCAGCGACGAGTCGAACCAGCGGGCCGGGAACATCGGCGCGAGGCGCGGCGTCCAGATCGTGACGACGACGATCGTCAGGACCTGCAGCGCGGTGAGCGGCGGCACCACGCGGTAGAGCCTGCGCTGCAGGTCGCCGTCGGTTTTCGCGATCAGCCAGCAGCAGCCGAGCAGCGCGTACGTGATCACGAGCGCGAGCCCCGTGAACAGCGAGAACGGCGTCAGCCAGTCGAACCCATGGCCCGCGAACCTGCCGTGCTCGACCGGAATGCCCGACAGCCAGCTGCCGATCACCACGCCCTGAAAGAACGTTGCGCCCGCCGAGCCGCCGATGAACGCGAGATCCCACAGGTGGCGGGTCCTGCGCGATTTCCCGCGAATCTCGAACGCGACGCCGCGGAAGATGAGGCAGATCGTCATGAACAGCAGCGGCAGGTAGAGCGCGGACAGGACGACCGAATAGACCATCGGAAACACCGCGTACAGCGACGCGCCGCCGAGCACCATCCACGTTTCGTTGCCGTCCCATACCGGCGCGACGGAGCTCATCATGCGGTTGCGGTCGTCATCGTGCGGGAAGAACGGGAAGACGATGCCGATGCCGAGGTCGAAGCCGTCCAGCATGACGTACATCCAGACGCCGAACGCGATGATCGCGGCCCAGGTGATTGTGATATCCATGATGTGAGTCCGATGTCAGGTGGCGCTGCGGTTCGCGGTCTGCGCGGCCGGCAGCGTCGCGCGCGGATGAGGGGGGCGCGGGCTCGACGGGCGCGGCGTGCCGTCCGGCTCGCCGGCGGACGACGGGCTGGTGCGCGCGAGCTTCAGCATGTAGTAGATGCCGGTGCCGAACACCAGCGCGTAGACCACGACGAACGCGAGCAGCGTGATGCCGACCTGCTGGGCCGTCACCGGAGACATCGCGTCGGTGGTCCGCATCATCCCGTAGACGACCCACGGCTGGCGGCCGACCTCCGTCGTCATCCAGCCGGCGAGCAGGCTGACGAATCCCGACGGTCCCATCAGCAATGCGAAGCGATGGAATGCGCGGGAATCGAACAGCCGCCCGCGACGCTTCAGCACGAAGCCGACGATCGCGAGCAGCGCCATCAGCACGCCGAGCCCCGCCATGATCCGGAAGCTCCAGAACACGATCGTCGCATCGGGGCGGTCGGCGGGCGGGAACGACTTCAGGCCGGCGATCCGGCCATCCCACGTATGGGTCAGGACGAGACTGCCGAGGTGCGGAACGGCGACGCGGTAGCGGGTCGTCTCCGCCTGCATGTCGGGGATGCCGAACAGGTTGAGCGCGGTGCCGCCCTGTTCCGTGTCCCACAGCCCTTCGATCGCCGCGAGCTTGGCGGGCTGATGGCGGAGCGTGTTCAGGCCGTGCGCGTCGCCGACGAGGATCTGCACCGGCGCGAGGACCAGCAGCAGCCCGAGCGCCATCGAGAACATGGTGCGGACCGCCGGGTCGCGGCGGCCCCGCAGCAAGTGCCACGCGCCCGTCGCGGCGACGAACAGCGCCGCGACGATGAACGCCGCGAGCCCCATGTGCGCGAGCCGGTACGGGAACGACGGGTTGAACACGATCTGCCACCAGTCGAGCGGCACGACGCGCTGATCGACGATGGCGATGCCCTGCGGCGTCTGCATCCAGCTGTTCGACGCGAGAATCCAGAACATCGAGATGATCGTGCCGATCGCGACCAGCGCGGTCGCGCAGAAGTGCGCGACGCGGCCGACGCGGTTCCAGCCGAACAGCATGATGCCGAGGAATCCCGCTTCGAGGAAGAACGCGGTCAGTACCTCGTACGCGAGCAGCGGGCCGGTGACGGCGCCGGCGAAGCTCGAGAAGCCGGCCCAGTTCGTGCCGAACTCGTAGCTCATCACGATGCCGGACACGACGCCCATGCCGAACGCGACCGCGAAGATCTTCGACCAGTAGAGGCACAGCGTCTTGTAGACGGGATTGCCGGTCTTGAGCCAGAGGCCTTCGAGCACCGCGATGAAGCTGGACAGGCCGATGCTCAATGCAGGAAAGATGATGTGGAACGATACCGTGAACGCGAACTGTATTCGCGCGAGTGAAAGCGCATCCATGAGGAACCTATCTGAGAGACTGGAGGGCGGCGCGGCGGTTGGATCCGCATCACCGTGGCCCATTGTCGGGAGCGCGCCCGCGGCCGCACAGCAGCACATGGGGCGGAAACGGGCGCAGCAGGGCGTGGATGCCTGCGGTGTAATGTCTCAGGTAGGTGCCGGTGCGCTCAGGACTGCTTGCCCGCGGGGCTGTCCTGCGGCGCACGGATCGACACGTCCTCCAGCCGCCATGCGAGCACGAACGCGACGGCGATCACCGCCGCCGCGCACAGATAGACGACGTGCAGCGAGCCGGCGAACGCGTGCAGGTACGCGCTGCGGACCGCGCCCGGCAACTGGCGCACCGCAGCCGGTCCGAGCGCCGCCGGCAACTCGGTATCGGCGGGCAACGCGCCGGAGAGGCGCGATTGCAGCCCGTTCGAGAACAGCGCGCCGAACGCGGCGACGCCGAGCGAGCCGCCGATCGAGCGGAACAGCGTGGTGCCGGACGTCGCGACGCCCATGTGGCGGAATTCGACCGAGTTCTGCACCGCCAGCACGATCACCGGCATCACCATCCCGAGCCCGAAGCCGAGCAGCGCCATGTACACGTACATCGCGCGCAGCGGCGTGTCGAGCGACAACGTCGACAGCAGCGCCATCGCGATGCCGCCGAGTGCCGTGCCGACGATCGGGAACGCGCGGTATTTGCCGATGCGCGTGATGATCCGGCCGCTCGCGATCGACGTCGCGATCATCCCGGCCATCATCGGCAGCAGCTGCATGCCGGCCTGCGACGGTGTCGATCCCTTGACCACCTGCAGGTACAGCGGGATGAACGTCACGGAGCCGAACAGTGCGATGCCGACCACGAGGCCGATCAGGCTGCACAGCACGAAGGTGCGATGGCGAAACAGCGTCAGCGGCATGATCGGTTCGGCGGCGAGCCTTTCCTCGTAGACGAAGCCGCCGATCGCGACGAGGCCGAGCGCGAGCGTGAACCACAGCTGCGGCGACGACCACGGCAGCAGCGTGCCGCCCTGGCTCGTGAACAGGATGATGCAGGTGAGCGCGACCGCGAGGAACCCGGCGCCCATGTAGTCGATCCGGTGCGTGACGGGCGCGGCATGCGGCCTGAACGCGACACCGATCACGGCAAGCGCTGCGAAGCCGAGCGGCAGGTTGATGTAGAAGATCCAGTGCCACGACAGATGCTCGACCAGAAAGCCGCCGAGCAGCGGGCCGACGATCGTCGCGAGGCCGTAGACGCCGCCGAACATCCCCTGATAGCGGCCGCGCCGCTCGGGCGGGATCAGGTCGCCGATCGCGGCCATCGTCACGACCATCAGGCCGCCGCCACCGAGCCCCTGCACCGCGCGCAGCACGATCAGCTGCGTCATGTCCTGCGCGAGCCCGCACAGCGCCGAGCCGGCGAGAAACAGCGCGATCGCGCCCTGCAACACGATCTTGCGGCCGTAGAGATCGCCGAGCTTGCCGTACAGCGGCAGCACGACGGTGGACGACAGCAGGTAGGCGGTCACCACCCACGACAGCTTCTCCAGCCCGCCGAGGTCGCCGACGATGGTCGGCAGCGCAGTGGACACGATGGTCTGGTCGAGCGCGGACAGCAGCATCACCAGCAGCAGCGCGGCGACGATCAGGCCGACGGGGGCGTCCGGGCGGGCCGCATCGGCGGTCGCCGGGCGCGCGGCGGTTTCGGTTGGCATGGGGCGATGGACGAGTCGATGAACTGGCGAAAATGTATCGATTAATAGTTGACTGGTCAATCTCTGCCTGTCCACTGATTTGTAACAGGCGCGACACGAATTGACGTGGGTCATGAACCGTCCCGGCGCGCAGGGCGGCCGGACTCAAGTTTCCCGCAGGGAATCCGTAATTCCGGAAGCCGTGCGCCTATCGTTACGTCATTCACCGTTTACGCTCCAACATGAACCTGAACGCCCTGTTTTCCCGTTTCTCGATCCGCACACGAATCTTCTCCACGCTCGGCCTCGTCGCGGGCCTGCTCGTCGTCACCGGACTGATCGGCATCTTCGGCATGCAAAGCTCGAACCGCGCGCTCGAAGACGCCTATTCGCGACAGCTGGCGGCGACCACCGCGCTGGGCTCGTTCAACCTGAACCTGACCTTCGTGCGGACGGCGTTGAGCCGGGCGCTGATGCATCCGGATTCGCCGGAGGTGCCCGAGCTGGTCGGCAAGGCGGAGAAGTACATGGCGCAGGCGGACAGTGCGTGGCGGGACTACGATGCGCTGCCGCGCGACGACGACGAGAAGGCGCTCGCGGAGCAGACGGGCGCCGCGCGGCGCGCGTTGATCGACCAGGCGCTCAAGCCGATGCTCGAGCAGATGAAGGGCGGGCGGCGCGACGAGGCCGACCGGCTGATGATGGTGGTGGCGCCGCCGCTGTCGCTCGCGCTCGCGGATGCGACGGCCCGGCTCGATGCCAACCGTGCCGCGCGCGGCAAGGCGATCTTCGACGCCGAGCGCAGCAGCTTCAACTGGCTGCGGCTGGCCGCCGCTGTCGGCATCGCATTCGGCCTCGCCGCATGCCTCGGCTGCGCGATCGGCCTGCATTTCGCGATCACGCAGCCGGTCGTGCGTCTGCTCGCCCATTTCCGCCGCCTGTCGGACGGTGACCTGACGACCGAGCTGGAATGGACGTCGAAAGACGAAATGGCCGAGCTGGTGCGCGGCGTGACCGGCATGCAGCGCAACCTCTCGCAGACGGTGCGCCACGTGACGAAGGGCTCCGAGGCGATCGTTACCGCGACCCACCAGATCGCCGCCGGCAACTCCGACCTGTCGCAGCGCACCGAGGAGCAGGCGGCCGCGCTCGAGCAAACCGCCGCGAGCATGGAGGAGCTGACGTCGACGGTGAAGCAGAACGCCGACCACGCGCGCGAAGCGCAGGCCTGTGCGGACAGCGCGTCGGACATCGCGACGCGGGGCGCGACGGTGGTGGGCGAAGTGATCGGCACGATGAACGACATCGACCAAAGCTCGCAGAAGGTGGCCGACATCATCGGCACGATCGAGGGCATCGCGTTCCAGACCAACATCCTCGCGCTGAACGCGGCGGTCGAGGCCGCACGCGCGGGCGAGCAGGGCCGCGGCTTCGCGGTCGTCGCGGGCGAGGTGCGCACGCTCGCGCAGCGCAGCGCGTCGGCGGCCAAGGAAATCCGCACGCTGATCGGCGAATCGGTCGAGCGCGTGGCGACCGGCTCGCGGCTCGTCGGCGTCGCGGGCACGACGATGCAGGACATCCAGCAGGCGATCGGCCGCGTGACCGGCATCATGACCGAGATCTCGGCCGCGTCCAACGAGCAGCGCGACGGCATCGAGCAGGTGAACCTCGCGGTCGCGCAGATGGATCAGGTGTCGCAGCAGAACGCCGCGCTCGTCGAGCAGGCTGCTGCCGCCGCGGCGGCGCTCGAAGAGCAGGCCGACGGGCTGCTCACCGCGGTCGGCGCGTTCCGCGTCGCCTGAGCGTCACGCCCGGCGCCCGTTCCCGCCAGGGACGGGCTCGCGAACGCGCGATGCCCTGTCGCGCGCTCGCGCCAGTGACGGGCTTCAAGCGGCCGCGAGCTGCGCGGCCGCGCGTTGCGACGCGACGAGCATCAGCTTCATCGTCGCGCGCGTCGCGCCGACGAACAGCTTGCGCGCGGCGCGCGCATCCAGCGTGTCGAAGTCGATCTCCGTCAGGATCACGCACGGCGCGGACTGTCCCTTGAAGCGGTAGATCGAGTCGAGCAGCACGTCGCCCTCGCGATACTCCGGATTGCCGAACAGGTCGTACGTGCCCGTGAAGCTCTTGAGCCGATGCGGGCCGAGATGGTCGAGCGGCGCGAGGGCCGAGCCTTCGCGCCCGCGATACGACAGCACCGCGATGTCCTGCTTGCGAAAGCCGAGCGACAGCGCGTGCGTGATCGCGCGCTTGGTCGCATCGATGCAGGCGGCCCCGGCGTCGGCCGGCGCGTCGCCGCCGTATGCGGATACCACGATGTCCGAGCCATCGAACGGGCTGCCCGAACGCAGCTCGGCGGCGAGCGGCTCGACGCGGCCGACGACGTGGCGCACGTAATCGAGCAGGTCGCGCGGGCTGCGGTAGTTGGTGAGCGCCTTGAGCGTCACCCAGCCAGGCAGCGCGACCGGCTCGCGCATGTAGAGATTCTGCAGCGGATCTTCCAGCCACCACCACGCGCCGCCTGGCGCGAGCAGCCGTTCCAGCGCCGCCGCCCACGGCGCCTGGAAATCCTGCCCTTCGTCGACGATCAGCACGTCGAACCGCCAGCGCTCGGGCACGGGCGTGTCCGCAAAACGGGCCTCGAGCTGCGAGAACGCGCCCGGCGCGCGGAAGTCCGGCGTGTAGCCGCCGTCGCGCGCGACCCAGTCGCAGAGCTGGTGATAGTTGGCGACCTTCGCGCCGGGCGGCGCGATGGGCGCGATGTAATCGGCGAGCGGCCGGTTGAAGCAGACGTACAGCACGCGCCGGCCGGCGGCGATCGCATCGCGCATCACCTGCACCGCGAGCTGCGTCTTGCCCGAGCCGGCGGTGCCGATCACGCGCAGGCGGAACGGCGTGAAGTCGAGCTGGCGCGCCCATGCAGAGAGACCGCCGGACAACCGCGTGAAGAGCGTGTCGGCCTGGCCGACGAGCGCGCTCGTGTCCGGCGCCAGCGCGAGCTCGTCGGCGAGGAAATGGTGGATTCTCGGCGCATTCGGCAGGCGCGGCTCGTCGGCGGGCAGGATCTGCCGGATCACGTCGGCCAGCTGCGCCTTGCGCGTCGCATCGACGATGCGCTCGGGCTCGATGCCCGCGATCGCCGTCTGGCGGATCGTGTAGTCCGGGCAGTAGAGCAGTGCTTCGATGCTATAGGCGCCGGCGCCGAGCGTGGCCGTGAGGCGCCGATGCAGCGTTTCCTGCGTGCGCGCGAGCTGGATCGACACGTTTCGCTCGGTCTGCAGGTAGACCTTGACGAGCCCCCGCGGCGTTTCGCGCAGGAAGCCGGCCTTTAGCTGAATCAGCAGGATGCGGCCGGCCGGGCTCACGACGACGAAAGCGGCCTCGCCGAATACCGAGAACTCGTGCTCGGCGCGGGTCCAGTGCACGCCGTGATAGACCGTGTAGTCGTCCGGCAAGGTCTGCTCGAGGCGCGCGAGCGTTTCGCGCTCGCGTTCCGCCGCGCCGGTCGCGGCGAGACTTTTCCAGTCGTCGGGAATGATGCGGGCCATGTCGTCGATCGTGGCGGATGCCCGCCTTGGTGTGAACAGTGCCGGCTATTGTACGCAGGAAGCGGCAGGCGGCTGCGGGCGGCGCGTGCGCGGACGGTTCGGCCGACGACGGGGTGGTGCGGCGGGCGGGGCAGGGGCGCAGCGGGCGGCGCGGCTGGCAGGGCGCGCGCTAGTCGCGCGCGAGACGTTTCGCGAGTTCCGCGCTGAGGATCGCCAGGCGAGCCGGCTTTTCGTAGCAGACGACGTCGAACGCGCGGATCACTTCGCTGATGTCGGCCTCGCTCGCGCGGCCGGTCAGCAGGTCGCCCGTCAGCACGAAGACCGGCGCGCCGGGATTGTCCGACGTGCGGACCGCCTTGATCGCGGTGGCGGCCGTGCAGCCGTCGAACAGCCACTCGGTGACGACCGCGTCGAATGCCTGGCCCTGCAGCGCATCGACGAACGCGGCGATGCCGTCGAACGCGGCGGTCGCGAACCCCTGCTGTTCGAGATAGCGGCACAGCCCGGCCGCGCTCGCGCGGTCGGGATCGATCACGGCGACGAGCAGCGTGTCGCTTTCCGCGCGGCGCGGGTAGATCTCGATCTTGTGCACGTCGTATGCATTCTGATAGAGCACGCCCGAATGCCGCAGCACGCGCCAGCGGCCGTTTTGCTCGTAGGCGACGAATTCGGGCCGCGCGCCCGCTTCGAGCGGCGCGCCGATCCAGACGGTGCACGGGATTTCCGCGACGCCCGCGTAGAGCACGGCATCCTGCGCGTATGCGCCGACCATGCCCGGATCGAGCGTCTGCGCGCCGAACAGCTGCGCGGCGGGCTCGCCGAATGCTTCGGCTACCTTCTTGATCTGCGCGAGCGTCCACGGGCTGCTGCCGCGCAGCTTGCGGTGGCCCTGCGAGAAACTGAGATCGAGGATGCGGCAAAGCTCGGTGGTCTGCTGCCGCTTGCCGATGCCGTTGCGGGTCATCAGCTCGCGCACGCGCTCGGCCACCGCGAGGGAATCCGTGGTTATTGCTTCATTGGTCATGCTACGGGAACGGATCGGGTCGAATGACGTTCAGAGAATGACGCCTTGCGGCGAGACTCGGCGGATAGTCGCAATCGTATGACGTATCCTCGGGCGAGCCGACCGGCCACGCGCGGAAAAGATAACTTTACCGCAAAATGGCGTCGGTTCCTCGAAGTCTCGGCTGCGATTGTGTGAAAGATGTATTCAAACGTTACGCGTGCGGCCCACGCGGACGGCAAACGAGAAGAAACAAGCGATGACGACGACTTATCCACTTCACGACGCATTGACGCGCGCCGGCACCGAATTCCCGGCCGAAGCAGACATCGTGATCGCCGGGGCAGGCATCATGGGCTGCGCGGCCGCCTATTATCTCGCGTTGCGCGGCCTGAAGGCGGTCGTGCTCGACAAGTCCCGGATCGCCGGGCAGCAGTCCACGCGCGCGTGGGGCTTCGTGCGCCAGCAAGGGCGCGAGGCGGCCGAGGTGCCGCTGATGATGGCGGGCATGCGCATTTGGGAAGGGCTGGAAGCCGAGCTCGGCTTCGACCTCGAATGGCGGCAGGGCGGCTGTCTCTATGTTGCGGACAACGAAGCGGACTGGGCGTCGTTCCAGGCGTGGACGCGCGTCGCGCGCGACCACGGGCTCGACACCCGCACACTCACGCGCGCCGGGATCGACGCACGTGTGAGCGGCCTCGCCGCCCCCGCGCTCGGCGGCCTGTACACCGCGAGCGACGGACAGGCCGAGCCGCGCCGCGTGGCGGCCGCCTTCGCTGCCCGCGCGGCCGGGGCGGGCGCGCGCTTCTTCGAAGGATGCGGCGTCACGGCGATCGAGACGGCGGGCGGCGCGGTCGTCGGCGTCGTGACCGAGCGCGGCGCGATCCGCACGTCGCGCGTGATCTGCGCGGCCGGCGCGACGAGTTTCCGGCTGCTCGACGGAGTCGGCATCCGCTTGCCGCAGCAGGCGGTGCGCGGCACCTGCATGCGCACCAACGTGCTGCCGCCGGTTTCCGCCGCGACGATCTGGGGGCACGGGCTCGGAATTCGCCAGCGCAGCAGCGGCGCGATCAATCTTGCCGACGACATGCAGGTCGACGTCGACCTGACGCTCGGCCACCTGCGCGGCCTGAGCCAGTTCTTTCCCGGGTTCCTCGCGCAGCGCGAGAAGTTCCGGCTGCGGCTGAACGGCGCCGCCTGGCGCGACGCGGCAGCGCGGCTGTCCGGCCGCCTCGGGCCGATCGAGCCGCGCGATCCGCAGCCGCAGCCGAATCGCGCGCACCCGCCACGCGCGCTCGCGAAACTCAAGGCGATCTTCCCGGCGTTGAAGGACGCGCAGATCGTCGAGACCTGGGCCGGGCTGATCGACGTGCTGCCGGACGGCATCCCGGTGATCGACGCGCCGGGCACGCCGGGCGGGCTGCTGATCGCAACGGGGTTTTGCGGGCACGGCTTCGCAATGGGGCCGATCGTCGGGCGCCTGCTCGCCGAATGGGCCGATACCGGCGCGACGTCGCTGGACCTTCCCGCATTCCGCGCAGGGCGTTTCGCCGACGGGACGATGGTGCGGCCCAGAAGCATGCTGTGACGCCGCCGCACGCTGCGCTTGCCTGCCGTTGACGGGCGAGCCGGCGCCGCTTCGCGGCGTCTCGTCGTAAAATCGGGTCCATATCGTTCAGGAGACACCCCGTTGGCCTCGTCGCCCGCTCAACGCCGGTCGTTGCGCTTCCGCCTGCGCCGCGCCCGCAATCCGTGGCAGGCGCCGCGCACACGCACGCTGTTTACGCGCCCCGCGACGTCGCCGCGGCGCACGCTGCTGGTGCGGCTGTGCTTCGTCGTGTTTCTGTGCTCGCTCGCGTTCCTCGTTCTCTACCTGGACCGCGACGGCTTGCGCGACACGACCAAGAGCACGCCGATGACCGTCGCAGACCTGATCTATTTCACGATGGTCACGGTCGCGACGGTCGGCTACGGCGACATCGTGCCCGTCACCGCACGGGCGCGCCTGATCGACGCCTTCTTCATTGTGCCGATCCGCATCGGCATCTGGTTCGTTTTCCTGGGCACGGCCTATCAGTTCGTGATCCAGCGCGTGATCGAGGAATTCCGCATGAAGCGCCTGCAAAAGCAACTGACCGATCACATCGTCGTGTGCGGCTACGGCCTCTCCGGCTCGATCGCCGTGCGCGAGCTGCTCGAAAGCGGCGTCGATCCGGCGACCGTCATCGTGATCGACGCGCAGCAGCAGGCGATCGAGGCGGCGACGTCGCTCGGCGTGGCCGGCCTGCTCGGCGATCCCGCGCAGGAGGATCTGCTGCAGCAGGCGCAGGTGCGTGAGGCCAAGGCCGTGATCATTTCGGTGACCGACGATCCGACCGCAATCCTGCTGACGCTGTCAGTGCGCAGCATCGCACCCGACACGAAGATCGTCGTGCGGATTCAGGAGAATCTCTATCAGCGCCAGTTGCGCCAGGCGGGCGCGGACGTGATCGTGTCGTCGACGAAGATCGGCGCGCTGTTGCTCGCCGACGCGGTCAGCAGCCGCTATATCGTGCCGTTCGTCAACGACATGCTGTCGACGCGCGGCCGCGCGACGCTGCTGGAGCGGCTTGCCGCGCCGCACGAGATCGGCTGCATGTCGAACGCGGTGCCGGGCGCGCTGATCGTCCGGCTCGACCGTGGCGGCAAGGTCCATTCGTTCTACGAAGACCCGCCGTGCCGCATCGAGGCGGGCGACACGCTCGTCGTGATCCAGTCCGCGCGGATTCCCGATCCGGATGTGTGAGCGTCGCCAATGCGCGACACCCCGAAGCGACCTGCGACCCCGTCGAAGCGGCGTGAGATCCGGTTCGGGCTGAATGGCGCGACGGTGGCCGGTCGGCCATCAACCAAGCCGGAACACCGACACGGCGGACCTCAGACGTGCCGCCTGTTCGTCGAGCGATGACGCGGCCGCCGCGGCCTGTTCCACGAGCGCGGCGTTCTGCTGAGTGACTTCATCCATTTGCGTGACGGCCTTGCTGACCTGCTCGATGCCGGTACTTTGCTCGTCGGAGGCGGCCGAAATCTCGCCCATGATGTCGGCAACCCGGCCGATCGATCGGACGATTTCCGTCATGCGCTCACCTGCCACGTCGACGAGACGGCTGCCGCTGCCGACCTTGTCGACCGATACCTCGATCAGCGCCTTGATGTCTTTCGCGGCCGCCGCGCTGCGCTGGGCGAGCGAGCGGACCTCCGACGCGACGACGGCGAACCCCCGTCCTTCCTCGCCGGCTCGCGCCGCTTCGACCGCCGCGTTGAGCGCAAGGATGTTCGTCTGGAACGCAATGCTCTCGATCGTGGCGGTAATGTCGGCGATCCGCGCGGACTGATCCGAAATCTGCCGCATCGTCTCGACCACTTCCTGCACGGCCGTACTGCCGAGCTCGGTCGCGTTCTTTACGGTGTTCACGAGGCCATTGGCCTGGCGCGCGTTCTCGGCGTTCTGTTTCACCGTCGCGGTGATCTGCTCCATGCTCGCAGCCGTTTCCTGTAGCGAGGCGGCCTGTTCCTCCGTGCGTTGCGAGAGATCGAGGTTGCCTTGCGCGATCTTGCCGGCGCCGGCGGCGATCGAGTGGCTCGCCGACTGGATTTCGGCGATCGTCGCGGCGAGCCGCGCCTTCATGTCGCCGAGCGCCGCGAGCAGGCTGCCCTGGCCGGCTTTCGTCGCGTCGAACGCCACGTCCAGATTGCCCGCGGCGATTCGGCTCGCGACGTGCGTCGCATGCGCCGGCTCGCCGCCCAGCGTGCGCCTGACGCTGCGCAGGACGGTCCATGCGATGGTCGAAAGGGCCGCGGCGATGGCGAGCGCGATGGCGCCGAGCACAGTCGCGAGCCGGGCGAACGCTGCGTCGATGTCGTCGTAGAAGAAGCCGGTGCCGATCCACCAGTCCCAGTCCGGAATGGCGACCACGCCCTGGAGCTTCGGCTCCGCCTCTGCTCCGGGGCTGCGCTTGACCAGCACGTCGACGAGCGCGAAATGCGAGCGCGCCATCCCGGCGCGATAGGCGTCGCTGTCGGACAGGCCGTCGGTCGTGCGGTTGCCTTTGGCCCTGGTGCCGATGAACTTCGCGTTCGGGTGAACGAGATTGATGCCGTCGGCGGTCGTGGCCCAGTAGTAGCTTTTCGCATTCGCGTTGAGTTGCGACAGCGCTGCTTTCGCCTGCTGCCGGGCCTGATCGCGCGTAAGGGTTCCGCGGGCCTGCAGCTCCCTGTATGAGTTGACCAGATGTTCGGCCTTCGTCAGCAGGATGACGATCTCTTCACGACGGCTGTCGATCAAGGCGCCGCGCAGCGTCTGCAATGCCATGACAGCGAGTAGCGCGACGCCGAGCAGCGCGGCGACGACGAGCAGCAGCAATTTCGTGGACAATTTCATCGGGGTGCCTGTCAATGTTAACCATTTGGTACACATATCGGCCCTGGATGCGCAACCTTGAGCGGTATCGCTTCAGTAATAACCCGAGATTCGTGCGCTGATCGCACGCGGGCGATCCATTCAGGGAGGGCGATGCATGGCTTTTCCCCTCCGATGCCGTCCGCTGAAAAGTCAGCGGAGAGGTTTCGGGAGAAATCTTGTCAGGAAGAAATCGCGGTTCGCCGAGGAACCGATAATCGGGGGGCTTGGAGGAAGCCGGCGCGGGCATGACGGTCGGGGACGTATGCCGGAAGCACGGCATATCCGATGCGATGTCCTATATATATGGACTGCATCCGGGTTCGAGCCGGCGATCGGAGTGCCGCCGCGGCGCCGCAGCCCGGCGGCGCGGCCGCGTCACTTCACGCAGTCGAGCGTGTACTTGAGCGCCGGCCCGATGAGGCCGCGCCAGACGTCCCACGTGTGGCCGCCGTCGACGATGCGCAGTTCGGCCGGATTCTGCGCGCGCCGCAGCTGCGTATAGAGCACGCTCGATTCGGCCTGGATCGTCAGGTCGTCGTCGCCTGCGGCGATGAACATCGGCACGCGCCAGGTGCGCCCGAAGTAGCCGCGCCACAGCGCCGGATAGTTCAGCTCGTGCCAGACCCTCGCCTCGAACTGCTTGTCGCCGAACACGCCGACATAGCGGGCCGCCGAGTTCAGCGGCGGCTCGTTCGAGTAGATCGCGGGGCTCAGCAGCATCGCGCCGCAGAACAGGCCCGGCTCGAGCAGCGCGAAGCGCAGCGCGCCGAAGCCGCCCATCGACACGCCGCCGATCGCGCGCCCCGCGCGCTGGTTCGACACCGCGAAATGCCCTTCGACGTCTGGCAGCAGGTCGTTGAGGAACGCGCTTTGCATCCGCTCCTTGCGGTCGACGTACCAGTCGGTGCCGCCCTGCGGCATGACGATCACGACGGGGGGGATGTCGTGCCGCTCGATCAGCGCGTCGGCCGTCACCTGCAGCCGGCCCTGGGTGATCCAGTCGTTGGCATTGCCGGCATTGCCGTGCAGCAGGTACAGCACCGGGTAGCGCGCGCCCTCCGGGTTGTAGCCGGGCGGCAGGTAGACCGTATACGGCCATTCGCGCTGCAGCGACTCGGAGTGGAACGAGCGGGTGACGATGCTGCTGTCGGCGGTCGCCTGGGCGGATTCGACGAAGCCGGCGGTCAGGATGGCGGTGAGCAGAAGGATGAGTCGGCGCATGGCAAGCGTGATCGAAAGGGCGCCCATATCCTAGCAGCGCCGGGCGTCCGCCGCGAGCGTCATCGCCGTGCGCGAAACGGCAGCCGCTGCACGAGCGGCGCATAGAGCTTCGCGACCAGGTACAGAAGGCCCATCGCGACCACGTCCGCGGTCAGCCCGAGCGGCACGTCCAGGTAGCCGTCGGTGGCCGCGTACAGCAGCGAGTCGACCGCGAGCGAGATCGCCGTGCCGGCGACGAAGCACAGGAGGCCTTGGCGTCCGATCGTGCCGATCCACGGCATCGCATGCGCGACCTTCTTCATCCAGCCGAGGTGGACGAGCTTGGCCGCGAGCCACGCGATCCCGAGAAAGTTGACGAGCCGCAGCACGCCGAGGTTCTGCTTGATCGACGGATCGGCCGGGAACGGCTCGATGCGCAGCCGGTAATATGCGCCCGCGATGACGATCGCGACCGCGGCGGCGGTGACGAGCCAGCCTTGCGGCTTGCGGGCGAGCGTCTGGTAGACGGGCTGGCAGCGCGAGATCACGCCGAACACGAACAGGACCTGCCACGCGAACGGGTTGAAGTCCCATGTCGCGCCGTCGACGGTCGGCAGATAGTGCGCGGCATGGCGCGCGGTGAACCACAGCGACGTGCTGAACGCGAGCAGCAGCCACGGCTGGGTGCGCGCGAGCGGCAGCGCGAGCGGCACGAGCAACGCGAAGAACGCGTACATCGGCAGCACCGACGCCAGGTAGGGCTGGCGCCTGAACAGCAGGATGTCGCGCAGCGCGGCGAGCGGCTTTTCCATCAGCCCGTCGAGATCGTTGGTCGGCATGTTCGGGCCGTCGATCGAGAATGCGTTCAGCGCGGCCGTGATGAGCAGCATCAGGCCGGCCGTGACGAGAAAGGCCCGGTAGATTTCAAACGAGCGTTTGATGAAGCGCTGGCGCGCGGCCGCCGCGTCGTGCCGCTCGACGAGCGAGTTGTACGCGATCGCGGTCGCAAAGCCGCCGAGGAACACGAACACCTCGGCGGCGTCGCACAACGCGTACGCGTGCAGCGTGACGCGCGACAGGATGCTGCCGCCGATGTGGTCGACGACGATCACGAGCAGGACGAGTCCGCGAAAGAAGTCGAGTTCGGCGTAGCGGGCGGGCTTGGCCGGGGCGGTCATGGGCGCGCCTCCCGGCGCGCGGCGCGCGCGCGGCCGTGACGGGCCGCGCAGGAATCGCGGTGAAGCATAACTTCGTGAAGAAATGACGAATGAACCCGCATTGTGCCACTGATGTGGAAAAAGCCGGGTTTACGCCGATGGCATCGGGGCGTGCCGCGACCCGCAAGGCCGCCCGGAGAGTGGTGCCGCATGGGCAGTTGGCATTACACAACGCTGCCCGCGCGCGCCATGCACCACGATGGACGTCTGATCGGGGCCGTGACACTATTTTGACGGAATCGCGGCACGCGGCACCGCGCAGGCCGCGATTCGGGCACGGCACGATAACGCGACGACGCGCCTCGCCGAAGGCGCGCGATACCCGGTTCTGGAGATCGAACAATGAGAAAACACGTCATTCCGGCGGCAGCGCTCGCGCTCGCCGCGCCGGCGTTCGCGCAGAGCGGCGTGATGCTCTACGGCCTGATCGACGAGGGGATCAACTACACGAACAACGTCAGCGTGAATGGCGCGGGGCATGCGAACTACCAGCTCGCGAGCGGCTTCGTGCAAGGCAGCCGGTGGGGCCTGCGCGGCGCGGAGGACCTGGGCGGCGGCCTGAAGGCGATCTTCACGCTGGAAAACGGCTTCGACGTGAACACCGGCCATCTGGGCGAGGGCGGCCGCATGTTCGGCCGCCAGGCGTTCGTTGGCCTGACGCACGCGCAATACGGCGCATTGACCTTCGGCCGCCAGTACGATTCGCTCGTCGACTATCTCGCGCCGTTGACCGCGAACGGCAACTGGGGCGGCACGCTGTTCTCGCACCCGTTCGACAACGACAACACGGACAACTCGTTCCGGGTGAACAACACGGTCAAGTATGCGAGCCCCGACTGGAACGGCCTGTCGTTCGGCGGCACGTACAGCTTCAGCAACGGCACGAACTTCGCGAACAACCGCCAGTACAGCATCGGCGCGCAATATTCGCTGGCCGGCCTGCAGGTCGCGGCCGCGTACCTGCAGGCGAACAACGCGGGCAACGGCGCGGCAGGCGCGATTGCGGCCGACGACGCGAATTTCACGGCGGCCCGCCTGCGGATCTTCGGCGGCGGCGTCAATTACACGTTCGGCGCGGCGACGCTCGGCTTCGTCTATACGAAGATGGACGCGAAGAACCCCGTGTCGACCGTGTTTCTGCCGGTAGCGACGTTCTCGGGCCTGGGCCTGACGGCGACGAAGTTCGACAACTTCGAAGTCGACGGCAAATATCAGCTGACGCCGGATTTCTTCGTCGGCGCGCAGTACGTGTATACCGACGGCAAGTTCGACGCGGCGAACGGCTCGATCAAGCCGAAATACCACACCGTGGGCCTGATGGCCGACTACAACCTGTCGAAGCGCACCGACGTCTACCTGCAGGGCGCGTGGCAGCGCGTGACCGGCGACAAGACCGGCACGATCGCCGACGGCGGCTACGTGGTCGGCACCGACGGCCCGTCGTCGTCGCCGAATCAGTTCGCGGTGCGCGCGGCGATCCGCCACAAGTTCTGATGCGCGAGGCACGCGCGGCGGGCGCTGCCCCGCCTGCCGCGCGAGGTGGCGCCAGTCAGGCGGCCCGCCCGGGCCGGCCGAGCGTCTGCGCGAGCCAGTCGACGAAGATCCGCACGCGCGGCGCGAGATGCCGGCCGTGCGGCAATACCACCGACACCGGCAACGGCGCGGCATTCCATTCCGGCAGCACTTCCACCAGCGTTCCGTTCGCGAGCGGCGTGTCGAGGCCGTCGCGCGGCGCCTGGATCATCCCCAGCCCGGCCACGCAGCACGCGAGATAGGCCTGCGAGCTGTTGACCGATACGATGCTGCGCATCTTCACCGTGTGCATTGCGCCGGTATCCATGTCCGCATATTCCCAGTCCAGCTCGCGGCCGGTCCGGCTCGAGAAATAGCCGACCGCGACGTGTTCCGGCAGGTCGTCCGGCGAGCGCGGCGTACCGTAGCGCGCAAGATAGCCGCGCGACGCGCAGTTCATCTGCGCCATTTCGCCGATGCGCCGCGCGACGAGCGACGTGTCGCTGAGCGCGCCGACCCGCACCGCGCAGTCGATGCCGTCGGCGACCAGGTCGACGAAGCGGTCGGTTGTGCTCATCACGACGCGCAGGTCCGGAAAGTTCGCATGAAAACCCGGCAGCGCCGGAATGACCGCGTTCAGCGCAAAACGCTCCGGCAGATCGACACGGATCACGCCGCGCGGCGACGTGCCGGCTTCCTCGAACAGCGTTTCCGCGTCGTCGAGATCGGCCAGCAGGCGGACGCATCGTTCGTAGTACGCCGCACCCTCGGCGGTCAGCGCGACACGGCGCGTCGTGCGTTGCAGCAGCCGGATCTTCAGATGCCGTTCGAGGTACTGGACGGCGTTGCTGACGGTCGGGCGCGGCAGTTGCATCTGCTCGGCGGCCTTCGTGAAGCTGCCGAGATGCGCGACGCGCGCAAAGATGCGCATTGCGTGCAGATGGTCCATGCGGTCTGGAGTCCTGCGAATGTCGGCCAGACGCCATTGTCAACCCGCATCGAATCGTTTGGTGGATCTTTCGCGTTTATCGACCGCAGATGTGTGGCCAGGGTCGCATCCATCGGCCAGCGCTTCGCGGCAGCAATCGTGAAGCGGCGTGACCGCGGTTGGCGCGCGCAAGAGCACGCTGTTGCAGGATCCATCGACTGCGCCATGGATGCAACTAACGGTCTGATGCGCCACCCACATCTAAACGGCGGTTCCCGCCGGACGCGCGGCGCGCTCGCGTATCCGGAAATGCAGGTGGCGCACCTCGACAGCGGGCAGGGGGCAAGGGCCGTGCGTCACGTGTGTGCGCGCTTGGTGTGACCCCGTTAATGCTCGGTGAGCGGACCCGGTCTCGGTCGATTGCCGCCGGCTGCCTTGCGCGGGCGCATGCCGGCCGGCTTTTGCGGCACGGTGCCCGCGCCGCAACGCGCGCAGCGTGGCGTCCGGCGCCCCTGCCGGAAATTTTTATGCCGGACCGAGCGTCAGACGTTCAAGTTTTTCCCGATTTCGCCGTATTACTGAATTGAGCACGACGCAGACACGCGGATCGTTGATCGATTGTTATCAATGCTTGCATCCGGTTACATGTCGGTCGTTCTATTTTTGAGATGCTTGCAGGATTGTCAACCGGAGTCAGATCGAGCATGAAAAAGCGCGGGATCATTCGCCAGGCGGCCTGGTTGCCGGGTGTTGCGGCCGCCCTTCTGATCGCGGGCTGTGCGGGCACGTCGCCCGTCCCGTCGAGCGATACGCTCGCCAGCGCGCCGGCGAGCGCCGCCGAGGCGGTCGACGCGCCGGCCGCCCCCGTCATGGTCACGGTCACGCGACGCTACGTGGTCAAGCGGCACGACACGCTGAAGGGGATCGCGTCGGCGAACGGCTGCAGCGTCGCCGATCTGCGCGCGTGGAACCGGCTCGGTGCGCGTAGCAGGCTCAGGGTTGGCCAGCCGCTGAAAATCGTGACGAAGCAGGCCGCGCCGGCTGCGCCGCCGGTCGCCGCGAGCGGGGACGCACCGGCATCGGCCGTGCCTGCGGCGAGCGCCGCCGCGGCCGCGCCGAGCCAGCCCGTCGCACGCACGGCACGCGCGCGGCAGGTGGCCAAGGAAACCGCGCGGCATGCGAACGGCGTCACGCTCGCGTGGCCCGCGCATGGCGATGTGGTCGAGCCGTTCAAGCCCGGCCACAATCGGGGCATCGAGATCGCCGGCCGCGCCGGCGACCCGGTGCGCGCCGCCGCCGACGGCCGGGTGATGTACGCGGGCGTTGGCCTGAACGGCTACGGCAGCCTGATTCTCGTCCAGCACAACGCGGATTTCCTGACCGCCTACTCGCACAACCGCAAGGTGCTCGTGAAGACTGGCGACATCGTCCGGCAGGGCGACGAGATCGCCGAAATGGGCGATCTCGACAGTTCGCACGTCGCGCTGCTGTTCGAGGTGCGGCACGACGGCAAGCCAGTCAATCCGATGCCGTACCTGCCGGCGTCCCGGGGCTGACGGAGGACACGCGGCGGCTGGAACACGGCCGCCGTCGCTGCTACGCTTGTCTTTGGCAGCGGCGAGGGCGTTGGGCCGCGTGCCGTGCGCGTCCGTCCACGTTTCGTCTCCGTCCGCCACGTATGGAACATTCTCCGCTGCGCCGTTCGCTGGTGCTTGCCGCCGTTGCCGCGCCGTTCGTCGTCGCGTGCGCCCCCGCCCCCGTCGCCGACCACGGCCGCGCGCGTGCCGCCCAGACCGCGCTCGCAGCGCTCGAGCAAGCGTCGAACGGCCGTCTGGGCGTTGTCGCGCTCGACACCGCGACCGGGGCCCGGATCGCCCACCGTCCGCGCGAGCGTTTCCCGATGTGCGGCACCTTCGCGGTCGTCGTCGCGGCGGCGCTGCTCGCACGCGCCGCGCTCGACCCGTCGCTGATGTCGCGGCGGGTGTTGTACCGCCGCTACGACATGGTGCCGGAGTCGCCGGTCACGAAGAATCGCGTCGACGCCGGCATGACGACCGAGGAATTGTGCGCGGCCGCGTTGCAGTACGGCGACAGGAGCGCGGCGAATTTGCTGCTGGACCTGCTCGGCGGCCCGCGGAGCGCAACTGCGTTCGCGCATTCGATCGGCGACACTGCGTTCCGCCTCGACCGCTGGGAGCCCGAGCTGAACGCGGCAACGCCTGGAGACGAGCGCGACACGACGACGCCGCTCGCGATGGCCGGGACGCTGCGGCGGCTGCTCGTCGGCGACGCGCTGGGCGCCGCGCAACGCGCGCAACTCAAGACGTGGATGCTCGGCAACACGATGGGCGCGGCGGGCATCCGGGCAGGCGTGCCGCCCGACTGGCAGGTGGCCGACACGACGGGCGCGGGTGACTACGGCACGACGAACGGCGTTGCCGTCGCGTGGCCGCCGTCGCGTGCACCGCTGGCGCTGGCGATCTATTTCACGCAGCCGGGCGGCGATGCGCGCGCCCGCGACGACGTCGTCGCGGCGGCCGTGCGCATCGTCGCCGAGGTGTTCGCCGCCTGAGCGCGGCGGTCGCGCGTCTCGCGCGATCCCGGCGTTTCGCTTATCGTGACGGTCTGCGCGTGCCGGACGGCGGCGCGCGGCCCACTCACCGCCATCCCGCTTCGCCATGCGCCGACTTCCTCCGCTGCACGCGCTCCAGATCTTCGCCACGGTGGCGCGCCACCGCAGCTTCACGCGCGCGGCCGAGTATCTGTGCATCACGCAGGGCGCGGTGAGCCGCCAGATCCAGACGCTCGAAGCGCATTACGGCTTCCCGCTCTTCAAGCGGCACGCGAAGGGGCTGACGTTGACGGCCGAGGGCGAGCTGTTGCTGCCGGTCGTCAACGAGAGCTTTGCGCGGATCGAGGACATTTCGCTGAAACTCACGCGGCAGCGCACCGATCTCGCGCTGAAGGTGCCGACCTGCGTGATGCGATGGATGCTGCCGCGGATCATGCGTTTCCAGGGCGAGCATCCGGATCTGCACGTGCAGATCACGACCGCGTGGCAGCACGACATCGATTTCTCGACCGAGCCGTTCGACGCCGCGATCGTCTACGGGACGTCGCCCGGCGCGGGCGTCTGCGCGCTGCCGCTGTTCGGCGAGCGCCTGACGCCGGTCTGCGCGCCGGAGCTGCGGCAGGCCGAGCCGCTTGCCGCGCTCGACGACCTCGCGCGCCACACGCTGCTGCATCCGACCCGCGACCACCGCGACTGGCGCGCGTGGCTCGACCATGCGGGCGCGCGTGCGGTCGATCCCGAGCGCGGACCGAGCTTCGACACCCTCGATCTCGCGACGAACGCGGCGATGCAGGGGTTTGGCGTCGCGATCGGCGACGTCACGCTGGTCGAGGACGACGTGCGCGCGCGGCGGCTCGAGATGCCGTTCGACATCGTGCTCGAGACGGGCGCGCGCTACTTCTTCGTTTACCCCGAAAGCATGGGCGGGCAGCGCAAGATCCAGGCGTTCAGCGACTGGATCGCGCGGCACCGGGATTGAGCGGCGGCGTGCGGACTTCGCTCGTCTTTTTCCCGGCGCCGCATGCGCCGCGCGCGTTCGATTTGCGTTAATCGATTTGTAATTTTTATTCGTAGGTAATGACGGCAATTATCGGCATGGCGTTGTTGCGCGATTGCGCCGGTAATTCGATCGAGCGGGACAATTGCGTGAAGTGCACTGTTTTGATGGCCTGCCGGGTGTCGGCATTGACGAATTCGACACTGCCCGCGGCCGGACGCGGGCACGCCGGATGCAGACGGGCCGGCCCGTGATTGGCGGAGTCGAGTTCGAACGGGCACGGCGGCTCGACGATCGTACCGGAAAAGGAGATGGTGCCGGAGCTGCCGCCGGCGATGGACGGGGGCGACGCCAGAAGCGAGGCGGTCAACGCGAGCGATGCGGCAATCAGGCGGTGCTTCATGAGAGGCTCCAGTGGAAGCGCGTCGCAGCGAGGCCGCTCGAATGGCAGTCCGTTCGACGCTGCGAAGCTAAATGCGTAAACGGCAATTCATCGATGTTCTTGAATAAGAAAGGACTATATAAAAAACCGGTAAGCACTGCAGAAATCGGTTGCTTAAATATATGCGGAATTTGCGTTGCCGCAAGTCAGGGTAATACCGGGCATTATTCGGCCGCGCGCGACATGTCGCGTTTGACAGGAAGGGAAAGGGCCGTTCCGGCGACGTCGGTTCGATTGCTCGCCGGCAGCGTCGCGATATCGACCGGCGCATGCACGACGCGCGCCGCTGCCGGCGGAGCGATTCCCCGGGGCAGTCGACGCGCTCGGGCCGGCGCCGTGCGCCGGCGGTCAGGCCGCGGGGGCGTCCACGGCCGGGTTGATGCGGCGATAGCCCTCCGTCGCGCGCAGCAGCGTGCGGGTGTAGTCGGACGCCACGTGTCCGGCGCGCACGTCCTCGATGCCCAATTGCTCGACGATCTCGCCGTGCTGCATCACCGCGACGCGCTGGCACAGGAAGCCGACCACCGCGAGATTGTGGCTGACGAGCATCATCGTCAGGCGCCGCTCGCGGTGCAGGCGGCGCAGCAGGTTGAGGATCTCGGCCTGCACCGACACGTCGAGCGCCGACGTCGGTTCGTCGAGCAGCAGCACGCGCGGCTCGACGATCAGCGCGCGCGCGATCGCGACGCGCTGCCGCTGGCCGCCCGACAGCTGATGCGGGTAGCGGAAGCGGAACGACGGGCCGAGGCCGACTTCCGCGAGCGCGCGTGCGATGCGTGCGTCGGCGTCCGGAATGCGGTGGATCGCCAGCGGCTCGCGCAAGGTCTGGTCGATCGTGAAGCGGGGATGCAGCGACGCGTACGGATCCTGGAACACCATCTGCACGTTGCGGCGGAACGCGCGGTCGAGCTTGCCGCCGATCGGCCGTCCGGCGATCGACAGGCGGCCGGACGCGACCGGCACGAGTCCCGTCAGCGCGCGCAGCAGCGTCGACTTGCCGGAGCCGGATTCGCCGACGAGCCCGAACACCTCGCCGTCGTGCACCGCGAGGCTCGCGTCGCGCACCGCGTCGACGTGCCCGGTACGGGTCGGAAAGCGGATGGATACGCGGTCGATGTCGATCATCGGATGTCCTCGTGCCGATCGGCGCAGGCGCCCGGGCGCTGACTCCGATCCGGTGCGGCGTTCAGCCAGGCCGGATCGCGTTGCAGCACCGGCAGTTCGTCGGGCGGGTTCGCGAGCGGCGGATTGGCCGCCAGCAGCCCGCGCGTGTACGGATGCGTCGCGTGGCGCAGGTCGCGTGCGGCGCAGGTCTCGACGACGCGGCCCGCGTACATCACTGCGACGCGGTCGCAGAACGACATCACGAGCGGCAGGTCGTGGCTGATCAACATCAGCCCGGTGCCGTGCCGCGCGATCATCTCGTCGAGCACCGCGAGCACCTGCATCGACACGGCGACGTCGAGCGCGGAGGTCGGCTCGTCGGCGACCAGCAGGCGCGGGCCGGTCGAGACCATCATCGCGATCATCACGCGCTGCCCCATGCCGCCGGAAAGCTCATGCGGATACGCGTCGGCGACGCGCGCCGGATCGCGGATCTGGACCGCCGCGAGCGCGTCGACGATCCGCTCGCGCAGCGCGTTGCCGCGCAGGCCGGGCTCGCGCAGCCGGAACGCCTCGGCCATCTGCCGCGCGACCGTCATCACCGGGTTCAGCGAATATTTGGGGTCCTGCAGGATCATCCCCATCTGGCTGCCGCACAGCCGGCGTCGCTCGCGCGGCGGCAGCGCGAGCAGGTCGCGCCCCGCGAAGCGCATCGTGCGGGCCGACCAGCGTGCCGAGTCGGGCAACAGGCCGAGCAACGCGCGCCCGGTGAGCGACTTGCCGGAGCCTGATTCGCCGACGATGCCGAGCCGTTCGCCGGGCAAGAGCGTCAGCGACAGGTCGCGCACGGCGTCGGTGACGGTGCCGTCGTGGCCGCGAAAGCCGATCCGCAGCCCGTCGATCTCGCACAGTGGGGAAGTGCCGTTCGTCGCTTGCATGTCACGCTCCATGACGCGGATCGAAGACGTCGCGCAGGCCGTCGCCGAGCAGGTTGAACGCGAGGCTCACGAGCAGGATCGCGGTGCCGGGCAGCGTCGCGACCCACCACGCGTCGAGCAGCACGTTGCGTCCCGACGCGACCATGAAACCCCATTCCGGGCTCGGCGGCTGCGCGCCGAGGCCGAGGAAGCCGAGCCCCGCGACCGTCAGGATGATGCCGGCCATGTCGAGCGTCGCGCGCACGATCACCGACGACGTGCACAGCGGCACGATGTAGCGCAGCAGGATGCGCGGGCCGGATGCGCCCTGCAGCCGCGCCGCGTGGATGAAGTCGGCCTGGGCGATGCGGATCGTCTCGGCGCGCGCGAGCCGCGCATACGCGGGCCACGCGGTGATCGAGATCGCGACGACCGCATTGATCACGCCCGGCCCGAGCGCGGCGGCGAACGCGAGCGCGAGGACGATCTTGGGGAACGCGAGCGCGACGTCGGTGACGCGCATCAGCGCGCTGTCGACGAAGCCGCCGCAGTAGCCGGCCGTCGTGCCGATCATCAGGCCGATCGGCACGACGATCACGACGACCAGCAGCGCGATGCCGAGCGTGATGCGCGCGCCGGCGATCAACCGCGACAGGATGTCGCGGCCGAGCTGGTCGGTGCCGAGCCAGTGCGACGGCGAGCCGGGCGGCTGCAGCCGCTCGGCGAGCACCTGCTGCAGCGGGTCGTGCGGCATGATGAACGGGCTCGCGATCGCGACGGCGATCAGCGCGACGAGGATCGCGAGCCCGAACAGGTTGAGGGGATTCGCGGCGAAGCGGCGCCAGCGGCGGTACGCGAGGCCGAGCGCGGCCTGCCGGCGCGACGCGGGCGCGTCGCTGAGCAGCCACGCGCGCATCGAAAGGCGCTCGGGATTCATGATCGGGAAACCTTCGGCATGGACGGAAACGGAATCGGCGAAAAGGCGCGCATGACGGGCAGCCAGCGCTCAGCGCGCGCGCGGATCGAACACGCGGTACAGCGCGTCGGTCAGCAGGTTGACGGTGATGAACATCGCGCCGATCACGAGCGTCGCGCCGAGCACCGCATTCATGTCGGCGTTGAGCAGCGCGCCCGTCAGGTACGAGCCGAGGCCCGGCCACGCGAACACGATCTCGGTCAGCACGGAGCCTTCGAGCAGGTTGCTGTACGTGAGCGCGATCACGGTCAGGAGCGGCACCGCGATGTTGCCGAATGCGTGGCGCCAGATCACGCGGCGCTCGGGCAGCCCTTTCGCGCGCGCGGTGACGATGTATTCCTGGCTGAGCTGCTCGAGCATGAACGAGCGCGTCATCCGGCTCAGGTACGCGACCGAGTAATAGCCGAGGATGGCCGCCGGCAGCGCGATGTGCGCGACCGCGTTGCGGAACACGTCCCATTCGCCGGCGAGCGCGGCGTCGATCAGCAGGCTGCCGGTGCGCGTGTCGACCATCCCGTCGAAGGCCGGGTCGAGGCGGCCCGGCCCCGCGACCCAGTGCAGGCGCGCATAGAACAGCAACAGGCCCATCAGGCCGAGCCAGAACACCGGCACCGAGTTGCCGATCAGGCCGACGAAGCGCGCGACGTGATCGATCGGCCGGTTGTGCCGAACCGCCGCGGCGACGCCGAGCGGCACGCCGATCGCGATGCCGATCACCGTCGCGAGCGTGGCCAGCTCGAGCGTCGCGGGAAACACGCGCCGGATGTCGTCGAGCACCGGATTGGACGTCAGCAGCGACACGCCCAGGTTGCCGTGCAGCACGTCGCGCGCGTAGATCATGAACTGCGTCGCGAGCGGCTTGTCGAGCCCGAGCGCGATGCGCTCGGCCGCATACGCGTCGGCGGACGCGCGATCGCCGAGCACCGCGAGCACCGGATCGATCGGGACCTTGCGGCCGATCGCGAAGGTGAGCGCCAGCAGCCCGGCGAACGTGACGGCGAGCGTGAATGCCCAGCGCAGCGCACGCAGCGCCCAGCGCACGGCGGGGCGCCGCGCGGGGAGCGTGCGCAGCGCTTCGAGGGGGGAGGCGGGAGTCGACATGACGCGGTTCGGTGACGGCGGATCGCTTTTTCAGGTTTCGATACATCCATTTTATTCTGTCGCTCCGCGAAACGACCAGCACGGCCAGCCTGTCGCTGCGCCGCGCTCGGCCTGCCGGTGCTGGACGCGCGGCGCGCGACGCTCACTTCTGCAGCGTGCGGTACGACACCAGATCGTTGATCGGGCCGATTTCCGGGCCGGTGACGCCCGGCCGCGTCGCGACCTGCACGACCTTCTCGAACATGATGACGAACGGCGAGCGCGCGAGCACTTCCTTCTGCAGCGCTTCATAGCGCTGCGCGCGCTTCGCCGGCGACGGCTCGACGAGCGCGGCCTCGGTTTGCTTCGTCAGCTGCGGAATGTCCCAGCCGTTGCGCCACGCGAGCATCCGGTACTTCGATTGATCCGAGTTGTCCGGATTCCACGCGAAGCCGCGCGCGTTGCTGTTCGGGTCCATGTAGTCGGGCGACCATTCGCCGATGAAGATGTCGTGCTGGCGCGCGCGGTACTTGCCGATCGCCTGCTTCGCGTCGCCCGGCACCAGCTTCACCCGGATGCCGCCCTGCGCGAAGTTCGCCTGCAGCGCCTGGGCGATCTCGATGTACGGGTAATCGTTCGGCATGTCCATCGTTACGGCAAAGCCGTTCGGCACGCCGGCCTTTGCGAGCAGCGCCTTCGCCTTCGCGACGTTCTGGCTGTACGGGCGCGCGTTCAGCGTGCCGAGGAAGCCTTCCGGCAGGAAGGTCTGATGCACCTTGTAGGTCGTGCTGACGATGTTGCGCTGGATGCCGTCGTAATCGACGAGCCACTTCATCGCTTCCTGTACGTCGGGCTTCGCGAGCATCGGGTTCTTCGTGTTGAGGCCCAGGTACAGCAGCGCCGACACCGGCCACGCGGCGACCTTGACCTTGCCGGCCTTCGTCAGCGCGGCGAGGCTGTCGGGGCTCAGGTTGCGCGCGGCGTCCACGTCGCCGTTTTCGAGCAGCAGGCGCTGCGCGGAGGCTTCCGGCACGTGGCGCAACACGACACGCTTCATCGGATACGGCGTGCGGTAGCCGTCGAAGCGCTGCAGCACGACGCTCTCGTTTGGCGTCCACTTGACGAGCCGGTAGGGCCCGGAGCCCGCGTCGTGGGTCTTCAGCCACGCGCTGCCGAAGTCGTTGCCTTGCTGGTTCGACAGCAGGAGCTTCCGGTCCAGCACCGACGCCGGGCATGCGCTCAACACGTTGAGCACGAAGCTCGGCGCGTACTTGCGGTCGGTTTCGAGCACGATCGTCTGCGGATCGGGCGCGCGGACCTTCTGCATCACGTTCGCCCGGGTGAGGCCGAGATCGGCGAGCACGGCGGCCGGCCCCTTGTCGAGCAGCACCGTGCGCTGCAGCGACCACGCGACATCGTCGGCGGTCAGCGGGTTGCCGGAGTGGAAGGTGACGCCCGGACGCAGCTTGAACGTATACGTGGTGCCGTCCGCGCCGATGCTCCACGACTGCGCGATCTGGCCGTCGAAGCGGGTCGGGTCCTTCAGGTCGACGCGCACCAGCCGTTCGTAGGTGTTCGCGACGTATTCGGACGGCACGAGCTCGTAGATCTCGCTCGGATCGAGGGTCGTGAATTCGCCGAGCTGGGTGGCGACCACGAAGATGCCGGGCGGCGTCGCGGCGTGAGCCGGCAACGCGGGCGTGAGCGCGGCGAGCGCGGCAGTGACGAACAGCCTGGACAGCAGATGCTTCATGCGGGCTCCATCGGAAAGAGATCGTGGTGCGATTCTCTCATCGACGGCCGCCCGGTTGAAGCCCGTCGATTGCCCTGCGCGCCCGCCGCGCTCACCGCGCGAACGGCCCGCCGATGCCGGGCGCTTGCGCGGCGCCGCGTCGCGCGATGCGCGTTACGTCGCGCAGCGTGCGATCACGAAGCGCATTTCTTCCTCGGGCGGCTCGCTTGCCGTGCCGCGCACGACCTTGATGACCGAGCCGCCGTTGGACGGCGTCAACGTGACGAAGTACGAGCCGCTCGACGCCGATCCGACCGTGATGTCGGTCACGCCGTTGCTCCGCGACGCATGCACGCGCGACAGCCGACGGTCGAGGCAGCTCGCGATCGTGCCGGCCGCGTGTCGCGACGAAACATAGACCATCGGTTGTTCGGCCGATGCGGCGGCGGCGGCGGCGGTTTCGGGCTGGCGCGGCGAGCCGCAGGCGGCGAGCAGCGCGATCGGAGCGAGAAGAATGAGTCGTTTCATGATGATTCGTGTTTGCGTGTCTGTCGTGGCAAAGCGCGGCGCGCGGGCACTGGCGAAACGCGGCGTGTCGCGGCGAATCCGCCCGGCGCTGCTTTCGTTGGGCGGATGCGCGATCCGGTCGACGACGCAGTATACCTGCGCGGGTTCGCGCGAAGCATCGGCCGCGGAAAGCGTCGGCTGTCCGAACGGACGTGCGCGTCGCGGCCGGCGATTCATCGCGCGCGCGTCACGCAAAAAGCGCACGTCGCCGCATTCACGGCAACGTGCGCAGGGCCGACAGCCGCAGCGTCGCGTTTATTGCCCGATCTTGTTGCCGACTGCGTTTTCCTGCTGATTCAGTACACGCTGTTCGGGCTTCGTGATGTGGCCGCCGTTCTGGACCGCCATGTTGCGCTCTTCCTGGCGGATCTTGCGATCGTCGCGATGCAGGCGCTCGGCCCGTGCATGCGACATCTCGCCTTCCTTCACTTCATGGTGGATGCGGCGGTTCTGGTTGGCGAGGCGCTGGTTCACTTCTTCACGGCGCGGGTGCGCCTTTTGCCACGGCGTGTCGGCGAAAGCGGTGCCGGTCAGGACCGACATCAGGGTAGCGGCGATGGCGAGGTTGCGGGTGAGGGTGCGCATTACGATTCTCCTGTCGTTGCCGGGAGAAATTCCCGGTGCTTGCAGAGAAAAACGCGTCTTCCGCGCAATGTGTTGACGTGCCGAACTGTATCGTTTGTGAGCGTTTATTACGCAGCGCGGCGGCGGCTCACGCATCGTCCGGCACGTGATCCCGGCCGAAAGCGCGGGCCGGACGTGCCGCGGCGTCCGCGCCGGGCGGTGGGCGGATCGCTTGCCGTGGCATAATTGCGCCGTTTCCGACCCTGTTCACGCCGTTGCGGCCATGTCGAGTCGTCTCCATCAGAAGATCGCCAGCATGCTGGGATTGCTTGCCATCCTGATGGTCACGCTCGCCCCGACGGTATCGCAGGTGCTCGCGGCGACGCGCGCGTCGGCCGATCCGGAGGCGGCGCTGTGCAGCGTGCATGCCGCGCTCGCGGACGAAGCGCCGCCGTCGCCCGACGATTCCCGCTCGCTTGCCGCGCACTGGCATGCGTGCGGCTATTGCGGCCTGTTCGCCCATGCGCCCGCATTGCCGATTGCCCGGACCGCGCTCGCGGTCGCCGTCGCCGCGGCGGAAGAACGTGCGGCGGTGCGATTCGAAACGCATCGCCGGTCGTTCATCCTCGACGCCGCGCAGCCCCGCGCCCCACCTGTCCTTTCCTTGATTTGACGTCCGTCAGTCGCGACGCCCGCCACGGCGTCGCGCGGTTGCGCGTTCACGCGCGGCGTGGCCTCGCCACGCAACGATCGAGGATCGACCATGAAAAGCACTTCGATGCGCCACGCGATCGCGTGGCGCGCGGCGGCCTGCGCGTTCGCGCGGGTGCCTCATGTGAAGCGGCGCGCCGCTTCGCGTCATGTCGGCAGGGGGCACGCATGAACCGGCGAATCTCCCTGTCCGAATGGATCGTCCGCTACAAGACGCACCTGAACATTGCTGGCGTGATCGCGTGCGCGCTGTGGATCGGCTGGATTGCGTGGATGACATGGCCCGACGCAGCGGCCGTGCCGCCGGCCGGCGCGTCGGCGTGCGTGCGGCCGACCACCTAGCGTCGACGATCTCGCCGCTTTCCATCGCGGTTCAGGCGATCCCGGCCGCGCATGCGCGCCCGGGACGCATGCCGTTCGCCGGCTGTGCCGGCACCCCGACACCCTCTGCTTTTCCCTGCGTCGCGATTCGCGCGGCCCGGACGATACCCCGATGATGATTCGACAACACAAGGAAAAATGGCTGATTCCGGCTTGCGTCGCGTTCGCGCTGGCGGCACCGGTGGACCCTGTCTGCGCACAGGATGCCGACGCGGCGCCCGAGGATGCGTCCGCGCGCGGGTCCGGGGTCGCCATTGTGCCGATGCCCGCTTCGGCGTCGATTCCGGCTCCGGCGTCGCCATCGCCATCGCCATCGCCATCGGGCTCGGCTTCGGTTCCGACCGCGACTCTGGCCCCGGCCCCGGCCGCCTCCGGCGGCGACTCGACGTTCGTGCTCGGCACGGTCGAGATACGGGGCGCGCGCACCGGCCCCCTCGCCACCCGCAACGTGCTGACCTCGGTCGACCGTATCGATGCCGACCACATCGAGAACCAGAGCGTGCGCAGCCCGTGGGAGCTGTTCGCGCAGATGCCGGGGGCGCTGCTGACCGACTTCAACCAGGGCACCACGTCCGGCAAGCTGTCGTTCAGGGGCTCCAACGGCGAGGGCGAAATCAATGCGGTGAAATTGCTGATCGACGGCATTCCGTCGAACAGCAACGACGGGAACATGCCGTACATGGACGCCGTGTTCCCGCTTGAAATCGACTCGCTGGAGACCGTGCGCGGCACCAACGATCCCCGCTACGGGCTGCATAACATCGCGGGCAATGCGACGCTCGCGACACTGACGGGCGGCACCTACGCGCGCGGCCGCATCGGCTACGGCAGCGACAACACGTTCGACGCGGAAACGGTTGCCGGGCACGAAACGGACACGTTCTCGCAGAACTATGCGTTCGGCTATCGCCGCTCGGATGGCTATCGCGATCATTCCGGCATGGACAAGGCCGGCCTGGCCGGCAAGTGGTTCTACAGCCCGACGGCGGATGTGCGCGTCGGATTCTCCGCACGCTACGCGCGCGTCGCGGCCGACGAGCCCGGCTACCTGACCGATGCCGATGCGCGCGCGCATCCGACCGAGTCCTACGCGTTCAACGCGACCGACCAGGCCACGCGGGAGACCGGCCAGTACGCGCTGCATGCGGACATCGATCTCGGCGATCGCCTGTCGTGGTCGACGATCGCCTACTGGAACACGTTCCGCGAGCGGCGCTGGGTGACGTACTCGGCGTCGGCGAGCCAGCAGGAGCGCTTCTCCGACGAGCGCCAGCTGGGCTTTCTGAGCACGCTGACGTACCGGCCGCGCATCGGCTGGCTGCGCGACTTCGCGCTCGAAGGCGGCGTGAGCGGCGAGTGGCAGAACAACACGAGCCAGCGCTGGCTGACCGTGCAGCACGAGCGGACGTCGCACACCCGCGATCAGGCGTTTGCGTACGACACCTTGGGCGCATACGTGCAGGCGGTCGTGAAGCCGTTCGACGCGCTGAAGATCATTCCCGCATACCGGGTCGATCTGCTGGACGGGCAGTTGACCGATAACCTGACCGGCAAGCGCTACGACATGAACCGCTACGGCGCGATCCCGCAGCCCAAGATCAGCGCGGTCTATACGCTGCTGCCCGGATACAGCGTCTACGGCAACTATGGACGGACGTTCCAGGCGGGCGTGGGCGCCGGCGCGTACAAGATCCCCCCGCGCACCGCCGATCTCGCGCCGTCGATCAACGACGGCTGGGAGGCCGGCGTGAAGTTCCAGCCCGCGGACTGGATCGACGGGCGCATCGCGTACTGGGAGCAGGTCGCGTCGAACGAGGTGCGGCGCAAGCTCAACGATCCGGCCGGCGACTACGACAACCTGGGCAAGACGAAGCGCCACGGCTTCGACGTGCAGGCGAACCTGCGCGTCGCGCGCGACGTGTCGCTGTGGCTTGCCTATACGTACCAGATGGCGCGCATCGTCGATCCCGGGCCGGCGAATCCGGCGAGTGCCGGCAAGGAGGTCGACCACGTGCCGAACCATCTGTTCTCGGCGGGCCTCGACTATCAGGCGACGCCCGACCTGCGCGTGTCCGCTTGGGCCAATGCGCAGAGCGCGTATTACCTCGAGCAGACCAACACGACGGGCAAGTTCGGCGCGGCGGTCACGGTCAATGCGCGTGCCGCATATCGGCTGTCGAAGGCGATGACGGTCGATCTGCAGGTGACCAATCTGTTCAACCGCTACAACGAATACGTGTGGTACGACGGCACGCAGGCGCTGCATTCGCCCGGCCCGGGACGCGCGGCGTTCGCGTCGCTGACCGTGAGCTACTGACGTCGCGGCGCGCGATTCGCCATCCGTGCAGCCCGCATGGCGTCGTTGCCGGACGCGTCACCAGCGCGCGGTGATCCCCGCCATCACCGAATGATCGTAGGCCTGGTCATTCAGCCCGTGCCGATAGCCGACGTCGAGATCGAGCCAGCTTTTCGGCGAGTAGATCGCTCCCGCGATCAGGAACGCGGGATGCGCGCCTGCTCCGCGCTCGGGATTGCGCGACGCGCCGACGTCCGCCACGAGCTGCAGCTTGTCCGTCGCGCGATACAGCGCCGCGCCCGACAGCTGCCAGATCGATGTCAGGTCGTCCTGCCGGTTCGGCTGATACGCGATCCCCGCGTTGGCGAGGAACGTCAGCCGGGCGACCTCGTACTGCGCGACGAGCGTCGCGCCTGCGCCCATGCGTCCCGTCCCGAGCCCGCGCCGGTCGTTGCCCGTCGGCGCGGTCACGTGCGGCTTGATCGCGAGACTGAACGGCCCGCGTTCGGCAAAACGCCATTTCATGCCGATTTCGATGTCGCCGAAACCCGAGCCGTTCTCGTCGGAGCGGTTCTGCACATGCGTATAGGGCGCATCGACATAGACATCGGCGCGTTCGCCGACGCCGCGGGTCAGCGTCGTGCCCCACAGCTGCTGGCGTCCGGTGTCCGCCTGCTTCGACGTCTGCTCCATGTTCAGTTCGTATTGCCAGTTGGCGTTGCCTTGCGTGCCGGTGTCTTCGGAGGCGAGCGGGTGGGCCGCATAGGTGTCGAGCGGCGCGAAGATCGCGCCGGCGGCGGCGAGTGGAAGGAGTGTTTTCATGTCGTTCCTGCGAAAAGCGTTGGGGGAAGCCGGCCCGCGCATCAGGCGCGAGCCGGCTTCGCTTCATGTCGTGCGGGCCGGAATCAGAACCACTGCTTGTAGCGGCGCACGTAGACGGTCTTCACGGCCTGTGCGAGCAGGATGTAGCCGACCATCGTCGCGACGAGCCACATCCAGTAGCTGCCGGGCAGGTGCATGAAGCCGAGCGCGTCGGCGAACGGCGAGAACGGCAGCCAGCAGCCGATCGCGATCGCCGTCGCCGTCGACAGCAGCACCGGCAGTGCGGCCGTGCTCTGCAGGAACGGGATCTTCTGCGTGCGCAGTAGATGCACGACGAGCGTCTGCGACACGAGGCTTTCGATGAACCAGCCGGAGTTCATCACGACCTGGCCGGCGCCGCCGCCGTTCAGGTGATACATCGCGCCCGCGCCGAACACGGTCCACATCAGCACGTAGGTCGTGATGTCGAACACCGACGAGGTCGGCCCGACCCACAGCATGAAGCGGCTGATGTTCTTCGCTTCCCACTTGCGCGGCTTCTTCAGGAACTCCGGGTCCATCTTGTCCCACGGCAGCAGCATCTGCGACGTGTCGTAGATCAGGTTCAGCACCAGCAGCTGGGTCGCGAGCATCGGCTCCCAAGGCAGGAATGCGCTGGCGACGAGCACCGAGAACACGTTGCCGAAATTCGAGCTGGCGGTCATGTTCAGGTACTTGAGAATGTTGCCGAAGGTTTCGCGGCCCTTGATCACGCCTTCCTCGAGCACCATCAGGCTCTTTTCGAGCAGGATGATGTCGGCGGTTTCCTTCGCAATGTCCGCGCCGCTGTCGACCGAAATGCCGACGTCGGCGTCGCGCAGCGCGGGCGCGTCGTTGATGCCGTCGCCGAGGAAGCCGACCGTGTGCCCGTTCGCCTGCAGCGCGGTCACGATGCGCGCCTTCTGCAGCGGCGTGAGCTTTGCGAACACGGTCGAGCGTTCGACAACCTGAGCGAGCGTCGCGTCGTCGAACGCGTCGATCTCGGGGCCGAGGACCGGCTGGCCCGGCTCGAGTCCGACCTGCCGGCAGACCTTCATCGTGACGGTCGGGTTGTCGCCGGTCAGCACCTTGACTGCCACGCCGTTCTCGCGCAGCGCGGCGAGCGCCGGCGCCGCCGATTCCTTCGGCGGGTCCAGGAAGGTCAGGAAGCCGCGCACGGTCAATTCGCGCTCGTCCGCCGTGCGGTACTGGCTGCGTTCCTCGCCGCGCGCAATGGCGCGCGTCGCGACGACCAGCACGCGGAAGCCGTCCTCGTTATAGGCGTTCGCCTGTTCGAGCAGACGCTTGCGCGCGACGAAATCGATCGGCCGCACGCCGTCCTCGTCCTGCACGTGGGTCGACACCGACAGCATTTCCTCGACCGCGCCCTTGCAGATGAGCAGATGCTCGCCGCGCGTGTCCTCGACGACGACGGACAGCCGGCGGCGCACGAAGTCGAACGGCAGCTCGTCGATCTTCTTGTAGCCCTGCGGCTTGACGCGATCGCCCAGTTCGTCCGCGCACGCGACGATCGCGATGTCGATCAGGTTCTTCTGGCCGCTCTGATGGAAGCTGTTCAGCCAGCCGAGCCGCAGGATGTCTTCGCTCTTGTGGCCGGACAGGTCGAGATGGTGCTCGAGGATGATCTTGTCCTGCGTGAGCGTGCCGGTCTTGTCGGTGCAGAGCACGTCCATCGCGCCGAAGTTCTGCACGGAGTTCAGGCGCTTGACGACGACTTTGCGGCGCGCCATCGCGACGGCGCCGCGCGCGAGGTTCGCGCTGACGATCATCGGCAGCATTTCCGGCGTCAGGCCGACGGCGACCGCGAGCGCGAAGGTGAGGGCGCTCAGCCAGTCGCCCTTGGTCAGGCCGTTGATCAGGAAGACGATCGGCACCATCACGAACATGAAGCGGATCAGCAGCCAGCTGACGCTCGCGACACCGCGATCGAAGCTGGTCTCGATGCGCTTGTGGCTGACGACGTTGCGCGCGAGCGACCCGAAATAGGTTTCCTCGCCGGTCGCGACGACCACGGCGAGCGCCGTGCCGCTGACGACGTTGGTGCCCATGAAGCAGACGTTCCCGAGATCGAGCAGCGACTGCGACGCGTCGGTCTCGTCCGTCGCGGGGGCGTCGGCCGACTTGCCCGCGACCGCGCCGAGCGTGTCGTATTTCTCGACCGGCAGCGCTTCGCCCGTCAGCACCGCCTGGCTGATGAACAGGTCGCGCGACGTGATGAGGCGCACGTCGGCGGGGATCATGTCGCCGGCCGACAGGTGCACGATGTCGCCGGTCACGACCTCGCGCATCGGCACTTCGCGGCGGGCCGGCTCGCTGGTGTCGGTGACGGTGCGCTGCACGGTCGCGGTGGTTCGTACCATCGCCTTCAGTTTTTCGGCGGCGCGCAGCGAGCGGAATTCCTGCACGAAGCGGAGCAGCGCGCTGATCGTCACCATCGTCAGCAGGATCGTCATGCCGACGAAGTCCCGCTCGCCGGGTGCCGCAAACCAGACGTCGGTGGTGAAGCTGATCGCGGCGAGCACCAGCAGCACGTAGACGAACGGATTGTGGAACGCCATCAGCAGCTGGCGGGTCCAGTGCGGCGGCCTGTCGTGCGCGATCTCGTTCGGGCCGTAGTACTGCAGGCGCTCGCCGGCCTGCTCGTAGGTCAGGCCCCGTGTGCTGGTGCGCAGCGCCCTCAGGGTGTCTTCGAGGGGGCGCGCGGCTTCCTGCGCGGCGCGGATGACGTGCGGTTCGTTGCGCCGGCTGGTGCCGCCCGTCTTGATGAATCCGCGCTGTTTCTTTTGAAAAGTGTTGTCGTGTCGTGTCATGTGTCGCTCCTTGCGCATGAGGCGGCGCGCGGGGAGCACACGTTATTGACGCACGAGCGCTTCCCGCCGCGTCGCGTCCGGCGCGATCGGCTGCTGAATATCGGTATGGAACGGAACGCTCGCCGGCGCGGGGCGCGTGATGCGCGTGTGCGCTATCGCACCGGCGAGCGGTAATCGGCTACTGTCGTCTGAATCCATCAGCACTCCTGTTGTTTGATGGTGTGAGGTGCGGGCGATCGCAAGCGGCACGTGCGCGATGGCACGCGAGCCGGATGGCGCGCAAACGGAAAATGCGTGCGGCGTCGCCGCGCGCGGCGCGAATACGGGCCGGCGCATGCGTAACCGCATGGCATTCGAATCAATCGGCGGGAAATCTGGCCGGTCAGGCCGGAAGGGCGCCGCATCCTGCTTCCCGGGATGCGGCAGAAGACGAGGCTCTGCGCGTTTTCCTCAGGCAGCAGTCAAGTTGGTCAACGGCCAACTACAACTCGCATCGGTGTTCACAGAACACTCCATGTAACTAGACGGGGGCGATGGTAAAGGCTCGTTGTGCGAAGCGTCAACCCTTTTATCCGACAATTTGTCATTTTCGTGAACGGGCTTCGCGCGGCTCGCTACGATGTGTGTTGTTGCGGTGCGACAATATTTAGCTTAACTGGCTATCTTGAATTTGAGGGGCGGCCGCTGCATCGTCGGATGGCGAGCGGGTGTGTCTCCGTCATCGCTCCGCCGGCGGCTTGCCGGCCGGCTTCGCGAATGCGCCGCGCACCTCGAAACTGACTGCGTCGGCGACGTTGCCGCGCGTGTCGACGAGTTCGAGCCGATGCCGTCCGGGCCACGGCGCCCACGCGACGCGGTCGCCGTGGCCGATCGCCCGGCCGTCGAGCCGCCACGAGAACCGTGCCGCGCGCCCCGCGCTGCGCTCGAACCAGATGCGTTGATTGCGTGGCGGGATATCGGGATCGATCGCGAAGATCGTGCCGTCGGTCGGCGCGCCGATCGTCAGCGGCGCGCGCGGGGAGCCGGGGCCGGGCGTGACCGGCGCGGCGAGCCGGACGGTGTCGAGCGCGGTGCCGTCGAGGAACCACTCGGTGCGCGCCGGCTCGACGTCGCGCTCGAACGTGATGCGGCGGCTTGCGACACCCGCGGGCGGGCGCGGCGGGCGGCTCGCGAGATCGCGGTGCAGGTAGCCGACGATCGCGGCCCACACGGGCGCCGCGCCGGTCACGCCGGACACGTCCCACATCGACGAGCCGTCCGCGTTGCCGACCCATACCCCGACCGTGTAGCGCGACGTGTAGCCGACCGCCCAGTTGTCGCGCATGTCCTTGCTGGTGCCCGTCTTCACCGCCGAGAAGAAGCGCGTCGCGAGCGGGCTGTCGAAGCCGAACGTGCGCACCCGCGCATTGTTGTCGGCGAGGATGTCGGTGACGACGTAGCTGGCGGCCTCGCTGAATACGCGCGTGCCGGCGGGCCGCGGGGTCGAAGCGGGCAGGTCGGCCGTGGCGCGCGCGACGCCGCCGTCGGCGAGCGCGCGATACGCATTGGCGAGCGACAGCAGCGTCACGTCGGCGCTGCCGAGCGCGAGGCTGAATCCGTAGTAGTCGCCTTCTTCGGCGAGCGGCAGGCCGAGCGCCTTGAGCGTGCGCGCGAAACGGTGCGGCGTCACCAGCACGAGCGTGCGCACGGCGGGAACGTTGAGCGAGCCGCCGAGCGCGCTGCGCACGCTGACCCAACCCTTGAAGTGCTTGTCGTAATTCTGCGGGATGTACAGCCCGCCGCCGGCGGCCAGGTCGAGCGGTGCGTCGTCGAGCAGCGATGCTGCGGTCAGGCGTTTCTCGTCGATCGCCTGTGCGTACAGGAACGGCTTGAGCGTCGAGCCTGCCTGACGCGGCGCCAGCACCGCGTCGACGTCGCGCGCGCCCGACAGCGCGCCCGACGAGCCGACCCACGCGCGTATCTCGCCGCTCGCGTTGTCGAGCACGACGACGGCGCCGTCCTGTACGTTGCGGCGATGGGCGGGCGCATTGAGTTCGGTCAGCGCGCGGGTCAGCGTGTCGCGCGCGAAGCGCTGCAGCGGCGCGTCGAGCGTCGAACGGACGCGCGCGCCGGCGCCGGGGCGGACCTCGGCGGCGACCCGCCGCGCGAAATGCGGCGCGAGCGCGTCGTCGTCGCGCGTGGCCGCCGTCGTGCGCGCGGTGGCGAGCTGCACGAATCCGTCGAGCGACGCGCATGGCTGCGCCGCGCGCATGTCGCGCAGAATCCGGCACGCGCGCTCGGCCACCTTCGCGGCCGGCGCATTGGGCGCGCGCACGAGCGCCGCGGCGACGGCTGCTTCACGCGCGTCGAGCCCGGACGGCGCCTTGCCGAACAGCGTCTGCGACAGTGCGGCCAGGCCCACCGTCTCGCCGCGAAACGGCACGAGGTTCAGGTACGCCTCGAGAATCTGGTCCTTGCGCCATGTGCGCTCGAGCCGCAGCGCGTTCACGGCCTGGGTGGCTTTCTGCGGCAGCGAACGCTGGCCCGAGCGGTGCGGCGTGTCGCTCAACAGGCCGGCGAGCTGCATCGTCACCGTCGACGCGCCGCGCGTGCGCTCGTTCCACAGGTTGCCCCATGCGGCGCCCGCGATGCCGCGCCAGTCCACGCCGCTGTGCACATGGAAGCGTTTGTCCTCGGAGACGACGATCGCTTCGCGGAACGCGGGCGACACGTCCGCGAGCGCGACCCAGTCGCCGCGCCGCTCGGCGAGATCGACCCGGGTGCGCTGCAGCGGCGTGCCGTCGCGCGCGAGCAGCACCCAGTCGGAGCTGCGCCAGTCGCGCCGGACCTCGTCGTAGCCCGGCAGCGCATGCGCGACGATCGGCGCGGCGAGCGCCACGGCGAAGAGCGCGCGGCGCGCGATGCGCGCCCGGCGCGATGACACGGCATGCTTCATCGCGCGCTCACGGCTTGTCCGCCGGGACCGGCTTGACGGTCATCGGCGCATTCGGCCAGAGGCCGTATACCGACGGCGCGTACAACGCCTCGACGCGAGTCGGCGGCAACCCGAACGTGCCGACGTTGTTCAGCCGCACCGTGTATTCGACCGTGAGCTTGCCCTTCGGCAGGTAGTCGTAATACGCGCGATAGCCGTCGAAGTCGCGTTCGACGAACGCGGGCCATGCGCCGCCCGGCGCCGCTTCGCCATGCGTCGCGGCTTCGGAGTCGCGGCCGAGGCCGGAACCGAGGATCGTCGCGCCGGACGGGATCGGATCGTTGATGACCACCCACGTCATGTCGCTTTGCGCGTCGATCTCGACGCGCACGCGCAGCACGTCGCCGCGCGTCAGCGCGCCCTTGACGGCGGGCGACACGGGCGTGACCGTCTTCGCGATCCGGTAGCCGGCGGCGAACGGCGCGCGAAGCGGCACCGCGGCAAGGCTCTCGATCGTCGCCCACGGCCGGCCGCTGCCTTCCTGCGCGACGCTCAGCGCCGCCGGCGCGGCACCGTTGCGTGGCCACGGCAGCATCACGCTGCGCGCCGCGGCGGCGCGGGTCGCGGCGGTAGCCGATACGGCGCCGTCGGCGGCGGCCGGCTGGCTCCAGGCGATCGTGCGTGCGTTGTTGCCGAGCGCGATCCGGGTCGTGCCTGAGACCGGCGCGCTTTCGTACGTGCGCGAGAAGCGCTCGATCGCGAGCAGGCCGAGCGCGTTGGCGGTCGTCGTCTGCCACGCGCCGTTGCGCTGCAGCGCGAGGAGTCCGGCGGTCACGCGCGGCAGCTCGTCCTTCCAGCCGGCGTCGCCGGTGAATTCGAGCGCAAGCCGCGCGGCGTTGGTCTCGTTGCTCGTCATCAGCCACCACAGATCGTCGTTGCGCGCGGTCGAGAACACGAGCTGTGTGCCCTGGTAGGTCAGGCGCGCGCGCAGGATCTGCTCCGTCTGCGCGCGTTTTTCGTCGCGTTGCGGGATGTCCTTCACGCGCGTCAGGATCGCGTGATAGTCGAGCACCGCGGAGGTCGGCCACTGGTTCGGCGCGATTTCGATCGAGCCGAGCATCCGGCCTTGCGCCGCGCCGTAGCGCGACAGCGCTTCGATCGCCGCGAGCTTGCGCAGGTCGCGATCCTGGCGCGGCGCCCAGGTGTCGCGCTCGGCGCGTCCTTCGACGAAGCGCGTCAGGCCGGTCTCGAGCTGGCCGAGCACGCCGTCCGGCAGCGCGAAGCGGCGGTCGAGCCGGCTGGCCTCGTCGGCCAGCACGAGCAGGTACGCGCTCAGCGTCGGACTGCCGTAACGGTCGCTGTCGGACGGCGGCGGGAAATAGCTCGCCAGTCCGTCGCGGTCGAGGTAGACCGGCATGCGCGCAGCGAGCGCCTGCCATTGGGCCGCGTCGCGCAGGCCGATCGCGCGCGACGCCTGCTGCTCGAGGCAGCGGTACGGGTAGCGCTCGAACCAGCGCCGCACACCCGGCAGCCCGTCGGCGAGCTTCGGCTGCAGCGACACGGCGATGCCGCCGCGCGGCGCGCGTTGCGCGTTGGCCGCGGCGCCCGGCGGCGCGGCGACCGGCACGGTCAGCGTGCCGTCCACCTGGGCGAGCGTCGCCTGCTGGACGGTCACGGGCAGCGCGGGCACGACCTTCTGCGCGATCGCGAGTGCGTCGGCCGCGCGCTTGCCGCCTTGTTCGACCGCCTCGATGCGCCAGTTCAGCGTGCCTGCGGCGTCGATCGCCTGCTCCGGCACGGTCACGCTCCATGCCACCTCGCGCGCCGCGCCGGGCGCGAGCGCGACGGTTTGCGGCGCGACGTCGAGGCCCGGCGCCGCGGGCGTCACGACGACCTGCATCGCACGCTCCGTGGTGTTGCGCAGCGTGACCTGCGCGCGGAACGCGTCGCCCTCGCGCACGAGCGGCGGCAGGCCGGAGATCAATTGAAGGTCCTGCGTGCTGCGGATCGTCGTGCCGCCGGTGCCGAACCGGTCGGCGCCGACCGCCGCGACCGCGACGATGCGAAAGCGCGTCAGCGCGTCGTTGAGCGGCACGTCGACGGTCGCGGTGCCGTTCGCGTCGAGCGGCACCTGCGGATTCCACAGCAGCAGCGTGTCGAACAGCTCGCGGGTCGGCGCCATGCCGCCTCCGCCGCCGGCCGGCACCGCCTTGCGCCCGAAGTGGCGGCGGCCGACGATTTCCATCTGCGCGGTCGCCGTCTCGACGCCGTACGCGCGCCGCTGCAGCATCGCGTCGAGCAGATCCCAGCTGCGGTTCGGCATCAGTTCCAGCAGGGCCTCGTCCACCGCGGCAAGCGCGATCCGGGTGCCGGCCGGCGCGGGCCGGCCATCGGGCAACGCGACCTTCACGCGCACCTGCGCCTTGCCGCGCACCGCATAGCGGGCGGCGTCGGTCGTCACCGCGACCTCGAGCCGGTGCGCGCCCGTGCCGACCTTGATCTCGCTGACGCCGTAGCGGAATGCCGGCTTCGACAGGTCGACGAGCGCGGTCGGCGCCTCGTAATGGCGGCCTTCGCGCCAGAACGCGCGCGCCCACTCGACAGGCGCCTTCCAGCCCCACGTGAAGAACGAGTACCACGGCACGTCCCGCAGGCGTCCGCGCAGCGCGAGCACCGATACGTAGACGTTCGGCCCCCAGTCGTCGCCGACCTTCAGGTCGACCGCGGGATTCTTGCCGTTCAGCTCGACGACGTGCGTCTCCATGACGCCGCCGCGCTCGACCGCGACGAGGGCCGTCGCGTAGCGGAACGGCATCCGCACCTGGAAGCGCGCCGTCTCGCCGGGTTCGTACGAGGTTCGTTCCGGAATGACGTCGATCCGGTCGGTGTTGTCGCCGCCGAACCAGAGCTCGTCCGCGCGCGTGACCCACACCGACGTCGCCCCGTTCGACGTGCGGCCCGAGCCGTCCTTCGCGGTGGCGATCAACTGGACGTTGCCGGCCTGCGCGAGCGTCGCGTCGCAGGCGACGCGCCCCTTGTCATCGGTCTTGCCCGAGCACAGCACGCCGAGGTCGCGCGTGTCGCTGCGGTTGTCGTACGCATAGAAGCCGCCGACCATGCGCTTGCGCGACGACGTCGTGATGCGGGCGATGCCCCTGATTTCGACCGGCACCGATGCGCGCGGCTTGCCTTGCAGGTCGACGACGAGCGCCTGCACCGGCACTTTCTGGCCGACCGACACCCACCGTCCGGCCTTGATGCCCGCCACGACCGAGGCCGGCCAGAGCATCGCGTCGCCGCGAATGGTCTGGACCTCGCCGTTCGGATCGGCAAAGGTCGCTTCCAGCGCGACGCGCTTCGGCGTATCGACGGCGGGCAGGCCCTTGAGCGTCAGCGCGCCCGAGCCGGTGCGGTCGAGCGTCAGCGGCAGCTTGTCGGCGATCAGCTTCGTCGCGTCGGGATCGTTGCCGCGTGACGTGTCTTCGTCGTCCTGGGCTTCGTCGTCGGCGATGCCGCCGTCGGTCTCGGCGCGGTACGGCGCGAAGCTGAAATCCGGGAAGCGCTCGGCAAACGGCGCCGCCGCCGGCTTCAGCAGCGCGGACACCTGCACCGGCAGGCCCGATGCGCCGCCGCCGGACACATAGTCGATCTGCACCGCGAGCGGCGCTTCGGCCGCGCCGACGAGCGGGCTCGTCCGCGCATCGCGTGCGCCGATCGAGCCTTTGAAGACGGGCAGCCGGAACGCCTCGACGCGGAAACTGCCGCTGTCGTAGCTGACGCTCGGCGCATCTTCGTCGCCGTCTTCGAGCGAGACGCTGTACTCGCCGAGCTTCGCGGCGGGGGGCAGCGTGAAGCGCGTATCCGCGCTGTGGTCGGCCGCCCATGCGAGCGGCAGGCGGTAGGTCTGCCCGGTGCCCAGATGGCGGATCGCGACGCGCGACGGGTAATGCGGCGGGAACGCGAGGCTCCGCAGCGTTTCCTCGCGCACGAAGTGCTTCATCGAGATCGTGTCGCCGGCGCGCACCAGCGTCCGGTCGAACACCGTATGCGCGCGCACGGTCGGCGTGTCGCTCATGTCGGTCGGCACGTTGAAGCGCCACGATTCGATGCCGCGATTCCAGCTCGAACGCACGAAGGCCATGTCGGGGCCGGTCTTCGGATCGTCGATGCGGGCGGACACGAAAAAGTCGCCGAAGCCGTTCCTGTAGTCGCATTGCCGTTTCGACTCGAATGGCGTGTCGATCTTCAGCAGGCCGGCGGCATCGGTCCTGCCGGCGGCGATCTCGTCGCCGTTGCAGTCGGATACCCGCACCTGCGCGTTCGTCACCGGCTTGCCCTTGTCGAGCGTCGTCACCCACACGAGGCTGTTGTCGCGGCCGCGCTTCAAATGGACGCCGAGATTGGTGACGAGCACCGCCGTGCGGACATACATGCGGGCCGGCCTCGCGAGCAGCGAGCGGCCGAGCGCCGGCGACGCCAGTTCGAGCACGTGGAAGCCGGGCTTGTCGATCGGCACGCCGACGACCTCGAACGGACGCAACGCTTTCGGGTCGGCCTTCGGCAGCGTCAGCGTCTGCACGCCGGGCTCGCCGGCGAGCAGCGACAGCGAGCGGACGTCGATCAGGCGGCGGGGCGGGGCGGGTGGCTGTTCGCCTGCCCGCAACGGCACATAGACCGGGTCCTGCCCGTGATCCAGCAAGCCGGGGCGCATGCCGTCGATCGTCTCGCGGCTCATCGACCAGTCGTCGAAACGGTCGACGAGCTGCATCCACAGGCGGATCGCCGTGTCGTCCTCGACTGTCAGGTTCGAGAACTGCGCGCCGCCGCCATTCAGGCCCGCGATGTGCAGGTCGGCCTCGACGTTGCGCAGCGTCACCGGCACGAGCGCGGGCATCCCCGGCTCGGCGAAGCGCTCGACGATGCCGAACGTGCCGGACGGGAACTTCGCGAGCGGCGGCATCGGCGCGGTGCGGGTCGCGAGCGGGAACAGGTCGGCGTTGCCGAGCGCGCGCCCGGTGACGTCGCGCAGACCGGCCGGCAGCTCGATCGTCAGCGTGGCCTGCGGCGGCAACGGCGCGGCGAATTCGACGCGCGTCGTTTCCTCGTCGCGGTCGTCGGGGCTGAAGTACGGCTCGACCGCGCGTTGCGGGCCACGCAGCCGGATCTGCGCGGCGGCCTGGCGCGAGATCGGCGCGTTGAACGTCAGCCGCAGCGGACGCAGCGGCGTGCAGGGCGCCTTCGCGTTTTCCCGCTCGCACGAGAAGCTGGCGGCGAACGGTGCGCGCACCGTGTAGTCGAAGCGCCGCTCGGTGTCGTTCGCGATGCCGCCCGGGCTCGCGACGCCCGCGCCGTAGACGAGCTGCATCCTGGCGCTGGCGGGCAGCGCCTGCGCGCACGACAGCGTCAGCACGCGCGGGGCGTCCTGCTTCCAGCGGAAATGATCGAGCAGCGCGTCGCGCGTTGCCGTCTCGGCGGGCACGACGGGGATGCGGTTGCCGATGCCGGCCGCCTCGCACCAGATGTGCGCGAGCGCCGAACGCGCGTCGGCCGGCCCGTTGAGCTTGATGACGAAGACCTGGCGTTCCTCTATGTCGCGCGCGCCCGGCCGGACCGCAACCGGGAACGGCCCGCCCGTCTGGAACGTGAAGCGGCGCGGGCCGGCCGCCGCATTGCCGGCGACCGAGCGCAGCGCATCGTTGAGCGCGACCGTGCAGCGCACGCCGGGCGGCAGGTCGCGCGCGAAATCGTATACCCAGGTCTTGTCGTCGAGCCAATGCCCGGTGCCGCGCGCGGCGCCGGGATCGGTACAGTCGAGCCGGGCGGGATTCGGCGCGGCCGCCGTGCCGAGCGCGACCATCGGCTCGTCGAATTTCACGACGGCCTGCCGGACGTCGGCGACGGTGCCTTGCGGCGACACGCTCACGGTGCGCGCCGCATCGGCCTGCAGCGACAGCGCGGCGGAGGCCGCAAGCGCGGCGATTGTGCCGGCGCGCCAGAGCGGCAGGCGGGTCGGTCGGTTGTATTTATTGTTGTGCTTCATCGCTCGATGGCCCTCGGAGAGAAGCGTTCGTGATTGTCGGCGATTCTATCCGAGCGGCCGGCGAGTCTATTCCGATTTCGAGCGGCGGTGCGGGCGTGTCGATGGCCGCGCGTCGTGCAATGTGTCACGCCATCGACACAAAATTTCATCGAAATGTGGATTGTGTCGGAATGCGGAACATTTAATGGACTATAAAAGGAGTGTCCGACCGACAATGTGTGCGGACAGTTCGGTGAGCACGCAAGGATTCGCAAGATATCAAGCGTGGTTTTCCCGAGCCCGGCGTTTATCGGCGGGGGCCGATCGCAGGTTGTTGCAGAGCAGGAGGGGCGGCGCGCGGCGCAGCCCCTCCTGATTCATTGACCCGTCGATGCGCGCCCGCCGCGCATCGCTTTCGATCATTGACCGCCATGACACCGACACAACCGTTCCTGTCGTCCCAACGTGACGTGCTGCTGTTGCTCGCCCGGATTCTGCTCGTGATCCTGTTCGTGCTGTTCGGCTGGCAGAAGATCGCGCATTTTTCCGGGACGATCGCCTTCATGGGCACCGAAGGCGCGCCTGCGCCGATCGTATCGGCGGCGATCGCCGTCGTGATGGAGCTGCTCGTCGGCATCGCGCTGCTGGTCGGCTTCTACACGCGGCCGCTCGCGCTGCTGCTTGCGCTCTATACCGTCGGCACTGCGCTGATCGGCCATCACTTCTGGACGATGACGGGCGGCGAGCAGATGAACAACATGATTCACTTCTACAAGAACATCGCGATCGCGGGCGGCCTGCTGGCGCTTTGCGCTGCCGGCCCCGGGCGCTTCTCGATCGATCGCGGCTGACGCGGCACGCCCGCGCAGGGCGGGGTGACGCGTGCGGCCCGGGAGCCGGCTACGCTCGTGGTACGTCGGTTCGCCGGCGAACCGTCGATCGGTCAATCTAGCGACTTGCCCGCCCGCTCGTCCATGCAGCGCAGCGCGAGCAGCGTCAGCGTGCCGCAGCCGATCGCATACCAGGCGGGCGCGTTCGCGTTGCCCGTCGCCGCGATCAGCCAGGTCACGAAGAACTGCGCGAACCCGCCGAAGATCGCCACGCCGATGCTGTAGACAAGCGCGCCGCCCGTCGCGCGCACCGCGCGCGGGAACAGCTCGCCTAGCATTGCGCCCATCGCGCCGACGTTGATCGAGTGAACGAAGGACAGCGCCGCGACGATCGTCAGCAGCGACGCCGCGCCGGGCCAGCGGTTCAGCGCGACGAAGGCCGGATAGATCGCGAGCATCAGCACGATGCGCGTCCACCAGACAATCCGGTTGCGGCCGTACACGTCGGACAGCCAGCCGCCGATCGGCGTCACGACGGCCAGCATCGCCCCTGCGACGCAGCCGGCCGTCATCGACAGCCAGCTCGGCAGATGCAGGACCTGCACGCCGTAGATCGCCATGTAGAACACGATGATGTAATGAATCGACGTGCCGCCGATCGTGATGCCGAGACCCGCGAACACGGCTTTGCCGTGATGGCGGAGCACGTCGGCGAGCGGCAGCGACGCGACCTTCTCGCGCGTCGCGGGCGTCGCGGCCGGCACTTCCTCGACGGTGCTGCGCAGCCAGTAGCCGATCGGCACGAACAGCGTGCCGATGACGAACGGCACGCGCCATCCCCAGCTTTCGAGCTGCGCGGCGCTGAGCGTGGACGTCAGTGCGACGCCGGTAAGCGCACCCGCGAGCGCCGCGAGGCCCTGGCTCGAGAACTGGAACGACGCGTAGAACCCGCGGCGGTGCTGCGGCGCCTGTTCGAGCAGCAGCGTGGTCGACGCGCCGACTTCGCCGCCGGACGCGAAGCCCTGCAGCAGCCTCGCCAGCACCAGCAGGAGCGGGGCGGCGATGCCGATCTGCGCGTAGGTCGGCGCGACCGCGATCATCGCCGTGCCGAGCGCCATGATCAGCAGCGTCGCGATCATCGCGCGCTTGCGGCCGGCGCGATCCGCATACATGCCGATCACGAGGCCGCCGAGCGGGCGGGTGACGAAGCCGACGCCGAAGCTGGCCACGGCGAGCATCAACTGCCCGAATGCCGAATGCACCGGGAAGAACAGCTTGCCGATCAGGATCGCAAAGAAGCTGTAGACGGTGAAGTCGTAGAACTCGAGTGCGTTGCCGACTGCCGCGGCGGCGATGAGGCGGCGTTTCTGCGCGGCGTGGCGCGCGTCGGCCGGCGTGCCGGCGAATTTGAGGGCGGACGATTCCATGAGATTCCCGATGATCGCGAGACTGCGTGATGAAAGGCCGTCAAGCGGCCAGCCAGGCTTCGGTCAGACGCACCCAGTAGCTCGCGCCGATCGCGAGGATGTCGTCGTTGAAGTCGTAGCCGGGGTTGTGCACCATGCATCCCCCCTTGCTGCCGATGCCGTTTCCGATGAACGCGTAGCAGCCCGGGCGCGCGTCCAGCATGTACGCGAAATCCTCGCTGCCCATCAGCGGCGCGGCCTCGGCTTCGACGCGCGCCGCGCCGAGCATCTGGCGCGCGATCCCGAGCGCGAAGGCGGTCGGCTCCGGGTGATTGACGAGCACCGGATAGCCGTAGTCGTACTGGACCGCCGCCGTCACGCCGAAGCTCTCCGCCTGCGCTTTCGCGAGCGTCTCGATGCGGCGTGCGAGCAGTTGGCGCACGTCGGCATCCAGCGCGCGCACCGACAGCTTCATCACGACCGTCTCGGGGATGATGTTGAACGTTTCGCCCGCTTGCACGCTGCCGACCGTGATTACCGCGGCCTGCTGCGCGTCGACCTCGCGCGCGACGATCGTCTGCAGCGCAACCATGATGCTGCCCGCCGCCGACATCGGGTCGCGCGCGAAATGCGGCAATGCACCATGGCCGCCGACGCCGCGCAGCGTGATCGTCACGCGGTCGGCCGAGGCCATCGCCGCGCCGGTGCGGAACGCCATGTCGCCCGCCGGGCGGCCCGGCATGTTGTGGATCGCGAAGATCGCGTCGCACGGGAAGCGCTCGAACAGCCCGTCGGTCATCATCGCCTTCGCGCCGCCGAAATTCTCCTCGGCGGGCTGGAAGATCAGGTTCAGCGTGCCCGAGAAGCGGCGCGTCGCGGCGAGGTGGCGTGCCGCGCACAGCAGCATCGCGGTATGGCCGTCGTGCCCGCACGCATGCATCCTGTTCGCATGGCGGCTCGCGTAGGGCAGCCCGGTTGCTTCCTCGATCGGCAGCGCGTCCATGTCGGCCCGCAGCCCGAGCGTGCGCGTGCCTTGCCCTTCGCGCAGCACGCCGACCAAGCCCGTCTTGCCGAGGCCGCGATGCACGTCGTAGCCCCAGCCGGCGAGCAGTTCGGCGACGAGGTCGCTCGTCAGCGTTTCCTCGAAGGCCAGCTCCGGGTGGGCGTGGATGCGGCGGCGCACCTCGATCAGCTCGGGGGCGATTGCCGCGATGCCGGGAATGATGGGCTGTTCGGACTGCATGGTGTCTCCTTCCGGGGGTGTTTCGAGGATGTGCCGGCAAAGGATATAAATTTCTTTCGTGAACCAGAAGCTGCTAAATTGCTTTCGTGCTCACCGCAGGTTGCCGCTAGGGAACACCCTGAGTCGGGCCGCCCGAGTGGGCCACCGGTTTTTTCGAATTACGCGTCCCCATGAAATATCATCAGTTGAAAGCCTTCGTGACCGTCGCGGAGGAGGGCAGCATCCGCGCGGCCGCGCGCCGCCTGAGCGTGTCGCCGGCCGCCTTGACGAAGGCGGTCAAGGAGCTCGAGCTGGCGCTCGGCGTGTCGCTTGTCGTACGTACGGCCCGCGGCGTTCAGCTCACCGGTTTCGGCCAGCAATTGCAGGTGCGCGCGCGCCTGATCGTCGCCGAGATGCAGCGGGCGCGCGACGACATCGAGCAGGCGCAGGGCGCGGCGACGGGCGCCGTGGCGGCCGCCGTCACGCCCGCCGCCGCGGTGTCGATCCTGCCCGACGCGTTCTGCGCATTCCGGCGGCGCTTCCCGGTCGCGCGCGTGAGTTTCGTCGAGGGCTTTCCGGGCGTCGCGTTGCCGAGGCTGCACGACGGCTCGCTCGATTTCGCGGTGTCGGTGGTGGTGCCCGAGCTGCTCGCCGCGGAGTTCGATCATGCGGAGCTGTACGCGAGCCGGCTGCGGATCGTCGCCCGCAAAGGGCATCCGCTCGCGTCGGTGACGTCGCTCGCCGATCTCGTCGACGCCGACTGGCTGATGAACCCGTCGCCGGAAAGCTCGTCGCAAATGCTGTTCAACTGCTTCAGCGAGCATGGGCTGCCGATCCCGGCGCGCGTCGTCGAATGTCCGAGCTACGCGGTCGCGCACAGCTTGATGCAGGGCTCCGACCTGATTGCCGCGATGCCCGAGCAGCTGCTCGACGTCGAATGGGCGCGCGATCGCTTCGTGGTGGTGCCGATCCGCGAGGCGATCCCGCCGCTTTCTGTGCAGGTGGTGACGCGCCGCGACAGCCCGCTGACGCCGGCCGCGTCGATGCTGCTCGATTGCCTGCGCGATTCGGCGCGCCGGCACGGGCTGCGTTGAGCGTGCCGCGCCTGGCGCGAACAACCCGCCTTCGTTATGTCAGGATGCCTGACTATCAGGGTGCTTGCATCGCGCGGGTGCCGCGCGTGTCCGGGTTCGTGCCGGATCGCCGGGGCGGCCGGCCGCAGGCATTGCCACACGCGCTGCGCGTCTGTCGCTATCATAGCGGCCGGGCGACGGGCCACGCGGGCCGCCAGGCCGTATCGGAGGAGGATTCGGCCGGAGGGGCGCGCGCGTCGCGCAAGTTCATTTTTTCAATCGCATCGCGTCAATTCAGGGGTATGGCATGACCAACGCAACGCAATTCGACAACGTTTCCGTCGTCCGGCGCGCAAACGTGTATTTCGACGGCAAGTGCGTCTCGCACACTGTGCTGTTTTCGGACGGGACGCGCAAGACGCTCGGCGTGATCCTGCCGTGCGCGCTTACGTTCGGCACGGACGCGCCGGAACTGATGGAAGTGCAGGCCGGCAAGTGCCGCATCAAGCTCGACGGCAGCGACGCATGGCAGACGTATGGCGCGGGCGAATCGTTCTCCGTGCCGGGCAAGAGCCGCTTCGAGATCGAAGTGCTGGAAACGCTCGACTACCTGTGCAGCTACCTGTAAGCGGCAGCGGCTTCGCGTTCGTCGCGATGTGCGGACGGCGCCCGCGCGCCGGGCGCCGTCCGTGAGCCTCGCCCACGCTGCGCGGCGGGGGGCGAGCCATGGGGCGATCATCGCGAAGAGGCGCGATGCGCGCTGTCGGGCAGCGCCAAATTTGCCGCATCCTTGCGAATCGAGCGTCTATTACGAGTCGCTGCTGTCGCCCGGCGCGAGCGTATCGAAGCGTCACGACCGGCTTGCCGCGTGCGTCGGCGCCGTAAAGCGCCTGATCCGGCGAAAAGGTGACGGCCACCGGCCGTCGAGCGGCCGGCCGCAACGGTGACACGCCACGCTCGCCCGCCTCGCGCGCGGCGGCATGCCGTTTGCGCATACTGACCGGCACGATCGGGCGGAATCGTTCCCGCTTGTGTTCGTCGTCGAAATGCTGCAGCGCCGGCTTGACCAGATCGCTGCGCGACACGATGCCCGCGATGCGCAGCGACTGCGCGTCATGCACGACCGGCAGGCGTTCGAGGCCCGGCACCGCGAGGCGCGTGGCGACGAGCCGGCAGGTCGCGTGCACGAGCGCGACATCGGGCGTGCGGTCAGGCAGCACGTCCGCAATGGGCCGCTGAGCCGGTCGCGTCCCCTCCGGGTAGCGCGCATGCCGCGCATCGAGCATCGCCCGATCGACGATGCCGAGCCGAGCGCGGTGGGTGAGGGAGCGGCGGCCGTCAACGGGAACAGCGGCTCGACGCCGAACAGCAACGCGCGCGAAGCCGGCGACCGCACATGCGAGCGCGACGGGCAGGAAGCTGCGCGGGCGCCATTCGTTTGGGCCTGGTTCGTCGCGAGAGACGCATCGTAACCAACTATTGTTGATTCAGGCAGCGAATCAGCAGCCTGATTCCCAAGCTGCTCGCGCTAGTCAGTTCCCAGTTAGAGAGTGAACACGTCGACGCCCGCGTGTAGTTTCTTGGCCTGTTCGTCGAGCGATTGCGCGGCGGCAGCGCTCTGTTCCACCAGTGCCGCGTTTTGCTGGGTCATCTGGTCCATTTGCGTGACGGCTTGGCCTACCTGATCGATGCCGCGACTCTGTTCGTGCGATGCCGCGGCGATCTCACCCATGATTTCCGTCACGCGAGTGATGCTGCTCACCACGTCGTGCATCGTGTCCCCGGCCTGATCGACGAATTTCGTGCCGGAGTTGATCTTGCTTACGCAATCCTCGATCAATACCTTGATTTCCTTGGCTGAACCTGCCGAGCGCTGCGCCAAGTTGCGCACCTCGGTCGCCACGACTGCGAATCCGCGCCCCTGTTCGCCCGCACGTGCGGCTTCCACGGCGGCGTTCAGCGCAAGGATGTTGGTCTGAAAAGCGATGTCGTCGATTACGTTGATGATTTCCGCAATTTTTACAGAACTGGCGTTGATGTCGCTCATGATCGACACCGCTTGACCAACCGCGTCGCCACCCTTGATCGCAATTTCGGCGGATGATTGCGCCAGATTGTTGGCGATTTGCGCGTTTTCCGCGTTCTGCCGAACTGTGCTGGTCAGTTCTTCCATGCTTGCCGCCGTTTGCTCTAGCGAGGCGGCTTGTTCCTCGGTGCGGCTCGCCAGGTCAACGTTACCAGTGGCGATTTCCTTGGATGCCGTGCTCACGGAAATCACCGAGTCCCGCACAGTGACCATCACTTCTGCGATGCGTGACATTAGATGGTTGAACGCTTCCGCAGTTTGGCTGATCTCGTCATTGCCCTTGACTGGAGCCCGTCGCGTCAAATCGAGGGATTCGCTCGCGGTTTGCAGTGTGCCTTGAATGCCTGCGAGCGAATGCTGAATCGATCGGCCCAGTGTGATACCGCATCCGATCAGGATAACCAGGACTGTGAGCAGCACGCCGATTATCGTGCGTACGGCATTCGTGCTCGCCTTTCCGGCGTTCGCCGCCGCTGCGTCGCTACGCTTGATTGCTTCACCGATGATTGATTCAATCGAGGCATGGAGTGGCTCGAAATCGGAGTGATAGAGCGCGACCACCTGATCGTTGGCCGCCTTTGAATCACGGGACGCAAGGTCGATTATTTGCTGCGACTTCCGGTCGTATGCGTTCCACTGCGAGAGAACGAGCCGCATCCGATCCTGCTGATTCGTCGAGGCGAAAAGCGGTGAAATAATCTTCGACCACTTGTCGATGTCCTCTTCCGCATCCTTGAAGATTTTCTTCGTATCCTGCGAAGTCGGGTCCAGTTCAACCGTTGATAGCGCACTGGCCTTGATTTCCGTCAGGCCGCGCACCTGCATTTCCTGGCGATGGGAAGCCGTTTGAGCATCGTCGGCGGAGTGGAATCCGAGTACAGTGAAGATGATGCCAACGCCGATCGCCAGCAGCGTGATACCGATCAAGATTTGGAGTTTTTGCTTGATTGTCATGGAAACCGTCGCGGGACTTCAGGAATGGAATGCAGGATGGAGGTAACCCTGCTTGTCGCGCAGGTAACCTCTGACTTGGAGCTGGCTTGTAATAGCCTTGTCATTTGTGTGTCGGTTGAGGTGGCATGCGCGGGCCGTTCTCCTCTAGTCCGCTGTCATGCAGTACGTCGACGGTTTACGCGCATCCGGCCGGGCGTGCCACATCGCGGGCGATTTACTCAAGCGGCACCTGGTTCTCGACCATCCAGCACGCAACGGTTTAGCGGGTGCCAGCATCGTTCTCAAATAGATCGGACACGGCATGCATAACATCGGTAACGGCAGCTCATATTATTCGGTATACTAAATAGTAAAAAGCAAAGCGGCGGAAACTCGACGTCTCTTTATCCGCTCTCAGGAACAGATGCCGCCGTCGAAAGGCGCGAACTGTCCACCGCAGGGCGGGGAAATTTAGTGTCGGCGGAGCCGCAGCGCGCGCCATCGTCGTCGCAAACGGCGAACTCTAGCCACACGAAGGCTGGCTCGGTCTGACATGCCAGTTCTCGCTTGCGGCCGGAGGGGCACAACTTGCGGCCAATGTCATATTCATCATGCGATGAATAGTGATTCTTGCCGAGAAAGGGGGCGTATGTCAAGTCATGCAAGAAGTCTTGACCGACACCGGCTGCATTCACTGGCTCCGAATCAGGCCCGTATTTCCTGGTGCATGGATTGCTGCGGGTCGGGCACGGAAATTCGAGTCGTTCTCCGCCCCAAGTCTGCGCTTGTGGCCTGCAGGTAGGGCGGACTCATTGGTCAACCCCGGTGCGGGATTGTGGACAATAGCGGTGCTGTACGTATGGTCGCGTGGGTCAGGTTGTCGTTCTTTTTGCGCGTACTCAAGTTTGACTTTGCCGAACATGTGCCGGATGCGCTCGCGGTTCGGCGTACGGCTATCGACGAAAGAAATCTATGACTGTGACGATATCCGTCGCGGCATCGTCGGCTGAGCTGCCACGCTGTCTGCTCACATCAGGTGCTTACATCGGTCGGTTAGCCGCGGCGATTGACAGTGGCCGCGTTGTCCCGCTAACATTGCTGAAATTCAACGATCGTTGAATAATAAGTGGGTGACGCGTGTCGCCCCCGATTGTTGGGGGCACGGGCTGCTGCTGGCTGCGAACTTGTGGGATCCGTCGGCGTGACCTGAAAGGATGCCGATCATATTGGTTGTGGGGATTTATTACTCGTCCAGGATGTCGCGATGCTGCACATCGCTGCATGGGCGTTACAAATTTTTTTACCGGCGCTCTGCATGAGTCGACAAATAATTCAGTCTCAAACTTTTTGAGTTGACACTGAAGATGCCGTGATAACGCGGGAGGACGACCAATTGCGTGTGACCTGTGCGCCATTGAGCTGATAACGCTCATGGCAAGCGTTGGTGATGCGGAAGGGTATACTCAGGGCCTCTTGCGATCAGGTAGACGAATACGAGATATGTCGGTTTCTGGAACACGAACCAAACGTCCGGACGTGGTGAAGCGCTCCCGAGGACGCCCAGCGCGTAGCGCGCTCGTTGGCTTTGATGCGCTACTGCGCAGTGCGCGGAAAGTGTTTGCCAAACAGGGTTACGAAGCGACAAGCGTGCGAGAAATAGCGCGGCTTGCGGGTGTCGATCCAGCGCTGATGGCGCATCACTTCGGGTCGAAGGAGGGGCTCTGGATCGCAGTGGTGGACCAACTGGCTGAGCAAGCGGCTGCGGTGATCGAAGCCACTAAACAACTCCGCGTTGCCCGACTGACCGCACGGGCGCGTATCAAGCAGGCGCTGATTCTTCTCATCGATGCGTTGTTCGAGGATCAGGATATCGGTATGTTCTTGTCGACCGCAACGACGGAACAGGGCGATCGATTGAACATCTTGATTGAGCGGCTGTATCGTCCCTACCAGGAAGTTTTTGTTTCACTACTTGTCGACGCAATGGAAGCAGGCAAGCTGAAAGCGCGTGACCCGGCGTTGCTGTACGCCATGATGCTCAGCGCGATCAGCAATACGATATCGTACAGCCATGTCCTGGCGAAGTTCTCGCCGATAACCGGTCATGCAGAGGAATTCAAGCAGGCCGTGCTCGACGTCGCGCTCGACATGTTTCGATAGTCGCGAGGGAGCATGTACTTTACCGCATACGAACCGATGCCGATTAGCACCGGTCACTGAGGATCATTGATTTGTGTGTACGGCAGTAGGGAGGAATTTTTCTTACCGGACGACAACACGTCAGCTTTGGGCTGCGCAGATAGAGCAATGATGGACGACTTACTTGATGATCAGGCGCTGGACGCCCCACAGACTCATAGGGCAAGCTGCGATTTGTGTGAGGTTCATTTAGCGGTATGCGGGAACCTTGCTGCGAGTGTGCCAGTCGCCAGCCTCGATGCCACAATCACGCGTGCGACCGACGCGCTGCTGGCCGCGCAGAAACCCGACGGCCACTGGGTCTACGAACTCGAGGCGGATTCGACGATTCCCGCCGAATACATCCTGCTCGTCCACTATCTCGGCGAAACGCCGAATCTCGAGCTCGAACAGAAGATCGGCCGCTACCTGCGGCGCATCCAGCAGCAGGACGGCGGCTGGCCGCTGTTCACTGACGGTGCGCCGAACATCAGCGCGAGCGTGAAGGCGTATTTCGCGCTGAAGGTGATCGGCGACGACGTGAACGCCGAGCACATGCAGCGTGCGCGCCACGCGATCCACGCGATGGGCGGCGCGGAGATGTCGAACGTGTTCACGCGCATCCAGCTCGCGCTGTTCGGCGCGATGCCGTGGCGCGCGGTGCCGATGATGCCGGTCGAGATCATGCTGCTGCCGCAGTGGTTCCCGTTCCATCTGTCGAAGGTGTCGTACTGGGCGCGGACCGTGATCGTGCCGCTGCTCGTGCTGAACGCGAAGCGCCCGATCGCGAAGAACCCGCGCGGCGTGCGGATCGACGAGCTGTTCCTCAGCCCGCCCGTCAACACCGGCCTGCTGCCGAAGCAGCCGCACCAGCACGGCGGCTGGTTCGCGTTCTTCCGTGTGGTCGATCAGGCGCTGCGCGCGGTCGACGGCCTGTTCCCGGCGTATTCGCGCGAACGCGCGATCCGGCAGGCGGTCGCCTTCGTCGACGAGCGCCTGAACGGCGAGGACGGCCTCGGCGCGATTTATCCGGCGATGGCCAATTCGGTGATGATGTACGACG
>NZ_JGVW01000096.1 GCF_000687455.2 Burkholderia sp. lig30
CTGCCTGCGCGCGCAGGCAGCGCGTGCGCGTTACTGCGCGGGCGTGTCGAGCTGCTTCTTCAGCGCGGCGAGGCGATCCTCGACCGACGGGCCCTTGTTCAGCGCGGCGAGCTTGTCGTCGAGCGCCTTGCCGCTCGCGGTGTCGGCCGAATTCAGGCGCGCGTCCGAGCGCGCGTTCTCCAGCGCGACCTTGTCCTCGAGCTTCTGGAAGTCTTCCGACAGGTTCTTGCCGCCGATGCCGCCGAGCGCGGTCGCTGCGACGTCCTTCGCCTGCGCGATTTCCTGTTTCGCCTGAAGGATGTTCGAGCGCGCGTTCAGCTCGTTGCGGCGCTGGCGCATGTCGGCGATCTGCGCCTTGAGCTTGTCGACCGACGGCTCGAGCGTCGCGAGCTCGGATGCGAGCGCGTCGCGTTCCGATTCCGCGTTGGCCTGCGCGGCGAGCGCCTCGCGCGCGAGCGATTCGTCGCCGGCCTGCAGTGCGCGCTTCGCGCCGTCCTCATACTTCTTCACCTTGTCGTTCGCCGCATCGCACTTGCTGCGCTGGGTCGCGACCTGCGCCTCGATCTCGATCAGCGAATTCTCGGCGCGGCTGACGCTGTCGTCGAGCTCCCGCACGATCTGGCGTGCATCGCGCGACGGATCCTGCACCGAGTCGGCCGCGTCATTCATCAGGCCTTTGATCGTGCGCGAAATAGAGTCGAAAAGCGACATGAAATCCTCCGTGTATGAAAGGCGCCGCGTCGCGGCGGCTTGGCGCATCGGCAGGTGGTTTCCCGCTTGCCGATGCCGGCGGATATTACACCACCGGTTCCCTTAAATACGGCTTAAACGCGCGATATCAAGTGGCGCCGCGGCGCACCCGGACGGGCTCCGGGTGCGGGTGTCTTTCAGGATTGAAAGGCGTGGTGCGGTCGGCGGGCGTGTGGTGTCCATGATAGGCCGCGAGGAGGGCGGAATGCCTCGCAGCGACACGCGATGCGGGAATTTTTACAAAAAATCGCGAAGCTAATCGGTTGATTTCATTAAAATGCGCTGTCACGTCGCGGGAACGGATCGCCGCGCGGCGGGGTCTGTCGACGTGACACGTTGCACAACGCATCCTCTCTCGATTCATTCGCGCATGCGTGCCGCATGCGTCCGAGGGCGCTGCGCGCCCGCCATTCCGACATGCCAATTATCAAACGACCGTCTTCCTCCCGCGCCACGAACGACCATCATTACACGTTGCGCCGCTCGCCTTCGGGGGCCTTTTACACCGACGATGACGACCGCGACGCGCACCGCATGCCGCGCGGCGGCGATGACGACGGCGGCCGCTCGTTCGGCTCGCGCGTCGCGCTCTGGTTCGCGGGCCTGTTCGTCACCCTTGTCGTCGTTGGCGCGCTGATCGTCGGCTACGCGCTCGTCGTCATGGCGCCGCAGCTGCCGCCTCTCGACGCGCTGACGAACTACCAGCCGAAGGTGCCGCTGCGCGTCTACTCGGCCGATCACGTGCTGCTCGCCGAATTCGGCGAGGAGCGCCGCAGCCTCGTGCGCTTCCAGGAGATTCCGGACGTGATGAAGAAAGCGGTGCTCGCGATCGAGGACTACCGCTTCTACGAGCACGGCGGCGTCGATTTCCTCGGCATCATGCGCGCCGGTGTCACCGACCTGCTGCATGGCGGCTCGCGGCAGGGCGCGAGCACGATCACGATGCAGGTTGCGCGCAACTTCTTCCTGTCGAGCGAAAAGACCTATACGCGCAAGATCTACGAGATGCTGCTCGCGTACAAGATCGAAAAGGCGCTGACGAAGGACCAGATCCTCGAGCTGTACATGAACCAGATCTATCTGGGGCAGCGCTCGTACGGCTTCGCGGCTGCCGCGCGGGTGTACTTCGGCAAGGACCTGAAGGACATCACGCTCGCCGAGGCGGCGATGCTCGCCGGCTTGCCGAAGGCGCCGTCCGCGTACAACCCGGTCGTCAATCCGAAGCGCGCGAAGGTGCGTCAGGAGTACATCCTCAAGCGGATGCTCGAGATCGGCTACATCACGCAGCCGCAGTACGAGCAGGCCGTCAGGGAGGAGATCCACACGCGCACGTCGGGCAACCAGTATGCGGTGCACGCCGAGTACGTCGCGGAGATGGTGCGGCAGATGATGTACGCGCAGTACAAGGACGAGACGTACACGCGCGGGCTGACCGTCACGACGACGATCAACGCGGCCGACCAGGAAGCCGCCTACCAGGCGGTGCGACGCGGCATTCTCGATTACGAGCGCCGTCACGGCTATCGCGGGCCGGAAGGCGCCATCGCGCTGCCGGCGCCGGGCGACGATCGCGACGAGGCGATCGACGACGCGCTCGCCGATCATCCGGACAACGGCGACCTGCAGTCGGCGGTGGTGCTGGCGGTCGCGCCGAACGCGGTGCAGGTGCAGTTCGTCGGCGGCGCGACCACGACCATCGGCGCGGGCGGCCTGCGCTTCGTCGCGGGCGCGCTGTCGCCGCGCGCGGCCGACGCGCAGCGCATCAAGCCCGGCTCGATCGTGCGCGTGATGAAGGACGCGAAGAGCGACTGGCAGGTGGTGCAGCTGCCGCAGGTCGAGGGCGCGCTCGTCGCGGTCGCGCCGCAGGACGGCGCGATCCGCTCGCTGGTCGGCGGCTTCGACTTCAACAAGAGCAAGTTCAACCACGTCACGCAGGCGTGGCGTCAGCCGGGCTCGTCGTTCAAGCCGTTCATCTATTCGGCATCGCTCGACAAGGGCATGGGGCCGGCGACGATCATCAACGACGCGCCGCTGTACTTCCCGCCGAGCGTGCCGGGCGGCACCGCCTGGGAGCCGAAGGACGACGACCAGCCCGACGGCCCGATGTCGATGCGTACCGCGCTGCAGCGCTCGAAGAACCTGGTGTCGATCCGCATTCTCGCGTCGATCGGCACGCAGTACGCGCAGGACTACGTGACGCAGCGTTTCGGTTTCGATCCCGCGAAGACGCCGCCGTATCTGCCGATGGCGCTCGGCGCCGGCCTCGTCACGCCGCTGCAGCTCGCGACCGGCTACGCGGTGTTCGCGAACGGCGGCTACAAGGTCGACCCGTACCTGATCGCCGAGGTTGACGACGCGCGCGGCCAGGCGCTGCAGAAGGCGCAGCCGGTGATCGCGGGCAGCACGGCGCCGCGCACGATCGAGGGCCGCAACGCGTACGTGATGAGCAGCCTGCTGCACACGGTCGCGACCGCGGGCACCGGCGCGGGCACCAACGCGCTCGGCCGCGGCGACCTGCAGGGCAAGACGGGCACGACCAACGAGGCGAAGGACGGCTGGTTCGCCGGCTATCAGCAATCGCTCGTCGCGGTCGCGTGGATGGGCTTCGACCAGCCGAAGAGCCTCGGCGGCCGCGAGTTCGGCGCGCAGCTCGCGCTGCCGATCTGGGTGAACTACATGCGCACCGCGCTGCAGGGCGTGCCGGAGCAGCCGATGCCGCTGCCGGATGGCGTCACGACGATCGACGGCGAACTGTATTACGCCGACCGGACGCCGGGCGAGGGCTTCGTCGCGAGCGTCGACATCAACCCGGCGGCCAACGCGATGAGCGCGAACGACGCGCTCGGCTCGGCCGGCTCGGCGGGCCTCGCGCCGCCGCCCGTGACGGCGTCGGAGAAGCAGCAGATCATGGACATGTTCGAAAGCAACAAGCCCTGATCGGGCAGGACCGGGCGCGCAGGCGCCCGGTTGCCGGACGCAGCGGCGGCCGCCTTGGGCGGCCGCTTTTTTTTGATGCCGGGACGGGCGCGATCGGTAAAGCCTTCCGCATCAAGGACTTGGCATGTCGCTCCCGGCGTTATCAACATCCCTGTCAACAAAAATTGTGGATAACCCGCGAGCCTGCGCGGCGCTGCCGCTGGTGCGGTACGCGCTCGCGCAATGAGGAATTTCCATTCAAAAACAATGGCTTGGCCTGCTTCTCGGCAAGTTCTCCACAATCCTGTCAACAAAAATTGGGGATAACCCTGCGGCGATGGCGCCGCGCCGCCTCATCTTGCATCGCGCAAGCAAAAAGGCATCCAATCAATGGGTTATCGCGCTTTTCAGAAAGTTTTCAACAGGTTATTCAACACGAACTGGGGATAACCCTAGCGTCCCAGTCATCGCGGTGTGCGCGCATGCGCGAGGTGCATGCCGAGCGTGACCGGGTCGGTGTTCGTGCCGGACAGCAGCACGCCGACCCGCCGGCCCTGCAGCGTTTCGCGCAACGGGCCGAGCAGCGCGGCGATCGCCGCCGCGCACGCCGGCTCGACCGCCAGCTTCAGCTGCGAGAACAGATAGAGCATCGCCGCGCGCAACGCGTCGTCGGAGACGGTGACGATCCGGTCGACGTGCCGCCGGCACAGCTGATAGCTGTATTCCTCGGTATGCGGCGCCATCAGCGAATCGGCGATCGTGTGCATTGCCGTCATCGTGACCGTGTGGTTCGCGGCGAAGCTGCGGTACATCGCGTCGGCGCCTTCCGGTTCGACGCCGAACACGTGCACGCGCGGATTCGCGAGGCGCAGCGCGGTCGACACGCCGGCCGCGAGGCCGCCGCCGCCGATCGGCACGATCACCGCATCGAAGTCCGGCACCTGCGTCGCCCATTCGTAGCCGAGCGTCGCGGTGCCGAGAATCGTGTGATAGCCGTTGAACGGATGGATGAAGAAGCGGCCTTCCTCCGCTTCGATGCGCCGCACGAGGTCGAAGGCCTGCGCCGCGCTCGCCGCCAGCACGACTTCCGCGCCGTACTGTCTGCATTGCGCGATGCGAGTCGGGCTCGCGGTGTTGAACATCACGACCTTCGCGCTGCTGCCCAGCCGCATCGCCGCATACGCGACCGCCGCCGCGTGGTTGCCCGCCGACACGCAGGTCACGCCGGCGCTCCTGCGCGCCTCGTCGAGCGCGAGCAGGTGCGTGAACGCGCCGCGCGCCTTGAAGCTGCCGCTCGCCTGCAGCAGCTCGAACTTGAAGTTCACGTGCGAGCCTTCGAGCGACGGCAGGTCGGTACGCTCGAATATGGGCGTGCGGGCGACCCATGGCGACAGCGCGAAGTGTTGCGCGGCGATGTCGTCGAGCGTGGGGATCGGCTCGCCGTCGATCGTATGAGCGGTGCTCTGTTGTGTGGTCGCCATGGCCTTGCGTGTGGGTGGGCCGGCCCGCGCGCAGGCCGGCGTGGCGTGGGGCCGGCTCAGTGATCGCCGGCGTCGACGGACATGCTGCGGATCAGCTTGCGCAGGAACCGTTCGCACTCGGCAAGCTGCGCGAGTTCGACGTATTCGTTCGGCTTGTGCGCCTGCTCGATGTTGCCCGGCCCGCACACGACGCTCGGAATGCCGGCGCGCTCGAACAGGCCGGCTTCGGTGCCGTACGCGACCTTGCGCTTTTCCTGGTCGGCGGTCAGCGCGCGCACGAGCTGCGTGATCGCGGCGTGTTCGGCCGAGTCGAGGCCGGGCGCGGCGGAGATCTTCGAGAATTCGATCGCGGCGTCTGGATGCTCGCGGCGCATCTGCGGCAGCAGCGTTTCGTTCGCGTAGGCTTCGATGCGCGCGAAGATCCGCTCGGGGTCGAGGGTCGGCAGGTTGCGGAACTCGAACGCGAAGCGGCATTCGGCCGGCACGGTGTTGATCGCGTTGCCGCCTTCGATCGTGCTCGTCTGCGCGGTCGTGAACGGCACGTCGTAGAGCGCGTCGAACGGGCCTTCCGTACGGAAGCGGTCGGCGACGTCGCGAATGTGGCAGATGAGGCGCGCCGCGTACTCGATCGCGTTCAGGCCCTTTGGCGTCAGCGACGAGTGCGCCGCATGGCCGCGCACGCAGCAGCGGTAGGTGTTGATGCCCTTGTGCGCGATGATGGGCCGCATGCCGGTCGGCTCGCCGACGATGCAGCCGGTCGGCATCACGCCGCGCGCCTGCAGGTCGGCGATCATCAGCGGCGCGCCGGCGCAGCCGACTTCCTCGTCGTACGACAGCGCGAAATGGATCGGCTTCGCGAGCCGGGCCGCCTGCATCTCGGGCAGCAGCGCGAGCGCGGCGCCGATGAAGCCCTTCATGTCGCAGGTGCCGCGACCGTACAGGCGGCCGTCGCGGATCTCCGGGCGGAACGGGGCGCTGTCCCACGCCTGGCCATCCACCGGCACGACGTCGGTGTGACCGGACAGCACGATGCCGCCGTTCGTCGTGCCGTCATGCGCGGGCACCGTCGCGAACAGGTTCGCCCAGCCTTCGCGTGGATCGTGCGTGAGCGTCGACGCGATGCCCTTCGCGGCGAGCGCGTCGCGGACCGTCTCGATGAGGCCGAGGTTCGGCACGCGGCTCGTCGTGTCCATCGACACGAGACCCCTGACCCAGCCCAGGCTGACGGGGGAGGCGGCGCCCGGGCCGGCGGCGGATGCCGCCGTCGCGTCGAGGGTGGACATGGCTGAACTCCGTCTGATGAATGGGAAAATCATACTCAAAAACGATGCGGCCCGCCTGCGCGGGCCACGGTGCAGCGCAACATGCGCGCCGATCGTACGGAGTCCTGCGGCCGTCGCCCGCTCGCGCGCGAAGCGCGGCGGGGCCTAGCGCGGCGCGGCGGCCGTGCCTTCGCGGATCGGGTGGCCGAGCGCGCGCAGCGTCTCCTTGACCGTCGACACGCGGACCGCGAGGTCGGGCGTGCGCGTCTCGATGCGCAGCTTGTCCTGGCCGGCGAGCTTGATGTGGCGGTGCTTCTGGACCATCTCGATGATGCGCATCGGATCAATCGGCGGGTTCGGCACGAACTGCAGCCCGATCGCAACCTCGCTCGCGTCGATCTTGACGATGCCGAGCGGCTTCGCGGCGAGGCGCAGCCGGTGCGTCTCGACGAGCGCATGCGCTTGCGGCGGCATCTTGCCGAAGCGGTCGATCAGCTCTTCCTGGATGCCGTCGATCGCGTCGCCGTGCTCGCAGTTCGCGAGACGCTTGTAGAGCGACAGGCGTTCCTGCACGTCGACGCAATAGTCGGCAGGCAGGATCGCGGGCGCGTGCAGGTTGATCTCGGTCGTCGCCGCGAGCGGGGCGGTGAGGTCGGGCTCCTTGCCGTTCTTCAGCGCCTTCACCGCGTCGTTGAGCATCTCCGTGTAGAGCTGGAAGCCGATCTCGTGGATCTCTCCGGACTGCTTGTCGCCGAGCACCTCGCCGGTGCCGCGGATCTCGAGGTCGTGCATCGCGAGATAGAAGCCCGAGCCGAGCTCCTCCATCTGCTGGATCGCCTCGAGGCGGCGCTGCGCCTGCTTGGTCAGCGCCTGCGGATCGTGCACGAGCAGGTACGCGTACGCCTGGTGGTGCGAGCGGCCGACGCGCCCGCGCAGCTGGTGGAGCTGCGCGAGGCCGAACTTGTCCGAGCGGTGCATGATGATCGTGTTCGCGCTCGGCACGTCGATGCCGGTCTCGATGATCGTCGTGCACAGCAGCACGTTCGCGCGCTGCGCGACGAAATCGCGCATCACGCGCTCGAGCTCGCGCTCGTGCATCTGGCCGTGCGCGATCGCGATGCGCGCCTCGGGCACGAGCGCTTCCAGCATCGCGCGGCGGTTGTCGATCGTCTCGACCTCGTTGTGCAGGAAGTAGACCTGGCCGCCGCGCTTCAGCTCGCGCAGCATCGCCTCGCGAATTACGCTTTCTTCCTCGCGCCGCACGAAGGTCTTGATCGCGAGGCGCTTTTGCGGCGCGGTCGCGATCACCGAGAAGTCGCGCAGGCCTTCGAGCGCCATCCCGAGCGTGCGGGGGATCGGCGTCGCGGTCAGCGTCAGCACGTCGACCTCCGCGCGCAGCGCCTTCAGCGCTTCCTTCTGGCGCACGCCGAAACGGTGCTCCTCGTCGATGATCACGAGGCCGAGCCGCTTGAACTGCACGTCCGACGACAGCAGCTTGTGCGTGCCGATCACGATGTCGACGCTGCCTTCGTTGATCTGGCCGATCGCCGCGTTGACCTCCTTCGCGGACTTGAAGCGCGACAGCTCGGCGACCCGCACCGGCCAGTCGGCGAAGCGGTCGATGAAGGTTTGCGTGTGCTGCTCGGCGAGCAGCGTCGTCGGCGACAGCAGCGCGACCTGCTTGCCGCCCATCACCGCGATGAACGCGGCACGCAGCGCGACCTCGGTCTTGCCGAAGCCGACGTCGCCGCACACGAGCCGGTCCATCGGCTTGCCGCTCGTCATGTCGCCGATCACGGCCGCGATCGCCGCGGCCTGGTCAGGCGTTTCCTCGAAGCCGAAGCTCTCGGCGAACTTCACGTAGTCGCGTGGCTCCAGCCCGAACGCGTGGCCCTCGCGGGCGGCGCGGCGCGCGTACAGGTTGAGCAGCTCGGCGGCGGTGTCGCGGATCTGCTGCGCGGCCTTGCGCTTTGCGCGCTCCCACTGGCCCGAGCCGAGCGCATGCAGCGGCGCGCTGTCCGGATCGGCGCCGCTGTAGCGCGAAATCACGTGCAGCTGGGCGACCGGCACGTAGAGCTTGCTGTCGCCCGCATATTCGAGATGCAGGAATTCGGTCTCGCCTTCGCCGAGATCCATCGACACGAGGCCCATGTAGCGGCCGATGCCGTGCTGCGCATGCACGACCGGGTCGCCTTCCTTCAGCTCGGACAGGTCGCGCACCATCGCGTCGACGTTGCTCGCCTGTTCCTGGCGGCGGCGTCCCGCACGGCGGCCGAGCGCGCCGTACAGCTCCGTCTCGGTGACGATCGCGTAGCCTTCGCCCGGCACCGCGAAGCCGCCCGCGAGCGGCGCGACGCCGAGCGCGAAGGTCTCGTCGCTCGCGAGCCAGCCGGCGAAGTGGTCGCTCGACGCGGGCTTCAGCCGGTGCTCGGCGAGCAGCTGCGAGATCGTCTCGCGGCGGCCCGCCGATTCGACGGTCAGCAGCACGCGCTTGCCGGAGCTGCCGACGAACGCGCGCAGCGCGGCGAGCGGATCGTCGGCGTGACGGTCGATCGACAGCTCGGGGAGGGCGCTCGCCCAGCCGCCCTCGGGCTGCGCGGGCAGCACGACGCGCGCGAACGGCTTCGCGAACGTGTAGAAATCGTCGTCCGACAGGAACAGCCGCTGCGGCTCGAGGATCGGCCGCTCGCGGTCGTGCGACAGGAACGCGTGGCGCTGCCGGGTGTCGGCGGTAAAGCGCCGGATCGCGGTGTCGAGGTCGCCCGAGAACACCAGGTGCGCGCCGGCGGGCAGATAGTGGAACAGGGTCGCCGTGTCGTCGAAGAACAGTGGCAGGTAATACTCGATGCCGGCCGACGGCACGCCGTTGCCGATGTCCTTGTAGATCGTCGCGCGGCTCGGGTCGCCTTCGAAGGTCTCGCGCCAGCGGCTGCGGAATGCGGTGCGCGCCGCTTCGTCGAACGGGAATTCACGGCCCGGCAACAGGCGCACGTCGCGCACCGGATAGAGGCTGCGCTGCGTGTCCGGATCGAACGCGCGGATCGAGTCGACCTGGTCGTCGAACAGGTCGATCCGGTAAGGCAGCGGCGAGCCCATCGGGAACAGGTCGATCAGCGAGCCGCGCACGCAGTATTCGCCGGGGCGCACGACCTGGCTCACGTGCTCGTAGCCGGCGAGCGTCAATTGCGCCTTCAGCTTCGCCTCGTCGAGTCGCTCGCCCTGCGCGAACGCGAACGTGTAAGCGGCCATGAAGGACGCGGGCGGCATCCGGTACAGCGCGGTCGTCGCCGGCACGAGCAGGATGTCGCAGCGGCCTTCGCCGAGATCGTGCAGCGTCGCGAGACGCTCGGAGACGAGATCCTGGTGAGGCGAGAAGGTGTCGTACGGCAGGGTTTCCCAGTCCGGCAGCAGGCGCACGCGCGCGTCCGGCGAGAAGTAGCCGATTTCCTGCGCGAGGCGTTGCGCGTCCACCGCGTTCGCGCAGATCACGGCCAGAAGCGGCACGTCCTGACGGTAGGCGGCGAGATAGCGGGCGATGGCGAGCGCGTCGGCGGAGCCGTGTGCGCCGTCGAAGGCAAAGCGCTGGCCCGGCTTGACGAGCGCGACGGGCGAGGCGGACGGGGTGGAAGCGTTGTCTGGCATAAGGACGGCAGTGGGGTGCGTGCGGCGGCCGCGGTGCGGCCGTCCGGTCGAGACGAAAGACCTATTATAAAATCCGCTTTTCGATTTCACCTTTCCGGCGTTTCTTCTCGTGACTCCCCGACTCTTTGCCTTGATTCCCTGCGCCGGTACGGGCAGCCGCTCCGGCTCCGCGCTGCCGAAGCAATACCGCACGCTCGCGGGACGCGCGCTGCTGCATTACACGCTCGCCGCGTTCGACGCGTGCAGCGAATTCGCGCAGACGCTCGTCGTCATCGCGCCCGACGACACGCATTTCGATGCGCGCCGCTTCGCGGGCCTGCGCTTCGCGGTGCGCCGCTGCGGCGGCGCGTCGCGGCAGGCATCGGTGCTCAACGGCCTGATGGAGCTCACGGAATTCGGCGCGACCGACAGCGACTGGGTGCTCGTGCACGACGCCGCGCGGCCGGGCATCGCGCCGCCGCTGATCCGCACGCTGGTCGCGGCGCTGAAGGACGATCCGGTCGGCGGCATCGTCGCGCTGCCGGTCGCGGATACGCTGAAGCGCGTGCCGGCCGGCACCGACGCGATCGCGCGCACGGAATCGCGCGACGGCCTGTGGCAGGCGCAGACGCCGCAGATGTTCCGCATCGGCATGCTGCGCGACGCGATCCTGAGCGCGCAGCAGCAGGGGCACGACCTGACCGACGAAGCGAGCGCGATCGAGTGGGCGGGCCATACGCCGCGCGTCGTGCAGGGCAGCCTGCGCAATTTCAAGGTCACCTATCCGGAAGACTTCGACCTCGCGGAAGCGATCCTCGCGCGCACCGCGAATCCCTCCTGACTCTTACTCAATCGGAACACGCATGGATTTCAGAATCGGACAAGGCTACGACGTGCATCAGCTCGTCGAGGGACGGCCTCTCATCATCGGCGGCGTGACGATTCCGTACGAGCGCGGCCTGCTCGGCCACTCGGACGCGGACGTGCTGCTGCACGCGATCACCGACGCACTGTTCGGCGCGGCGGCGCTCGGCGACATCGGTCGCCATTTCTCCGATACCGATGCGGCGTTCAAGGGTGCGGACAGCCGCGTGCTGCTGCGCGAATGCGTGGCGCGCGTGAAGGCGGCGGGCTTCACGATCCAGAACGTCGACAGCAGCGTGGTCGCGCAGGCGCCGAAGCTTGCGCCGCATATCGAAGCGATGCGCGCGAACATCGCCGCCGATCTCGGCCTGCCGATCGAGCGCGTCAACGTGAAGGCGAAGACCAACGAGAAGCTCGGCTATCTCGGCCGTGGCGAGGGCATCGAGGCGCAGGCCGCTGCGCTGCTCGTGCGCACCGTCGCGGGCTGATGCGCGCGGCACGCGGCCGCCCGCCGTTTCGCGGCGGCCGCGCGATGCATCGGGGGCGGCGCGGGGGCATGCCGTCGATGAACGGCTGCCGTCCGCCGGCTCCATGAACGAACGCCACGCGGCAACGGCGCGTGGCGTTTGTTCTTTCCGGCCGCGAACCGGCCGGCGCGCGGGGCTTACTCGGCCTCGGCGGCGATCACCTGCGCGGCGGCATTGATCACGGCGGCGATCCGGCCGACGTCACGCAGCTGCGTAACGGTCATGCCCTGTTCGTTCTTCAGCAGCGCATAGTGCGACTTCACGCAGAAGTGGCACTTGCCGACGATCGACGCGGCGAGCGCATACATTTCGAACTTGCGCTTGTCGACGCCGCCATGCGACGCATACGCGCCCATGCGCAGCTCGGCGCGCTGGGTCTTCAGGTCGGCGTCGTCGGCCATCTCGACATACGGATACCACGCGTTGTTCATCCCCATCAACGCGGCCGCCGTCAGCGCGGCGTTCGTTTCCTCCGGCGACAGCACGCCGGCTTCGCGGATCGCCTTCACGAGCACGGTGCTCTTCGCCGCGAACGCGGCGGCGAGCGCAACGCCCACCGCGTCGGTGCCTTCGAGCGCCGAGCGCGTGATCGTGCCGTCGAGGTTCAGGCGGATGTCCTTCGCGTAGTCGGGAATACGCGCCTTAATCGATTCGATGAATTCCATTGATATCTCCTATGGGTTGGCCGTTAAAAAAGCCCGCAGGCAGGACGTGCGCTGCGGGCTTTCGTGCATCGACGCTTACAGCGTCGCGCCGCCGACTGCGCGGTTGCACGGGCAGAGCTCGTCCGTTTGCAGGCCGTCGAGAATACGCAGGACTTCTGCCGGGCTACGGCCGACGTTCAGGTTGTTGACCGAAACGTGCTGGATCGTGTTGTCCGGATCGACGATGAACGTCGCGCGCAGGGCCACGCCGGCTTCCTTGTCGCGCACGCCGAGCTGGTCGATCAGCTCGCCCTTGACGTCGCCGAACGAGTAGTGGTTCAGCTTGTCGAGGTCCTTGTGCTCGCGGCGCCATGCCAGCTTCACGAACTCGTTGTCCGAGCTGCCGCCGAGCAGGACGGCGTCACGCTCTTCGAATTGCTTGGTCAGCTTCGCGAATTCGACGATTTCCGTCGGGCAGACGAACGTGAAGTCCTTCGGGTAGAAGTAGATGACTTTCCACTTGCCCGGGAACGATGCTTCGGTGATCGTCTCGAAAGCCGACTGGCCGTTTTCTTCGTGGTGGTTGAAGCCAGGCTTCGCGGCTGCAACGGTAAAGGCTTCGAGTTTATCGCCGACGGTTTTCATGCGGATACTCCTGTATGAGTTGGGAAGGACTGCTTGAGTCACGCTACCTCGTTGCTGCAACGTCGATGTGACAGCATGTCGAAAACTATAACTCTATTGACTGATATTTTCAATAGATTTTAACTAACGATCCTCATAGGAATTTTCTAACGCGTCGATAGCGTAAGCCCGGGTTGCATGCCGCGCGTGCGTCATGCGGTCGCGCGGGATTTGCCGCCCGGGAATTCGAGTGTGACTTCGAGCCCGGGTTCCGGCTTGCGGTTGCGCAGGCGCAGTGCGCCGCGATAGCGGTTGACGAGGCGCAGCACGATCGCCATCCCGAGGCCCGTGCCGTCCGCGTTGCTGCGCGCGGCGTCGACGCGATAGAACGGACGCATCACGAGCGGCAGCTGATCGTCCGGAATGCCCGGGCCTTCGTCGCTCACCGACAGCTCGACGCGCGCATGCGACACGCGCGTCTCCAGCGTGATGCGCGCGATGCCGTCCGCCGTGCTCTGGCCGTACTTGCGCGCGTTCTCGACGAGGTTGCCGATCACGCGGCGCATGTCGGTCTCGTCGGCCTCGATCACCGCGGCGGGCGCGAGGCGCGTGCGGATCTCGACGCCGTCCTCGCTCGCGACGCGCGCGGCCACTTCCTGCACGATCGTCGACAGGTCGACCGGCTCGGGCCTGCGCTGGGTCGGGCGCGCGTAGTCGATGAACGCGGCGATGATGCGGTCCATCTGCTCGATGTCGTCGACCATCGCATCCTTGGTTGCCTGGTCGGACGGGCTCATCTCGGTTTCGAGGCGCAGCCGCGCGAGCGGCGTGCGCAAGTCGTGCGAGATGCCCGCGAGCATCAGCGCGCGGTCGGCCTCGAGTTGTTCGAGATCGCGCACCATCTGGTTGAAGCTGCGGTTGGTGTCGGCGGCGACGCCCATGCCGCGCTCCGGCAGCGGCTCGGGCGCCTGGCCGGAGCCGACCTGGCGCGCGGCGAGCGCGAGGCGCGAGAACGGCCGGTTCACGAGGCTCGTGATGAACGCGGAGCCGAACAGCGACAGCGCGAGCGCGAACAGCCCCCAGCCGGCCCACTGCAGGCCGGTGACGGTGTCGAGCTGCTCGCGGTCGAGCGCGACCCAGTAGTCGTCGTCATCGATCTTGAAGCTGATCCACACGCCGGGGATGTCGTTGACCGTCTGCGCGATCACGGTGTCGTCGCCGAGGCGGCTGCGGATGTCGTGCTCGATCAGGCGGTTCAGCGATTCGTCGGGCTGCAGCCGGAACTTGTCGGTTTTTTCGCGCGGATACACGCGCACGCCTTCATTGCTCTCGAGGTCCTGCAGCAGCGCGCGCCGCAGGTCGGGATCGGAATAGAGCAGGGCGGTGCGCGTGAGCTTGACGATCGCGACGAGCTGCAGCGCGACGCGCTGCGCGCGCGGCTCCCGTTCGATCACGCGAAAGCTCTGGAACCACGCCGCGAGGCTGACCGAGATCAGCAGCGCGATCAGCAGGAAAGTGCGCCAGAACAGCCCGCCGAAGGCGAGCGTCAGGAGGCGCCGGTCGATACGCATGAGACGGGCTGGTTAACTGGCGATGCCGGCACCGGGGCGCGTCAGGCCGCGCCGTCGGGGATGAACACGTAGCCCAGGCCCCAGACGGTCTGGATGAAGCGGGGGCTGCCCGGGTCCGGCTCGATCAGCTTGCGCAGACGGGAGATCTGCACGTCGAGGCTGCGGTCGAACACTTCGTATTCGCGGCCGCGCGCGAGCTCCATCAGCTTCTCGCGCGACAGCGGCTGGCGCGGATGGCGCGCGAACACCTTCAGCACCGAGAATTCGCCTGTCGTCAGCGGGATCTCCTGGCCGGACTTGGTCAGCGTGCGGGTGGCGAGATTCAGCGAGAATTCACCGAACTCGAACACCTCGGTCGTCTCCGACGGCGCGCCCGGCAGTTCCGCGGGCGCCTGGCGGCGCAGCACCGCGTGAATGCGCGCGACGAGCTCGCGCGGATTGAACGGCTTCGGCAGGTAGTCGTCCGCGCCCATCTCGAGACCGACGATGCGGTCGACGTCCTCGCCCTTCGCGGTCAGCATGATGATCGGCGTGCGGTCGTTGCTGCCGCGCAGACGGCGGCAGATCGACAGGCCGTCTTCGCCCGGCAGCATCAAGTCGAGCACGAGCAGGTCGAAGCGCTCGCGCACCCAGAGCTTGTTCATCGCGGTCGCATTCTCCGCGACGTACACGTTGAAGCCTTGCTCGCCGAGATAACGGCGCAGCAGATCGCGCAGGCGCGGATCGTCGTCGACGACGAGAATCTTGGAGGGGTTTTTCGTTTCCATGACTGGCATCTTATCGCGAATGGGAAATGGCGCGCGGCCGGGTATTTTGGTGCGTTACAGTCGCTTACAAAATTTACCCGCGTCGCCGCGCGGAGTAAAGGCAGGCTATAGGCTGGTCTGTATCCCGATATAGACTTTCCTTTACTTGGGTCGGAGATTCGGTGGATACTCCATCCCACTCAACTTTCCACGGTTTGCACACTCGATTTTCGCAGGGTGTTTCAAGTACCAGAGGTAGCCGGTTGCCGCGTGACGAAGGGAACAAATCGACCAAACAAGCGAGGACGGTCATGCGATCTGCGCGGATTGCACTGATGCTGACGCTCGCGCTTGGCGGTCTGCATGCGTCGAACTTCGCCCATGCGCAGCGACAGGAGCCTGGTGCTTCGGCGCGCAAGATGTCCCGCGGCAAGGGTGCGCAGCCACCGGATCACGGCGCCGACGCCGCACGCTCGTCAGTGCCGCCGGATCTCGAGCAGCGCCGCCGCGACGGGCACATGACGCCCGAGGAGCGGCACCTGCTGCGCCAGCACATCGAGGACGCGGTTCGCGACCTGTACAAGCGCTGATCGTCACGCGCGCCGCACCGAAAGATTCCGTAGCAATTTACCCGTCAACGCCCGCCCGCCGCGCGCCGTTGAACCGGCACATGCGCGCATCGCGCGACAGTTCGATCTTCTGACGGCGGGAGCCTCCGACGATGAGTCACGACAACGCTGCCGGGCAGGCGCTGCCGCCAGCCATGCGCACGCCCCTCGATGCGGACGACGCACTCTTTTTCCTGACGCGCACCGGCTTTTCGCCGGCCCCGGCCGATGTCGCGCGCATCGTCGGCATGAGCCGCGCGCAGGCGGTCGCCGACGCCCTCGGCAACGTCAGGCAGGAACCCGTCACCGCATGGCCGGCATGGACGGTCGAGCTGCCGCCGTCGCGCGCCGAGCGCCAGGCGCTCGCCCCGGATGCGCGGCGCGATGCACAGCGCGAGCGCAACCAGCGTTACGACGCGTTACGCGCGGCATGGCTCAACGAGATGGTCGTGACGCCGTCGCCGCTCACCGAGCGGATGACGCTGTTCTGGCACGGTCACTTCACATCCGGGCAGGACAAGGTGCCGTTTCCGCAGACGATGGCCGCGCAGCATGCGCTGCTGCGGCGCGAGGCGCTCGGCAACTTTGGCACGATGCTGCACGGTGTCGCGAAGGATCCGGCGATGCTGCAGTACCTCGACGGCGCGAGCAACCGCAAGGGGCGCCCGAACGAGAATTTCGCGCGGGAAGTGATGGAGCTGTTTACGCTCGGCGAAGGCCACTATTCGCAGCGCGACGTGACCGAGGCGGCACGCGCGCTGACTGGCTGGAGCATCGATCCCGACACGCTGCGCTTTGCAGTGCGGCCGGACTGGCACGACACCGGCGACAAGACGATTCTCGGCGTCACCGGGCCGCTCGACGGCGACGGCTTTCTCGACATCCTGCTCGCACGGCCGGAAACGGCGGGCTTCATAGCGGGCAAGCTCTGGCGCGAGTTCGTGTCGGACACGCCGGACCCGACCGAACTGGACACGGTCGCCGCGCGCTTTCGGGCGAGCGGCTACGACATCCGCGCGGCGCTGTCGGCGCTCTGGTCGACCGACGCGTTCTGGGACGCGCGCAACCGCGGCGTGCTCGTCAAGTCGCCGGTGGAGTTCGTGGTCGGCTCGGTGCGGCTGTTCGACGTCGGCTACGGCGATCCGGCGATGCTGGCGAACACGGTGCGCGCGCTCGGGCAGAACCTGTTCTCTCCGCCGAACGTCAAGGGGTGGCCGGGCGGGCCTGCCTGGATCAACAGTGCGACGCTGCTGGCGCGCAAGCAGTTCGTCGAGCAATTGTTCCGCGCGACCGAAACGGCCGTCATGCGCCCGGTGCGGGCGGGGATGCAGGCGAGGCCTGGGCGGGGCGGGATGCACTTCGACCTCGAACGCTGGCTCGCGCAGTTCCGGGCACGGCCGCAGGCGCCGGCCGGCCTGACGACGGAGCTGCAGCTGCAGCACGCGGTGTTGCCGCTGTCGCCGGTCGCGGCGATCGACACCGGATCCACGGGCAGCGCGTATCTCGAAGCGCTGCTGATGGACCCGGCCTACCAATTGAAATGACGACGAAACGACAGGCCGGCGCGCAGCGCATGCGCGGTGGCCGCCCAAGGGATGCACGATGAACCGACGCGATTTCCTCGCACTGACGGGCGCCGCCGCGACGGCGGGCGTCTCGCTCTGGCTGCCGCGCGCGGCGGCCGCGCCGAAGCCGGGCGCGGCCGTCGCGGGCTATGCGAACGTCCTGATCCTCGTCGAGCTGAAAGGCGGCAACGACGGCCTCAATACCGTGGTGCCGTACGCGGACCCGCAGTACTACGCGTTGCGGCGAAGCATCGGGATCAAGCGCGACCAGGTGCTGCAGCTCGACGAGCGCAGCGGGCTGCATCCGTCGCTCGCGCCGCTCGTGCCGCTCTGGCATGACGGGCAGCTCGCGATCGTGCAGGGCGTCGGCTACCCGCAGCCGAACCTGTCGCACTTCCGGTCGATCGAAATCTGGGACACCGCGTCGCGCTCGGACCAGTACCTGCACGAGGGCTGGCTGACGCGCGCGTTCGCGCAGGCGCCGGTGCCGGCCGGTTTCGCCGCGGACGGCGTCGTGCTCGGCAGCGCCGAGATGGGGCCGCTCGCGAACGGCGCGCGCGCGATCGCGCTCGTCAATCCGGCGCAGTTCATCCGCGCGGCGCGGCTCGCCGAGCCGGTCTCGCTGCGCGAACAGAACCCGGCGCTCGCGCACATCATCGAGGTCGAGAACGACATCGTGAAGGCGGCGGATCGCCTGCGACCGCGCGACGGCATGCACCCGTTCAGGACCGCGTTTCCGAACGGCGCGTTCGGCACCGCGGTGAAGACGGCGATGCAGGTGCTCGCCGCATGCGAGACGCCGCGCACGCCGGCGGCGTCTGTGCAGAATGGCGTCGCGGTGCTGCGGCTCACGCTCAACGGCTTCGATACGCACCAGAACCAGCCGGGGCAGCAGGCGGCGCTGCTCAGGCAGCTTGCCGAAGGGATGGGCGCGATGCGCGCCGCGCTGACCGAGCTCGGGTACTGGGACCGGACGCTCGTGATGACGTATGCGGAATTCGGCCGGCGCGCGCGGGAGAATCAGAGCAACGGTACCGATCACGGGACCGCTGCGGCGCATTTCGTGATGGGCGGGCGTGTCGCGGGCGGGCTGTATGGCGCACAGCCCGCGCTCGGGCAGCTCGACGGCAACGGCAACCTTCCGGTCGCCGTCGATTTCCGTCAGCTTTATGCGACCGTGCTCGGCCCGTGGTGGGGCATCGACGCGACCCGCGTGCTGCAGCAGCGCTTCGAGCCGCTGCCGCTGCTGCGGGTGTAGGCGCGCGCCGGCGTCAGCGGCGGCGTGCAGCGCGCCACGCGATCCACAGCTTGCGGATCGGCGTGAGTGCGATGCGTTGATGCAGGACCTGGTAGCCGTCCCGTTCGATTTCGTCGAGGAGCGCGAGCGAGAGTGCGATTTGCGCGCGCAGCGTCCGCTGTGCGCGGCGCGCCGGGGCGGGGATCGCGGCATCGGCGGCCGACAGCGCGTCGCGTGCCCGCGAGGTCTGGAATTGCAGCAGCTCGGTGAAGGCCGGGCTGTAGCGCCGGTTCAGCAGGTCGGCCGCGGTGACGTTGTAGCGCTGCAGCTCGTCGATCGGCAGATAGATGCGCCCGTGCCGCGCATCGTTGCCGAGCTCCTGTACGAACTGGGCGAGCATCAGCGCGTGCCCGACTGCATTCGCCCACGGTTGCGGCTCCACGGGCTTCAGTGCGCTCGCGCGTGCGACGAGCGCCGAGAAGCTCCCGCCGACCTGCGCGACATAGCGCTGCAGATTCGCGAAATCGAGGTAGCGTGCCTGCTCGAGATCCATGCCGAAGCCGCCGACGAGTGCGCGCAGCGTGTCGCTTTCGTCCGCGATCGACGGATGGTGCGCGGCGAGCGCCTGCGTGACGGGGTGCGATGGCTGTCCGGCCGCGAGCGCGGCCAGCTCCTTGTGCCACCACGCGAGCTTGGTGTGCCCGACCGTCGGGTCGCTCGTTTCCTTGGCGGTTTCCTCGAGTTCGCGGCGCAGCGCGAAGAGGGCCGCGAGGCGAGGCTGAACGGCGAGCGGCGCCTGCCGCAGCGCGTAATAGACGCTGGAGCCGGGCGGCGCGGCTTTCTGCTGACAGTAGTCGTCGAAATTCACGTGCGGAAATGGGTCGAAGGCGGTATGAGGGGACGCGCTTGCGCGCACCGCCGGAATCAAGCGCGAAATTCTAGCACCGGCGCGCGCAGCCCGTCGGCTGGTGGAGACAAGGGGGCGCGGATCGGGTAGAATCTCGCGCTTGCCCGTTCTGGGCGCGCCGCCGCTGGCGGCTGGCATGCGCGACGCGCGTGCGGCACCGGAGCGGCGAAGGACATCCGCGTGAGTGGCGAAATTGGTAGACGCACCAGGTTTAGGTCCTGACGGGAGCGATCCCGTGCCGGTTCGAGTCCGGCCTCACGCACCAAATAGTAATCCGTTGGTATCCACCAACTTCCTGAAACCCGCGACAGCATTGAGCTTCGTGGGTTTTTTGTTTCCGTCGTTGTCCGGCTTGCATCGTGGGCAGCCGGTGGTATGTGTGGAGTTTTCGGTGGGATCAGGCCGGCTTATTTTGCTTGGGCTGGCGGTATCTTCGATCCCGCTGGATTCGACGTGAATGCAGTCAACGCAAAATTGAAGGGGATTCGTTAAATCAAGACCTTCAAGCTCGGCTGGAGCAATGCCCTAGCGTTATCGGGGCGTTACATTTTCAGCTTACGGATTGCCAGTTGCCAGCGAACGCAAGTACGTCGGAACCTTCGCCTTACTGGTCGCCTGCAATCGAGTCATGAGCTCGTGATCGACACGATCCAGGCGGTAAGTCTTCGTAATGTCGTGCTGTAATCTGCACCAGAGGTGACTGGCCATCTCGGCGTCGGCCATTGCCCGGTGGGCAGGCCCCGTCTTCGGCAATCGCAGCATCTCGGCCAAGCTTGATAGGCGGTGACTCGGGGCGTGCGGGTAGATTCGTCTTGCCACGAGCATCGTGCAGGCAAAGGACTGCTCCGCCGCCACACCAAGAAGCTCGAGTTCGGCCTGCCAAAACCGTTTATCGAAGCCGGCGTTGTGGGCCACGAGGGGATATCTTCCGACAAACGCTACAGCGTCCTTCATGACTTTCGACGCCGGGGGAGCCAATGCGATCATGTCGTTTGTTATCCCGGTGAGGGCGACGACATCGGACGGAATGCGTCTTCCTGCGTTCATCAGGCACTGGTAACGGTCGATGATTTTCCCGTCACGCAAAAGAATGACAGCAATTTCGGTAGCTCTGTCGCCATGAGTGGGGGAGAGTCCGGTTGTTTCGAAGTCCAGAACTGCAACGGTTTGCATTTTTTGTGTCGAAAATATTTGAATTTAAAGCGTGGTGCTACAAACGCTCACTCGCCATAAATTCCGAGTTTCTCTATTATTGGATTCGTATTGACGAGAACATCGGCCAATGGCCATTTAAACAAAATGGCCTGCATGTGTTCTCCGACCGTTTCGATTTGCCCGCTATCACCGCTCGGATCGTCGGTTGTTCTCGTAATTGATCAGAACATCGGGTTCAACAAACGATCGCTTGGCATGGCCGGTCAGCCTAGGCCAGAACGAGATGGATTTCATCGGCCCGAGGGATTCTGTAAATCCGGGAGTCAGTAGCTTCAATACCCGTTGCTTACCCACATCGGAGAGATACGCCAATCGTCCAAGGAAGGCGGCAGTCAGCAGATCCTCTCGCTGCCGGAATATTTCTCGCCAGCTCTGTTCGACTCCTCCGGCCAGAACTGCTCTTCCGGCCTTCCCGTGCAAAATCGCTTTTAGCATCTCATGCCATAGGTTTATTTATCGAAGCAAGACCAACTCCGCCACCGCTTCTGCCAACCACGTAGTTCGCGCGTTTGGCAGTCAATCGCCAGCGCCAACGTAGCCCAATCGTCGCGACCGGCCCAGACGCGGCACACATCTGTCGACCATCGCTCGTTCGGAGTGTAGCGACCGACGGCATGGCCTGAACGCGAGGCCGAAAGCCAATCGGTCGCTTGCAAACCTGCCAGCCCTTCAGCTGGAAGATCCGCCGCACTGTGTTCTTGTTGAACCCCAGCAGGTGCGCCACGGTCCGGTAGCCAAATGACGGTGATTCCTCGATCAGCGCTTTGATCGGTTCGGCAAAACACGCCTGAACCTTCGGTGCGGACTTGACCGGCCGGTAATACACGGACACCGCGCGGTGCGGCACCTTGAACCAGCGGCACAGCTTCGAGATCGAGATGGTACTACCGTCAGCTTGCAGTCCCTAGCGGATCGTCTTGATCACTTGTCGTCTGCGCCCAGCAGGGCCTGCAATTAATAAGATGGTCAGCCCCGCTTCCGGCAGCGGCACACTCTGGTTTTCGCAATCCGGAATGAGAGAGTCACCATGCGTATTCAGCCAGCGCCAGCGCGCTCTTGCTTTTCTGCCCGTCCAGGCTCGCTGATCGTCGCGATGTTCGGGATTCAGCCCCGACCCTTCTCCAGGATGCCTCACACCAGCGCCAGATCGCGCCGCGCGTGGGTGACCGCGCATGTGTGCGTCGTGGCTCGACCGAAACGAAAAAAACGCCTACCCGGTGACGAGTAGGCGGGGAAGCGGGGACAACCCGTGTTACTGCTGGAGATTGCGCGACACGAATTTGTCGCGCGATCAAAGTGTACGGATAACGAGTGCCGTCATAAATGCGGCTTATAGCAAAGTAGAGTTTCATCAGCCGTTCGACTGCGCGCGTCGAGAACAGTCGCGTGATGTGCGAGGACGTGGTGGCGTATCAGTCGACGCCGACACAAACGAAAAAGCCCGCCTACTTGGGGGGGCGTAGGCGGGCAAGTCCTCGTGGACGCGAGGACGACTTGCGAATGATGCGACTTGCGACATTGCGACAGGCAATCGCGAGCTCGAGTGTAGGGAGCTGTCGGTCGCGCGTAAACGTTGCATATCGCAAAAAACGATTTCGTATTTTGATATAAACGGGCGCCGATCCGTCGCTACTCCCACAAACTCCGGATGGCGACCGCGACGATCACGGGGACGGAGAACACCAGCGGAATCGCGAAATACTGGGCCTCGCGGTCGACGATCCAGCTATAGACCAGCCAGCATGCGCCGGCGGCGAACGTCACGAGACCGACAAGCACGGCGATGATGTTCAGCGTCAGATTGGAGGGGCGGCGGCGCGTCTTGGCCGGCGTGGGCGATTTCATCGTAAGTAAGGATGTGGCGCGAGCGCTTGGCGCATGCAAGGACATAGAAAGACGTAGGAGAGCGCATTCCGCCCGATCGCGCAAGCGGAACGGGCCCGCCGCATGATGGCGCGCCCGCCGGCCCCACGCCCGCAGGTTTCCTAATATGGTTGTACGTGCAACCATTTGCTTCTATCCTCGACATCTCTCTCAAGGGACGGGATCAATCATGAACGACTCGAATTTCCTGCCGGCACGCGTGGCGATCGTCGGCGTCGGCGCGATCGGCGGGTTGCTCGCGGCCGCGCTGTCGCGCGCCGGGATGCACGTGAGCGCGTTTGCGCGCGGCGCGACGCTCGACGCGCTCCGGTCGCACGGCGTGCGCGTGCTGGACGAGCACGGCGCGCCGCTGTCGTCGGTCGCCGTCGACGCGAGCGACGATGCGGCGGCGCTCGGCGTGCAGGATTACGTCGTGATCGCGCTGAAGGCGCAGGCGCTGCCGGGCCTCGCGGCCCGCCTGGCGCCGCTCGTCGGGCCGCGCACGGTGATCGTTGCGGCGATGAACGGCCTGCCGTGGTGGTTCACGCATGGCTTGGCCGGGCCACTCGACGGCACACGGCTCGACGCGGTCGACCCGGACGGCGCGGTCTCGGCGGCGCTGCCGCCTGCGCGGGCGGTCGGCTGCGTGGTTCACCTGTCGGCGAGCACCGAGGCGCCGGGCGTGGTGCGGCGCGGGCGCGGCAATCGTCTGATCGTCGGCGCGCCGGATGCAGCCCTCGAGACGGGCGCCGCGCGCGTGGCGGCGGCGCTCGCCGCCGGCGGCTTCGAGGTCGAGGCGACGCGCGAGATCCGCACCGACATCTGGGCCAAGCTGTGGGGCAACATGAACATGAATCCGCTGAGCGCGCTGACGGGCTCGACGGCCGACCGGCTGCTCGACGATCCGCTGACGCACGCGCTGGCGCTGCGGATGATGGAGGAGGCGGCCGCGATCGGCGAGCGGCTCGGGCTGAGCACCGGCATGAGCGGCCCGGAGCGTATCGCGGTGACGCGCCAGCTCGGTGCGTTCAAGACGTCGATGCTGCAGGACTTCGAGGCCGGGCGCCCGCTCGAGATCGGACCGATTCTCGGCGTATTTCCGGAACTGGGGCGCAAGCTCGGCCTGCCGACCCCGTATTGCGACGCAGTGCTCGGGCTGCTGCGGCAGCGCGCCGCGAACAGCGGGCTGTAGGGCCGGGCCGCGGGCTTGCGCCGGCCCGGTCCGTGCGGCTCAGTCGTCGCGCGCGATCACGCTTGCGACGACCTTGTCGAGCAGCCGTTCGAAGGTCTGGCGCTCGCTGTCGCTCAGGCATGCGAGCAGTCCGTCGTTCCATTTGCGCGCGATCGGCAGGATCTTGCGATACAGCGCGCGGCCGTCGGGCGTCAGCGCGATCAGCACGATACGGCCGTCCTCCTCGCTCGCGCTGCGCGCGAGCAGCCCCTGCCGCAACAGCGCCTCCGCGGCGCGGCTCGCCTGGCTCTTGTCGAGATGGGTGTGGCGGGCGAGATCCATGATCGAGAACGGGCCGAACGCGCCGACGGACGCGATCACGCGTGCCTCGGGCAGCGAGATGTCGAGCCTGTGCCGGTACATCTCGCCGATCCCGCGATCGGAGCGCTTGGTGAGCACATGCAGGCGGTAGGTCAGAAACTGATCGAGCCCGGCTTGTCGGCCTTTCATGTCGGATCCTGAAGGAAAAGGGCGGGATCGATTGTTCCCGTAACGTGTGCCCGGGTCAACGGGCCGCGGTGTGTCGGCGCGCGCCGTACTTCAGGCGCGTGAGCTGCTCTGCCTCGTTCTCGAGCAGGCGCGCGGCGTCGCGGATCGCGGCGTCGAGCGTGATCGGCCCGGGCGCGGGCGAGAAGCAGCCTGAAAAGTGTTCGGACAGGCGCGGCAGCGCGGCGGGGTCGACGGCGCCCGACAGCAGCGACGCCGGCACGCCTGCCGCCTGCGCGTGCCGGCACGCGACGAACGGTGCCTTGCCATGCAGCGTCTGCAGGTCGGAACGGCCTTCGCCGGTAATGAGCCAGTCGGCGCCGTCGAGCGCGCCGTCGAGCCCGATTTCGCGCGCGACGACTTCCGCGCCGGCCTCGAAGCGCGCGCCGAGCATGTGCAGCGCGAAGCCGAGCCCGCCCGCCGCGCCGGCGCCGGGCAGGTCGCGGCCGCGGCCTGCGGAAGCCCCGGCGGGACGCCGGTCGAGCGCGGCTTCGAGCAGCGCGGCGAAGTGGCCGAGCGCAGCATCGAGCGGGCCGACCTGTTCGGGCGCGACGCCCTTTTGGGGGCCGAACACCGCGGTGGCGCCGTGCGCGCCGGTCAACGGGTTGTCGACGTCGGACATCGCAATGAACTCTGCCTCCGCGACGCGCGGATCGAGCCCGGTCGCATCGATCGACGCGATCGCGGCCAGCCGCGCGGGAACCGGTTCGACCGGCTGGCCGGCGGCGTCGGCGCAGCGCAGCCCGAGCGCGGCGAGGAGCCCCGCGCCCGCGTCGTTGGTGCTGCTGCCGCCGAGCGCAACGAAAAACCGGCGCACGCCGTCGTCGAGCAGCATGCGGATCGCCTCGCCGATGCCGCGCGTGCTGCGTGCGTCGACCGGTACGCGCATGCCGGCCGGATCGGTGATGCCGACGATTTCCGCCGTCTCGACGACCGCGGTGCGTGCGTCGAGCAGGCCGACCGCGGCGTTGCGTGCCGCCAGCGCCGCGCCAACCACCGTCAGCGTGCGCCGCGTGCCGCCGTTCGCGAGCATCGCGTCGAGCGTGCCCTCGCCGCCGTCCGCCATCGGGCGGCAACGCACCTGCGCATCCGGCCGCGCGCGGCGGATGCCCGCGGCGATCGCGTCCGCGACTGCGGCCGCGGACAGCGAGCCCTTGAACGAATCGGGCGCGACGACAACGACGGGCGCAGGCGGGTGGTGCGGCATGGCGTCTCCGGGGAGCGATGGCGGGTCTGACGAATCGCCGCCGGCGGCGCCGGCGCGATCCACAGCAGCTTATCAGGATGGCGCGCGCGGATGGATGCGCGGCGCGGCGTCGCGCGATCGGCCGCCGCGCGGCGGCGGTTTGGCGCGCGCGCCCGGCAATCTCGCGGCACGGGCAGCGGTGCGGGGAAAATTGTTTGCTAGAATAGTCGATTCTTCCGGCCAAAGCCGTGCATAGAGCTACCTGCGCGAGCCGCTTGCTTGTCCATCCGGCGACTGCACGGATGGCGCGGCGCCCCGGCGCGGCGTATCACGCCGCCAGGCAGGCACGGCAAGGAAAACCCGATTCGCTCGAATAATTTTAGGACGATTGAAGCCATGGCTAACGTTGTTGAAAACCTCGGCAAGCTTGAACGCCGCGTGACGATTTCCCTGCCGAAGGAAGCGGTGCAGAAGGAAATCGACGCCCGTATCCAGAAACTCGCGAAGAACGTGCGCATGCCGGGTTTCCGCCCGGGCAAGGTGCCGCTCAAGATGGTGGCGCAGCAGTATTCGGGTCAGGTCGAAGCGGAAGTGCTGAGCGACAAGATCGGCCAGGAGTTCTTCACGATCAGCCGCGCGGAGAACCTGCGCGTCGCGGGCCAGCCGAGCTTCGAGCCGAAGCAGGAGCAGGCGGAAGACGCATACGCGTTCGACGCGACCTTCGAGGTCTACCCGGAAGTGACGATCGGCGATCTGGCGACGGCTGAAGTCGAGCGCTCGACGACGACGATCGGCGACGCCGAGATCGACCGCACGCTCGACATCCTGCGCAAGCAGCGCGTGCACTTCCACGCACGCGGCGAAAGCGGCGAGCACGGCGACGGCGGCGCGGACACGGCCGCTCAGAACGGCGACCGCGTGACGGTCGACTTCGTCGGCAAGCTGGACGGCGTCGCGTTCCAGGGCGGCACCGCGGAGGATTTCCCGTTCGTGCTCGGCGAAGGCCGCATGCTGGCGGAATTCGAAACGGCAGCGCTCGGCCTGAAGGCTGGCGAGTCGCGCGAGTTCGACCTGAAGTTCCCGGACGACTATCACGGCAAGGACGTCGCCGGCAAGACGGCGCAGTTCACGGTCACGATGAAGAAGATCGAATGGCCGCACATGCCGGAAATCAATGCCGACTTCGCAAAGTCGCTCGGCATCGAGGACGGCGATCTCGCCAAGATGCGCAACGAGATCAAGGACAACCTCGAGCGTGAAGCGAAGCGCCGCACGCAGTCGATCGTGAAGAACCAGGTGATGGACGCGCTCCTGAAGATCTCCGAACTCGACGTGCCGAAGGCGCTGATCGAGCAGGATCAGCAGCGCCTCGTCGAAATGGCGCGTCAGGACCTCGCGCAGCGCGGCGTGCCGAACGCGAAGGATGCGCCGATCCCGGCCGAGATGTTCACCGAGCAGGCCGAGCGCCGCGTGAAGCTGGGCCTCGTGCTGGCCGAGCTGGTGAAGGCCAACGGCCTCGAGGCGAAGGCAGAGCAGATCCGCGCGGAAGTCGACGAATTCGCGAAGAGCTACGAAGACCCGAAGGAAGTGGTCCGCTGGTATTATTCCAACCAGCAGCGCCTCGCCGAGATGGAAGCGTTCGTCGTTGAGAGCAACGTCGTCGATTTCGTGCTGGGCAAGGCGAAGGTGACGGATAAGGAAGTGAGCTTCGAGGCACTGGCAGGCGCAACGGCGCAAGCGTAAGTGTCGCTCTAGCGGCGTGCCGGCTGTCGGAGCGACGGCCCGCACGCCGTTTTTACGTCAGGCGCACGGTTGCCATTAATATGGCGATTGAGCGGGCGGCTTCCCTCCGTTCAATTTTCATTTCGAACAAGGCTCATTGAATGATCACTCGCGCTGAATTGCTTGACACGCTCGCATCGAACGCGCCGCGGGACTTCGAGGCGCAAGCGCTGGGGCTGGTTCCGATCGTCGTCGAAACGAGCGGTCGCGGCGAACGTTCGTACGACATTTACTCGCGCCTTCTGAAGGAGCGCGTGGTGTTCATGGTCGGCGAGGTCAACGACCAGACCGCCAATCTCGTGGTCGCGCAGCTGCTGTTCCTCGAGAGCGAGAATCCCGACAAGGACATCAACCTCTACATCAACAGCCCGGGCGGCTCGGTGTCGGCCGGCATGGCGATCTACGACACGATGCAGTTCATCAAGCCGGACGTGTCGACGCTGTGCATGGGGCTCGCCGCCAGCATGGGCGCGTTCCTGCTCGCGTCCGGCGCGAAGGGCAAGCGCTATGCGCTGCCGAACGCGCGGGTGATGATCCACCAGCCGCTCGGCGGCGCGCGCGGCCAGGCTTCCGATATCGAGATCCAGGCCCGCGAGATCCTCTACCTGAAGGAGCGGCTCAACCAGCTGCTCGCGCATCACACCGGCCAGGACGTCGAGCGCATCGCGCGCGACACCGATCGTGATAACTTCATGTCGAGCGATGACGCGAAGGCGTACGGGCTGATCGACCAGGTCGTGCAAAAGCGTCCGTAAGCTTAGTGGGGTGCCGCCCCCGTCAAGGGCCGCACCCGCTACGCCCCGAGCATCTGCGGCAAGCACATCCAGCCGGCTCCGGTGGCGCCCCGACTCGTGGGGCGCGGAGCAAACGGCGTATCATGTAATTTACGTGTCCGGAGGCTCATACATTCATGGCGGACAAAAAAGGTTCGAACAGCGAGAAGCTGTTGTATTGCTCGTTTTGCGGCAAGAGCCAGCATGAGGTGAAGAAACTCATCGCGGGCCCGTCGGTCTTCATCTGCGATGAATGTATCGACCTGTGCAACGAGATCATTCGCGACGAAGCGGCAGCCGCAGGCGTCGAGGCTAGCCTGTCCCGGTCGGATCTGCCGAGCCCGCAGGAAATTCGCGACATCCTCGATCAATACGTGATCGGGCAGGAGCGTGCGAAGAAGATCCTCGCGGTGGCCGTCTACAACCACTACAAGCGTCTCAAGCATCTCGACAAGAAGGACGACATCGAGCTGTCGAAGAGCAACATCCTGCTGATCGGCCCGACCGGCTCCGGCAAGACGCTGCTCGCGCAGACGCTGGCGCGCCTGCTGAACGTGCCGTTCGTGATCGCGGACGCGACGACGCTGACCGAAGCGGGCTACGTCGGCGAGGACGTCGAGAACATCATCCAGAAGCTGTTGCAGAACTGCAACTACGAGGTCGAGAAGGCACAGCGCGGCATCGTCTACATCGACGAGATCGACAAGATCAGCCGCAAGTCGGACAACCCGTCGATCACCCGCGACGTGTCCGGCGAGGGCGTCCAGCAGGCGCTGCTGAAGCTCGTCGAGGGCACGATGGCGTCGGTGCCGCCGCAGGGCGGCCGCAAGCATCCGAACCAGGATTTCATCCAGGTCGACACGACCAACATCCTGTTCATCTGCGGCGGCGCGTTCGACGGCCTCGAGAAGGTCATCACCGACCGCACCGAGAAGACGGGCATCGGCTTCGGCGCGACGGTCAAGAGCAAGCAGGAGCGCGATGCCGGCGAGGTGCTGCGCGAAGTGGAGCCGGAAGATCTGATCAAGTTCGGTCTGATCCCCGAGCTGATCGGCCGTCTGCCGGTCGTCGCGACGCTCGGCAAGCTCGATGAAGCGGCGCTGATGAAGATCCTCGTCGAGCCGAAGAATGCGCTCGTCAAGCAGTATCACAAGCTGTTCGCGATGGAGCGCGTCGAGCTGGAGATCCGGCCGGCGGCGCTGCAGGCGGTGGCCCGCAAGGCGATCCGCCGCAAGACCGGTGCGCGCGGCCTGCGTTCGATCATCGAACAGGCATTGCTGGACGTGATGTACGAGCTGCCGGCGATGAAAGGGGTCAGCAAAGTCATCATCGACGAGAATGTGATCGATGGGGACGGCAAACCGTTACTGATCTATGAGGACACGCCCAAAGTGGCGGGTTCGAATTGACCGGCTTTACGATGTCCCGAGCAAAAAAGCCGTTCATGGAACCGTGAACGGCTTTTTTTCGTTTATCTTGTGGGTAACTCTGACTCGACACGCAGCGGCTACTTTCTTACCGAATATTTCCCACGCGCTGAAGGCTTGCAATCCGACGTTCAGGCCTCAATTACCGAACAATTGATTCCACTCATGGGGAAATGAAATGTCAGGCACCCAACTTCTCCCGCCGGAACGCATCACGCTCCCGCTGCTGCCGCTGCGGGATGTCGTCGTTTTCCCGCACATGGTGATTCCGCTCTTCGTGGGCCGGCCGAAATCGATCAAGGCCCTCGAAGCGGCGATGGAAGGCGGCAAGCACATCATGCTGGTCGCCCAGAAAACCGCGTCCAAGGACGAGCCGACCGAAAAGGACATGTACGAGGTCGGCTGCGTCGCCAACATCCTGCAGATGCTGAAGCTGCCGGACGGCACCGTGAAGGTGCTGGTCGAGGGCCTGCAGCGCGCGAAGGCGCTGACGATCGAGGAACAGGAGACCCAGTTCTCCTGCGAGGTGATGCCGCTCGAGCCCGACCACGCGGACAGCGCGGAGACGGAAGCGCTGCGCCGCGCGATCGTGTCGCAGTTCGACCAGTACGTGAAGCTGAACAAGAAGATCCCGCCGGAGATCCTCACGTCGCTGTCGGGCATCGACGAGGCCGGCCGGCTCGCGGACACCATCGCCGCGCACCTGCCGCTCAAGCTCGACCAGAAGCAGCACATCCTGGAGATGTTCCCGGTCGTCGAGCGCCTCGAGCACCTGCTCGCGCAGCTCGAAGCCGAGATCGACATCCTTCAGGTGGAAAAGCGCATCCGCGGGCGCGTGAAGCGCCAGATGGAGAAGAGCCAGCGCGAGTACTACCTGAACGAACAGGTCAAGGCGATCCAGAAGGAACTGGGCGAGGGCGAGGAAGGCGCGGATCTCGAGGAACTCGAGAAGCGCATCAACGCCGCGCGCATGCCGAAGGAAGCGAAGAAGAAGGCCGATGCCGAGCTGAAGAAGCTCAAGCTGATGTCGCCGATGTCGGCGGAAGCCACCGTCGTGCGCAACTACATCGACACGCTGATCGGCTTGCCGTGGCGCAAGAAGAGCAAGGTCAACAACGACCTGTCGAACGCCGAGCAGGTGCTCGACGAGGATCACTTCGGCCTCGAAAAGGTCAAGGAACGCATTCTCGAGTATCTCGCGGTGCAGCAGCGCGTGGACAAGGTCAAGGCGCCGATCCTGTGCCTCGTCGGGCCTCCGGGCGTCGGCAAGACCTCGCTCGGCCAGTCGATCGCGCGCGCGACGAACCGCAAGTTCGTCCGCATGGCGCTCGGCGGCGTGCGTGACGAAGCCGAGATCCGCGGCCACCGCCGGACCTACATCGGCTCGATGCCGGGCAAGATCCTGCAGAGCCTCACGAAGGTCGGCGTGCGCAATCCGCTCTTCCTGCTCGACGAAGTCGACAAGATGGGCATGGATTTCCGCGGCGATCCGTCGTCGGCGCTGCTCGAGGTGCTCGATCCGGAACAGAACCACACGTTCGCCGATCACTACATCGAGGTCGATTTCGACCTGTCGGACGTGATGTTCGTCGCGACGTCGAACTCGCTGAACATCCCGCCGCCGTTGCTCGACCGGATGGAGGTGATCCGCCTGTCGGGTTACACCGAGGACGAGAAGGTCAGCATCGCGCAGCGCTACCTGCTGCCGAAGCAGAAGAAGAACAACGGCCTGAAGGAAGGCGAGATCGAGGTCGCCGAGCAGGCGATCCGCGACATCATCCGCTACTACACGCGCGAAGCCGGTGTGCGTTCGCTCGAGCGCGAAGTGTCGAAGATCTGCCGCAAGGTCGTGAAGATGCTGCTGCTCAAGAAGGCGTCGGGCGCGGTCAAGGTCGACGGCGACAACCTCGATACGTTCCTTGGCGTGCGCAAGTACGACTTCGGCCTCGCGGCGAAGGAAAACCAGGTCGGTCAGGTGACGGGCCTCGCGTGGACCGAGGTCGGCGGCGATCTGCTGACGATCGAAGCCGCGGTGATGCCGGGCAAGGGCAACGTGATCCGCACCGGCTCGCTCGGCGACGTGATGAAGGAGTCGGTCGAGGCTGCGCGCTCGGTCGTGCGTTCGCGTTCGCGCCGTCTCGGCGTGAAGGACGAGGCGTTCGAGAAGCAGGACATCCACATCCACGTGCCGGAAGGCGCGACGCCGAAGGACGGTCCGTCCGCCGGCATCGCGATGACGACCGCGCTGGTGTCGGTGTTGACGGGCATCCCGGTGCGCGCCGACGTCGCGATGACGGGCGAAATCACGCTGCGCGGCGAAGTCTTGCCGATCGGCGGCCTGAAGGAGAAGCTGCTGGCCGCGCACCGTGGCGGCATCAAGCTCGTGCTGATTCCGGAAGAGAACTTGAAGGATCTCGCGGACATTCCGGACAACGTGAAGAATGCGATCGAAATCGTGCCGGTCCGCTGGATCGACAAGGTGCTCGAACTCGCGCTCGAGCGTGTGCCGGCCCCGCTGCCGCCGGAAGAGGAAGCCAAGGCGGCGGCTCCGGTCGCCGAAGCGGCGAAGGATGCCGGCTCGACGGAAGTGGTCAAGCACTGAGGCTGCCAGCGTCCGTGTTCACGGTCGTTGAAGAACCCGCGGCATGTCCGCGGGTTTTTTTTCGTCCGTGCGCGGCGCGCCGCACGTCGTGGCGTGCGGGTTGCGGCTGCGTCGTCGTCATCGGATCGGTGCCGTAAAAATTTCGCGTTTCAGGCTTGGCAAAACGCTCGAAGATGACTTAAACTAGCGGGCTCGCTGGTTGTTGATGCGGATACGTGAAACAGCCAGAACATGAGTCCGGAACGGGTGCTTAGCTCAGTTGGTAGAGCGGCGCCCTTACAAGGCGTAGGTCGGGAGTTCGAGCCTCTCAGCACCCACCAGTTTCGTGATTCAGCAAGACCAAGGAGCGGTAGTTCAGTCGGTTAGAATACCGGCCTGTCACGCCGGGGGTCGCGGGTTCGAGTCCCGTCCGCTCCGCCAAACATTAAATGCCCGCCTCGTGCGGGCATTTTTGTTTTCGATCGCTGGCACACCATCCGCGGTCTGCGGGCGTCGGCCAGCTCCGTCCGCATTGAGATCGTTCTGAAAGCGGAAGGCCGGTTCGCCTTTTTTCCTGTCCGCTGTTGTAATATCGGACGTTTTGTCCAATACACCCATCACGCATGCTCGATTTCTTCCGTAATCACCAGCGCCTGATGATGGCTCTCCTGATCCTGATCGTGTTGCCGGGGTTGGGGATCGTCGGGATTCAGGGTTTCCGCGGCTTTTTCGACGAGAGCGCGAACGTCGCGGCGATCAACGGGCACAAGATCACGCGGGTCGAGTTCGACGGCGCGTTCCGCGAGCAGATCGACCGCGCGCGGCAGATGCTCGGCGCGCAGTTCGACATGAAGGCGTTCGACACGCCGCAGCACCGCAAGGAAGTCCTCGACGGCCTGATCCAGCAGCGCGTGCTCGCCGACGAAACGCAGCGCCTTCATCTGACCGCGTCCGACAGCGCCGTGCGCGACGCGCTGCTCGGCGATCCGGTGATCGGTTCGCTGAAGAAGCCGGATGGTTCGATCGACGTCGAGCGCTATTCGCAGCTGCTCGCGATGCAGGGCATGACGCCCGAGCAATACCAGGAGCGCGTGCGCTACAGCCTCGCGCTGCAGCAGATTCCGTCCAGCATCGTGTCGAGCGCCTTCACGCCGAAGAGTCTCGCGCAGCATCTGTCGGAGCTTGCCGCGCAGCAGCGTGAAGTGCAGGAGCTGGTGCTGAAGACGGGCGATTACGCGTCGAAGGTCCACCCGACCGACGCGCAGCTCACCGCGTATTACGACGCGCACAAGCAGAGCTTCGCGACGCCCGAGACGGCGACGATCCAGTACCTCGTGTATTCGCCGGCCGCGGCTACCGCCAGCGCGCAGCCGACCGATGCGGACATCAGGAAGTACTACGACGACAACCCGACCCATTACCGCACCGACGCGCAAGTGCGCGTGAGCCACATCTTCATCGCGGCGGCGAGCGATGCGAGCGCGGCCGACAAGGCGGCGGCGAAGGCGAAGGCCGAGCAGCTGCTGGCCGAGGTGAACGCGCATCCGGACCAGTTCGCGAAAATCGCCGAGAAAAGCTCGCAGGACGCGCCGTCGGCGGCGAAGGGCGGCGACCTCGGCTTCATCACGCGCGGCTCGACGGCGGGCGGCCAGGCGTTCGACGACGCGGCATTCGCGCTCAAGCAGGGTGCCGTGAGCGGCGTCGTGCGGTCGGATCTCGGCTTCCACATCCTGAAGGCGACCGACGTGAAGCCCGCTGCGGTCAAGCCGTTCGCGGAAGTGAAGGATGCGATCGCGGCGGACCTGAAGCAGCAGTACGCGGCGAAGGCATTCTCGGACAACAGCGAGGGCTTCTCGTCGATCGTGTATGAGAAGGCGAAGAGCCTGCAGCCGGCGGCGGACAAGTACAAGCTGACGATCCAGACGGCGACGGTCACGCCCGCGGCGAATCACGCGTTGCCGCCGGACAGCCCGCTCAACAACGCGAAGTTCCTCGCGGCCGTGTTCGCGAGCGACTCGGCGAAGAACCGCAACAACACGCAGGCGATCGACATCGGCAACAACACGCTGATCGCGGCGCGCGTGGCCGACTACAAGCCGGCCGCCGTGCCGGCGCTCGACGCGGTGAAGGATGCGGTGCGCCAGCAGGTGATCGCCGAGCAGGCGGCGGAGCTGGCGAAGAAGGACGGTGCGGCGAAGCTGGCCGAGCTGCAGAAGTCGAAGTCGACGGTCGGCTTCGGGCCTGCGGGCACGATCTCGCGCGCGCAGTCGCATGGCGTGCCGCCGGTCGCGATGAGCGCGATCTACAAGGTCGACGCGAAGACGCTGCCGGCCTACGTCGGCGTCGATCTCGGCGCGGGCGGCTACGCGATCTATCGCGTGAACGCGGTGATCCCCGGTTCGGCGGTCGATCCGCAGCAACTCGCGGCCGCCCAGCAGCAGATGGCGCAGGTGGACGCGCAGAGCGAAGGCGAGGCCTATCTCGCCGCGCTGCGCGCCCGCTCGAAAGTGAAGCTGTTCGGCTCGACGGCCGACGCGTCGCAAGACGGCGCGAACTGAGCGCCCGGTCTTCGTGCCAGCAAAAGCCCCGCCTTCGAGCGGGGCTTTTGCTTTGAAGCGGGCCGACGGCGCGGTCAGCCGCGCGGCTTGCCGAGCAGCGGCCTGAGCGACGGCCAGACGTTGTCGAGCAGCACGCGTTGCGCCTGCTGCGTCGGATGGATCTGGTCGGCCTGGAACATGTCCGGCCTGTTCTCGATGCCGGCGAGGAGGAACGGCACGAGCGGCACGCGGAGATCCTTCGACAGCCGCGTATAGATGCCGTGGAACCTCTGCGTGTAGTCCATGCCGTAGTTCGGCGGAACGTACATGCCGACCAGCACGACCTTCGCGTGAGCACGCTGCGCGTCGCCGACGATCTCGCGCAGATTGCGCTCAGTGATCGCCAGCGGCACGCCGCGCAACGCATCGTTGGCGCCGAGCTCGACGACGATGACGGCCGGTTTCAGCCGCTGCAGCACCGCAGGCAGGCGGGCGAGCCCGCCGCTCGTGGTGTCGCCGCTGACGCTCGCGTTGGCGACGCTATAATCGATCCGCTCGGCCGCGAGCCGCTGGCGCAACAGTGTCACCCACCCAGTGTCGCGCGGCAGGCCGTATTCGGCCGACAGGCTGTCGCCCAGCACGACGATCACGGGCGCCTCTGGCGGTGTCGCGCCGATGGCGAGCCCGCTCGCCGCGGCGAGCGCGCCGCCCAGCAGTGCGATCGCCGTGCGTCTTTTCCTGCGGAATGTCGTGTCCATGCTCAAGATTACCGATCCGATCATCGAAGTGCGAGACGTATGCAAGCGTGTCGCGGACGCGACGGGCGAACTGACGATCCTCGACGGCATCGACCTCACCGTGCGGCCCGGCAGCAGCCTCGCGATCGTCGGTGCGTCCGGCTCGGGCAAATCGACGCTGCTCGGCCTGCTTGCGGGGTTGGACAGCGCGACGAGCGGCTCGGTTCGGCTGCTCGGCCACCCGCTCGGCGAACTCGGCGAGGACGCGCGGGCTGCGCTGCGCAACGGCGCGGTCGGCTTCGTGTTCCAGTCGTTCCAGTTGATGCCGCATCTGACCGCGCTCGAAAACGTGATGCTGCCGCTCGAACTGCAGGGCGGCGTCGGCGCTCGCGAGGCCGCCGGACGCGCCCGCGCGCTGCTCGCGCAGGTCGGGCTCGGCGCACGCACCGGGCATTATCCGAAGCTGCTGTCGGGCGGCGAGCAGCAGCGCGTCGCGCTGGCGCGCGCGTTCGTCACGCATCCCGCGGTCCTGTTTGCCGACGAGCCGACGGGCAGCCTCGACGCGGCGACCGGTCACGCGATCATCGACCTGATGTTCGAGCTCAATCGTACGCAGGGTTCCACGCTGGTGCTGGTCACGCACGACCCGGAGCTGGCGCGCCGCTGCGAGACGACGGTGACGCTCGAGGCGGGGCGGATCGTGGCGCCGCGCGCATCGCGGCGCGGCGCCTGACGATCCGGCCGCGTACCGGCCAACCCGGCGCGGGTCAGTGCTTGAGCGCGGCGCGCGCGCGCGCGATCAGCGCTGATGTCGACGAATCGTGCCGGGCCGGGTCGAGCGTGTTCGCCGTTAGATCCGCCTCGATCGCCTTGCCGAGGATCTTGCCCAGTTCGACGCCCCATTGATCGAACGGATTGATCTGCCAGACCGAGGCCTGCACCAGCACCTTGTGCTCGTAAAGCGCGATCAGCGCGCCGAGCGAGCGGGCCGTCAGCGCGTCGACGAGCAGCGTCGTCGACGGACGGTTGCCGGGGAACGTCAGGTGCGGCGCGAGCGCTTCCTTGCCGGGGCCGGCGATCTTGCGCGCCTCGTCGAGCGTGCGGCCGAGCATCAGCGCCTCGCTCTGCGCGAAGCAGTTCGCGAGCAGCTTCGGATGATGGTTCGCGAGCGGATGCTCGGGTGTCAGCACCGCGATGAAGTCGACCGGCACGATCGTCGTCCCCTGGTGCAGCATCTGGAAGAACGCATGCTGGCCGTTGGTGCCCGGCTCGCCCCAGGTGATGGCCGAGGTCGGGTAGTCGACGAACGCACCGTCGAGGCGCGTCGACTTGCCGTTGCTTTCCATCTCGAGCTGCTGCAGATACGACGGCAGGAAGTGCAGCGCTTCCGAGTACGGCGCGACGAGATAGCTCTGCGAGCCGAAGAAATTGCGGTACCAGATGCCGATCAGGCCGAGCAGCACGGGCAGGTTGCGCTCGAGCGGCGCCTCGCGGAAGTGGAGGTCCATGTCGTTCGCGCCGGCTAGCAGCGCGTCGAACTGCTCGGGGCCGATCGCGATCATGATCGACAGCCCGACCGCCGACCACAGCGAGTAGCGGCCGCCGACCCAATCCCACATTTCGAACACGTTGTGCGCGTCGATGCCGAACCGGACGACCTCGGCCGGATTCGCGGATACCCCGACGAAGTGCTTCGACAGCGCGTTTTCCGGGCAGCCGTTCGCGACGAACCAGTCGCGCAGCGAACGGGCATTCGTCATCGTCTCGAGCGTCGTGAAAGTCTTCGATACGACGATCGCGAGCGTTTCCTCCGGGTCGACCTGTTCCAGCACGCGCGCGAGATCGGCGCCATCGACGTTCGACACGAAGTGGCTCGACAGGTCGTGCGCCGCCAGATGGTGCAGTGCGTGCACGACCATCTTCGGCCCGAGGTCGGAGCCGCCGATGCCGATGTTGATCACGTGGCGGATGCGTTTGCCGGAATGGCCCGTCCACGCGCCGCTGCGCACCGCGCGCGCGAAGGTCGCCATCTTCGCGCGCTCGGCGCTGACCTGCGCGTGGCAGGGCGCGAGCGGGTCGGTCGCGCGCAGTGCGGTGTGCAGCGCCGCGCGTCCTTCCGTCGGGTTGGCGATCTCGCCGGCGAACATCGCGTCGCGGCGTGCTTCGACGCCGGCTTCGCGCGCAAGCTGCGTGAGCAGGCGCACGGTTTCGTCGGTGACGCGGTTCTTGGAGAAATCGGCGGCGAGACCGCCGCCGGTGAACGTGAAGCGCTCGGCACGAGTGGGGGCGGGGTCGTTTCGTGATGCGAACCAATCGCGCAACTGCGCGTCGCGGATCTGTTCGTAGTGTGCTTGAAGAGCAGTCCAGGCGGGAAGCGAGTTCAGCGTCATGTCGTGTATGGCGAAGCGTAAACCGGGGCGCGCCGCGCTGGCGGATCCGGACAGGATGCGCCAGCGGACGCGGACGGGCGCCGTTCGGCAGGCAAGTCAGTATAGCGGCGTTACGTGTCGGCGCGCGGATAAATAAGACGATTGATCAGCGCCCGCACGGCCGGCGCCAGCTCGCCCGCGGCGACGCCGGCCGGCCCGGTGCCGTTCGCGGTCAGCATGTCGGCCGCGAGACCGTGCAGGTAGACGCCTGCCTGCGCGGCTTCGTGGCGCGGCACGCGCTGCGCGAGCAGCGCGCCGATCAGCCCGCCGAGCACGTCGCCCGTGCCGCCGGTGGCGAGTGCGGCGTTACCGGTCGGGTTGACGGTCAGCGTGCCGTCCGGTGCGGCGATCACGGTGCCGGTGCCCTTCAGCACGACGACGCTCGCGAAGCGCGCCGCAAGCGCGCGGGCGGCCGCGAGGCGGTCGCGCTGCACGGCGCCGGTGTCGCAGCCGAGCAGCCGGGCGGCTTCGAGCGGATGCGGCGTCAGGATGCAGGGATCGCCCTGCGCGCCGCGCGCGGCGACGGCGGCCGCCAGTTCGGGGCGCGCGGCGATCAGGTTCAGCGCGTCGGCGTCGAGCAGCTTGGCGGCGTCGGCGCTCAGCACCTCATGCACGAGCCGGGCCGCAGGCTCGCGCGTGCCGAGGCCGCAGCCGGCCGCGATCGCGGTCATCGCGGCGAGCTGCAGGCCGTCGGCCGGATGCAGCATCAGCTCGGGAAACGGCGGATCGTAGGGCGGCGCGCCGGTGCCCAGGAACCCGACGTGCACCTTGCCGGCGCCCGCGAAGAGTGCGGCGCGCGCGGCGAGGATCGGCGCGCCGCACATGCCGGTGTCGCCTCCGACGACGGCGAGGCTGCCGAACGTGCCCTTGTGCGACACGAAGCGGCGCGCCGGGAATGCCGGCGCGAACAGCGCGGGCGCGTTCAGCCGGATGGCCGGCGCGACCGGCGGGGCGACGTCGAGCGATGCGACGTCCACGTCACCGGCCAGGTCGCGGCCGTCGCCCATGTAGAGCCCGGGCTTGGCGGCGAGGAAGGTGAGCGTGTGCGTGGCGGCGACGGCGGCGCCCGCGCCGACGGCCGCGCCGTTGTCGCTGTCGAGGCCGCTCGGCACGTCGAGCGCGAGCACGCGGCCCGCCGCGCGCGCGCGCGCGGCGATGCGCTCGGCCATCGCCGCATAGGCGCCGTCGAGCGGCCGCGCAAGGCCGATGCCGAACAGGCCGTCGACGACCCATGCGTAACCGTCGAGCGACGCAGGCGGCTCGGCCGAGATCGGCACGCCGGCCGCGCGGGCGACGCCAAGCGCCCATTGCGCGTCGTCCGGCTTCACGGTAACGGGCATCCACGCTTGAGTCGCGACCCCGAGCTGCTGCAGGCCGGCGGCCGCGACCAGCGCGTCGCCGCCGTTGTTGCCGGGGCCTACCGCGAACCACACCGGGCGGTGGTCGTTCGCGAGCCGCTCGCACAGCCAGCGCGCCGCGGCGGCGCCGGCGCGGCCCATCAGCGTGTGCGGCGGCAGCGAGGCTGCCGCGCCGGTTTCGACGGCGCGCAGGTCGGCGACGCGCAGCAGCGCAATGGGGTGATGATCGGGAAGCGGGCGGGCGACGGTCATGGCGGCTCGGATGGAAGCGCCGCGCGCGGCGGCGCGCGGCGTGTCAGGCAGCAAAGCGCTCGGCGCGCAACGCGGCGAGCGTGTCGGCGGGCCAGCGCGCCGCGCTGCCGCCGAGGTAATCCGCCACCACTTTAGCAGAGCCGCACGCGAGGCCCCAACCGGCGGGCCCGTGCCCGAAATTGACGAACACGCGCGGATGCGGGGTCGGGCCGACGACCGGCAGGCCGTCCGGCGACAGCAGCTTGATGCCTTGCCACGACAGCGCGGCGGAAATTTTCGCGGTGCCGGGAATCCAGTCGTGGCTGGCCTGGCCGAGCAGCGTGAGCGCCATCTCGGACAGCGGCTCGGCGAGCGGCCGGGCGGTGTCCTGCATGCTTTGCAGCACGCCGCCGCCGCTGATGCGCAGGCGCTGGTGGAGGCGGGTCATCGCGATCCGCTTCACCGAATCGACGACGGTCAGGTGCGGCGCATGGCCTTCGAACGCGAGCGGCGCGGTCAGCGTATGGACGCGCACCGGGTGCAGCGGCAGCTGCCAGCCGAGGCGCTCGAGCAGCACGAGGCTGCTCGCGCCCGCGGCGACCACCACCGCGTCCGCGGAGATCACGTCGACTTCGTCCGGCTTCCCGGCGCGCCGCTCGCCGCGGGATGGCGCGAGCTCGACCGCGGCCCGCCCGGCTTCGGCGCGGATCGCCGCGACCTCGGCGCCGAAGCGGAATTGCACGCCGTGGTCGTCGAGCACGTGCTTCAGCAGCTTGGTGAAGAGCGGGCAGTTCGCCGCGCGCTCGCTCTCGAGCAGCACCGCGCCCGCGAACGCCGGGTCGGCGGGCACGGTCGGCTCGATGGCCGCGCATTCGTCCGCGCCGAGCACGCGGTGCGGCACGTCGAGCGTGCGCAGCAGCTCGCGCGCGGGCTGAGCCGCCTCCCAGTCCTGCGCGTGGCGGATCACGTGCAGCACGCCCGCGTGCTGCTCGAATTCGAGGCCGAAGCGGGTTTCGATGTCGGCGATCGTGTCGCGCGACGCGTCGATCAGCGGGCGCAGGCGCGCGAACTGTGCGGCGAACGCGTCGGGGGCGCGCAGCTCGGCGAGGCGCCGCACGAAGCGGCGCACCTGGCCGTTCAGGCCCGGCTTGTAGACGATGCCGCTGTCGTGCGGCTGGCGCTGGCGCATGAAGGTCGGGCCGAACCACACGTCGAGCGGGCTCGGCAGCATTGCGCCGCCGTCGCCGTAGGTCGCGCCTTGCGCGACGGTGGCGTGCCGTTCGACGACGCACACGCGATGGCCGGCCGCGCGCAGCTGATAGGCGGTGGCGACGCCGCTGATTCCGCCGCCGATGACGATGACATCCATGGAAGTGACTGGCTGGCGGGCGGCGACTCGGCCGCCCGGTTGTGACTGCGCGACGGGCCGCGCGCGGCCCGGTGAACCGGCAATGATAGCGCCAAACCGGCCGCCGGGCGGCATCTCTGGCGGCAGCGCGCGGCCGCCGGGCGATTGCCCGGCCTTGGCCGGTCGACTTCCGGGTATAATTACGGCCTTCCTTTCGCCCCACGTCGCCATCTCGCGCGACTCATCGACGTCAGTCCAGTCCATGGCTCACTTCTCGTGCTTTCCCGGTGCTTCGGCCCTTTCCGATTTCCGTCAAACCCGTCTGCTCGACGCGCTCAGGCAAATCGACGGCAACATCGTCGCGATCCGCGGCCAGTTCCTGCACTTCGTCAACGCCCATGAGGCGCTCACGGCGGACGACAGCGCGCGCATCGACGCGCTGATGCACTACGGCGCGCCGTTCGAGCCGGCCGCCGAGCGCGGCACCACCGAGACCTTCGTCGTGCTGCCGCGTTTCGGCACGGTGTCGCCGTGGGCGAGCAAGGCCACCGACATCGCGCTGCACTGCGGCCTCGCGCACGTGCGCCGCATCGAACGCGGGGTCGAATACACGGTGACGCTGAAATCGGGCCTGCTCGGCGGCAAGAAGGCGCTGTCCGACGATGCGCGCGCGGCCGTCGCGGCTGCGCTGCACGACCGGATGACCGAGAGCGTCGTCGCGTCGCGCGACGACGCGCGGCACCTGTTCGACGAGCTGCCGGCCAAGCCGCTCGGGACGGTCGATGTGCTCGCGCAGGGCCGCGGCGCGCTCGAGCGCGCGAACGTCGAGCTGGGCCTCGCGCTCGCCGACGACGAAATCGACTACCTGGTCGACGCGTTCCGGAAGCTCGAGCGCAACCCGACCGACGTCGAGCTGATGATGTTCGCGCAGGCGAACAGCGAGCACTGCCGCCACAAGATCTTCAACGCGCAGTGGACGATCGACGGCGAGGCGCAGGACATCTCGCTGTTCCAGATGATCCGCAACACCGAGAAGCTGAGCCCGCAGGGCACGATCGTCGCGTATTCGGACAACTCGTCGATCATGATGGGCGCGCAGGCCGAACGCTGGTTCCCGCGCGGCGCGGGCGCGGGCGAGGGCGAGCCGGGCGAGCGCTACGGCCGCCACACCGAGCTCACGCACACGCTGATGAAGGTCGAGACGCACAACCACCCGACGGCGATCTCGCCGTTCGCGGGCGCGGCGACGGGCGCGGGCGGCGAGATCCGCGACGAAGGCGCGACCGGCCGCGGCGCGCGTCCGAAGGCGGGCCTGACGGGCTTCACGGTGTCGAACCTCGACCTGCCCGACGCGCGCGAGGCGTGGGAAAACGCCCGCGACGCCGCGCAGCCGGTCGCGCAGCGCAACCCGGGCGAGCAATACGGCCCGTACGGCCGGCCGGACCGCATCGCGTCGCCGCTGCAGATCATGACCGACGGCCCGCTCGGCGGCGCCGCGTTCAACAACGAATTCGGCCGTCCGAACCTCGGCGGCTACTTCCGCGTCTACGAGCAGAACGTCGGCGGCCAGGTGCGCGGCTATCACAAGCCGATCATGATCGCGGGCGGCATCGGCAACATCTCGGACGCGCACACGCACAAGCACGACCTGCCGGCCGGCTCGCTGCTGATCCAGATCGGCGGCCCGGGCATGCGGATCGGCATGGGCGGCGGCGCGGCCAGCTCGATGGCTACCGGCGCGAACACCGCGGAACTCGATTTCGATTCCGTGCAGCGCGGCAACCCGGAAATCGAGCGGCGCGCGCAGGAAGTGATCAACAGCTGCTGGCAGCTCGGCGACGCGAACCCGGTCCTGAGCATTCACGACGTCGGCGCGGGCGGCCTGTCGAACGCGTTCCCGGAGCTCGTCGACGGCGCGGACAAGGGCGCGCGCTTCGAGCTGCGCCGCGTCCAGCTCGAGGAGTCGGGCCTGTCGCCGCGCGAGATCTGGTCGAACGAGGCGCAGGAGCGCTACGTGCTGGCGATCGCGCCGGCCGAACTCGCGCGCTTCGAGGCGATCTGCGCGCGTGAGCGCTGCCCGTTCGCGGTGGTCGGCGTCGCAACCGCCGAGCGCCAGCTTCAGCTCGTCGACGACCAGGCCACGGGCGCCGACGAGTATCCGGTCGACATGCCGATGGAAGTGCTGCTCGGCAAGCCGCCGCGCATGCACCGCGACGTCACGCGCGTCACGACCGAGCGCGCGCCCGTCGAGGTGACGGGCATCGCGCTCGCCGACGCGGCGATGAGCGTGCTGAAGCACCCGACGGTCGCGAGCAAGTCGTTCCTGATCACGATCGGCGACCGCTCGGTCGGCGGCACGTCGGTGCGCGACCAGATGGTCGGCCCGTGGCAGGTGCCGGTGGCCGATTGCGCGGTGACCGCGCTCGACTACGCCGGCTTCAAGGGCGAGGCGATGACGATGGGCGAGCGCACGCCGCTCGCCGTCATCGACGCGCCGGCGTCGGGCCGCATGGCGGTCGGCGAGGCGATCACCAACATCGCGTCGGCGCCGATCGCGTCGCTCGACAAGCTGAAGCTGTCGGCGAACTGGATGGCCGCGTGCGGCACGGCGGGCGAGGACGCCGCGCTGTTCGACACGGTGAAGGCGATCGGCATGGAGCTGTGCCCGGCACTCGGCATCGGCATTCCGGTCGGCAAGGATTCGCTGTCGATGAAGACGAAGTGGGACGACGCGGGTGTCGCGAAGGAAGTCGTGTCGCCGGTGTCGCTGATCATCTCGGCGTTCGCGCCGGTCGAGGACGTGCGCCGTCATCTGACGCCGCAACTGCAACGCGTCGCCGACGCCGGCGCCAGCGTGCTGATCGCGATCGACCTGGGCCGCGGCAAGAACCGCATGGGCGGCAGCATTTTCGCGCAGGTCACGCAGCAGGTCGGCGACACGGTGCCGGACGTCGACGATCCCGAAGACCTGAAGCGCTTCTTCTCGGCGATCCAGGCGCTGAACGCGGACGGCAAGCTGCTCGCGTACCACGACCGCTCGGACGGCGGCCTGTGGGCGACCGTCTGCGAAATGGCGTTCGCGGGCCACGCGGGCGTGTCGCTGAACGTCGACATGCTGACGCTCGACGCCGAACACGAATCCGACTACGGCGACGCGAAGGACTGGGCGAAGCAGACGAGCGGCCGCCGCGAGGACCGCACGCTGCGTGCGCTGTTCTCCGAGGAGCTCGGCGCCGTCGTGCAGGTGCGCGCGGCCGACCGCGACGCGGTGCTCGGCACGCTGCGCGAATTCGGCCTGTCGGTCTGCTCGCACGTGATCGGCTCGGTCAACGAGCGCGACACGATCGAAGTGTTCCGCGATGCGAAGAAGATCTTCGACGCGCCGCGCGTCGACCTGCATCGCGCATGGAGCGACGTCAGCTGGCGCATCGCGCGCCTGCGCGACAACCCGGCCTGCGCGGACGCCGAATACGACGCGCTGCTCGACGCGGCCGATCCGGGCATCTCGCCGGTGCTGACGTTCGATCCGGCCGAGGACATCGCCGCACCGTTCATCGCGACGGGCGCGCGCCCGCGCGTCGCGATCCTGCGCGAGCAGGGCGTGAACTCGCACCTCGAAACCGCGTATGCGTTCGACCGCGCGGGCTTCGACGCGCATGACGTTCACATGAGCGACCTGCTTGCGGGCCGCGCGACGCTCGCGGACTTCGCCGGCGCGGTCGCGTGCGGCGGCTTCTCGTACGGCGACGTGCTGGGCGCGGGCGAGGGCTGGGCGAAGACGGTGCGCTTCAACCAGGGGCTCGCCGACATGTTCTCGGCGTTCTTCGCGCGTAGCGACACGTTCGCGCTCGGCATCTGCAACGGCTGCCAGATGCTGTCGAGCCTCGCGTCGATGATTCCGGGCGCGGAGGCGTGGCCGAAGTTCACGCGCAACAAGTCCGAGCAGTTCGAGGCGCGCTTCTCGTTCGTCGAGGTGCAGCAGTCGCCGTCGATCTTCTTCGCGGGGATGGAAGGCTCGCGGATTCCGGTCGCGGTCGCGCACGGCGAAGGCTATGCGGACTTCTCGCAACAGGGCGACGCGAGCCGCGTCGCGGTCGCGATGCGCTACGTCGACCATCGCGGCGAAGCGACCGAGCGCTATCCGTTCAACCCGAACGGCTCGCCGGCCGGCATCACGTCGGTGACGACCGCCGACGGCCGCTTCACGGTGCTGATGCCGCACATGGAGCGTGTGCACCGCACGGTCACGATGAGCTGGCACCCGGAAGGCTGGGGCGAGGCGAGCCCGTGGCTGCGCGTGTTCCGCAACGCGCGCCGCTGGATCGGCTGACGCGATGTTCGTATCGCCGTTCGCCGCGGTGCGGTGTGCGGATAGCCGGAACGGTTGTCCGCGCAACGTCCGCCGACGCGTGAGCCCAAAGAAAAAGCCGCTCCCCGGAGCGGCTTTTTTGCGTTGCGCGCAGCGCGGCGTTACTGGATCTTCGCCTGCTGACGCAGCGTTTCCTCGAACGCCTGCAGCTTCTGCTGAACCATCTGCTGGGCGATCTGCGCCTTGACCTGCTCGAACGGCGGCGGGGCGATGCTGCGGATGTCGTCGACGCGGATGATGTGCCAGCCGAACTGGGTCTTGACCGGTGCGTCGGTCATCTGGCCTTTCTGCAGATTCTGCGCGGCCGTCGCGAACTCCGGCACGTATGCCTTCGGATCGGACCAGTCGAGGTCGCCGCCGTTCTTGCCCGAGCCCGGGTCCTTCGAGTATTGCTTCGCGAGATCCTCGAACTTCGCGCCGCCCTTGATCTTCGCGATCAGGTCCTTCGCCTGCTGCTCGTTGTCGACGAGGATGTGGTGCAGGTGATATTCGCGGTTTGCTGCGCCCTTCGCCAGTTCGTCGTAACGCGCCTTCACGTCGGCGTCGGTCGGCTGGTTCTTCTTCAGGAAATCCTCGATCAGTGCGCGCAGCACGACGGTCTGCTGCGCGACGGCGATCTGCGCCTTCACGTCCGGGCGATTCTGGATGCCGCGGCGGAGCGCCTCCTGCATCAGGATCTCGCGGTTCACGAGTTCCTGGCGCACGGCTGCCTGCAGTTGCGGGCTGTCGGTCTGGCCTTGCTGGGCCAGCTGCGCGACCATCGCGTCGGCGCGGGATTTCGGGATCGGCGTGCCATTGACGACAGCGATGTTCTGGGCGAATGCCGGTGCCGCTGCGAGAGCGGCCGTCACGGCCCACAGGCGGGGGGATTTCAGGATCATCGGGAATTCCTAATGAGACGACTTGATTGAAGATTCGTTGAATTCTTCGGGCGTGTACGCCACGATCGCGAGCGCGTGGATGCCACGCTGCATTGCGTCGGCGAGCGCATCATACACCAGCCGGTGCCGCGCGACGCGCGAGACGCCTGCGAATGCGGCCGACACGATCGTGACCGTGTAATGGCCACCGGCTGAGGCGCCGGCATGGCCGGCATGCTGCGCGCTGTCGTCGCGCACCGCGAGCGACACCGGCGCGAGCGCGGCGGCAAGGCGTGCCTCGATCAGCGCAATGCGAGCGTCGGGCGACGCGTCGAGAAAAGCGTCCGTCATCGTCATTCGTCCTTCATGTATTTGGTGAGCCACAGGCTCTGCAGGATGATGAACACGACCATCGCGCCGGTGGTGCCGAACAGCTTGAAGTTCACCCACTGCGACTCGGTGAAGTTGCGCACGACATACAGGTTCGCGACGCCGAGCGCGGCGAAGAACAGCGCCCACGCGACGTTGAGCTTGTCCCACACGGGATGCGGCAGCGTGAGCTGCTTGCCCATCATCTTCTCGATCAGGTTGTTGCCGAACGCATAGCGCGCGGCGAACAGCCCGACCGCAAACAGCCAATACAGCACAGTCGGTTTCCATTGAATGAATTTCTCGTCGTGCAGGACGAGGGTGGCGCCGCCGAATACGACGATCACGCCGAGGCTGACCCACAGCATCGTGTCGACTTTCCGGTGGCGGAACGCGACCCAGGCGACTTGTGCGAGCGTCGCGGCGATCGCGACGGCGGTGGCGGTAAAGATGCCCCACACCTTGAAGGCGGCGAAAAACAGGATGATCGGGAACAGATCGAACAGAAATTTCATGGTGATCGCAGCTGCGTGAAAGGCGCGCTTGTGCGGCCTTTCACCGTTGTAGGGCCCCTGCGGCGCGGCTGTCGCGAATCGGGATTCGCGTGCGCCGCGCTTATTTGTCGTCGGGTCGGGACTCGAAGTTTAACGCAGCCGAGTTGATGCAGTAGCGCAATCCGGTCTTGTCGCGCGGGCCGTCCTCGAAGACGTGGCCGAGGTGTGCGCCGCAGTGGTTGCAGCGCACCTCGACGCGCACCATGCCGTGCGTGTAGTCGATCCGCTCGTCGATCACCTCGCCGTCGATCGGCTTGAAGTAGCTGGGCCAGCCGCAGCCCGAGTGAAACTTCGCGCCGGACTCGAACAGCGGCGTCGCACAGACGACGCACCGGTAGATGCCGTCGTCTTCCTTGTCGGTGTACTCGCCGGTGAACGCGCGCTCGGTCGCCGCATGCTGCGTGACTTCGTATTGCATCGGCGTGAGCCGGCGGCGCAGCTCGGCGTCGTCCTTCGGGTACGGGTAGGACTTGTCGGATTGGTCTTGGGACATGTCTCGAATCTCCTGATGGATCGGTCGGTACGCGTGCGTCACGACGAGCAGCTCACTTCGAGCGAGCCGGCCCAGTCGGGCGGCAGCGCCGCGTACGCTTCATTTTCCGGCTGGTCGTCGAACGGGCGGCGCAGCACGCGCGCGAGCCGCTCGACTTCGGAGAAATCCTTCTCCTTCGCACGCCGGATCGCGACTTCGGCGAGGTGATTGCGCAGCACGTACTTCGGGTTCACGCGGTTCATCGCGTCGGCGCGCGCCGCATCGTCGCGCGCTTCTTCAGACAGGCGCGCGCGGTAACGGTTCGCCCACTGGTCGAATGCGTCGCGGTCGATGAACAGGTCACGCGCTGGCGCGTCGCCGCTCGCGTCGTGCTTCGACAGGCGGGACAGATGGCGGAACGTCAGCGTGAAATCCGCGTGGCTCGCGTGCATCGTTTCGAGCAACTGGTTGGCAAGCGCCGCGTCGTCGTCGCGCTCCAGCTCGAGGCCGAGCTTCGCGCGCATCGCGCGCTCCAGCGCCGGGCCGAAACGTTCGGGGAAGCGCGCGAGCACGGCCTGCGCGTCGTCGACCGCGCGCTCGGCGCGCGCATCGTCGTCGACGATGCCGTGCTGCAGCCCGATCAGCGGCAGCAGCGCCTGCGCGAGGCAGTAGCAGTTCCAGTGCGCGATGCGCGGCTGCATCCGGTACGCGTAGCGGCCATGCGTGTCGGAGTGGTTGCAGATGTGGTTCGCATCGAACGCGTCGACGAAGCCGAACGGGCCGTAGTCGATCGTGACGCCGAGGATCGACATGTTGTCGGTGTTCATCACGCCGTGGCAGAAGCCGACGGCCTGCCATTGCGCGACGAGGTCCGCGGTGCGCAGCGTCGCCGCTTCGAGCAGCGCGAGATACGGATCGTCCGCGTCGCGGCATGCCGGATAGAAGCGGTCGATCACGTGATCGGCGAGCGCGCGCAGCAGGTCGGGCCGGTTGTTCGAAAAGAAATGCTCGAAGTGGCCGAAGCGCACGAAGCTCTCGGCGACGCGCGTGACGACGGCCGAGGTCTCGATTTCCTCGCGGATCACCGGCTGGTCGGAGCCGATCACGGTCAGCGCGCGCGTGGTCGGAATGCCGAGATGATGCATCGCCTCAGAGCACAGGAATTCGCGGATCGACGAGCGCAGCACCGCGCGGCCGTCGCCCATGCGCGAATACGGCGTGCGGCCGCTGCCCTTGAGCTGCAGTTCGTAGCGGCGGCCGCCGTGCTCGAGCTCGCCGATGTTCAGCGCGCGGCCGTCGCCGAGCTGGCCGGCCCAGACGCCGAACTGGTGGCCCGAATAGACGGATGCGTACGGCATCGCGCCCGCCGGCCAGTCGCGCGTCAGGTTGCCGCTGAACAGCTCGGCGAAGCCGGGCTGCGCGACGAGCGATGGCGGCAGCCCGACGAGCCGCGCGACTTCGTCGGAGAACCCGACCACGTAGGGCTCGGGCAGCGGCGCCGCCGGCAGACGGGTCAGGAACGCGTCTCCGAGCTGCAGGAACGCACCGTCGTCGGGCGCGCCGAGCGTGCGGGCAAGGTCGGGGAGAGTGTCAGCCTGAGCGGCTGCGCTTCGGGAAAACGACATGTTGAGCGCCTCTTGGTTAGCCGATATTGTAAGGCGGCGCCGCGCCGGCCGCAGGGCCGCCCGCGCGCGCGACGCCCCGGGGGCGCGGCCCCTGCAGCACATCGATGAGCACGTCCTTCACGGAGAACAACACGATGGGTAAGCCGTTGCTGGGCCAGATGATGGAATGGCCGCTGCTGGTGTCGTCGCTGATCACGCATGCCGCGCGGCATGCGGGCGACGTGGAGATCGTGTCGAAGCGGGTCGAGGGCGATCTGCATCGCTACACGTACCGCGATTGCGAGCGCCGTTCGAAGCAGCTCGCGCAGGCGCTCGGCGGCCTCGGCGTCGCGCGGGGCGAGCGCGTCGGCACGCTGGCCTGGAACGGCTACCGTCATCTCGAAGCGTATTACGGCATCAGCGGGATGGGCGCCGTCTGCCACACGATCAATCCGCGCCTCTTTCCCGAACAGATCGCCTACATCGTCAATCACGCGGACGACCGGTACGTGTTCTTCGACATCACGTTCGCGCCGCTGGTCGACACGATCGCGCCGCGGTGCCCGAACGTGAAGGGCTGGATCGCGATGACCGACGCCGCACACCTGCCGTCGGGCGCGACGCCGTATCTCTGCTACGAGACGCTCGTCGAGTCCGGGGACGGACACTACGACTGGCCCCGCCTCGACGAGCAGCAGGCGTGCGGGCTGTGCTACACGTCGGGGACGACCGGCCATCCGAAGGGCGTGCTGTATTCGCACCGTTCGACCGTGCTGCACGCGTACGGCGCGGCGTTGCCCGACGCGATGAACCTGTCGGCGATGGACGTGGTGCTGCCCGTCGTGCCGATGTTCCATGTGAACGCGTGGGGACTGCCGTACGCGGTGCCGCTGACCGGCGGCAAGCTCGTGCTGCCCGGCAAGGATCTCGACGGCAAGTCGCTCTACGAACTGATGGAGGCGGAGCGCGTCACGTTCTCGGCCGGCGTGCCGACCGTCTGGCTCGGGCTGCTCAACTACATGCGCGACGCGGGCGTGCGCTTCTCGACGCTCGACCGCACGGTGATCGGGGGCTCCGCCTGCCCGCCCGCGATGCTGCGCACGTTCGAGGAGGACTACGACGTGCGCGTGATCCATGCGTGGGGCATGACCGAACTGTCGCCGCTCGGCACGCTCGCGAAGCTCAACCGCGCGCAGTCGCAGCGCCCGCTCGACGAGCAGCGGCGCCTGCTGCAGAAACAGGGGCGGGTGATCTGCGGCGTCGACATGCGGATCGTCGGCGAGGACGGCCGCGAGCTGCCGTGGGACGGCGTCGCGTTCGGCGAGCTGCAGGTGCGCGGGCCGTGGGTGATCGACCGCTACTTCGAGAGCGACACGTCGCCGCTCGTCGACGGCTGGTTCCCGACCGGCGACGTCGCGACGATCGATCCGGACGGCTTCCTGAACATCACCGACCGCAGCAAGGACGTGATCAAGTCCGGCGGCGAGTGGATCAGCTCGATCGACATCGAGAACGTCGCGATCGCGCATCCGGCCGTCGCCGAAGCCGCATGCATCGCGTGCACGCATCCGAAGTGGACCGAGCGTCCGTTGCTCGTCGTGGTCAGGCGGGCGGGCGCCGACGTGAGCCGCGATGCGCTGCTTGGCTTCTACGAGGGCAAGGTCGCGAAATGGTGGATCCCCGACGACGTCGTGTTCGTCGACGCGCTGCCGCATACCGCGACCGGCAAGCTGCAGAAGCTGAAGCTGCGCGACATGTTCCGCGATTACGTGTTGCCGACGGCGGCCGCGCAGGCGTAGGCCGGCGCACCATACCCCGATCCGACCCTGAGAGTCGGGGTTTTTTCAAATTGAACGATCGTTCTTTTTCGTTGTATCCTGCCTGCGTTCGTTTGGACAAGCGGCCGTTCGACCGCGCACAATGAAGCGCAGCCATCCTGGCGCGCGCGACGCATGGAGGCAGGCAGATGGCAGTGGATTACACGACTCGCGACGGCGTTGCCGTCATCACGCTCAACAATCCGCCCGTCAACGGGCTTGGCCTGTCCACCCGGGCCGGCATCATGGAAGGGCTCGACCGCGCCGCGCAGGACCCGTCGGTGACGGCGATCGTGCTGACGGGCGCGGGGCGCGCGTTCTCGGGCGGCGCGGACATCACCGAATTCAACACGCCGAAGGCCGTGCAGGAGCCGACGCTGCACACCGTGATCCGCGCGGTGGAGGCGAGCGGCAAGCCGGTCGTCGCGGCGATCCACAGCGTCGCGATGGGCGGCGGGCTCGAACTGGCGCTCGGCGCGCATTACCGCATCGCCGCGCCCGGCGCGCAGATCGCGCTGCCGGAAGTGAAGCTCGGCCTGCTGCCGGGCGCGGGCGGCACGCAGCGGCTGCCGCGCGCGGTCGGGCTCGAGACCGCGCTCAACATGATCGTGTCGGGCGCGCCGGTGCCGTCCGAGCAGCTCGCGGCGAGCGGCCTGTTCGACGCGATGGCGGACGGCGACCTGCTCGACGCGGCGCTCGCATTCGCCCGCAAGGCCGGCGCGCAAGCCGGCCCGCATCCGCGCGTGCGCGACCGCGAGATCGTCCACGACAACGCCGCCGGCTTCATCCAGTTCGCGCGCAATTCGGTGAAGGCCGCCGCGCCGCATTTCCCCGCGCCGCACAAGTGCATCGACGCGATCGAGGCCGGCGTGCTGCACGGCTTCGACAAGGGCAGCGCCGCTGAACGCGAGGGCTTCGTCGCGCTCGTGCAGACACCTGAAAGCCGCGCGCTGCGCCATGCGTTCTTCGGCGAGCGCGCGGCGAGCAAGATCGCCGACGTGCCGGCCGACACGCCGGTGCGCGAGATCCGTCGGGTCGCGGTGATCGGCGCGGGCACGATGGGCGGCGGCATCGCGATGAACTTCGTCAACGCGGGCGTGCCGGTCACGCTGCTCGAGACCAGGCAGGACGCACTCGACCGCGGCCTCGCGACGATCCGCAAGAACTACGACGCGCAGGTGAAGAAGGCCAAGCTCACGCAGGAGAAGCTCGACGCGCGCATCGCGCTGATCCGGCCGACGCTGTCCTGGGACGACCTGGGCGACGCGGACCTGATCGTCGAGGCGGTGTTCGAGGAGCTGGGCGTGAAGGAGCAGGTGTTCCGGCATCTGGACGAAGTCGCGAAGCCGGGCGCGATCCTCGCGTCGAACACGTCGACGCTCGACGTGAACCGGATCGCGGCGTTCACGAAGCGGCCGCAGGACGTCGTCGGCATGCACTTCTTCAGCCCGGCGAACGTGATGAAGCTGCTGGAGGTGGTGCGCGGCGACGCGACCGCGAAGGACGTGCTCGCGACGGTGATGGCGACCGCGAAGAAGATCCGCAAGACGGCGGTGGCGTCGGGCGTGTGCGACGGCTTCATCGGCAACCGGATGATCGAGCAGTACATCCGCCAGGCGTTCTTCATGCTCGAGGAGGGTGCGTTGCCGGCACAGGTCGACCGCGCGATCGAGAAGTTCGGCTTCGCGATGGGCCCGTTCCGGATGAGCGACCTCGCGGGCAACGACATCGGCTGGGCGATCCGCAAGCGACGCTACGTCGAGCAGCCGGACCTGCATTACTCGAAGATTGCCGACCGGCTGTGCGAAGCGGGTCGCTTCGGCCAGAAGACCGGCGCGGGCTGGTACGACTACCAGCCGGGCGAGCGCAGCGCGAAGCCGTCGGCGCTCGTCGACGAGATGGTCGTCGCGTATTCGAAGGAGATCGGCGTCGAGCGGCGCACGGTCGGCGACGACGAGATCGTCGAGCGGCTCGTGTTCGCGCTCGTCAACGAAGGCGCGAAGATCCTCGAGGAAAGGATCGCGTCGAAAGCTTCCGACATCGACATGGTGTACCTGACCGGCTACGGCTTCCCGCTGTGGCGCGGCGGGCCGATGCTGTACGCCGATACGGTCGGCCTCTACAACGTCGAGCGCGCGATTCGCCGCTTCGCGGCCGGCGTGAACGGCGACGCGTGGCGCATCGCGCCGTCGATCGCCGAACTGGCGAAGGCCGGGCGCGGATTCAACGGATGAGGGCGCTGCCGCGCGGCGGCATGAACGCTTTGCATGGGACCAGTGTGCGAAGCATGGGACTGGAGTAAGCGCTGAAGCGCTTGCTCCGGTCGACAGGAGAGGCGATGAAACGCACCGACGACATTTTGCTCGTGATCGATGTCCAGAACGACTTCATGCCCGGCGGCGCGCTCGCGGTGCCGGACGGTGACGCGGTCGTGCCGGTCATCAACGCGCTCGCCGCGCGTTTCGATCAGGTGGTGCTGACCCAGGACTGGCATCCGCGCGACCACGTGTCGTTCGCGGCGAACCATCCGGGGCATGCGCCGTTCTCGACGCTCGCGCTGCCGTACGGCGAGCAGGTGCTGTGGCCCGTGCATTGCGTGCAGGGCACCGAAGGCGCGGCGCTGCACCGCGACCTCGACATCCCGCACGCGCGCGTCGTGATCCGCAAGGGCCACGATGCGCAGGTCGACAGCTACTCGGCGTTCGTCGAGGCCGACCGCAAGACGCCGACCGGGCTCGCCGGCTACCTGCGCGAACTCGGCGCGAAGCGCGTGTGGTGTTGCGGGCTCGCGACCGATTACTGCGTCGCGTGGTCGGCGCTCGATGCGCGCGCGGCGGGCTTCGATGCCGCGGTGATCGACGATGCGTGCCGCGCGATCGACCTGAACGGGTCGCTCGCGAATGCATGGCAACAGATGCAGGCGGCGGGCGTGACGCGCGTCACGTCCGGCGGCGCGCGCCCGAACGCGTAGCGCGCGCATTCACACAATTCAGAACGCTTTGCATGGGACAGGAGACTCGCATGACCGAAGCCGTAATCGTATCGACCGCGCGCACGCCGCTGGCGAAATCGTGGCGTGGCGCCTTCAACATGACGCACGGCGCGACGCTCGGCGGCCACGCAGTCGCGGCCGCGCTCGAACGCGCGAAGCTGGACCCGGCGCGCGTCGAGGACGTGCTGATGGGCTGCGCGAACCCGGAAGGCGCGACGGGCGGCAACATCGCGCGGCAGATCGCGCTGCGCGCGGGGCTGCCCGTCAGCGTGCCGGGCATGACCGTCAATCGCTTCTGCTCGTCGGGCCTGCAGACGATCGCGCTCGCCGCGCAGCGCATCATCGCCGGCGAAGGCGACGTGTATGTCGCGGGCGGCGTCGAATCGATCTCGTGCGTGCAGAACGAGATGAACCGGCACATGGCCTATGAAGGCTGGCTGCTCGAACATAAGCCGGAAATCTACTGGAACATGCTGCAGACCGCGGAAAACGTCGCGAAGCGCTACGGGATCGCGAAGGAGCGGCAGGACGCATACGGGGTGCAGTCGCAATTGAGGGCCGCTGCCGCGCAGGTGGCGGGATTGTTCGACGACGAGATCGCGCCGATCACCGTGCGCGCCGGCATCGCCGACAAGGCGACCGGGCGGCTCTACACGAAGGAGGTGACGGTGTCGGCCGACGAAGGCATCCGGGCCGACACGACCCTCGACGGCGTGTCGAAGATCCGCTCGGCGCTGCCGGGCGGCGTGATCACCGCCGGCAACGCGAGCCAGTTCTCCGACGGCGCGGCCGCGTGCGTCGTGATGCGCGCGGACCTCGCGCAAAAGGAAGGGCTGCAGCCGCTCGGCGTGTTCCGGGGTTTCGCGGTCGCGGGCTGCGAGCCGGACGAGATGGGGATCGGCCCGGTGTTCGCGGTGCCGAAACTGCTGAAGCAGGCCGGGCTGACAGTCGACGACATCGATCTGTGGGTGCTGAACGAGGCTTTCGCGGTGCAGGTGCTGTATTGCCGCGACACGCTCGGAATTCCTGACGATCGCCTGAACGTCAACGGCGGCGCGATCGCGGTCGGCCATCCGTACGGCGTGTCGGGCGCGCGCCTGACCGGCCATGCGCTGATCGAAGGCAAGCGGCGCGGTGCGAAGCACGTGGTCGTGACGATGTGCATCGGCGGCGGGCAGGGCGCGGCGGGGCTGTTCGAAATCGTCTGAGGTTTTCCGGCGGACGACGGGCGGCGCGCGGCCGCCCGTCGTGGCGCGGTTTCCCCTAACTTGTCAAACGAATCGCCGCACCTATACTTGGCTCTGACATTTGCCTTTCGGCAGCACGGGCCCGCACGCGGATCGCGTCGACGGGCGCGGGACGTTCGTCGACGCCGGCGTATCCAGCGGGTTGTCGCAGGGCGTCTTCCAGATTCGAACATGAAGTGAATTGACCGGGGGCCGGATTGAGCACGACTATTGCAGCCGGCGAGCCGCCGCGCGTGGTGAGCGCTGTCGCCAGCGTTTACGCGAAGTGCCTGCTGACGGGTTTCGCGCTGCTGCCCGCGTATCTCATCGCGTATCTGTGGTTCTTCGGCGATCCCCGCCTGACCTTCGAGCATCACGCGTTCCATGAAATCGCGATCGCCGCGGCGACGCTCGAGGGGGCGTTCGTCACGTACGTGACGTGGGTCTGTTACCGCTCGTCCGGCGAGCCGCTGCTGCGCTGGCTTACGCTCGGCTTTCTCGGCTTCGCGCTCGTCTACGCGCCGCACGGTGCGTTCACCGGGATGGCGCATCACAATATCTGGCTGTTCCTGCTGTACGGGCCGGCGTCGCGTCTCGTGATGTCGATCCTGCTGCTGGTCGGCCTGATGTCGTATTCGCGGCCGTCCGACCGCGCCGAGACGCGCACGCGCTGGCGCACGTGGCTGCCGTGGATCGCGTTTTTCGTCGCGATCGACGTCGCGGTCGCGTATCTCGCGTATTCGCCCGTCGCCGGCGCGCCGGCAACGCGCCTGTCGATGGAGGGCGGCGCGCTGGTGTTCTCGCTGCTCAACGTCGCCGTGCTGCTGGCGCGGCGGATCCGTTCGCCGCTGATGGTGATCTACGGGATGTCGATCATGGCGTTCGCGCTGTCGTCGCTCGCGTTCATCCTCGGCAAGCCGTGGAACCACATGTGGTGGCTCGCGCACGCGATCTTCGCGGGCGGATTCTTCCTGCTCAGCTACGGTGTCGTGCAGGCGCTGCAGACGACGCGCTCGTTCTCGGCGATCTACAGCCAGCAGGACCTGATGAGCCGCCTGTCCGAGTCGATGACGCGCACCGAGAGCGCGCTGCAGGAGCTGCGGCGCACCAACCAGAAGCTCGAGTATCTGGCCGCGACCGATCCGCTCACCGGCGCGTCGAACCGCCGCCAGTTCATCGCGCAGGTCGAGCGCGAGATCGTGCGCGCGGAACGCGACGGCACGCCGTTCTGCCTGCTCGCGCTCGACCTCGACAATTTCAAGAACATCAACGATGCGTACGGGCATCAGATCGGCGACGAAGTGCTGCGCGGCGTGGTGCGGCATTGCCTTGCGGCGATCCGGCCGCAAGGCGCGATGGCGCGGGTCGGCGGCGAGGAGTTCATGGCGCTGCTGCCCGAGATGCCGGTCGAAAGCGCGCGCATGACCGCCGAACGGGTGCGCTCGACCGTCGCGAGCGCGCCGTTCGGGCTCGACTTCAGGCGCGTGCAGGTGACGGTCAGCGTCGGCGTCGCGCAGTACGGGCTCGACGGCAGCACCGTCGATACGCTGCTGCAGGCCGCCGACGACCGCCTGTACCAGGCCAAGCGCGAAGGGCGCAACCGCGTCGTCGCGCATTGACGGGGCGCGATCCCGCGATCCCGCGATCCTGTTCGCGCTGGCCCGACAGCGCGCCCGAACCCGAATAGAATAGAGCGCTGGGCCGCGGCGCCATTGCGCTTGCCGCGGCTTTCGTCCAACCCAATCGAACAAGGTGAACACGTTGATTCGTCATATCGTGATGTGGAAGCTGAAGGAGTCGGCCGGCGGCGCGACGCGCGCGCAGAACGCGCTCAAGCTCAAGGAGATGCTCGACGCGTGCCGCGACATCGTGCCGGGCATTCTTCATCTCGAAGTGGGCCTCGCGACGCCGGGCCTCGAAGCCACCTACGACGTCGTGCTCGTGTCGGACTTCGCGGACAAGGCTGCGCTCGACGCCTACCAGGTGCATCCGCAGCACGAGCAGGTGAAGCAGTTCATCGGCGTCGTGCGCGAAGCGCGCGAGTGCGTCGATTACCTCGTCGACGAGGCGTGATGAGCGAGTCGTCTTCTTCGGCCGGCGGCCTGACGATCGAAAGCCCGTTCGTCGACATGCTCGGCGTGCAGCTCGTCCTCGCGAAGGACGGCAGCAGCGAAATCGTGCTCCCCCTCGACGAGCGGCACATGAACACGTGGAGCATCGCGCACGGCGGCGTGACGATGACGCTCGCCGACGTCGCGCTCGCGATGGCCGCGCGCAGCCTGACCGACGAAGGCGTCGGCGTCGTCACGGTCGAAATGAAGGTCAACTTCATGCAGCCCGGGCGCGGCGAATTGCGCGCGTACGGCCGCGTGATGCACCGCTCGACGACGATGGCGTACTGCGAAGGCGAAGTGCGCGACAGCGACGGCAACTTCGTCGCGAAGGCGCTCGGCACCTTCAAGTACATGAGGCGGCTCGCGGTGGGCCGCGACATCAAGCGGCAGCGCAGCCGCACGGCGCCGGACCTGCATCCCGGCCCGAGCGACACGTAGCCGGACGCAACGCAGCCCTGCCGGTGCGGCAGGGCTGTTTTTTTCAGGGGCGTTCGCGCGCCCTGGCGAGGGAGTCCAGCGATGAGCGTCGTCAATCGTCAGATCCTGCTCGTGTCCCGCCCTCAGGGCGCGGCGAGCGTCGACAACTTCAGGCTCGTCGAGACGCCGCTCGCGCCGCTCGCGAGCGGCGAGGTGCGGGTGCGCAATCATTTCCTGTCGCTCGATCCGTACATGCGCGGCCGCATGAGCGACGCGAAGTCGTATGCGGAACCGCAGCCGCTCGGCGAAGTGATGATCGGCGGCACGGCGGGCGAGGTGATCGAGTCGCGGCATCCGGGTTTCGCGGTCGGCGACACGGTGGTCGGCCGCTTCGGCTGGCAGGAGTACGGCACGTCGGACGGGCACGGGCTGCAGAAGGTCGACGTGTCGCGCGTGCCGCTGTCGGCGTGGCTGGGCGTGACGGGCATGCCCGGCGTCACCGCGTGGTACGGGCTGAACCGGATCATCGTGTCGAAGGCCGGCGAGACCGTCGTGGTCAGTGCGGCAAGCGGCGCGGTCGGCAGCGTCGTCGGCCAGCTCGCGAAGCGCGCCGGCTGCCGCGCGGTCGGCATCGCGGGCGGGCCGGACAAATGCCGCTACGTGGTCGAGACGCTCGGCTTCGACGCGTGCGTCGACTACAAGGCGGGCGCGCTCGCCGACGACCTCGCGGCCGCGACGCCGGACGGCGTCGACGGCTGCTTCGAGAACGTCGGCGGCGCGGTGCTCGATGCGACGATGGCGCGGATGAACGCGTTCGGCCGCATCGCGCTGTGCGGGATGATCGCCGCGTACGAGGGCGGGCCGGTGCCGATGGCGAATCCGGCGCTGATCCTGCGCTCGCGCCTGTCGATGCGGGGCTTCATCGTCTACGAGCATCCGGACGCATGGCCGCCGGCGATCGCCGAGCTGACGGGCCTCGTCGCGGCGAAGCAGCTGCACTATCGCGAGTCGATCGCGCACGGGCTCGAGCGCGCGCCCGAGGCGTTCATCGGGCTGCTCAAGGGACACAATTTCGGCAAGCAGCTCGTCCAGCTGGTTTGAGCCGGACGTGGCATCATTGGGCGCTTGTCGTCCGTCACGGGCGCCGTGCAGGCGCCCGTTCCTTCCCGATGCCGCTGAATCCCAAGATCGCCCAGGTGCTCGACATGGTCGAGCGCGCCAGACGCCCGTCCTACCATCACCAGACGCCGCCGGAGGCGCGCGCCGCCTATGAGCGCAGCGCGCCGATCCTCGATGTTGCGCCCGCGACGATGCACGCGGTCGAGGCCTGCGCCGTGCCGACGCGCGACGGCGGCTCGATCGGTGCGCGCCTGTATCAGCCGGTCGCGCCGAGCCGCGCCGAGCCGATGCCCGCGCTCGTCTATTACCACGGCGGCGGCTTCACGGTCGGCAGCATCGACACGCACGACGCGCTGTGCCGGATGTTCGCGCGCGACGCGCAGTGCGCGGTGCTGTCGGTCGACTACCGGCTCGCGCCCGAGCACAAGTTCCCGACCGCGGTGCACGATGCCGCCGACGCGCTGCGCTGGCTGCATCGCGAGTCGGCCGCATTCGGCATCGATCCGGCGCGGCTCGCGGTCGGCGGCGACAGCGCGGGCGGCACGCTCGCGACCGTGTGCGCGGTGCTTGCGCGCGACGCCGGCATCGCGCTTGCGCTGCAATTGCTGATCTACCCGGGCACGACCGGCCACCAGCAGACCGGCTCGCACGCGCGGCTCGCGAACGGCTATCTGCTGTCGCAGGACACGATCCAGTGGTTTTTCTCGCAGTACCTGCGCGATGCGTCCGATCGCGACGACTGGCGGTTCGCGCCGCTCGACGGGAGGCGCGGCGCGCCGTCGTTCGAGGGTGTCGCGCCCGCGTGGATCGCGACAGCCGAATACGATCCGCTCGGCGACGAAGGCGCCGCCTACGCGGACAAGCTGCGCGCGGCGGGCAATGCGGTCACGCTGACCTGTTATGCGGGCATGATCCACGAATTCTTCAAGATGGGCGGCTTCGTGCCGGACGTGCAGCGCGCGCATACGGACGCGGTTGCCGCGCTGAAGGCGGCGTTCGACAACGATTGACGCCGAGGCGGCGGCCCGACGGGATGGGGGAGCGAATGACGAATTGCGTGGTGGAGACCGGCGACTGGGCGACGCTCGGCGGCGATGCGGCGCGGATACGCGATGCCGTGTTCGTGCGCGAGCAACGCATTCCGCCGGAGCTCGAGCTGGACGACGACGATCCGCTCGCGCGGCATGCTGTCGCGTATCGGGTCGACGCGGCGACGGGCGCACGGGAGGCGGTCGCAACCGGGCGGTTGCTGCCGGCCGGCACGATCGGCCGGATGGCGGTGCTGGCCGGCGCGCGCGGGCAGGGCATCGGATCGCAGGTGCTGCTCGCGCTGCTGGCCGAGGCGCGGCGGCGCGGCGACCCGAGCATCACGCTGTACGCGCTGGCGCCCGCCGTGCCGTTCTACGCACGGCACGGCTTCGCGGCGGTCGGCGAGCCATTCGTCGCGGCCGGCGTGGCGCACGTCGAGATGACGCGCGCGCTGTAACGGGCGCCGCTCAGCGCGGCTGCGTCGCGTCGATGTCGAACGCGAACGCGCGCTCGAATGCGCCGGGGCGCACGATGCGGTGCGAGCCGTCGTCGTCGCAGCGCTCCTTGATCTCGACCGTCAGCCGCACGCCTTCCTTCATCGTGACCCGCATCGCGGTGGTGCCGCGCGAGCCGTATTCCGGCGTTTCGATGAAGGCCGCCGACAGCGCGCGCTCGCGTTCGAGCGGGATGCCGGTGTGCGGCAGCGCGTCGTCGCCGGCGACGCGCGCGTCGCGCATCAGCGCGATCAGGTCGTCGAGCGGCGGGGCGGCATCGCCGGTGAGCAGCGTGCCGAGCTCGCTGCGCTTGCGCACGACTTTCGGCCAGGGCGTGTCGAGGCGGGCGTTGGACAGCCCGTGCACGCCCGGATAGACCCGCTCGGGCGCGGCGGCACCGCTCGCGCCTTCGGCGACGCGGTTGCAGAACCACGCGAGCTCACGGCGCTTCCAGTCGCCGACGATCAGGTTGAAGCCGTTGTACATCGCCGCATTCGCGGACAGCCGCTCGAGGTACGCGAGCGGTGCGACCGGCTCGCCGCTCAGGAAGTCCGACACGAGCCGGCCGCGGGTCGGCGCGCCCGCGCGGATGTCGAACGGCGCGCGGAAGTTGGTGAGCGCCGCGAAGCGCCCGTCGCGCGACACGCCGAGCCAGGTGCCGCCGCCTTCGAGGTCGCGGCCGGCGAGGACGCCGGGCGCATCCTCCCACCACGACAGCGGTGCGCTCGTGCGGCGGAAGAACTCGTCGCGGTTGGCGGTCAGGGTGAAGACGGGGCCGGCGGCGGCTTCAGGCTGCCAGTCGAAGACAATCAGGCACATCGGGCGAGTCCCTCGCTGGGATCATGGGGCGCCGGCCACCTTCGGCGGGGCCGGCGCGCAATCGGGCAGGCCGCGCGTCAGCCCTCGGCGGGCAACGCGTAAGGGAGCGGCACGAACGCGAGCGCGGGGCCGTCTGCCGCGCCGAGATGCACGCCGCCGCTTTCGAGCGCGGCGAGCTTGATCTCGACGAGCACATCGACGCCGCCGGCGGGCGCGGCCGCCGCGTTGACGATCATCCCGCACGGCTGGCCCGGGTCGTCGCTGTGGAACACCTCGATGCCGGCACGCACGGTGTCGGTGTCGCCCGCGACGTGCGCGAGCGCGGTGCGGCGCTTGATCGTGCCGCGATACTGGCTGCGCGCGACGATTTCCTGCCCCGGATAGCAGCCCTTGCGGAAGTTCACCGCGCCGATCACGTCGAAATTCACCATTTGCGGCACGAACTGCTCGACGGCGGGCTGCGTGACGCGCGGCTCGCCCGCGCGGACGTCGAGCCAGTCCCACACCGCGGGCGACACGGCGGGCAGCTTGCCGTCGAGCGCCGCCAGACGGGTCTCAACTTCCGCGCGCGGGCCGATCCACAGGTAGCGCAGCCGGCCGGCCGCGTCCGGCAGCCGGATCAGCGCGCCGGCGGGGCCGTCGACTTTCACGTGCACGCCGTCCGGCAGCGCGTCGAAGATGCCCGACAGCACGCCGCGCACGTCGCCCGCGAAGCCCACCACGGCGAGCGTGTCGCTCGCGTCGGACAGCTTCGCCTTGGCGCGCAGCACGAACATCGACAGGCGTTTCTGCACCGCCGCCTGGATGTCCTTCGACACCAGCAGCCGCACATCGTGGCCGGCCCGCCACGCGAGGAACGACGCGAGCAGGCGGCCTTTCGGCGAGCAGTAGCCGGCCAGGCGCGCGCTCGCGGCGTCGAGATGCTCGACGTCGTTGGTCAGCTGGGTGTGGAGGAACGTCGCGGCATCCGCGCCGGCGACGTCGATCACGCCGAACTGCGTGAGCGGCATGTACGCGCCCGGCGCGTCGAAATCGGCGGCGGACGGACGGGGGAATACGGGAAGCGGGGCGGGTGCGGCGGCCTGGGCGGCCGCTGAGGCGATCGGTGTGGTCATGGAACGAGGGAACAGTCAATCCTGACTTTGGCGTAGGCGAGCAAGTATTATATGGGCTTCAACCAAGTCTCGTTTCGCAAGTCCCTACTGAAAGAAAGCCTCTGCCAAGGCTTATGCAGCAAGGGTTGCGGGCGAGGGCTCATTTGAGTGTGCCCAAATCGTGACCACTTTTGCATGCTCCGCGAGGTGGTCAGGGGCAAGGTGAGCATACCGCAAGACGTGCTCGTGCTTGGTCCATCCCCCCAATTCCATCAGGCGGTTCAACGGCGTCCCCGCCTGGACGTGCCAGCTCGCCCAAGTGTGGCGCACGTCGTGGAACCGGAAGTTGTCGATTCTGGCCCGCGCGCATTGGCGATCCCACTGCGCGCTGCACCATCCCTCGATCGGCTTGCCGTTCCTCAGAAAGACGTGAGTCTGGTGCTTGCCGATCCAGCGGCGGATCGTCGCCACGGCGTCGTCGTTCAGCGGGACGCCGATCGGCTTGCGGGCCTTCGCCTGATCTGGATAGATCCACGCCCGGCGGTTCACCAGATCGACCTGCGACCATTCGAGATTCAGCAGATTCGCCCGGCGCAGACCGGTTGCGAAGCCAAGAATCGCCACGTCCCGAAGCCAGTCTGTGCGGATGGCCGACATCGTCGGCGACGTCGCGAGGCGCAACAAGTGGTCAGCCGCATGCGATGTCGATGTCGTCGTGCCACGGATCGACCAGTTCGGCGAAAGCGATCTGCATTTCATTACGCGGATCGCGCGTCAGTACGGCGCAACCGCGACCGCCAAGGCCGGCAAGCTGATCGTGCTGCCTCGCGGGGGCGGCAAGAGCGCGAGCGGCAAGCCGCTGCCCGTCGTGACGCTCACGCCCGAGCAGCTGATTGATTACGACATCACGTTTCCCGATCGGGCCAGCTTCGCGGCGGTACGGACGAAGGTCCATGACCGCAAGACGGGCAAGAAGATCGACCTGACGATCCCGAACCCGGATGCACAGCCCGGCGCGGCGGCCGTGCATACCGAGCGGCATGCGTTTGCCAGTTCGCAGGCGGCCAAGTCCGCGGCCACGTCGCGGCTCGCGACGCTCAACCGGCACACGTCGGTGAGCAGCTTCACGTTGCGCGGCCGTGCCGATCTGGCGGCGGAAAAGACGATCGGACTGAAGGGGGGCAAGGAGGGTGTCGACGGCGAGTTTCTGGTCGAGTCGGTCGAACACACGTTCTCGTCGCGCGGCTGGCTCACGACCGTCACGCTGAACGGCGGCAACAAGGGGAAAGCAAAGGTCGGCCACGGCAAGAAGCCGACGAAGAAGATCAATCTGGTTGTGCCGGCACCGCAGAAGTAACGCGACGGTGTCGGATCTGGCAAGCCGCCTCGAGGCAACTCGGGCGGCTTTTTCTTTTTTACGGGTGAAGAGGTGGGAATGCAAGACCACGAAAAGACGATTCTGGAGCTGGTCGTCATGGGCGGGCTCATCGGTGTCGCAAAGGTGCTGGTCGGTAGCGAGCAGCTGACGTACCGGCTGGTGGCCGGCCGGGCGATGCTCGGCTCGGCGACGTCGATGGTGGCCGGCATTGCGCTGCTGCAGATTCCGGATTTGCCGCCGATCGCGCTGCTCGGGATGGGGAGCGCGCTCGGCATCATCGGCTCGCAGTATCTGGAGGTGCTGCTGCGGCGTAACGCGAAGCGCCTGTTCGGGGAGAAGTGACGATGGCACGCATCAGCATGGCCGCCGCCGGTGGCAAAAACCGTGTCGCGTTCCTCGACATGATCGCTGTGAGCGAGATCGGTCCCGCGTTGCTCGCGAAGTCGGACGGCGGCTACAACGTGCTGGTCGGATCGACGCCTGCACGACCGTTGCTGTTTGCGAGCTACGCGGCGCATCCGAACGTGCTTAACCGGCAAATTCCGGTGCCGTCGACGGCGGCCGGCCGCTATCAGGCGCTGAATCGCTGGTGGCGTATCTATCAGGCGCAGATGAAGCTGCCGGAATTCGGGCCGGTTTCGCAGGACCGGTACGCGCTGCAGCAGCTGCGCGAGCACGGTGCGCTTCCGCTGATTGACGCGGGCCGATTCGGCGAGGCGGTCGCGAAGGTGTCGAACGTCTGGGCGAGCCTGCCCGGTGCCGGGTATGGCCAGCACGAAAACCGGATCGAGCAACTGCTGGCCGCGTACCGAGCGGCCGGCGGGGAGGTGACGGCATGACCTGGTTCGATCCGCGTATCTGGCTGGTCGTCGTGGCCGGCCTCGTGGCCGGCTCGGCCGGCGGGTATTTCAAGGGACACCGGGACGCCGATCAGCCGGCCAAGGTCGAGGATCAGGCGAGGCAGATCAAGGATCTGACCGCCGAGCGTGACGTATTCCGCCGCCGCACGGCGGCTCAACAGGAGATCGCAACCGATGCTGCGAAAGAACGTGACCAGGCGCGCGCTGATGCCGTTGCCGCTGCTTCTGCTGCTGACGGCCTGCGCCGGCAGGTCGCCATCCTCGTCGACGGCGTACGACATTCCGCCGCTGCGGCCGGAGGCTCGCCAGCCGGCGACGCCCTCGATCTGCTTGCCGACGTGCTCGGCCGGGCCGATGCGCGAGCGGGAGAGCTGGCAGCAATCGCTGACGAACGCGGCATCGCCGGCCAGCAGTGCGAGCGCAGCTACGACGCGTTGACGGGCGACACGCCATTCAATCCGCAGCGATAACGCGGCAATCGAGGCCGGGCGGCCTCGAAAGAAACAGGGCGACCGGGGGAATGTTCGCGCATTGTCCCCGGTCGCCTTTCCACTGTCTACGCCAGTGAATCGGCCAAGGCCCTGCTTACCTACGTAGGCGGGCCGGATTTTACACCAAGTTTAAAAATTGCTTTCACAATGGCAAATCCCATCATTCCCTGGATCGGCGGCAAGCGCCGTCTGGCAGACCATTTGATTCCGCGCTTTCCGGCGCACGATTGCTACGTCGAGGTGTTCGCGGGCGGGGCCGCGCTGTTCTTCCTCCGGCCGCCGGCCAAGGTTGAAGTGGTCAACGACGTCAACGGCGAGCTGGTGAATCTGTATCGGGTCGTGCAGCATCATCTGGAGGAGTTCGTGCGGCAGTTCAAATGGGCGCTGACGAGCCGGCAGGTGTTCGAGTGGCTCAAGCAGACGGTCCCGGAAACCCTCACCGATATCCAGCGCGCGGCACGGTTCTACTACCTGCAGAAAAGTTGCTTTGGCGGCAAGCTGGAGGGGCAGACGTTCGGCACGCGGACGGAGCATCCACCCGGCTTGAATTTGTTGCGTCTTGAGGAAGAATTGTCTGCCGCGCATTTGCGGCTGGCGAATGCATTCGTTGAGCGGCTTGACTGGGCTGCGTGCATTGACCGTTACGATCGGCCGCATACGCTGTTCTATCTCGATCCGCCGTATTACGAGACGGAGGGGTACGGCGTGGCGTTCCCATTCGCGGAATACGAGAAGATGGCCGAGTGCCTTCGCTCGATCAAGGATCGGGCGATCGTGAGTCTGAACGACCACCCGGATATTCGGCGCGTGTTCGACGGGTTTCACATCGAGACTGTGCCGATCCAGTACACGGTCGGGGGCGGGAAGGGCGTCGACCGCAACGAGCTGATCATCTTCAGTTGGGATGACGCCGCGCAACCGGTCGGGCTGTTCTGAAAGACGAAGTGAAGCCGGCGCGGGATGACCGCGCCGGCGAGGTTATATGCTCGTGTAGTCCGATGTCTGTTAATTGAGGTCAATCGAACCTTGCTACGTCGATTGTCCTGCGGAGCTTGTTGAGTGGGAACGATTCGGGGGCACCGCTTTCCTTCAGTTCTTTCTCGGCCGCGCTGGCCAGCTTGTCGATGTGACGAAGTGCGCGGCGTACGTGTACGACCTCGAGCACGAAGCGCTGCTCTAGCGTGAGCCGCCCCTTTCCCGTGTAGCCAGATTGTCTCCAGGTGTCGCGCAGATCCGTCCAGCTCAGGCGCTGGAAGTCGGGCAACTTCATCGCCTTGTCCGATCCGGGATCTGGCTCGTCCGGCGCATCGCGGAGTTTGCATCGGATTGCCTCGCGCGCCCGCCATTCGTCAGAGAATGGCGCGATTTGCTCACGGGGGCTATCCATTCTGCCTAGCCGCACAATTTCCCTCTCGATTTTCGCCTTGAGCAGGCGCAATGGTGCGCAGTACTTCATCATGTCCGGCTCGAGGTTCATGACCGCGCGAGACGCATCGCCAGCCAGCTCGGAGAGTTCGCGCAGCATAACCCGTTGGTGCAGCACTTCAAGTATCAGCAAATGCACGTCTGCGTACGTGCACGTGCGCCACCATTTCGACATCGCGTCGAATTGGGGCGGCTCAAATGGGGGTAAGATCATGACGCGAGGATGTTGCTGTATGAATATACAGTATGTTGCGCGGTAAGATGCTCGCGTCAAGTCTCAAAATTGGGGAGCGGGCAGTGCGCACAAACTACCAAGCGCCAACAGAAGATATGGGGATCAGTGAGCTGAAGCTTGGCATCGGCGACCTATACCGTCGCGACCAGTGGGAGCCGGATGTCTATCCCGACTATGCAGCTCCGATCGCATGGCGGATGGTGATGGCCTCGGTGTCGTCAAGGCGGTGTTTGGCTTCTGGCCGAAGTTCATGCCATCGTCTAATCATCATCTGATCCGGTACTAATGGTTACCTTGCCGACGGTGTGAAATGCCGATCGGGATCGGAAACGGACGGCCGCGAAATTCATGAATATAGGTGGGGCGCTCATCAGTCAGGCGTAAAGTTGCTTTGCCCGAGCTTACAAGCGCCTCCGTTGTTCCCGTTTGGTGCTCACCTTTCGGCCAGTTCGCCTTCCAATGTGAGTATTTGTCGCTTTGGGGGATTGCAGTTTTGCTCCTGCTGCCAAATTATCTGGATTAGGGGCCGGACATATTGGCTGTGCTGTGACACTATCGAAGCAACCACTTCCCCGTGTTCCAGGAAATGCGTCGATCAAACGATTTCGCATATCGGAATCGTGGGAAAAAACTGTCATCCATATACTAAAGAACCCTGTGCTTTTCGCTAGGTTCACCGCGACTCTCCGCAACGCATCGTTGCCCGGATTCGCCTCCACTTCGCCTTTTGTGGCAACCGCGACTCCCCAAGCTTGAGTTCGTTGAGCAACACGGTCCAATGCGACTTGCTCGCCATTTTCGTCAAGGTAGGCGTCGTCCACTGGCCTGCATGTGTCAACTGCCAGGTCGATGCACCGGCAAAATATGATCAAAGTTCCGGGGATCTGTCGCACCCATCAGGCTACCCCAGCTGGACCGAACTTGAGGTCATACTCAACGCGCGTCACGAGCAGCCGGTTAATGCATTTGACCTCGACCTTTCCCTCCGCAACGGGGTACCCGAACAACGCAAGGTTGGGAACAATCTTCGATCGTTCATGTTCCGCGTGCCGAGCGTGCCTCGTGTATCGAGCGATCACTCGACCCGAGAGTCCGTAGGCGGTCTCGAAGGGAATTGCCCCGGTTCGCAGGAGGCTAAAGTACGACGGGTATTCGATGCCGTCGAAGCCCGCCTGTCCCGCCATAAGCGAGATGCGCCGCGTAATGTCGTAGGAGTGGCTCGCTGCAAGGAACAGCATGTGAACGGCCATATCGAGGCTCTCGAACTCTGTCACGCCTTCGGGTTCACGCAGTACTTCCGACAGATCGAGGAGCTTCAACGGACGCGTCGGCGCAAGCGTTGCCACATACGTTTCGTCCTCAGCGGAGACACGGCATTCATGCACGCATACTTGCAAGTCTGCTGAACCGTAGAGCACGGGTTGACCAGGGGAATCCAGTCGTCCCCTGCCACTAAATTCCTTCGGTGGTGCATCGTATTCAGCAGGATCCTCTGGGTTCTTTGGATTCACCCGTAGCCGAAAGAAGATGTTCTCCGGTGGGAGCTCCTTGCCCGGATACTCGTTTAGTATTCGCTGGATAACTGCGCCCCGTCGTTGTTCATCTTGCATCTCCTTGAGCGGTTCGACTTCCCCCACCATCCACAAGCGCGGTCCATAGGGGAAGACTCCGATATTGAGTAGCCTCTCCAAAAGAGAGAGGTCACTCTTGAACCACGGGGGCACGGTGACGGAACTAGCCTGCTTGGTATTGAACGCAAGCGTAGGTGCCCCTCCGAAGCGCAACCTGCGGATCGACCCCCGGTTGAAGAAGGAGCGTGCAGCATCATGGAGCGCCGCTATGTTCACCTTCCAGCTGCTGTGTTGGCCGCAGTTCGGGCATGCCGCGTCGGTACGTTCGCCGCGGCGCGCGACCTCTAGGCCCAAGCCGAAATCCGAGAAGCAGCCAGAGCAGCAAACATGCTCCGGACGATCGTCATGAAGCGGGCCATCGCACTCCCAGGCCATGATCGCCTCAAATATTTTTTCGAATTGCTCGTCGTTGTCCATGTTCTTGTGCGATTCCTATTTGCCTAGTCACCGTGCTTCGTCGTGAGCTAACGCAATGTCCGTTGGGGTCGCTTAGATAGAATTATTGGCAGATCGATTTTTCGTAACATGCATTTAGATTATTTCTTCTATGCTAGTTAGATAGTCCATTCGATGCTGCCACAGCTTAATGGTGACATCCGATTCGATATTTCGCATGGCATTGCCAGTCAGCATGCCGTGCGCCGAAAGACGAAAGCTTGACTCGGCTTGATAGTAAGCATCAAAAGCGCATGTTGCCGCTCTGAATAGGGCGGCTAGATCATGCTCGGTTGATTCCGTGGAAGAAATCTTTGACATTATCCGTTCCTGAACCGCCAGTGCGCTAGCCTGAATCGCGCCAGCTCGTGCCATCGCCTGAACTGAGTCGCCATATCCACTTCGCGATTGACCTGGATTCAAATCTTGCTCCACCAGTTCATAGAGGCAATTCACGAAAAGTCGTGCGCTATTCAGGAATTTTGAAAGTTCATCCGACGAGACGGAATTGAAATTAGCTTCGTGAGCAACTAAATGGCGAATCTCAAAGATAGATGCAATGTCCAGCAAGAGACCGCTTGGCTCACTAAGCAACAATGGAGCGGTTTTCTGTTTTTGTTCCGCCTGACCTCCACCAAAAAGCTCTTCTTCGCTTGGCTCGACATACTCGCGAATGTCGGAAATTATTCTATTGAATTTTTTTCGTTGATCTTTGTCGCAAAATAAAGACTCAAAATGCGATGCGATGTGTTCTAGTCGACTTACGGGGAGCGAATGTGAAACCAAATCTCCGAACGTTATTGTCCCATCGCTTAGCGCCTTGGTTAGCAAGAAATCAAATTTAATGTGCTCCTTAAAAGCCTCTGCCCTCTCGATGTAAGGCGAGCCGGAGTCCACCAATCTCTTGATGGCTTCACGAACACTTACTTCAATACAGGATGCGATACCCATTATGTGCAAGGCACGCATAGTCGCATCTGACTCGCCAATCCGTCGAGAGCTTGCTTCCAAGTCGTAGAGCTCCAAGTTCCCATGGAGATACTTGTTCGAGGCTCTAGCGTTTTTCTCTTCTATTTCGGAAATTACGTTTCGCTTAGACATGAAACACCGATCAATGGAGTTGGCGAAGGATCGCTCGGTTAGGTAAATGTCTTCAGAGTGTGCCACATCAGATCGAACGTCCGCTACGGAGACGGATGAATGGCCCGTTCGGGTTGCGGATTCAACCGGTCGATCTCGAAATCCGCTAGCGTAGGTTGTAGCGTAGCTTTTTGATTCGGGCCTTATCAGCTAAGGCGAAGAGACCTATGTATCATCGGCGTATGGCCGGCCAGGACATCGGTCGGCATGGTACTCATTGGCTAGGCGTAAGGTTCGAGCTTACCGGCGCCGCCGCCACCTTCGCCCGAAGCGCGGGTGTCGGCCAAGAAGTGGCGTTCACTTCTTGGCGCGGCGCGACATTCGAGCGCTCCCTCCGCAACGGTTACGCCAACCCCTCTCGTGTTTGTCCGATGAGGCGCTAACCGTTCGAGAGGAGCGGATCTTCCGCCGATCCGACCATCGCGATATGGCGTGCCATCGCCACGACGAGCGCGCGAGGTTCGTATGTGACCAAAGCGTGCCCACATCTATACAATACGGGGCAGAAAATGCCGAAAAAGCGACAAACTGGCAAAGTCCCGAAGCTGACCGGCGCGAGACTTTTTAGTTAAAAATCAATGGTTTGCTGGTTTAACTCTACTTCTTTCTTGTTGTGTCCCTACTGAAGAAATGCGGCGCCGCGCTCCTGACGGTGGCCGTCGTTGTGGCCGCCGCCGGCGCGGGCGGCGCGTACTACTGGGCGACCCGGCCGCTGCTGCTCGGCGCCGCGGCGCTCGACATCACGATCACGCCCCGCAGCAGCGTGCGCAGCGTCGCGCAGCAGCTGGAGCGCGCCGGCGTGCCGATCGAGCCGGACGGCTTCGTCGCGATGACGCGCGTGCTCGGCCTGTCGAGCCGGCTGAAATCCGGCAACTACGAATTCAAGAGCGGCATCACCCCGTACGAGGTGCTCCAGAAGATCGCGCGCGGCGACGTCAACGAATCCGTCGCAGCGGTGATCGAGGGCTGGACCTTCAAGCGGATGCGCGCGGAGCTGGACGCGAATCCGGCCCTCGTGCACACGGCGGCAGGCATGAGCGACGCCGAGCTGCTGCGCGCGATCGGCGCATCGGAGAGCGAGATCCGGCGCGGCAGCGGCGAAGGGCTGTTCTTTCCGGATACCTACCTGTTCGACAAGGGCACGAGCGACCTGAACATCTACCGGCGCGCGTACCGTCTGATGCAGATGCGCCTCGACGCGGCATGGAGCGCCCGCGCGCCGGGGCTGCCGTACAGGACGCCCTACGAAGCGCTGACGATTGCGTCGATCGTCGAAAAGGAAACGGGGCACGCCGCGGATCGCGCGCTGGTCGCGGCGGTGTTCGCGAACCGGCTGCGTGTCGGCATGCCGCTGCAGACCGATCCTTCGGTGATCTACGGGCTCGGCGACACGTACGACGGCCGCCTGCGCAAGCGCGACCTGCAGGCCGACACTCCCTACAATACCTACACCCGCCGCGGGTTGCCGCCGACGCCGATCGCGTTGCCGGGCACGGCGGCGCTCGAAGCCGCGGTCAACCCGGCGGCGACGGGCGCGCTCTATTTCGTCGCGAAGGGCGACGGGACGAGCGTGTTCTCCGACACCCTCGGCGATCACAACAAGGCCGTGGGCAAATACATACGAGGTCAATAATGGCGCGCGGTAAGTTCATCACGTTCGAAGGCATCGACGGGGCGGGGAAAACGACCCACCTGGACTGGTTTCGCGAACGGCTCGACGCGAAGCTCGCGCCGCTCGGCCGGCAGGTGGTCGTCACCCGCGAGCCGGGCGGCACGCCGCTCGGCGAGACGCTGCGCGACATCCTGCTGAATCAGCCGATGGATCTCGAAACCGAGGCGCTGCTGATGTTCGCCGCGCGGCGCGAGCATCTCGCGCGCGTGATCGAGCCGGCGCTCGCGCGTGGCGACTGGGTGCTGTCCGACCGCTTCACCGACGCGACGTTCGCGTACCAGGGCGGCGGGCGCGGCCTGCCGCGCGACAAGCTCGAGGCGCTCGAGCGCTGGGTGCAGGGCGGCTTTCAGCCGGACCTGACGGTGCTGTTCGACGTCGCGACGGAGGTCGCGAGCGAGCGGCGCGGCGCCGCGCGCACGCCGGACAAGTTCGAAAGCGAATCCGACGCGTTCTTCGCGCGCACCCGCGCCGAGTACCTGCGCCGCGCCGAAGAGGCGCCGCACCGCTTTGCGATCGTCGATGCAACGCAGTCGATCGCCGAAATCCGCGAGCGCCTCGAAGGCGTGCTCGCCACGCTGTAACCGGAAGGACGCACGAACATGATCTATCCGTGGCAGACCGGCGACTGGGACCGCCTGCAGCAACTGCGTGGCCAATGGCCGCACGCGCTGCTGCTGCACGGCCAGGCCGGGATCGGCAAGCTGCGTTTCGCGCAGCATCTCGCGCAGGGCTTCCTGTGCGAAACCCCGCAGGCCAACGGCGAGCCGTGCGGGACGTGCGCGGCCTGCACCTGGTTCGAGCAGGGCAATCACCCGGACTACCGGATCGTGCTGCCGGAGGCGCTTGCCGGCGAGGCGGCCGTGGCCGGCGCGGCCGACGACACGGCGAAGGACGCCGACGACGGCGGCAAGAAGACGCGCACGCCGAGCAAGGAGATCAAGATCGAGCAGGTGCGCGCGCTGCTCGACTTCTGCGGGGTCGGCTCGCACCGCGGCGGCGCGCGCGTCGTCGTGCTGTATCCGGCCGAGGCGCTGAACGTCGCCGCGTCGAACGCGCTGCTGAAGACGCTCGAGGAGCCGCCGGCGGGCGTCGTGTTCCTGCTCGTGTCGGCGCGCATCGACCGCCTGCTGCCGACCATCATCAGCCGCTGCCGCCAATGGCCGATGACGGTGCCGGCGCCGGACGCGGCGGCCGCGTGGCTCGCGGCGCAGGGTGTCGGCGACGCGCAGTCGCTGCTCGCCGAGGCAGGTGGCGCGCCGCTCGCGGCGCTCGCACTGGCGAGCGACGAGAACCGGCCGCTGCGCGACTTCGCGCTCGGCCAGCTCGGCGCGGGCGCCGCGTGCGATCCGTTCGCGTGCGGCGAGGCGCTGCAGAAGCTGCCGGTGCCGCTCGTGCTCGGCTGGCTGCAGCGCTGGCTGTACGATCTGCTCGCGCAGCGCATGGCGGACGCGCCGCGCTATTTCCCGACCCACGGCGCGGCGCTCGCGCGTTGCGCGGCGGCGCTCGACGCGAACGCGTTCGCGCGCTTCATGAAGACGGTGACGCGCCAGCGCGCGGTCGAAAATCACCCGCTCAACGCCCGGCTGGTGTTCGAGGAGCTGTTTCTCGGATATCGCGAGCTGTTCGCTTGAGCGCGGTCCCGCGCAACCCGCCATCAGGAAACAACGGAATGTTTGTCGATTCTCACTGCCACATCAATTTCAAGGGGCTGGCCGACCGGTTGCCGGCCGTGCTCGAAAACATGCGCGAGCACGGCGTTTCGCACGCGCTGTGCGTGTCCGTCGACCTCGAGACGCTGCCCGAGGTGCTCGCGATCGCCGGCGCGCACGACAACGTGTACGCGTCGGTCGGCGTGCATCCCGACCACGAGGACGCCCAGGAGCCGACGCTCGCCGAGCTGGTCGAACTGGCCGCGCACCCGAAGGTCGTCGCGATCGGCGAGACAGGCCTCGACTACTACCGGCTCGAAGGCCGCTCGATCGCCGACATGGAATGGCAGCGCGAGCGCTTTCGCACGCATATCCGCGCCGCGCACGCGACCGGCAAGCCGCTGATCGTCCATACGCGCGCGTCGTCGGAGGACACGCTGCGGATCATGGCCGAGGAGCGCGCGGACGTGCCGGGGGGCGTGATGCACTGTTTCACCGAGCCGTGGCCGGTCGCCGAACAGGCGCTCGCGCAGAACTTCCACATCTCGCTGTCGGGCATCGTGACCTTCAAGAACGCGACCGACGTGCAGGACGTCGCGCGCCGCGTGCCGATCGATCGCCTGCTGATCGAGACCGACTCGCCGTACCTCGCGCCGGTGCCGTACCGGGGCAAGCCGAATGAACCTGCGTTCGTCAGTTATGTCGGACGCTTTATCGCGGCCGAGCGCGGCATGTCCGACGAGGCGCTTGCCGAGGCGACGACGCAGAACTTTTTCCGGCTGTTCAGGATCGCCCGCTGACGGCGGCCGCGTTCAGCCGACAACCCGGGGAAGGAGCCCAACATAATGACGAAGCCGACCAATCATCTGTCGAAACGCGCGATGCTCGCGGCCTTGCTGATCGCGGGCGGGGTGTTTACGGCCGCCGGCGCGCATGCGGAATCCGTCGACAAGATCGTCAAGGCAGTCAAGTTCGACGATATCGCCGACATCGGCAAGCAGCTGAAGAACGGTCTCGATCCGAACACCACCGACGCGAAGGGCGATCCGCTGCTCGTGATCGCCGCGCGCGAGAAGTCCGACAAGGTGGCCGCCGCGCTCGCGTCCACGCCGAGCGTCGATCTCGAGAAGGAAGACAAGGCGGGCGAGAACGCGCTGATGCTCGCGTCGCTGAACGGCGACGTCGGTCTCGTGAAGCTGCTGATCGACAAGGGGGCCGAAGTCAACAAGAAGGGCTGGGCGCCGCTGCACTACGCGGCGACCAACGGCCAGGACGAGGCCGCCAAGGTGCTGCTCGACCATGCCGCGTACGTCGACACGGCGTCGCCGAACGGCACGACTCCGCTGATGATGGCCGCGCGCGGCAACCACCCGACGACCGTCAACCTGCTGCTCGACCAGGGTGCCGATCCGGCGGTGAAGAACCAGCTCGGCCTGACCGCGCTCGATTTCGCGAAACACTACAAGGCGCCGGACGCGACCGAGATCCTGAGCAAGCGCACCGTGCGCGTCGGCGCATCGGCGCCGGCGGACGCGCAAAAGAGTGCAAAATGACGGTTTTCCGGCGCGGCTGACGCCGCGCCGGTCATCGCAGCAGGCGGCCTCGGGCCGCCTTGACATAAGGAACCCCATGTTGCGGGCTTTGTTCTGTACCGCGGCGCTCGCCGTGCCGCTGTCGGCGGCGGCTTTCACCAGCAGCGATCTCGACAGGCTGTGCGCGAAGACGGACGTCAAGTCCCGGGCATCGTGCGCGGCCTATATCGAAGGCGCCGCCGACGGCGTCTACAACACGATCGACGCGATCGGCGGCACGACCGGGCCGCGCGTCGGCCAGTATTTCTGCCTGCCGCCCGACATCAAGTCGAAACAGATGACCGACGCGGTGCGCAAGTACATCGCGGAGAATCCGAAGCTGGCCGACTACAACGCGAGCACCGCGGTATCGCTCGGCCTCGGCAAGGCGTTTCCCTGCAAGGGCGGCGACTGACCTGACCCCGTGTCCGGGCGCAGCGCGCCCGGATGTCGCCGACGCATCCGGGACGCGGCCCGCGCCTCTCGACGCGACGAAGCCAAGGCGTGGATGATTTCTCTCGACGAATTGCGGCGCATCGCCGGTGCGCCGCTCGCCGGCCGTCCTCAGGCACGGATGCCTGCCGTCGGCACGGCGGTCCACACGTCGGCCGGCCCCGGGCCGCCGACGGGCGCTGCGCGCGCGAATGTATCCGGGCTGTAACAACCCCCAGAAAATGCAAGGCGGCCGGTGCGGCCCGCGCGGATCGCTAATAATGGCGCATACGCGCCGGCATGCGCCGGTTGTCCTGGAGAGACGGACCATGAGAATTGCCCAGATCGCCCCGCTGACCGAATCGGTGCCGCCGAAGCTCTATGGCGGCACCGAGCGCGTGGTGTCGTACATTACCGAGGCGCTCGTCGATCTCGGTCATGACGTGACGCTGTTCGCGAGCGGCGATTCGCAGACCCGCGCGACGCTCGAACCCGTCTGGCCGCGCGCGCTGCGGCTCGACACGTCGATCCGCGACCGGGTCGCGCCGCACATGCTGCTGATGGAGACGGTCGCGCGCCGCGCGAAGGATTTCGACGTTCTCCATTTTCATATGGATTACTACTCGTTTTCGCTGTTCAACCGGCAGGAGACGCCGTACCTGACGACGCTGCACGGCCGGCTCGACCTGCTCGAGCAGCAGCCGGTGTTCGATGCGTTCAGCCACGCGCCGGTGATTTCGATCTCGAACGCGCAGCGCGAGCCGCTGCCGCGCTCGAAATGGCTAGCGACCGTCTACCACGGCCTGCCCGAGACGCTCTACACGCCGCAGCCGGTCGAGCCGCGCTATCTGGCGTTCATCGGTCGCATCTCGCCGGAAAAGCGCGTCGACACGGCGATCCGGATCGCGCAGCAGTGCGGGTTGCCGATCAAGGTCGCGGCGAAGATCGATGCGGCCGACCGGGAATACTTCGAGCGCGAGATCAAGCCGTTGTTCGCGTTGCCGCACGTCGAGTACATCGGCGAGATCGCGGACCACCAGAAGGCGGAATTCCTGTCGGGCGCGCATGCGCTGCTGTTCCCGATCGACTGGCCGGAGCCGTTTGGCCTGGTGATGATCGAGGCAATGGCGTGCGGCACGCCGGTGATCGCGTTCAATCGCGGCGCGGTGCCGGAAGTGCTGGACGAGGGCGTGTCGGGCTTTATCGTGGAGGACGAGATCAGCGCGGTCGCGGCGGTCAAGCGGCTGCATCTGCTGCCGCGCGCGCGTGTGCGGCAGTGCTTCGAGGAGCGTTTCACGTCGCGCCGGATGGCGCAGCAATATCTCGACGTCTATCAGTCGCTGATTCGCGCGCGCAACCGTGCGCGCTTCAAGGTGATCGGCTCGACGGCCTGAGCGCGCCGCCGCCGCACGCAAAAAAAACGGCGATGCTCGCGAGGGCATCGCCGTTCGTGCATGCGCGACCGCGCCGCGTGTGCGGCGCGATGGCTCGCGCGTCAGATCTTCAGCTTCGTGACCTTCGTGCCGTTGATCGACACGTCGCCCATCAGGCCGGCGTTCGTCAGCACGACCACCTCGACCGGTGCGGTCGCCGTCGTCGTGTCGATCGCGCCGTTCGCGCCCATCTTCACGAGCGCGACGGAAGCGCCTGCGCCGGCCGCCCAGCCCTCCGAGCTGCGGAACTCGTCGAGCGCGTTCTGCGTCATGAACAGGAATACGATCGCCTTCGATTGCGCGCCAGCCTGCAGGCCCACGGAAAGCGACGACGTGTTGTAGTAGCCGACCGTGCCGCCGCCGACGCGCAGTGCGCCGTTGCCGGTCTGCGCACCGACGATGAGGCCGGCCTGGATCACTTCCGGGAATACCAGCACGCCGCGCGACTTCGAGACGAGCTCACGTGAACCCTTGACGGTCGAATACAGGCGCGACAGCGTCGCATCGACGCTCGCATCGATCGCCTGGCGCTTCGACGCGCTGGTCGAGGCGTTGTCCGGCTTGTCCGGCGTGGTGGTGCAACCGGTGAGCGCGAGGCTGCCGACCACGAGTGCGGCAGCGACTTTCAGCATGAGATTCCGTTTCTGCATCGTTGTTCTCCATCGAGTGTAGTTCGAGGTGAGTCTCGCTCGTCGAGCGGGGCACGCAGGCACTTATATCACAGCACATTACAAAAACATTTCATTTTCGGGCGGCGCATGATCCATCTTCCGGGCGTGTCGCAGTGCGCCGACGCGTGGCATGCCGTTCGGAATTGTGCCGTATGCGCTCGAGGCGTGACGGCTTGCATGTGGCGCAAGATGTGGCGGCCGGCTCAATGCGGCACGGGCGGCTTGATCGGCGGACGCCGCAACGCGCGGCGAATCAGCGCGATGACGACACCGCACGAGAACAGGAACGCCGCGGGCACCACCCAGTAGCCGACGAAAGCGTGCCACAAATAGCTCGCCAGCGTGTTGCGACGCACCACGAATTCGTCGCGCGCGGCCTGCTGGCGCGGCGCGTTGGCGGCGAGCACGTCGGCGGGGCATCCGGACGAGCGGGCCTCGTCGGGGTCGCCGTGGCAGCGCGCGAGTGCGCCGGCGGCGCGTTGCGCGTCGGTCAGTTGCCAGGTGGTCAGCGCGAGCTTGAGATCGGCGTAGTTGTAGGCCATTTCCTCGCGGATCTCGCGTATGGCGACGATCGAGACGGGCACGGCCCAGAAGACGATCACGATCAGCCAGCGGCGCAACCAGCGGTGTTGTCTCCCTGCCATCCCGGCCTCCCTTCGACACGGCGTGCGGGGCGGCCCGATGGCGCGTCCGGGGCTCGGATGGGCCGCATTGCAGCCATCATAGAAGAAATCGCGGCGAATTGCCGCAGGCGGTCCGTCGCGCGCGGGCCACGCAAACAAAAATGCCGCGCATCGCCCGGGGCGGTGCGCGGCATGCTGCCGGTCGCGGCGAGGATCAGGCGCCGGCCTGGTTGCTCAGGCAGCTCTTCATGAACGCCTTGCGATCGTCGCCGGTCTTGCCGGTTGCGTCCTTGTTGCACGCCTTCATCTTGTCCTGCTGCGTCATCTTCTTCTTCGCCGACAGGCAGTCTTTCATGAAGGCCTTGCGCTCATCGCCCTTCTTGCCGGCCGCCTGGGTGTTACAGGCCTTCATCTTGTCCTGCTGGCTGCTCTGAGCGAACGCGGGGGAAGCCAGCATGCCGCCGACGAGCAGTGCGGCCACGAGCGATTGGATTTTCATTTGACACTCCCAATGTGGGTGAATTGCGTTTTATTGTCACCGTCATGAAGCGAAGACGCAGCAGCTTCGCGTTCCGATTATGGCGACCCTGTGTGAAAACAACAAAACGGCAGGATATAAAACGTGCAGGCCGGGCACGGGGTTGACAGTCGCGATGTCGAAAGCATCCCGAAACGACGCGCGCGGCACGGCGGCGTGAAAGCGTGCGGGGCGATGCGGGAAAACCATCATGCGAGGCCGGCGCAGCATGCGGCACGATGCGGGAAAACCATCATGCGAGGCCGGCGCAGCATGCGGCGCGATCGGTGAACGCGAGGGCTATCGGACGCGGCGCGCGAGCCATTACAATCGCGCCCATGAACGCATCGAACACTTCCCCCGCATCGCCTGCAGCGCTGCCGCGCATCGCCGTCCTCGCCACCGGCGGCACCATCGCCGGCGCCGCGCCGGACGCGGCCAGCACGGCCGGCTATCAGGCCGGTGCGCTCGGCGTCAATTTCCTGCTGGACGCGGTGCCGGCGCTCGCGTCGGTTGCGCGCATCGACGCCGAGCAGGTCGCCAGCATCGACAGCAAGGATCTCGCGCTGCCGCTCTGGAATACCCTCGCCGCGCGCATCGATGCGCTCGCCGCCGACGACGCGATCGACGGTATCGTCGTGACGCACGGCACCGACACGCTCGAGGAAACCGCGTACGCGCTGCACCTGACCGTGAAGACCGACAAGCCGGTCGTGTTGACGGCGGCAATGCGCCCGGCGACCGCGCTGTCGTCCGACGGTCCGCTCAACCTGCTCAACGCCGTGACGGTCGCCTCGCATCCGGCGGCGCGCGGGCAGGGCGTGCTGGTTGCGTTCAACAACAAGATCCATTGCGCGCGCGACGTCGTGAAGACCAGCACCTATGCGGTCGACGCGTTCCATTCGCCGGAGCTCGGCGTGCTCGGCTGGGTGCAGGACGGGCGGGTCGAGTTCGCGCGCCGCGCGACGCGTCCGCATACGCGCGCGGCGCAACTGGCGATGGCCGCCGCGTGGCCGCAGGTCGAGATCGTCACCAGCTATGCCGGCGTGTCGCGCACCGCCGTCGACGCGCTCGTCGCGGCCGGCGTGCGCGGGCTCGTCGTCGCGGGCACGGGCAACGGCTCGATCCACGCGACGCTGCAAGGCGCGCTGGCCGATGCGGCGAAGGGGGGCATCGCGGTCGTGCGCGCGTCGCGGGTCGGCTCCGGGCACGTGATGCGCAATGGCGCTGCATCGGACGACGCGCTCGGCTTCGTCAGCGCCGGCTCGCTGAATCCGTTCAAGGCACGCGTGTTGCTGATGCTCGCGCTGGCCAACGGCGTGAGCGGGCAGGCGGCGTTGCAGCAGGCGTTCGACACGTACTGATACAGAAGCTGAACGCGGGTTTGCCACACGTCATGAAAAAAAGCAGGCCGCCGGCCTGCTTTTTTGTGTCCCGATCCCGGGCGAGCGCTCAGGCCAGCGGCGGAATCACCAGCTTCTGGCCCGGATAGATGCGGTCCGGGCTCGACAGCATCGGCCGGTTCGCTTCGAAGATCGCGTCGTACTGGGTCGCGTCGCCGTATTGCGACTTCGAGATCGCGGACAGCGTGTCGCCGCTCCGGACTTCGTAGAACGTCGCCTCCGGCGCCGGATTGTCGACCGTGAGCGCGTCGCCGTCGACCGCCGCGACGCCCTGCACGTTGCCCGCCGCGACCGTGATCTTTTCCTTGGCCGCCTGGTCGCCGACGCTGCCCGACAGCGTCACGGTGCGCGACGCGCCGTCGAAGGCGACCGTGAGGTTCGACGTGTCGAAGCCCTGCGCGGCGATGTAGTTCTTGATGGCGTCGGCCGCGGTCTGGTTCGCGGCATTCGGGTCGGTCGCCGCTTGCGCGTCGCTCTCGCCCAGCAGTTTTTCACCCGCTTCCTTGATAAACGAAAGAAGACCCATCGCGATGCTCCTTCAGGTGGTTGGAACGGAAAACGCGCCGTGAAGCGGCAAACAAACGCCGCGCGAAGCGCGAACGCGCGCGCGGCGGATTTTTCTTGAAAGCGTGGCGAGAGTGTAGGCGCCCAAAGCGGCGCTTGCATGAAAAATTGCCCACGCGAACGTCAAGAAGTGTCACGCTCGAATCCGGCCGGCCGTTATCCGACGACGAGCACGCCGTTCATCTGTTCGTGCCCGGAGCCGCAGAAGATGTCGCACAGGAACACGACCGTACCGGCGTTGCCCGCCTGCGCGGGCAGGTGCACGACCGCGCCGGGCGGCACGTCGGCGCGCACGCCGTAGTCGGGGATCGAGAAGCCCATCACCGTGTCCTCGGCGGTCAGTTCGAACACGACCGATTCGTGCGGCGCGAGCGGGATGCGGTCCGGTGTGAAGACGAAGCGCCGCGCATGAACCTTGATGACGCGCGGCGCGGCCGCGCGCGCCTGCCAGCCCGCGAGCGTCGCGATGACCGCGACGCCGGCGGCCAGCAGCCAGCGGCGGCGCGCCGGCCTTGCCGGGCCGGCGCGCGTGACGCGTGCGGGACGATCGATGTGACGCATGATCGGCTCCTCAAAGCGTGCCCGACGGCGCGACGGGCATTTCGGTCAACTGGTACGCGCCCGGCGCGTCGGCGCGCCGCACCTCGCGCCAGCCGAGCCCGCGATACGGCGCGGCGGCGTCCCACGGCACCGGCAGGCGCTTGGCCTGCGAGCCCGCCGCAGGCAGCGGGAACATCAGCGAGCGCGCCGCGTGATGCGCGATGTGGCCGGTCATCGCGTGGTGCTCCTGATGGATGTGACCGTAGAACACGGTGACGTTCGGGTACGGCATCAGCACCTCGACGACCTTCGCGCCGTCGCGCGTCGCCCAGTCCCACTGCGGCGCGAGGTCGAACAGCGGGCGGTGCGTGAAGACGACGATCGGCGTGCCGCGCGGCAGGCGCACGAGATCCTGCGCGAGCCATTCGATCTGCGCGTCGCCGACGCGTCCGGCAGGGTCGGATACGTTGTCGACGGTGACGAAATGCACGCCCTTGTGATCGAACGCGTAATGCGTGGTGCCGAAGTGCTCGCGGTACGCGGCGCCGCCGTCGAGCGCGGCGTCGTGCTCGCCGGGCATCAGGTAGAGCGGCTTGACGCGCAACTGCGCGATGATCGACTGGAACTGCGTCATCCGCGCATGGCGCTCGGCGGTGTCGTCGGTCGTATGCGTGAGGTCGCCCGTAAACATCACGAAATCGGGCGGCGAAGGCAGCGCGTTGACTGCGGCGATCGCCTTCGGCAGCGTGCCGGCCGCGTCCGGGTTGATCGCGGGGCCGGTGAAGCCCCAGTGCGCGTCGGAGAGCTGGACGAAGAAGAAATCGTCGGCGCGCGCCAGGCTCCAGCCGGGCAGCGCGGACGCGAATGCGGCGCCGCCGTAGGCGGCGAGGCGCAGGAAGTCGCGCCGTTTCAGGGACACGGGCAGGTTCGACATGACAGCTCCTTCGAAAGTGACGGGGCATGCCTGTGATACCGGCCGGGACGGGCATCCATTCCCGGAATATTTTCGTGCCGGCGCGCGACCGGCGGGAATAAACTCGACGGGCGGGCGGTATCAGCCAGGACGGCGCGCGCTTCGTGAGCGGGGCGCCAGCGTATTCCGGACGGCGCGGCCGGCAGTCCGCGCGCGCAAGGGAGGCGACGTGGGGCAAACCGGGCGGGCGGCCGACGAGCATGGCGCGAGCGATGCGCAAGGCGCCGACGCGTCGCGCAGCCGGCGCTTTCAAACGCTTGCGCTGCCGCATCTGGATGCGGCGTACAACCTTGCGCGCTGGCTGTCCGGCAACGCGAACGACGCGGACGACATCGTCCAGGAGGCGTTCATGCGCGCGTTCCGCTTTTTCGATTCGTGCCGGGGCGACAGCGTGCGGCCGTGGCTGCTCGCGATCGTGCGCCGCACCTGGTACACGGAATGGAATCGCCGCGCGGCCGCGCACGAGGTCGCGGCCGCCGAGGAACTGGAGGGTGCGGCGTTGCCGGACGACTGGCGGATTGCCGCCGACGATCCGGAAACGATGCTGATCCGGGGCGAGGACGCGCGGCGCGTACGCGACGCGCTCGTGCGGCTGCCTGCCGAATATCGCGAAGTGCTGGTGCTGCGGGAGATGGAGGATCTGAGCTATCGCGAGATCGCGGCGATCGCGGACGTGCCGGTGGGGACCGTGATGTCGCGGCTTTCGCGCGCGCGGCGGCGGCTGGCCGCGATGCTTGCGGACGCGCCGCGCGGCACGGACGCGCGGGCACCGCGAGGGGGCTGCGCGGACAGTGCGGGTGGCGCGGGCGGCAGAGGCGGCACGGCAGCTAACGAAGTGGCCGCCGGGCAAGCGGCCGGCGGGTCCGGGCTGCGCGAGTCCGGCCATTCGCGCGGAGTTGACGCCGGCCGTGCGTCCGCTGCGACGGACGGTTCCGCATCGGAGGCTATCGATGGACTGTAACGAAACGCGCATGCTGCTCGACGCGGACGTCGATCGGGAATTGCCGCCGACCGATGCGCTGCGCGTGCAGCGCCACGTCGACGGCTGCGACGCCTGCCGCCGCGAGCGCGAAACGCTGGCGGCGCTGGGCCGTGTGGTGAGGCAGGCCGGCTATCATCGCGCGCCGGATGCGCTGCACGCGCGCATCGCCGCTGCGTTGCCGGCAGGCGCCCGGCGCGAGCCGCTTGAGACGCGGGCCGCGCGGCCCGCGGGCTGGCGCGGCTGGCTCCGGCGGGTCGGGTGGGGCGCCGCGGCATCCGCAGGCGCGGGAACGGGAACGGGAACGGGAACGGGAACGGGGGTGGCCGGCGCTGGCGCGAAGGCCGGTGGGCCGGCATGGGCCGGACGGCCGTTTGCGGCGCTGCCCGCCGGCTGGCTCGCCGGGCTGGCGTTGGCGCTGGCGCTGGGCGCGGCAGGCGGCGCGGCGCTGACGGCGCAGCGGCTGACGGCCGACCGGCTCGCCGACGAACTGGTCGCAAGCCACATTCGCGCCGGGCTGTCGGCGCGGGATGTCGATGTCGTCTCGACCGACCGGCATACGGTCAAGCCGTGGTTCAACGGACGTCTCGATTACGCGCCCCCGGTCGCTGACCTGAGCGCGAACGGATTCGTGCTCGCGGGCGGCCGCCTCGACTACGTCGGGCAGCGCCGCGTCGCGGTGCTCGTCTACCGTTACCGGCAGCACCTGATCGATGTGTACGTGTTTCCGGGGACGGATGGCCTGGCGTCGCGCGCCGCGGTGCGACAGGGCTATGCGCTCGAGCGCTGGCAGGCGGCCGGCATGACCTGGTGGGCGGTGACGGATGCCGAACCGTCCGCGCTCGCCGCGTTCCGGGCGGCGTTGACCGCCCGCGTCACGGTGCCGCGCACGGAGTGACGCGGCCCGGCGCCGCCCGCGCGCGACGGCGCACGGCCGGGCTGGGAGGCGCGGCGGCCGCCCGCGCCCCAAGTCGTTGAAAACACGGCCGAAACGCACCGCGTATGATGCAAGAACCTTGCGTGAGGTTCGCATCCGGGTTAAACTCTTCGGCTTCTCACTTGCCGCACCGGTTCCGACGCCCGGGTGGCTTCAATCCACAAGGAGTGTGTAATGCGTCATTACGAAATCGTATTCATCGTGCACCCCGATCAAAGCGAGCAAGTGCCCGCGATGATCGAGCGCTACAAGTCCACGATCACGTCGCACGGCGGCCAGATCCACCGTGTCGAAGACTGGGGCCGTCGCCAGCTGGCCTACATGATCGAGAAACTCGCGAAGGCTCACTACGTCTGCATGAACATCGAGTGCGACCAGACGACGCTCGACGAACTCGAACACGCGTTCAAGTTCAACGACGCCGTGCTGCGTCACCTCATCGTCAAGATGAAGAAGGCCGAGACCGGCCCGTCGCCGATGATGAAGGAAGTTCAGCGCGAAGAAGCCAAGAAGGCGGCTGCTGCCCAGCCGACCGAAGCGCAGGCTTAAGCTCGTAGCATTTAAGCCACCAAGGAGCGCGCCACCCACGTGAACAGGCTGCAATTGACGGCGAGCGTCGCCGAACGCGCACCGGTGCGGTACACCCCCGCCGGCGTTCCGATCGCAAGCGCCACGTTGCATCACCGCACGGAGGTCGTCGAAGCAGGCATTCGCCGCCAGGTCGAGATGACGATCGAGGCGGTGGCGGCAGGCGAGGCGAGCGGCAGGCTGGAAAGCTGTGAAATGGGCGTCGAAACGCTGTTCACAGGCTTCCTGGCAAAGAAAAGCCGCAACGCGAGAACCTTGGTGTTTCACATCACAGCATTGCAGGACATTGGAAAGGACTGAACATGGCCCGCCCCACTGGTAAGAAATTCGACAAGCGTCGTCAGCAACAAAACCCGCTCTTCAAGCGCAAGAAGTTCTGCCGCTTCACGGCAGCCAGCGTCGAGCAGATCGACTACAAAGATACGGATACGCTGAAGGACTTCATCGGCGAAAACGGCAAGATCACGCCGGCTCGCCTGACGGGCACGAAGGCGCACTACCAGCGTCAGCTGGACACGGCGATCAAGCGCGCACGCTTCCTCGCGCTGCTGCCGTACACCGATCAGCACAAGGCGTAATCAGGCGACGCAATAAGGAGAATTCGAATGCAAATCATTCTGTTGGAAAAAGTCGCCAATCTGGGCAACCTGGGCGATATCGTCAAGGTCAAGGACGGTTACGCACGCAACTTCCTGATCCCGAACCGCAAGGCACGCCGCGCGACGAAGGACGCGATCGCTGAATTCGAAGTTCGCCGCGCCGAGCTCGAAAAGGTCGCCGCTGAAAAGCTGGCAGCCGCACAAGTGGTCGGCGAGAAGCTGAACGGCCTCGCGTTCGAAATCACGCAGAAGTCGGGCGTGGACGGCCGTCTGTTCGGTTCGGTCACGAACGGCGACGTCGCGGAAGTCCTGAAGGCAGCCGGCTACGTGGTCGAGAAGGCCCAGGTTCGCATGCCGGAAGGCCCGCTGAAGATGATCGGCGAGCACGGCGTGCAGGTCGCACTGCACACGGACGTGGTGGTCGACGTCACGATCAACGTGATCGGCAACCACGCGTAAGCGACATGCAGTCTCGCCGGGCGGCTCGCGCCGCCCGGATGAAGGGCAGGGCCCGGGCAACCGGTTCCTGCCTTTTTTGTTTCCCGGCATTGCGCCGCCCGGCTGGCGAAGCCCCGCCCAATTCGCGATAATCCCAAGCCATGAACGCGCCGAAAGATCCCCAAATCGAATCGCTGAAAGTCCCGCCGCACTCGCTCGAAGCCGAGCAGTCGGTGCTGGGTGGCCTGTTGCTCGACAACGCCGCCTGGGACCGCATCGCCGACTTCCTGTCGCAAGGCGACTTCTACCGTTACGACCACCGGATCATCTTCGAGCACATCGGCCGCCTGATCGCGGCGACGCGTCCTGCGGACGTGGTGACCGTGTTCGAGGCGCTGACCACCTCCGGCAAGGCCGAGGATGTCGGCGGGCTTGCTTACCTGAATGCGCTCGCGCAGAACACGCCGAGCGCGGCGAACATCCGCCGCTACGCGGAAATCGTCCGCGACCGCGCGGTGCTGCGGCGGCTCGTGTCGGTGGCCGACGAGATTTCGGCGGGCGCCTTCAACCCGCAGGGCAGGGAAGTCCGCCAGCTGCTCGACGAAGCGGAATCGAAGGTGTTCTCGATCGCCGAGGACGGCGCGCGCGGCAACCAGGGCTTTCTCGAGGTCGGGCCGCTGCTCACGCAGGTGGTCGAGCGCATCGACACGCTCTACCACACCGCGAACCCGAGCGACGTGACCGGCACGCCGACGGGCTTTGTCGATCTCGACCGCATGACGTCAGGCATGCACGGCGGCGAGCTGATCATCGTGGCCGGCCGCCCGTCGATGGGTAAGACCGCGTTCTCGATGAACATCGGCGAATACGTTGCGGTCGAATACGGCCTGCCCGTCGCGGTGTTCTCGATGGAAATGCCGGGCACGCAGCTCGTGATGCGGATGCTCGGCTCGGTCGGGCGCCTGGACCAGCACCGGATGCGTACCGGCCGCCTCACCGACGAAGATTGGCCGAAGCTGACCCACGCGGTGCAGAAGATGAGCGAGGCGCAGATCTTCATCGACGAGACGGGCGGCCTGAACCCGATGGAATTGCGTTCGCGCGCGCGGCGGCTCGCGCGCCAGTGCGGCAAGCTCGGCCTCATCATCGTCGACTACCTGCAGCTGATGAGCGGCTCGTCGCAGGGCGAGAACCGCGCGACCGAGATCTCGGAAATTTCACGTTCGTTGAAGAGTCTGGCGAAGGAGCTGGACGTGCCGGTGATCGCGCTGTCGCAGCTGAACCGCGGCCTCGAGCAGCGTCCGAACAAGCGTCCGGTGATGTCGGACCTGCGTGAATCCGGCGCAATCGAGCAGGATGCGGACGTGATTCTGTTCATCTACCGCGACGAAGTCTACAACCCGGACAGCCCGGACAAGGGCACCGCGGAGATCATCATCGGCAAGCAGCGTAACGGCCCGATCGGGCCTGTTCGGCTCACGTTCATGGGGCAATACACGAAGTTCGACAACTTCGCGGGCGCGCAGAACTTCTACGGCGAGTGATGCCGGATGTAAACCCCCAATTGGGGAATCGTTGTATCTCGTCTCCGCGCGCACGCATGTTCGGCATGTTCGCCCGGCGATGAGACGTTAAACGGTACAATGTCGCCGATTTTTATGACAGCCGTTTGACCCTCTCTCAGGAATTCCATGTTCGGTCGATTCATGCCCACCGAGGGCAAGTTCTTCGAAATCTTCAATGCGCACGCGAAGTACATCGTTGCCGGTGGTCGCGAGCTCGAACTGCTGATCGACAATCTCGCCGATGCCGAGATTCACAAGCAAAACGTGCAGTCCGCCGAAAAGGCCGCTGACAAGCTGACGCACGAAGCGATCGACTTGCTGCACAAGACCTTCATTACGCCGCTCGATCGCGACGAGATCCACAAGCTCATCACGACGATGGACGACATCCTCGATCTGATGGAGGACGTCGCAACGTCCGTGTCGCTGTACGACGTGCGCGCAGTGACGTCGGAAGCGACCCAGCTCGCGCACATCGTCACGCAGTCGGCGCAGCATGTGCAGCAGGCGGTGGCGCTGCTGTCCGACATGAAGCAGTCGAGCCAGATCCTGAAGGCGTGCGAGGAGATCGACCGCTGGGAATCGGAGGCCGATCGCGTGCTGCGCGGCGCGATGTCGAAGCTGTTCCGCGAAGAAGACGACGTGAAGACGCTCATCAAGCTGAAGGCGATCTACGAGCTGCTCGAGCAGATCACCGACAAATGCGAGGACGTGGCGAACATCATCGAAGGCATCGTGCTGGAAAACGCCTGAGCAGAACACGATGCATTCGATACAACTTGCCCTATGGATGGTCGCGGCGCTCGTGCTGGTCGCGCTCGTGTTCGATTTCATGAACGGTTTCCACGACGCGGCGAACTCGATCGCCACCGTCGTGTCCACCGGCGTGCTGAAGCCGCAGCAGGCGGTGGTGTTCGCCGCCGTGTTCAATGTCATCGCCTATTTCATCTTCCACCTGAAGGTCGCGCAGACCGTCGGTAAAGGCACGATCGACCCGGGGATCGTCGACCATTACGTCGTGTTCGGCGCCCTCGTCGGCGCGATCGGCTGGAACGTCATCACCTGGCATTACGGCATCCCGTCCAGCTCGTCGCACGCGCTGATCGGCGGTCTCGTCGGTTCGGCGATCGCCAAGGCGGGCTGGGGCTCGCTCAACCTCGACGGGCTGATGAAGACGGTTGCGTTCATCTTCATCTCGCCGCTGCTTGGCTTCGTGCTCGGCTCGCTGTTCATGCTCGGCGTGTCGTGGCTGTACTTCCGCACGCCGCCGAGCAAGGTCGATCGCCGCTTCCGCAGGATGCAGCTGTTGTCGGCGGGGCTGTACAGCCTCGGTCACGGCGGCAACGACGCACAGAAGACGATCGGCATCATCTGGATGCTGCTGATCGCGACCGGCTATGCGTCGGCGACGTCCGACGCGCCGCCGATGTGGGTAATCGGCGGTTGCTATCTGTCGATGGGTCTCGGCACGCTGTTCGGCGGCTGGCGCATCGTGCGCACGATGGGCCAGAAGATCACCAAGCTGAAACCGGTCGGCGGCTTCTGCGCCGAAACCGGTGGCGCGATGACGCTGTTCCTGGCGTCATTCCTCGGCATTCCGGTGTCGACGACGCACACGATCACCGGCGCGATCGTCGGCGTCGGCGCGACGCGCAAGCTGTCCGCCGTGCGCTGGGGCGTCGCGGGCAACATCGTGTGGGCGTGGGTGCTGACGATCCCGGCTTCGGCGCTGATCTCCGCCGCCGGCTGGTGGGTCGGCCACCGGATCTTCTGATCGAGCAGCACGCCGCTGCATCGCGCACAGCGCCGCATGCCGTCAGGCTGCGGCGCTTTTTGTTCGGGTCGGCAGAATAGGGCGCGCGCGGGCGTGCTCAGTAACCGCTGGTCGCGAAGCGCGCGATCGGGTCGTCGCTGGTGCCGGTCGGGGCGTCGACGGGCGCGGACAACGTCGATGCCCGCAGCACCTGCACGCCGTCGGACGAGACCATCCGGGTCTGGCGTGCCGCGTCGCTCGCGGTCGGCGGCGGCGGTTCGAATGCGTCCGCGCTGCCCGACGACGCGACCATGCCGGCCGGCTGGAGGGCGAGCGTCGGGATCGTCGCGCTCGCGGAGGCCGCCGCGGCATGGCTCGGCCCGTTCGCGAGGTCCGGCGCGACGGCGCCCGCCGCTTCGGCCTGCTGCTGCGCGGCGAGCAGGCGCGCCGGCGGCGGCTCGTACGGATCGGCGCCGATGCTTGCACGCGCGATGCGGCGCGGCGGCGCGCTTGCCGCCGCCGGTTGCGGGCGCAGCGGGGCTGCGGCGACCGGCGCGGGCGCGGCGGCGAGGGTGACGGCGGCCGCGGCGGGCGGCGCCGCGCGCCGCGCGTCGTAGGTCGGCGTATCGAACGGCTCGGGTGCCGTGCGCGGCGGCGCGACGCGGCGGATGCCGTCGAAGCGCTTCGCCCAGTACGGGTTCGTCACGTAGTCGAGCCGCACGGTGCCGCCCGTCGACGGCGCGTTGACGAAACGCAGCTTGCCGACATAGATGCCGACGTGCGAATGCGGGCGTCCGGTGGTGTTGAAGAAGATCAGGTCGCCCGGCGCGATCTGGTCGGGATCGATCGATGCGCCGCGCCCGCTCATGTCGGCGGTGGTGCGCGGCAGGTTGACGTCGGCCGCGCGGCCGACCACATAGCGCACCAGCCCGCTGCAATCGAAGCCGCTGTCCGGCGTATTGCCGCCCCAGCGGTACGGCACGCCGACGAGGCTCATCGCCTGGATCGAGATTTCTTCCTGGCCGACGCTATGGTCGACGAAATTCGGGAAGTTGGACGGCGGGCGGTATGCGCGCGGCGTCGCGATAGTCATCCCCGACGAGCGCGACGACTGCGGCGGCACGCTGGAACAGGCCGCAAGCAGCGAGACGACGGCGAGAGGGAACCAGATTCGGAGCATGACAGGCGGGCGAACGCGGCGCGCTCGCCAATCGTGTGACTACGGGCAAACCTGATGGTAGTCCGTGCAGCGGGGCTTAGGCAACCGTTCCTGAGACTTTACTTGAAGTTTCGCGCGCCGATGTGGCAATACCTGGCGAAGCATGGCGAATGCGAGGCATCGGTCGGGTGCGGTTCCCGCTCCAAACGACTGCGTGGCGCCTGTCTCGCCCGGGTTCCGTCTCCCCAAAAGAAAAGCGGCGCTCCGGAGACCGGAGCGCCGCGACGCGTGGTGTGCCGAGTCCGGCCGGCGAATGCCGGCAGGCGGCGTTACAGGATGTCCGACGCGTAGTCGGCGAGGCGCGAGCGTTCGCCGCGCGCGAGCGTCACGTGGCCGCTGTGTCCCCAGCCCTTGAAGCGGTCGACGACGTACGTGAGGCCCGAGCTGCCTTCCGTCAGGTAAGGCGTGTCGATCTGCGCGATGTTGCCGAGACAGACGATCTTGGTGCCGGGGCCCGCGCGGGTGACGAGCGTCTTCATCTGCTTCGGCGTCAGGTTCTGCGCCTCGTCGATGATCACGTACTTGTCGACGAACGTGCGGCCGCGCATGAAGTTCATGCTCTTGACCTTCAGGCGCGAGCGGATCAGCTCCTGCGTCGCGGCGCGGCCCCATTCGCCGGCTGCGTCGTCGGTCTTCTGCAGCACTTCGAGGTTATCGTCGAATGCGCCCATCCACGGCTGCATCTTCTCTTCCTCGGTGCCCGGCAGGAAGCCGATGTCCTCGCCGACCGGCACCGTTGCGCGGGTCACGATGATCTCGTTGTAGCGCTTGTCGTCGAGCACCTGCGCGAGGCCCGCGGCGAGCGCGACGAGCGTCTTGCCGGTGCCGGCCTGGCCGAGCAGCGTGACGAAGTCGATCTCCGGGTTCATCAGCAGGTTCAGCGCGAAGTTCTGCTCGCGGTTGCGCGCGGTGATGCCCCACACGTTGTTCTTGTGGTGGCTGTAGTCGCGCAGCGTCTGCAGCAGCGCCGTCTTGCCGTTCAGTTCGCGGACGATCGCGTGGAACGTCGGCTCGCCGTTCTGCGGCTCGAGATAGACGAACTCGTTGACGAGCATCGACCCGGCGAGCGGGCCGGTGACGCGGTAGTAGGTCGTGCCCGTCTTGGTGTCCTGCCAGCTCTCCATGCCCTTCGCATGTTTCGCCCAGAAGTCCTGCGGCAGTTCGCGCACGCCCGAGTAGAGGAGATCCTTGTCCTCGAGCACCTGGTCGTTGTAGTAGTCTTCGGCGGGCAGGCCGAGCGCATGCGCCTTGATCCGCATGTTGATGTCCTTCGACACCAGCACGACCTGACGGTCCGGCCGCTCGCGCTGCAGCGCGCGCACGACGCCGAGGATCTGGTTGTCGGCCTTGCCTTGCGGCAGGCCTTCGACGGGCTCGATGGTCGTGAGCGTCGTCTGGAAATACAGGCGGCCGAGTGCCTCGCGGCTGCCGAGGCGGGCAAGCGGGATGCCTGCCGAGATCGCGCCGGCGTCGGCGACGAGCGCGTCGAGCGTGCGGCTCACCTGGCGCGCGTTGCGCGCCACTTCGGACATCCCCTTCTTGTGGTTGTCGAGTTCCTCGAGCGTCATCATCGGCAGATAGACGTCGTGTTCCTCGAAGCGGAAGAGGCTGCTCGGGTCGTGCATCAGCACGTTCGTGTCGAGCACGAACAGCTTCTGGACTTCGGCCTCGGCGGCCTTGCGGCTGCGCGACTTCGGCTTCGCGGCCGCCTCGCCCGCGGGGGCGGCGGCCGGTTTTGCCGCGGCCGGTTTGTCGGCGCGCGCGGCAGGCGCGGCAGGCGCCGGCACGGGCTGCAGCAGCGCGGCCGTCTGCCTGGTCTTGCGGGTGCGCGCCGGAGCAGGCGCTGCTTCCTCGGCCACGGCGACCGCGCGCAACGGCGCGGCGGTGTTGGCGGCGGGTGTCATCGGCTGAGCCACGCTGGCCGGGCCGTATTCATCCGTGTCGGACAGGTCCCCTTCGGCGGATTGCTTTGCGGCTTTCGCGGGCCGCGCTTTCGCCTTGTATTCGTCGGGCGGCAGCAGGCTGCCGAGCTTGCTGGGGGGAGTAGGCAAAGGCATGGTGTCCCTCGGGAGGAATCGTGTCTCAAGGCGTGCGCCGCTGGTCGCATTCTGCTGCGTGAATGTGCGGGCAGTCTGCGCGCGGTGGCGCACATGGAATTCGAATCGCCGGTTCGCCTAAATGTCGATCAGCTCCTTGACGGGGTGACGGGCCGGGAGGACCCCGGCATGCGATCCATAAAAAAAGCCGCTGCCCCGTCGACCGGGACAAGCGGCTCGGCTCTTACCGTCGTGCTGCGCGTCACATGCCTGACGGCATCGCAACGACCAGCGGCGCAGCTACGAGAAAAATGGGGCGAACATGCATTCATTGCGGCCCAATATAGCGCGCCTCAAAGCGCTTGTACAGCACCCAGCACGTCGTCCACGTGACCCGGCACCTTGATGCCGCGCCATGCCTGGCGCAGCACGCCGCCGGCGTCGATCAGGAAGGTCGAGCGCTCGATGCCGCGCACTTCCTTGCCATACATTTTCTTCATCTTGATGACATCGAACAGCTGGCACAGCGCTTCGTCCGCGTCGGAGATCAGCGCGAACGGCAGCTCGAGCTTGGCCTTGAAATTGTCGTGCGAGCGCAGGCTGTCGCGCGACACGCCGACGATTTCCGCGCCGGCCTTCTGAAACGCCGGATAGAGATCGCGGAACTGCAGCCCTTCGGTCGTGCAGCCGGGCGTGTTGTCCTTCGGATAGAAATACAGCACGAGCTTCTTGCCGCGCAGGTCGGACAGCGAAAGCTCACCGCCCGTGGCCGGCGCGGTGAAATCGGGAACTTGACGGTCTACTTCGACGGACACGTGTTTCTCCTGTTGTTATTGGCGGGCGCGTTTGCGACAGTGCGTTTGCAAGCGCTCGTCGGCGGCGGCGCGTGTGGAACGGCATGTTTGCGAGGGCGCCTGTGTGACGGCGCGTGGCGTGCGGCTGCGCAGCGCGCGTACGGCGCGCACCGCGCATGCTCAGTCGGGCTGGACGATCAGCTCGCCGGAGCGGCCGGGGATCTCGCCCCAGGTGACAGGGTACGATGGCAGTGTGTCACGGTCCAGCGTCGCGTAATAGTCGCCCATCGTCGCGAACGTGTGGCCTTGCGCGCGCCAGCCAGCGAGCAGTTGCTCGAACACCGGTGCGAGCTTCTGGCCCTCCAGCTCCGCATGCAGCGTGAAGACCTGGTCGTGCGGATTGGTTTCGGTGAACTTGAGAATATGGGCGGCGACGTTGTGCGTGTCGACGCCGTCGATGCCGAGGATTTCGTCGAGGGTCGGCAGCGTGGTCGGCATCTGCACGTGCGCGAGCGTCTTGCCGCGGACGACCGGCAGGTACGGCGAGTGGCCGCGGCCGTCGGACGCGTAGCGCATTCCCCACGCGTCGATCTGCTCGAACGCGGCGTCGTTCATCTGCCAGCCGGCCGCGCCGTGCGTAACGGGCGGCGCGCCGAAGATCTCGACGAAGCGCGCGTGGCTCTTGCCCATTTCGCGCGCGGTCCAGTCGCGGTCGCGCTCGCGGACGTTGTCCTGCCAGTACACGTGATCCCACGTGTGGATCCCGCATTCGAAGCCGGCCTCGTGGATCGCGCGCATGTCGGCGATCGCGCGCCGGCCGATGTCGGGGCCGGGCAGCAGCACGCCGTACATCAGCTGCTTCACGCCGTAATGCTCGACCACCGACGTGCGCGACACCTTCTTCAGGAACCCCGGGCGGAACACCCGCCGCAACGCCCAACCGGTGTGGTCGGGCCCGAGGCTGAAGAGGAAGGTCGCGCGCGCGGCGAAGCGGTCGAAGATGCGAGCGAGGTTCGGCACGCCTTCACGCGTGCCGCGCAGCGTATCGACGTCGATCTTGAGAACGATGCGAGCCAAGCGACGTCCTTTAGCCTTGCTGCTCGACGAGCGCGCGCGCGTCCGCGACGTGGCCGCGGTACGCTTCGAAGATCTTGCGCAGCGCGTCGTCGAACGTCGACTGCGGTGCCCAGCCGAGTTCCTGCATCGTGTTGTCGATCTTCGGCACGCGGTTCTGCACGTCCTGGTAGCCGTTGCCGTAATACGCGCCGGACGTCGTCTCGACCAGATTCACGCGCTTGGCCGAATCGGTGTATTCCGGGAACTCGGCTGCCAGCTCGAGCATCTTGTGCGCGAGTTCGCGTACCGAGAAGTTATTGTTCGGATTCCCGATGTTATAGATCTTGCCCGATGCGATGCCGTTCGGGTTGTCGATGATCTTCATCAGCGCGCTGATGCCGTCGTCGATGTCGGTGAACGCGCGCTTTTGCGAGCCGCCGTCGACCAGGCTGATGTTCTCGCCGCGCACGATGTGGCCGAGGAACTGCGTGACGACGCGCGAGCTGCCTTCCTTCGGCGTGTAGATCGAGTCGAGGCCCGGGCCGATCCAGTTGAACGGACGGAACAGCGTGAAGTTCAGGCCTTCCATCCCGTAACCCCAGATCACGCGGTCCATCAGCTGCTTCGAGCAGGCGTAGATCCAGCGCGGCTTGTTGATCGGGCCGTAGGTGAGGGCGGAGTTGTCCGGGTCGAACTGCTCGTCGGCGCACATGCCGTATACCTCGGACGTCGACGGGAACACCAGGTGCTTGCCGTACTTCACGGCCGAGCGCACGATCGGCAGGTTCGCCTCGAAATCGAGCTCGAACACGCGCAGCGGCTGCTTGACGTAGGTGGCGGGCGTCGCGATCGCGACCAGCGGCAGGATCACGTCGCACTTCTTCACGTGATACTCGACCCACTCCTTGTTGATCGTGATGTCGCCTTCGAAGAAATGCATCCGCTCGTGGTTGACGAGGTCGCCGAGCCGATCGGTCTGCATGTCCATGCCGAACACTTCCCAATCGGTGGTTTCAAGAATGCGCTTCGACAGGTGATGGCCGATGAAGCCGTTCACACCCAGGATCAGGACTTTTTTTGCTTTCATGAATGACGGGAAGAATGAATGAACTGCGCGAATTCAGCGGGCGATACGGCGGTTTCGCCGCCGTCGCGCTGTCGCCGCAGTTCGAGAATGGCCACGGCGCGGCTGTCACCGCAAACGCCGAATAATACATTATCGCTGACGTGCAGGCCCGGCGCCAAATTGGCGGCCGCGGCCGCGGCCGCGGCAGCGCTGCCGGGCGCGGCGAGGCGCGCCCGGGCGACCACGAAGCGCGTGCCGTCGAGATCGGTGAACGCGCCCGGATAAGGGGGCGCGACTGCCCGGATCAGGTTGTAGACGCGGGCTGCCGGCTGCGACCAGTCGACGCGGCCGTCTTCCGGCTTGCGTCCGCCGTAGTAGCTGCCGGCCGCGAGATCGTTCGGCAGGTGCGGCGCCTCGCCCGCGAGCAGCGCGGGCAGCACGCGCCAGAGCGTCTGCTCGGCGGCGACGGTGACCTTGTCGAACACCTGGGCGGCGGTGTCGTCCGGCAGGATCGGCACCGCGGTCTGGCCGACGATCGCGCCGGCGTCCGGCTTCGCGGCCATCTCGTGCAGCGTCGCGCCGGTTTCCGTCTCGCCATGCAGGACCGCCCAGTTGGTCGGCACGCGGCCGCGGTACTTCGGCAGCAGCGAGCCGTGCATGTTGTACGCGCCGCGCGGCGCGAGCGCGAGCAGCTCGACCGGCAGCATGTGCCGGTAATAGAACGAGAAGATGAAATCCGGCTGCGCGTCGGCGATCGCGCGGCGCAGCGCCGGGTCCGCCGGGTCGGCCGGCGTGACGACCGGGATGCCGTGCTCGGCCGCGACCGATGCGACGCTGCCGAACCAGATGTTCTCGTTCGGATTGTCCTCGTGCGTGACGACGAGCGCGACGTCCACGCCGCGCGCGAGCAGCACCTGCAGGCAGCGCACGCCGACGTTGTGGTAAGCGAAGACGACGGCGCGCGGCTTCATCGCGTGACCTCCTGGCGGGTGGCGGGCACGGTGACGCCGGGCGCGCCGTCGCGCGTCTCGAGCACCGTCTGGATCAGGTAGCGGGGCCGCGCGCGAACCTGCTGGTAGATCCGGCCGATGTATTCGCCGAGCAGGCCGAGCGCGAAGATGATCACGCCGAGCAGGAAGAACGTGATCGCGAACAGCGTGAACACGCCTTGCACTTCCGCGCCGACGATGAAGCGCCGCACCAGCAGCAGCACGAACAGCGCGGCGGAGCCGAGCGACAGGATCACGCCGATGAACGACAGCCATTGCAGCGGCACGACCGAGAAGCCGGTGACGAGATCGAAGTTCAGGCGGATCAGGCTGTACACCGAGTACTTCGATTCGCCGGCGAAGCGCTCCTCGTGCGCGACCTCGATTTCGGTCGGGTTCTGCGCGAACGTGTAAGCGAGTGCCGGGATGAACGTGTTCACTTCGCCGCAGCGATTGATCGTGTCGATGATGTGGCGGCTGTACGCGCGCAGCATGCAGCCCTGGTCGGTCATCTTGATGCGCGTGATGCGCTCGCGCAGCCGGTTCATCGCGGCGGACGCCTTGCGGCGCCACAGGCTGTCCTGGCGCTGCTTGCGGATCGAGCCGACGTAGTCGTAGCCCTCGCGTATCTTCTCGACGAGCTTGCCGATCTCCTCGGGCGGGTTCTGCAGGTCGGCGTCGAGCGTGATGACGATCTCCCCGAGTGACTGCTCGAAGCCGGCGAGGATCGCCATGTGCTGGCCGTAGTTGCCGTTCAGGAGCACGACGCGCGTCGTGTCCGGGCGGACGCGGAACTGATCGGCGAGCATCGCGGCCGAGCGGTCGCGGCTGCCGTCGTTGATCAGGATCACTTCGTACGACGTGCCGAGCGCGTCGAGCGCCGGGTACAGCCGCGCAAAGAGCGCGGCGAGGCCGTCTTCCTCGTTGTACACGGGGATGACGACCGATACTTCCGGACGGCCGGCGTCCTGGTGTCCGGCGCGTGCTTCAGGGTGACTCATTTCCGGTTACTTTCCGTATTGTTCGCAAATCTGGTTGGTGGCGTCGACGACGCGCGTGACGTCGCTTTCCGTCATCTGCGTGAAGAGTGGCAGCGTGACGGTCGACGCTCCGTACCGTTCGGCGTGGGGGAACATCCCCTCCGTGAAGCCGCGCGCGCGGTACAGCGTGAAAAGGTGGATCGCCGGGTAGTGGACGCCGGTGCCGATGCCGCGCTCCTTCATCTGCGCCATGAACTCGCTGCGCGTGAGCGACAGCTTCTCGAGCGGCAGCGTGATCTGGAACATGTGCCAGTTGCTGTTCTCGAAATCGGCGACCGGCAGGCCGATGCCGAGCTTCGCGGCCGGGCCGCCTTCGAATGCGGCGAAATACGCGCGCGCGAGCGCGCGGCGCTGTTCGGTGAAGCGCTCGAGGTGCGGCAGCTGGCCGAGGCCGACGCGCGCGGCGACGTCGGTGAGGTTGTACTTGCCGCCGAGCACGTCGCAGTCCATCCCGTCGAAGCCGGTGCGGGTGATGCCCTGCAGCCGGTATTTCTGCGCGAGGGTCGCCTCGTCCTCGTTGTTCAGCACGAGTGCGCCGCCCTCGATCGTCGTCAGGTTCTTGTTGGCATGGAAGCTGAACGACACGATGTCGCCGATCGCGCCGATGCGCTGGCCTTTCCACGTCGAGCCGAGTGCCTGCGCGGCATCCTCGACCACGCGCAGCTTGTGTGCGCGCGCGATCGCGTACAGGCGGTCCATGTCGACCGGCAGGCCGGCCAGGTAGACCGGGATGATCGCCTTGGTGCGCGGCGTGATCGCCTTTTCGAGCAGGTCGAGATCGATGTTGCGGGTGACCGGGTCGATGTCGGCGAACACCGGCGTCGCGCCGGTCTCGAGGATCACGTTGCTCGTCGACACCCACGACGCGGGCGTCGTGATGACCTCGTCGCCGGGGCCGACGCCCGCGATGCGCAGGCCGATCTCGAGCGTGCAGGTGCCCGAATTGAACGCGCGCACCGGACGCCCGCCGCAATAGTCGGACAGCGCGGCCTCGAAGCGCTGGTTCTGCGGGCCGGTGGTGATCCAGCCCGAGCGCAGTACCTCGACGACGCCCTGGATGGTTTCCTCGTCGATCTCGGGACGGACGAAGGGCAAGAACGGAACGGCAGTCTGGCTCATGAACGCTTGGCTCGTAGTGGCGTGTAATAAAAGGGCCGGGCGTGTCGCCCGGAACCGGCATCGAACGCCGGCTGGCACATTCGTGCCGTGATGCATTGCCGGCGGCGGGCGGCGCTCAACTGCGCGCGAGCACGACCACGCCGACCAGGATGATCCCGATGCCGACGAGCCGCTGGATCGACAGCACCTCGCCGAACAGGTACCACGCGGCGAACGCGTTGACGACGTAGCCGAGCGACAGCATCGGATACGCGATCGATACGTCGACCCGCGACAGCCCGAGGATCCAGACGACCACGCTCAGCACGTAGCAGCCGAGGCCGCCGATGATGGGCAGCTGGGTGGCGATCTTCAGGCCGACGGGCACAATGTTCGCACGGGTGAATTCGAAGTGTCCAACGGCGTTGACGCCGGCCTTCAGCAGCAGCTGGGCGCAGGCGTTGAGCATGACGCCGGTGATGATGCAGACGAGCGAAATCGGGTTCACGGAAAGGGGGTCCTCAGGGTTGCGGCTTCTCGACGATCACGCGGCGGTTGTCGCGCGCGATCACCTGCATCGGCAGGCCTTGGGCGGCGAGCGCCGCGTAGCGGGCGGGCGGCATGATCGCGAGCGCGTAGCGGTCCGCCTTCCAGCGGGCGACCCACTCGTCGACGGTCGGGATCCACTTGCCCGGCTCCATCGAGATGCCGAACGACAGCTCGTCCTGGCGCGCGACCATGATCGTCGTGTGGCGTGCGTAGAACGGGAACGTATGGTCGAGCGTCTCGACCGCGTAGAACGGCGTGTCGGCCGGCAGCTTCGCCAGCTCGGCGCGCACCGGCGGCGCGAGCAGCGCGCCGGAGCTGTAGCGGCCGAATTCGTCGTGGCCGGTGCCGCCGATCGTGCCGAACAGCAGCCAGGCGGCGCCGAACGCGATCAGCGTGCCGACGATGCCGCCGTGCGCGCGGCGGCCGAGCCGCACGGCGACGAGGGTCAGTGCGAACGCGACTGCGAGGCCGCCGTACAGCCACAGCATGAACGCGCGGTACAGCGCGTTCGGCGTGCGCGCGTCGCCCAGGTAGGCGAGCGAGATGATGCCGAGCGCCGCGGCGACGTAGAACACCAGGTAGCCGAGCAGGTGGCGGCGCAGGCGCTCGGCGGTGACGAGCGGCAGATAGGCGCCGATCACGAGCGCCAGCGCCGGCGCGACGGGCAGCACGTATGAGATCAGCTTCGAATGCGATGCGCTGAAGAACAGGAAGATGAATGCGCTCCAGATCAGCAGCACGAGCATCGGCGCAAAGCCGTTCGGCTGGCGCGGCATCCGCAGCGCGTGGCGGATGCTCTGCGCGGCCACCGACAGCCACGGCAGGAAGCCGACCAGCAGCACCGGCACGAAGTAATAGAACGCGCCGGGGCGGTTCTGTTCCGGGGTCAGGTAGCGGCGGAACTGCTGGACGATGAAGAAGAAATTGAGGAATTCCGGGTTGCGCTGCTGGACGAGCACGAACCACGGCGTGACGATCGCGAAGAAGATCACGAGGCCGCTGACGAGGTACAGACGCTTCCAGAGCGCCCAGTCGCGCGCGATCAGCGTATAGAGGACCAGCACGGCGCCCGGCAGGATCAGGCCGACGAGCCCCTTGGACAGCACCGCGAGCGCCATTGCCGCCCAGCACAGCCACATCCAGCCGCGCACCGCGCCGGGGCGCAGGCCGGGCCGCTGCGCGAGCAGCAGCGCGCAGAGCGTGACGGTCATCCAGAACGCCAGGCCCATGTCGAGCGCGTTGAAGTGGCCCATCAGGTTCCAGTACGGCGAGCACGCGAGCACGAGCGCGGCGAGGAAGCCGCACAGCGGGTTGAAGAGCCGCGCGCCGGTATAGCCGACGACCAGCACGCCGCCGAAGCTCGCGAGCGCGGTGTAGAGGCGCGCCTGCCATTCGCCGATGCCGAACCACGCGAACGTGAGCGCGTTGAGCCAGGTCTGCAGCGGCGGCTTCTCGAAATACTTGTAGCCGTTGTAGCGCGGGGTGATCCAGTCGCCGGTGGCGAACATCTCGCGCGCCATTTCGGCGTAGCGGCCTTCGTCGCTGGGGATCAGGTGGCGCCAGCCGAGCGGCACGAACCAGATGACGGCCAGCGCGACGACCAGAAGGACGAGCGCGGCACGATTGAGCGGTAGCCTCGACGGCGTATCGTTCATGGTGGAAGCCTGTTGGTTGTTGTGGTGAGCCGCCGGCGACGTCGGCCGGGGCCTGCGCGCCGGGGCGGGAATCGGACCCGCGCCGCCGGCTAGAGTTTTAGCGCATTCCGGATTAACGTTCGATTAAGAGCGCGGCGGCGACCTTGCGGCCCTCGGCCATCAGGATGTTGTAGGTGCGGCAGGCCGCCTGGAAATCCATCGTCTCGACGCCGATCCGGCGCGCGGTGAGCGCCGCGACGAGGCTCGGGTGCGGGAAGCGCAGCCGCGCGCCGCTGCCGAAGATGACCAGCTCGGGCGCGGGCGCGAGCAGCAGCGCGAAGTGCTCGGGCGTGAGCGCGTCGAACGACGACACGGGCCACGCCTGGACCGGCGCGCCGGGCAGCACGATGACGCTCTGCTCGTGGCGTTCGAGATTGATGTCGACGTAATCGGGGCCGTAGCCGGTGACGGTATTGAGCGCGCCGCTCGTGTCCTGGTGCAGTTTCAAGTCAGTATGTCCGCGGTTCCGAAGGGGGGATTTCGACGCGCGACGCGCGCCCGGGCCGCCGCGTTGCGCCACGCGCCCGAGGGCCCGAGCCCCGGCGCGACCTTGGTGCATTGCGAAAGTTGGCCAAAATCCGCTAAATTATAGCTTTTTAGCCGCCCCCGGGCGGCGTTTGCGTCGTGCGCCGCCACAAGCCGCGCCCGGCCGCCGCATCAGCCCAGTCTAGACAGCGCACGCGAACCGGCCGCTTTCCAGTTTTGATTCCCGTCCCCCAGGCCCGATGGGCCAACCCAGGAACCGTGTTGTCGTGAAACCGATTCAGAAGTCGAACAAGCTGCAAAACGTCTGCTACGACATTCGTGGCCCGGTGCTCGAGCACGCGAAGCGTCTCGAGGATGAAGGCCACCGGATCATCAAGCTGAACATCGGCAATCTGGCGCCGTTCGGTTTCGATGCGCCGGACGAGATCATCCAGGACATGATCCGCAACCTGCCGGCCTCGTCCGGCTATTCGGACTCGAAGGGCGTGTTCTCGGCGCGCAAGGCGGTGATGCACTACACGCAGCAAAAGGGCGTGCACGGCGTCGAGCTGGACGACATCTACATCGGCAACGGCGCATCCGAGCTGATCGTGATGGCGACCCAGGCGCTGCTGAACGACGGCGACGAGGTGCTCCTGCCCGCGCCCGACTATCCGCTGTGGACGGCTGCCGTCAGCCTGTCCGGCGGCACGCCGGTGCATTACGTCTGCGACGAGCAGAGCGCGTGGATGCCGGATCTCGACGACATCCGCCGCAAGATCACGCCGAACACCAAGGCGATCGTCGTGATCAACCCGAACAACCCGACCGGCGCGCTTTATTCAGACGAATTGCTGCTCGAGCTGATCGAGATCGCGCGCCAGCACGGCCTCATCGTGTTCGCGGACGAGGTCTACGACAAGATCGTCTACGACGGTAAGACGCACACGGCGATGGGCGCGCTGTCGGAGGACGTGATCACGGTCACGTTCAACAGCCTGTCGAAGAGCTACCGCGCGTGCGGCTACCGCGCGGGCTGGATGTCGGTGTCGGGCCTCGGCGGCGGGAACCGCGGCCGCGCGAAGGACTACCTCGAGGGGCTCGGGATCCTGTCGTCGATGCGCCTGTGCGCGAACGTGCCGGGGCAGTTCGCGATCCAGACGGCGCTCGGCGGCTACCAGAGCATCAACGAGCTGATCGTGCCGTCGGGCCGCCTCTACAAGCAGCGCGAGCTCGCGTACGACATGCTCACGTCGATCCCCGGCGTGTCGTGCGTGAAGCCGGACGCGGCGCTCTACATGTTTCCCCGGCTTGACCCGAAGCTCTACCCGATCGAGAACGATCAGCAGTTCATTCTCGACCTGCTGCTCAAGGAGCGGGTGCTGCTCGTGCAGGGCACGGGCTTCAACTGGCCGACGCCGGATCACTTCCGCGTCGTCTTCCTGCCGAACCTCGACGACCTGGCCGATTCGATCAACCGGATCGCGCGCTTCCTCGACGGGTACCGCAAGCGGCACTCGGTCTGAACAGGGCGTCTTCGCTCGGGCATATTCACTTTAATCTATCGATCACACGCAGCATGGAACCGATCAAAGTTGGCCTGTTGGGCTTCGGCACGGTGGGCAGCGGCACCTTCACGGTGCTGCGCCGCAATCAGGAAGAAATCAAGCGCCGCGCAGGACGCGGCATCGAGATCGCGCGCATCGCGGTGCGCAACCCGGCCAAGGCGCAAGCGGCGCTGGGCGGCGACGCCGGCAGCGTCGGGATCACCGACGACTTCAACGCGGTCGTCGACGACCCGTCGATCTCGATCATCGCCGAGATGATCGGCGGCACCGGCATCGCGCGCGACCTGGTGCTGCGCGCGATCTCGAACGGCAAGCACGTCGTGACCGCCAACAAGGCGCTGCTCGCGGTGCACGGCACCGAGATCTTCGAGGCCGCGCGCGAGAAGGGCGTGATGGTCGCGTTCGAGGCGGCCGTCGCGGGCGGGATTCCGATCATCAAGGCGCTGCGCGAAGGCCTGACCGCGAACCGCATCCAGTACATCGCCGGCATCATCAACGGCACGACCAACTACATCCTGTCGGAAATGCGCGACCGCGGCCTCGACTTCGCGACGGCGCTGAAGGCCGCGCAGGCGCTCGGCTACGCGGAAGCCGATCCGACCTTCGACATCGAAGGCGTCGACGCCGCGCACAAGGCGACGATCATGAGCGCGATCGCGTTCGGTGTGCCGGTGCAGTTCGACCGCGCGTACGTCGAGGGTATCAGCAAGCTCGACGCGACCGACATCCGCTACGCGGAAGCGCTCGGCTACCGGATCAAGCTGCTCGGCATCACGCGGCGCACCGAGCGCGGCATCGAGCTGCGCGTGCATCCGACGCTGATCCCCGAGAAGCGCCTGCTCGCGAACGTCGAGGGCGCGATGAACGCGGTCGTCGTGCACGGCGACGCCGTCGGCACGACGCTGTATTACGGCAAGGGCGCGGGCGCGGAGCCGACCGCGTCGGCCGTGGTCGCCGACCTCGTCGACGTCACGCGCCTGGAGACGGCCGATCCGGAGCATCGCGTGCCGCACCTCGCGTTCCAGCCGGACAGCCTGTCGAACACGCCGATCCTGCCGATCGACGAAGTCACGAGCGGCTACTACCTGCGCCTGCGCGTCGCCGACGAGACCGGCGTGCTCGCCGACATCACGCGCATCCTCGCCGATTCGGGCATCTCGATCGACGCGCTGCTGCAGAAGGAGTCGGAGGAAGTCGACGCCGCGAACGGCGAGACCGACATCATCCTGATCACGCACGAGACGCTCGAGAAGAACGTCAATGCGGCGATCGCCCGCATCGAGTCGCTCGCGACGGTCGTCTCGAAGGTGACGAAGCTGCGCATGGAAGCGCTGAACTGAGGGACGACATGAACTACATTTCCACGCGCGGCGCCGGCATCGGCGAGCACCACACGTTCTCCGACATCCTGCTCGGCGGCCTCGCGAAGGACGGCGGGCTGTACCTGCCGTCCGAATATCCGCAGGTCACCGCCGACGAGCTGGCGCGCTGGCGCACGCTGCCGTACGCGGATCTCGCGTTCGAGATCCTGTCGAAGTTCTGCGACGACGTCCCGGCCGACGACCTGCGCGCGATCACGCGCCGCACCTACACGGCGGACGTCTACCGCAACACCCGCCACGGCGAGAACGCGGCCGACATCACGCCGCTCAAGCCGCTCGGCACCGAGGGCGGCGCGCCGCTCGCGCTGCTCGAGCTGTCGAACGGCCCGACGCTCGCGTTCAAGGACATGGCGATGCAGCTGCTCGGCAACCTGTTCGAGTACACGCTCGCGAAGCATGGCGAGACGCTGAACATCCTCGGCGCGACGTCGGGCGACACCGGCTCCGCCGCCGAGTACGCGATGCGCGGCAAGGCCGGCGTGCGCGTGTTCATGCTGTCGCCGAACAAGAAGATGAGCGCGTTCCAGACCGCGCAGATGTACAGCCTGCAGGACCCGAACATCTTCAACCTCGCGGTCGAGGGCGTGTTCGACGACTGCCAGGACATCGTCAAGGCGGTGTCGAACGATCACGCGTTCAAGGCGCGTCACAAGATCGGCACGGTCAATTCGATCAACTGGGCGCGTGTGGTCGCGCAGGTCGTCTACTACTTCAAGGGCTACTTCGCGGCGACGACGCGCAACGACGAGCGCGTGTCGTTCACGGTGCCGTCGGGCAACTTCGGCAATGTCTGCGCCGGCCACATCGCGCGCATGATGGGCCTGCCGATCGAGAAGCTCGTCGTGGCCACCAACGAGAACGACGTGCTCGACGAGTTCTTCCGCACCGGCGCGTACCGCGTGCGCAGCGCCGAGCAGACGTATCACACGAGCAGCCCGAGCATGGACATCTCGAAGGCGTCGAACTTCGAGCGCTTCGTGTTCGACCTGCTCGGCCGCGATCCGGCGCGCGTCGTGCAGCTGTTCCGCGACGTCGAGGAGAAGGGCGGCTTCGATCTCGCGGCGAGCGGCGATTTCGCGCGCGTCAGCGAGTTCGGCTTCGTGTCCGGCCGCAGCAGCCACGCAGACCGCCTCGCGACGATCCGCGACGTGCATGCGCGCTACGGCGCGATGATCGACACCCACACGGCCGACGGCGTGAAGGTCGCGCGCGAGCATCTGGAAGCGGGCGTGCCGATGATCGTGCTCGAGACCGCGCAGCCGATCAAGTTCGGCGAGACGATTCGCGAGGCGCTGGATCGCGAGGCGGAGCGGCCCGCCGCGTTCGACGGGCTCGAGGCGCTGCCGCAGCGTTTCGAGGTCTTGAAGGCCGACGCGCAGCAGGTGAAGGATTTCATCGCCGCTCGTACCGGGGCGTGATTCGCAGCCGGGCCGCGCGCCCGGCGCCGCGTCGCGGCCGGGGAGCCGATTCGTGTCTCGAATCGGCTCCCCGGCCGTTTTTCTTTTCCTGGCGGTCGCACGCATGCGTGCCGCGCCCGCCCTCACGTGCCACGCACGCCCGCGCGCGTCAGCCGGCGCGGGCCGACGCGCCCGATCGCCGGTCCGGCCGCTGCCGCACGCCGCACACCCGTGCGGAGGCGTCGCTACAATGACGTATCTGCTTCTTACCGATTCAGCCGATGTCGAATCCGAATTCCGCGGCGCCGCGCGCGCCGCTGCTGTCGACCGCCGAAGCGCTCGCCGCGCTGCTCGCCGCCGCGACGCCGCCTGACGGCGCCGAAAGCGTCGCGACCCTTGATGCGCTCGGGCGCGTGCTGGCGGCCGACGTCGAGTCGCCGCTCGACGTGCCGCCGATGCATACGAGCGCGATGGACGGCTATGCGGTGCGCGTCGCCGATCTGCTGCACGGCGAGCGGCGTCTGCCCGTGTCGCAGCGTATTCCGGCCGGTCATCCGGCCGCGCCGCTCGCGGCGGGCACTGCGGCGCGCATCTTCACCGGCGCACCGGTGCCGGCCGGCGCCGATGCCGTCGTGATGCAGGAGCAGACCGAGCCGGACGGCGACGCGGTCGAGATCCTGCATACGCCGAAGGCCGGCGAATGGATCACCGCGCAGGGCGCCGACATCCGGTGCGGCGCGGTGATCCTGCCCGCCGGCACGCGGCTGACGCCGCAGGCGCTCGGCCTCGCGGCGTCGGTCGGCTGCGCGCAGCTCGCCGTGACGCGGCGCATCAAGGTGGCGGTGTTCTTCACCGGCGACGAGCTGACGATGCCCGGCGAGCCGCTCAAACCCGGCGCGATCTACAACTCGAACCGCTTCACGCTGCGCGGCCTGCTGGAGCGCCTCGGCTGCGACGTGACCGACTACGGCATCGTGCCGGATTCGCTTGCCGCGACCCGCGACACGCTGCGCGACGCGAGCCGCGCGCACGACGTGATCCTCACGAGCGGCGGCGTGTCGGTCGGCGACGAGGATCACGTGAAGCCCGCCGTCGAGGCGGAAGGCCGGCTCGCGCTGTGGCAGATCGCGATGAAGCCTGGCAAGCCGCTCGCGTTCGGCGCGATCCGGCGTGCCGACGGGCGCGGGGACGCGCACTTCATCGGCCTGCCGGGCAATCCGGTGTCGAGCTTCGTCACGTTTCTGCTGTTCGTGCGGCCGTTCCTGCTGCGCCTGTCGGGCGTGCGCGACGTCGCGCCGCGCGCGCTGTCGCTGCGCGCCGACTTCACGCAAGGCAAGGCCGACCGGCGCAACGAGTTCCTGCGCGCGCGCGTCAATGCGGCGGGCGGCCTCGACCTGTTCCCGAACCAGAGCTCGGCGGTGCTGACCTCGACGGTGTGGGGCGACGGCCTGATCGACAACCCGCCGCAGCATGCGATCAGTGCGGGCGAGACCGTCCGCTTCCTGCCATTTTCCGAGCTGCTCGCCTAACGCGGCGGCGATCCGAGATGAACATTCAGCTGAGATTCTTTGCGAGCGTGCGCGAGGCGCTGGGCGTCGCGCAGGAGCAGGCCGACGTGCCGGACGGCGTCGCGACCGTCGGCGACGTGCGCGCGTGGCTGCGCACGCGCGGCGGCGCGTGGGCCGACGCGCTCGCCGAGGGGCGCGCGCTGCGCATGGCCTGCAACCACGAGATGACCGATGCCGCGACGCGGATCACCGACGGCTGCGAGGTCGCGTTTTTTCCGCCCGTCACGGGCGGTTGAGCTTTGCATGAGACCAGAGTAGGCGCTGAAGCGCCAACTCTGGTCGACAGCTTTGATGAGGAGACGAACGATGGCGACAGTACGCGTGCAGGCCGGGGATTTCGACCTGAATGCCGAAGTTAGCGCGCTGCGCGCGCGCAATCCGAAGATCGGTGCGGTCGCGTGCTTCGTCGGCACCGTGCGTGACCTGAACGACGGCGAAACGGTCGCCGCGATGGAGCTCGAGCACTATCCGGGCATGACGGAGAAGGCGCTCGAACGGATCGCCGCCGACGCCTGCCGGCGCTGGCCGGGGATCGACGTCACGATCGTGCACCGCGTCGGCAAGCTGTATCCGCTCGACCAGATCGTGCTGGTCGCGACGGTCGCCGCGCATCGGGGCGACGCGTTCGCGTCGTGCGAATTCGTGATGGACTACCTGAAGACCCAGGCGCCGTTCTGGAAGAAGGAAGCCACGGCGGACGGCGAGCGCTGGGTGGACGCGCGCAGCGCCGACGACGCCGCGCTGGCGCGCTGGGGCGTCGAGTCGGGCAACGCGCGACGCTGAGCGGGCGCGGCCCGGGCGGTCACGCGTCGTCGGTGCCGCGGCCGAGGATCTTCGCCGGAAACGGTTCGCCGCGTGCGCGCGCCGGCGGATGCGCGGGATCGTCGCCGGCGTCGCGGCGGCGCGGCGCGACGGCATCGAGCAGCGCCTGCTGCTCGGGCGGAATCTGGTAATCCCAGCCGAACCGGCTCAGCTGCAGGCTCTGCGCGATCCTGAGCGCCGGCTCCATGAAGCGGATCGCGGCCGCCGGCTCGTAGCGCGCCTCGACCGTCTTCAGGAACAGCGACAGCCAGCGGCTGAAGTGCGCGGGCTCGAGGCCGTCGAGCGGCTGATGGGCCTGCTGCACATTGCCGCGGTAGCCTTTCGTGCCGAGCACGAGACTGGACCAGAACGTCACCATTTTCGGCAGATGATCGTCCCAGCGGCCGGCGAGCCGGGTGTCGAACACCGGGCCGAGCATCGGGTCGGCGCGCACGCGGTCGTAGAACGCGTAGACGAGATCGCGGATATTGTCTTCGGTCGGAACCGGGTCGCGGGGCCGGGCCGGCGCAGTGTCCGGCAGGGGCGGTGTGGCGGTCATGGCAAATGGGGCCGGGCGGCAGGCGGGACGTGAGCGGGATTTTGCCGCACAATAGCGGCCAGCCAACCCAACAAGAAGTGCTGGTGAACCGCATCTTATTGCGCGTGCGCTGCCGCGGCAACCGTCCGGATGCCGCAGCCGGCTCGCGCGGACCCCTGTTATCGGGGCGCCATCACGTCCGACTGCTTTCGACATGAGACTGACCGACTACACCGACTACTCGCTGAGAGTCATGCTGTTCCTCGCCGTGCGCGGCGAGGGGCTGGCGACGATCCAGGAGATCTCGGATGCCTACGGCATCTCGAAGAACCATTTGATGAAGGTCGTGCAGCGGCTCGGCGAACTCGGATGGGTCGAAACCGTCCGCGGGCGCAACGGCGGCCTGCGCCTGTTTCCGCACTCGACGCAGCTCACGGTCGGCCAGGTCGTGCGCGCGACCGAAAACGATTTCGCGCTCGTCGGTTGCTTCGGGGCCGGCGATCCGCATCGGAATTGCGTCATTCTGCCGCACTGCGGGCTGAAGGGCGTGTTCGCCTCCGCGCGCGATGCGTTCTTCGCCGAGCTCGACCGGCATACGCTCGGCGAGCTCGCGCAGCCCGCGCCGCAGATCGCCGCGCTGCTCGGCATCAAGCCGGTCGTGTTCGTGCGCAACGATGCATCCGGCGAGCCGTCCGCGCTCGCCGACTGACCCCCGCGCCGCCGGCGGGCAGACGCCCGCCGCGCGCACATTCGCGGCACCCCGAAAGTCTTTGCGTTGAATCAACAGGTATCCCGCTTGAAAGCCGCATAAGTATCCTCACTTTGGTGTTATTCGAAAATTGGAGTCTCTTCATGAGAATCGACAAACTCACCACCAAGTTTCAAGAGGCACTGGCGGATGCGCAAAGCCTGGCGGCGGGGCGCGACAATCAATACATCGAGCCCGTTCACGTGCTGGCCGCGCTGGTCGCGCAGCAGGACGGCTCGGCGCGCTCGCTGATGTCGCGTGCGGGCGTTCATGTGCAGGCGCTGCAAGGCGCGCTGGGCGAAGCGATCGCGCGCCTGCCGCAGGTCACGGGCACGGGCGGCGACATTCAGATCGGCCGCGAGCTGGCCGGCCTGCTGAACCAGGCGGACAAGGAAGCGCAGAAGCTCAACGACACGTTCATCGCGAGCGAGATGTTCCTGCTCGCCGTCGCCGACGACAAGGGCGAGGCCGGCCGCCTCGCGCGCCAGCACGGGCTGACCCGCAAGTCGCTCGAGACCGCGATCGCCGCGGTGCGCGGCGGCTCGCAGGTGCACAGCCAGGATGCCGAAAGCCAGCGCGAGGCGCTGAAGAAATACACGGTCGACCTGACCGAGCGCGCGCGTGCCGGCAAGCTCGATCCGGTGATCGGCCGTGACGACGAGATCCGCCGCTCGATCCAGATCCTGCAGCGCCGCACCAAGAACAACCCGGTGCTGATCGGCGAGCCGGGCGTCGGCAAGACCGCGATCGTCGAAGGCCTTGCGCAGCGCATCGTCAACGGCGAGGTGCCGGAGACGCTGAAGAACAAGCGCGTGCTGTCGCTCGACATGGCGGCGCTGCTCGCCGGCGCGAAGTATCGCGGCGAATTCGAGGAGCGCCTGAAGTCGGTGCTCAACGACATCGCGAAGGACGAGGGCCGCACGATCGTCTTCATCGACGAGATCCACACGATGGTCGGCGCGGGCAAGGCCGAGGGCGCGATGGATGCGGGCAACATGCTGAAGCCGGCGCTGTCGCGCGGCGAGCTGCACTGCATCGGCGCGACGACGCTCGACGAATACCGCAAGTACATCGAGAAGGATGCCGCGCTCGAGCGCCGCTTCCAGAAGGTGCTGGTCGACGAGCCGAGCGTCGAGGCGACGATCGCGATCCTGCGCGGCCTGCAGGAGAAGTACGAGCTGCACCACGGCGTGGACATCACCGACCCGGCGATCGTCGCCGCGGCCGAGCTGTCGCATCGCTACATTACCGACCGCTTCCTGCCGGACAAGGCGATCGACCTGATCGACGAGGCCGCATCGAAGATCAAGATGGAAATCGACTCGAAGCCCGAGGTGATGGACAAGCTGGACCGCCGGCTGATCCAGCTGAAGATCGAGCGCGAGGCGGTGAAGAAGGAGCAGGACGAGGCGTCGCAAAAGCGCCTGCAGCTGATCGAGGAAGAGATCGAGAAGCTCGGCCGCGAATACGAGGGTCTCGAAGAGATCTGGAAGTCGGAAAAGGCCGCCGTGCAGGGCAGCGCGCAGATCAAGGAAGACATCGAGAAGGTGCGTGCCGACATCTCGCGCCTGCAGCGCGAGGGCAAGCTCGAGAAGGTCGCCGAGCTGCAGTACGGCAAGCTGCCGCAGCTCGAGGCGCGGCTCAAGCAGGTCACGCAGGCCGAAGAGGCCGAACAGCAAAGCCCGACGCGCCCGCGCCTGTTGCGCACGCAGGTCGGCGCGGAGGAAATCGCGGAAGTCGTGTCGCGCGCGACGGGCATCCCCGTGTCGCGGATGATGCAGGGCGAGCGCGAGAAGCTGCTGCACATCGAGGAGAAGCTGCACGAGCGCGTGGTCGGCCAGAACGAGGCGATCGACGCGGTCGCCGATGCGATCCGCCGTTCGCGCGCGGGCCTCGCGGACCCGAACCGGCCGTACGGCTCGTTCCTGTTCCTCGGGCCGACGGGCGTCGGCAAGACCGAGCTGTGCAAGGCGCTCGCCGCGTTCCTGTTCGATTCGGAAGAGCATCTGATCCGCATCGACATGAGCGAGTTCATGGAGAAGCACAGCGTCGCGCGGCTGATCGGCGCGCCGCCGGGCTATGTCGGCTACGAGGAAGGCGGCTACCTGACCGAGGCCGTGCGCCGCAAGCCGTACAGCGTGATCCTGCTCGACGAGATCGAGAAGGCGCACCCCGACGTGTTCAACGTGCTGCTGCAGGTGCTCGACGACGGCCGGATGACGGATGGCCAGGGGCGCACCGTGGACTTCAAGAACACGGTGATCGTGATGACGTCGAATCTCGGCTCGCAGGTGATCCAGGCGATGGTCGGCTCGACGCAGGAGGAGATCAAGGACGCGGTGTGGATCGAGGTGAAGCAGCATTTCCGCCCCGAGTTCCTGAACCGGATCGACGACGTCGTCGTGTTCCACTCGCTCGATCGCAGCAACATCCAGTCGATCGCGAAGATCCAGCTCGCAAGTCTGCACCAGCGGCTGGCGAAGCTCGACATGGCGCTCGACGTGTCGGAAGCGGCGCTCGAGCAGATCGGCAAGGTCGGCTACGATCCGCTGTTCGGCGCGCGGCCGCTCAAGCGCGCGATCCAGCAGGAGATCGAGAACCCGGTCGCGAAGCTCATCCTGGCAGGCCGTTTCGGCCCGAAGGACGTGATTCCGGTCGACATTCACGACGGCAAGTTCGTGTTCGAGCGCGTCGTTCACTGAGCGCGTGAAATCGGCCCGGCGCGACGCCGGGCCCTGAAATGCAAACGCCCCGCCAAAAGCGGGGCGTTTGCGCATGGCGGGCGGTGTGGCGCGCTCAGCCTTGCTTGTTGCCGCCGAACAGGCCTGCGAGCTGCGACAGCATGCCGAGCGCGTTCGACGTGTCGATCTGGCCGCCGGCCGGCACTTCGCCGTTCGGCGTCGCGCCGTTGACGACGTGCGGCAGCACCTGCGCGAGGAGGCCCGATGCCTGCTCCGGATCGATGCCGACCTTGCTCGCGAGCGCGCCGACGGCGTCCGAGCCCAGCACGTTCTGCAGCGTCTCGGGGGAAATCGGCTGGTTCTCGCCGGTGCCGATCCACGAACCGATGATCTCGCCGGCGCCGCCGGCGTTGAACTTCTCGACCAGGCCGTTCAGGCCGCCCGGCTGGTTGTTGATGAATTCGAGCGCCGCGGACAGCAGCGCGTTTTGCGAATTGCCGCCGGCTTCGCCGCCCAGCAGACCGCCGACGATATCGAGTAGACCCATGATGCTTCACCTTCTTTAAGCGGCGCCGCCGGTGTGGCGGCGCCTGTTGGACGAAATCGCCCGCACGCCGCGCGTGCGGTGCGCGTCAGGCGCCCGATGCCGCGGCGGCGGAGGCAGCCTTGTCTTTCTTGCCCTTCTTTTTCGCGCTCTTCGCCGCGTTCGCGGACGATGCGCCGGCCGGTGCGCTCGCGGCCACAGCCGGCGCCGATGCCGCTGCCGCGCTTGCAGCCTTGTCCTTCTTCGATGCGTGCTTCGCGCTGGCCGGCTTCGCGGCCGTGGCAGGCGCGCTGGCGGCGGGGGCCGGCGCGGCGGTCGTGGCCGCGCCAGTCGTGGCCGCGGGCGTCGTGCTCGTCGTCGCGGCCGGCTTCGACGCCTTGACGCCCTTCGGCGGCGCGGCCGAGCCGCCGATCGTCAGCCCGGCCGCCTCGAGATTGGCGACCGATTTGGCGCCGAGTCCCTTGACGCGGGTGGCGAGGTCGTCGGCATCCTTGAACGGGCCGTTCTTCGTGCGTTCGTCGATGATCGCCTTCGATTTCACGGGCCCGAGGCCCTTCACGGAATCGAGCGCAGCCTGGTCGGCCGTGTTGACCTCGACTGCCGCGGCGAAGGCCGCGGTCAACGACAGCGATAACGCGACAACCAGCATCAGCAGCTTTTTCAGCATGGTAAAGGCTCCCTGGTTCAAACGGTTGAGTGGCGGTTGAAACGGACGTCGGATCGCGCGCGAGCGCACTTCGTCGTCAAGCATAGGACAAATGCGTGCCCTTTTTAAGACGGTCGTCCGAATGGTGCTGAACCGCGCCGCCGCTGTAAAGAGCGCAGGTGCGGCCGAATGTCCTTTTTGACGTTTGTTGACGGAGTGACGGTGCTGGCGGGTTCGGCTGCCGCCCGGTGCCTGACCGCGCGTTTCGCGACACGCGAGGTGTCCGGGCGGCGCCGGCATCCGGGCGACCGCGCGGCCCGGTACCGACCGCTCCGGGCCGCTCAGACGCGGTGCGGCGCGACGATCCGGTGCTTCGCGATGCGCCGGTACAGCGTCGCGCGCGAGATGCCGAGTGCCTCGGCGGCCGCGTCGGGCCGCCAGCGATGCGCGGTGAGCGCGGCGACGATGCGGCCGCGCTCGTCGTCCGGCGGCTCGCCCGGCAGGCCGGGCGACAACCGCGCGGCGAGGTCGGCGGGCAGGTCGCGCAGCGTGATACGCGCAGACTCGCAGACCGCGCACGCATAGCGCAGCGCGTTGCGCAGCTGCCGGACGTTGCCGGGCCACGCGTACGCGGCGAGCCGGTCCGCGAGCGCGCCGTCGAGCGTGAGCACGTGGCCGGTCGCGTGCGCTTCCTCTGCGAACACCGCGTCGATCACGTCGCGCACGTCCGCGCGCTCGCGCAGCGGCGGCAGCGTGAACACCGCGCCGCTCAGCCGGTAGTACAGATCCTCGCGGAACGCGCCGGCCGCGACCATCTGCGCGAGATCGCGATGGGTCGCGCAGATCACGTCGAGGTCGACGCGCACCGGCGTGTCGCTGCCGAGCGGCACGACCTCGCCGTCCGCGAGCACGCGCAGCAGGCGGGTCTGCAGCGCGAGCGGCATGTCGCCGATCTCGTCGAGAAACAGTGTGCCGCCGTCGGCGAGCGCGATCTTGCCGCGCGCCCCGTGCTTGCGCGCGCCGGTGAATGCGCCCGCCGCGTAGCCGAACAGCTCGCTTTCGATCAGGGCCTCGGGCAGCGCGCCGCAATTGACGGCGACGAACGGCCGCGCGCGCCGCGCGCCCGCGTCGTGGATCGCGCGGGCGAATACTTCCTTGCCGGCGCCCGTCTCGCCGAGCACGAGGATCGGCAGCCGCTTGCTCGCGACGCGCAACGCGAGTTCCGCGTGCTGCGCGATGCGTGGATCGCTGCTGCGCAGGAACGGCGTGAGCGCGCCGACCTGGCGCGCCGTGCCGCCGCCGGGCCGGCGCGACGCGGCGGCGCTCTCGCGCGCCACGCGCCGCAGCGGCGCGCGCAGCCGCGCATGGAGCGGCGCGCCCGTCGCGCGCAGCCGCAGCGGCACGATCGCGTCGCTGCGCGCGGCATCGCGCAGCGGCATGTCGGCCGTGTCGAAGATTTCGTCGATGTGGCGCGGCTCGCGCAGCGCCGGCAGCGCGTCGCGTGCGTGGCGGTTTGCGGCGACGATGTTGCCGCACTCGTCGAATGCGATCAGCCATTCCGGCTGCGCCTCCACGTAGTGACGGCTCGGATGCCCGAACAGCACCCAGTATTGCGCGGTGTGGTGCAGGAAGTAGCCGTCCTCGATCAGCGCGGCGCTTTGCCGGACGAGCTGGTAGACGAGGCACTGGCTGTCGCGGTTGTCGGGCGACTGCACCGCGGACGCGTCAAGCACGCCGATCAGCGCACCGGACGGCGCAAAGATCGGCGCGGCGCTGCAGGTGAGGGTGGTGAATGCCGCGCGAAAGTGATCGGTCTTGTGGACGGTGATCGGCGCGAGGTCGGTCAGCACGCTCGCGACGCCGCACGTGCCTTCTTCGCTTTCCGACCAGCAGGAGCCGATGTGCAGCCCCGCGTGGCGGAAATCGGCGCGGCGCTCGCGGTCGATCCGGTAGTCGATCGTCACGCCGTGCGCGTCGGTCAGCATCACGCAATAGTCGGCAACGCGAATCATGTCGTGCAGCCGCGTCAGGCACTGCCCGGATGCGCGCAGGAATGCCTCCTCCTTGTCGCGCACTTCGCGCAGCTCCGAGGCGGTCAGCACGCGCGGCCCGATCGACGATGCCGGGTCGAGCCGGTAGCGCTCGAACGAGCGTTGCCATGACGACACGAGGCGTGACGACTCGGCGGGCGCCGGCAAGCGCCCGTCGAGCGCGCCTCGCACCCGGTCGGCGTGCTGGGTCTGGGGAACGGCGTAGGGCATGGTCGGCTCCGGCTCCGTGCGCAAGGGATTCGCCGTTTTTGTAGCACATCCGGTTCGCGCAATCACACTGCATTGCAGCATGCGAGACGCGTGAGACGTTCGTCTCACGGGCATCTCGCGCGCATGAGACGTGCGGCGGAGGCCGCGCCGGGACGCGCATGAATGTCCGCCGTGCGGGGCCGGGCCGGTGCGCGTGCGGTCTGGCGCGTGCCGGCCGGCGGCGCGGCGATGCAATGAGTCGCGCCTGTTTTGCATGCCTGATTGAGACGGACGGGGGAATCGCAGGTGCGCGAACTCCGGATCACGGCCGGCTCGCACGGTCGCGGCGCCCGGCGCGCCGCGGTTTGCGGGCGTTCGGCGGCGGGTATGCACAAGATGGCACGCCGCTTGCAGATATGACGGGCAAGCACGGTGCCCCGCGCCGGCGACAACAACAGTCCGCGGCGCGCGACGCCGGCGGACAGGAGACAAGCCCGTGACAACGCCCGTAACCGTCGGCGTGATCGCGAATCCCGCGTCGGGACGCGACATCCGCCGCCTCACGACCCATGCGTCGGTGTTTCCGACCGCCGAGAAGGCGAACATGATCGTGCGCCTCCTGGCCGGGCTCGGCGCGCTCGGCGTCGAGCGGGTGCTGACGCTGCGCGACAAGACGGGCATCGCGACGCTGCTGCTGCGCGCGCTCGACACGCACCGTGTGCTCGCACCGCACGAGCGCTGGCCGGCCGTCGAGTTCATCGATTTGCCGATCGCCGACAGCGTCGCCGACACGCATGCGGGCGCCGCGTGGATGCGCCGCGCGGAAGTCGCGCTGATCGTCGTGCTCGGCGGCGACGGCACGCATCGCGCGGTCGCCGCGCATTGCGGCCGCACGCCGCTCGTCGCGCTGTCGACCGGCACCAACAACGCGTTTCCCGAATACCGTGAGGCGACCGTCGCCGGGCTGGCCGGCGCGCTGGCCGCGACCGGCGCGGTGCCGGCCGACGTCGCGCTGACGCGCAACAAGCGGCTCGTCGTGCGTTGCGTCGCCGGCGCGAACCCCGGCCGCGAGGAGATCGCGCTCGTCGACGTGTGTGCGGCGCGGCAGCGCTTCATCGGCGCGCGCGCGATTTCCGGGCCTGACGACATCGATTCGCTGTTCCTGACCTTCGCCGAGCCGGACGGCATCGGCCTGTCCGCGCTCGGCGGCGCGTGGGCGCCGCTCGAGCGCAGCGCGCCGCACGGCCTCGCGATGCGGTTTGCGTTGCCCGGCGAGGCGGCGGGCACGCCGCTTCTCGCGCCGATCGCGCCGGGCCGGATCGACCGTGTCGTGATGCGCGGCTGCGAGCGGATGGAGCCGGGCATCTGGCGGCCGATCGCGCTCGAGCACGGCACGCTCGCGTTCGACGGGGAGCGCGAGATCGAAGTCGCGCGCGGCGACCGCTACGAAATCGCGCTCGACTGGAACGGACCGCTCACGATCGACGTCGGGCGCACGCTGCGCCACGCGGCGTCGCGACAACTGAGCCGAAACGCCGGGTGATGATGAACGTAACGATATGTAGAACGAATGATATGTCGAGGCAAAAATTCCAGCGGAAAAGGAGGCCGCAGATGAGAGGCAGCGGATGACGGCATCCGGCAACGGGCGATCGCCCGCCGTACCCGGCGGCGAAACGATGCGCGCTCCGGGCGACACACGTCCGGGCGCCGTCGCCAGCTGCGCAGCACGCGTCGACGGCGGCTTCGCGACGCATTGACGGCCACCGTGCCGGCAATCCGCCGCCGCGGGCCGTGACGCGGCGGCATTTCAACGATAGATCAAGGAGACAGACATGTCCGTTTCGACTCAGCTCAGCAGGGACAAGCTGCTGGAAGCGTACCGGCTGATGCGCACGATCCGCGAATTCGAGGAGCGCCTGCACGTCGAGTTCGCGACCGGCGAGATACCGGGATTTGTTCACCTTTACGCGGGCGAGGAGGCGTCCGCGGTCGGCACGATGCTGCATCTGAGCGTTGCCGACTACGTCGCGACGACGCACCGCGGCCACGGGCACTGCATCGCGAAGGGCGTGGACGTGCGCGGGATGATGGCGGAGATCTACGGCAAGAAAAGCGGCGTGTGCCACGGCAAGGGCGGCTCGATGCATATCGCCGACCTGTCGATGGGCATGCTCGGCGCGAACGGCATCGTCGGCGCGGGCGGCCCGCTCGTGTGCGGCGCGGCGCTCGCCGCGAAATACCGGAAGACGGGCGGGGTCGGCGTGTGTTTCTTCGGCGATGGCGCATCGAACCAGGGCGCGATCTTCGAAGCGATGAACCTCGCGGCAGTGTGGCGGCTGCCGGCGATCTTCGTTGCCGAAAACAACGGCTATGCGGAGGCGACGTCGGCGAGCTGGTCGGTCGCGACCGACAACATCGCCGATCGCGCGAGCGGCTTCGGCATGCCCGGCGTGATCGTCGACGGCTTCGATTTCTTCGCGGTGCACGAGGCGCTCGGCGAGGCGGTCGAGCGCGCGCGCGGCGGCGGCGGGCCGACGCTCGTCGAAGTGAAGTTGTCGCGCTACTTCGGGCACTTCGAAGGCGACGCGCAGACCTACCGGGCGCCCGGCGAGGTTCAGAAGCTGCGCGACGAGAAGGATTGCCTGAAGCATTTCGAAACGCGCGTCGTGCGCGCCGAGATCCTCACGGTCGACGAATTGCGTGCGGTCGACACGCAGGTTCGCGAGCTGATCGACGCCGCCGTCGCCGACGCGAAGGCTGCGCCGCTGCCGGACGCCGCCGACCTGTTGACCGACGTCTACGTGTCGTACCCGTGAGCGCCGCGCAAGCCGGCTGACCGACAAGATTCCAGGAGACAGAGATGGCAAGGAAGATCACTTATTCGCAGGCGATCAACGAGGCGCTCGCACAGGAGATGGCGCGCGACGCCAGCGTGATCGTGATGGGCGAGGACAACGCGGGCGGCGCGGGCGCGCCCGGCGAGGACGACGCATGGGGCGGCGTGCTCGGCGTGACGAAGGGGCTGTTCCACAAGTTCCCGGGGCGCGTGCTCGACACGCCGCTGTCGGAGGGCGGCTACATCGGCGCCGCGGTCGGTGCTGCCGCGTGCGGTATGCGGCCGGTCGCCGAGCTGATGTTCATCGACTTCATGGGCGTGTGCTTCGACCAGATCTTCAACCAGGCGGCGAAGTTCCGCTACATGTTCGGCGGCAAGGCCGTCACGCCGGTCGTGATCCGCGCGATGTACGGCGCGGGGCTGCGGGCCGCCGCGCAGCATTCGCAGATGCTGACGTCGCTGTTTACGCACATCCCCGGCCTCAAGGTCGTGTGCCCGTCGACGCCGTACGACGCGAAGGGGCTGCTGATCCAGGCGATCCGCGACGACGATCCGGTGATCTTCTGCGAGCACAAGCTGCTCTATACCCGCGAGGGCGACGTGCCGGAGGAGTCCTATGCGATTCCGTTCGGCGAGGCCAGTGTCGTGCGCGAAGGCGACGATGCGACGATCGTCACCTACGGCCGGATGGTGCACGTCGCGACGGACGCGGCGCAGAAGCTCGCGAAGGACGGGATTCAGGTCGACGTGATCGACCTGCGCACGACATCGCCGCTCGACGAGGAGACCATTCTCGAAAGCGCCGCGCGCACCGGGCGCGTGGTCGTCGTCGACGAAGCGAATCCGCGCTGCTCGATCGCGACCGACATCGCCGCGCTGATCGCGCAGCGTGCCTTCCGGTCGCTGCATGCGCCGATCGAGTGCGTGACCGCGCCGCATACGCCGGTTCCGTTCGCGAGCGTGCTCGAGGAACTGTATATCCCGTCCGCCGACGCGATTGTGCAGGCGGTGCTGAAGACGAGGAGCTGACACGATGTCGATTCACATGATCACGATGCCCAAGTGGGGGCTGTCGATGGAGCAGGGGCAGGTCAACGGCTGGCTGAAGGCGCTCGGCGAGCGCGTGTCGAAGGGCGACGAGGTGCTCGACGTCGAGACCGACAAGATCTCGTCGGGCGTCGAGTGCGCGTTCGACGGCACGTTGCGCCGCCAGATCGCGCAGGAGGGCGACACGCTGCCGGTCGGCGCGCTGCTCGGCGTGGTGGCGGCGGAACAGGCGAGCGATGCGGAGATCGACGCTGCCGTGGCCGAATTCCAGCGCAACTTCACGCCGAGCGCCGCGGCCGAGGAGGCGGCCGGCCCGCAGCCCGAGAAGGCGCAGATCGGCGGGCGCACCGTGCGCTATCTCGCGCTCGGCGCGGGCGAGCGCACGCCGGCGGTGCTGATCCACGGCTTCGGCGGCGACCTGAACAACTGGCTGTTCAACCATGCCGAGCTGGCCGCGCACCGGCCGGTCTGGGCGCTCGACCTGCCGGGGCACGGCGAATCGGGCAAGGCGGTCGACACGGGCAGCCTCGACGAGCTGGCTGACGCGGTGCTCGCGCTGCTCGACGCGCGCGGCATCGCCCGCGCGCACCTGATCGGCCATTCGATGGGCGGCGCGGTCGCGATGGCGGCGGCCGAGCGCGCGCCGGAGCGGGTCGCGTCGCTGACGCTGATCGCGAGCGCGGGACTCGGCAGCGACATCGACCGCGACTACATCGACGGGTTCGTCTCCGGCAACAGCCGCAACACGCTCAAGCCGCATCTCGGCAAGCTGTTCGCCGACAGCGCGCTCGTCACCCGGCAGCTGGTCGAGGATCTCGTCCGCTACAAGCGTCTCGAGGGCGTGCAGGCGGCGCTGGAGAGGATCGCGGCGTCCGCGTTCGACGGCGCGACGCAGCGACGCGTGTTCCGCGACCGGCTCGCCGCGCTCGCGCCGCGAACGCTCGTGATCTGGGGCGAGCGCGACCAGGTGATTCCCGCGCATCACGCGCAGGGCTTGCCGGCGGGTGTGCGAACCGAGGTGCTGGCCGGGCGCGGCCACATGGTGCAGATGGAGGCGGCGGCCGACGTGAACCGCCTGATCGCCGCGTTCCTCGGAGACTGACGATGGCCGCCGCGCTCGAACGATCCAGCCTGACGGCGCTCGGCCAGCCGGGCGCGCGCAGCCGCGACAAGCTCGCGCGCATTCCGGTGCGCGTCGAGCCCGCGGCCGGCGCGGCGCTGCCGAAGCCGCCGTGGCTGCGGGCGCGGCCGATGATGAGCGACACCGTCGCCGCGATGGCGGCGGTGCTGCGCGCCCATCGGCTGCATTCCGTCTGCGAGGAAGCGATGTGCCCGAACATCGGCGAATGCTTCGCGCAACGCACCGCGACGTTCATGATCATGGGCGGCCTGTGCACGCGGCGCTGCCCGTTCTGCGACGTCGCGCACGGCCGGCCGGAGCCGCTCGATCCGCACGAGCCCGGGCGGCTCGCCGACGCGGTCGCCGCGCTGGCGCTGCGTTACGTGGTGATCACGTCGGTGGACCGCGACGACTTGCGCGACGGCGGCGCCGCGCACTTCGCCGCCTGCGTCGCGGCGGTGCGCGCGCGCGTGCCGGGCATCGGCGTCGAGGTGCTGACGCCGGATTTCCGCGGACGCATCGCGCGCGCGCTCGACGCGCTGTCGGTCGCGTGGCCGGACGTGTTCAATCACAACGTCGAGACCGTGCCGTCGCTATACCGCGCCGCGCGGCCGGGCGCCGACTATCGCGGCTCGCTCGACCTGCTCGCGCGCGTGAAGGCGGCGAATCCGGCGGTCGTGACGAAGTCCGGGCTGATGCTCGGGCTCGGCGAGCGCGACGACGAAGTGCGCGACACGTTGCGCGACCTGCGCGCGCACGAAGTCGACGTGCTGACGATCGGGCAGTATCTCGCGCCATCGCCGTTTCATCTGCCGGTGCGCCGCCATGTGACGCCGGATGCATTCGCCGCGTGGCGCGACGAGGGGCTCGGGCTCGGGTTTCTCGAGGTGGTGTCCGGGCCGCTCGTGCGTTCGTCGTATCACGCGGCGGAAACGTTGCACGGCACGTGACGCGCCCGCATGGCGTGCGGCGCGTCAGCGCGCGCCGTGCGGATCGCCGCGCAGGTGCGCGCGGCCGACGGCTCGCAGGTACAGCACGAGCCCGGTGCCCGCGAGCATCAGGCTCACGGCGTTGGCGAACCAGAAGCCGCGCGCGCCGGTGAGCCACGCCGGCGCGAATCCGCCGACGTCGAAGCCGAGCAGATAGCCGCCGCCGAGCCCGACGCCCCAGAGCGCGATCGCGTAGATCACGGTCGGCACCACGGCGACCTTGTAGGCGCGCAGCACGAAGGCTGTCGTGATCTGTATCGCGTCGAAGAAGTGGTAGCAGGCGACGATCGCGACGAGCGGCATTGCCGCGGCGGCGACCGCCGGGTCCGGCGTATAGCCGCCGACGATCAGCGGCCGCAGCACGAACACGAGCAGGCCGTACACGGCGGCGGCCGAGCACGCGAGCATTACGCCATGACGCCCGATCAGGCGCGCCTGATCCGGATGGCCGGCGCCGAGCGCGCGCGCGACGAGCGTCGAGGTCGCGATGCCGATCGACAGCGGGGTCATGTACAGCACCGCGCCGAGGTTGCCGGCGATCTGGTGGCCGGCGAGCGTGGTGGTGCCGAACTGCGCGATGAAGAGCGCCATGCACGTATAGGACGTCACCTCGATCAGGTAGGAGAGCCCCATCGGCACGCCGAGCCGGAGGATCGCCTTCTGGCGCGCCCAGACCGGCCAGCAAAAGCGCGAGAAGATCGCGAGCGGCGCGAACACGTCGAGCTTCGCGAGCAGCGTGAAGCCGACCAGCGCGAGCGCCCAGTTGATCAGCGTGCTGGCGAGGCCGCAGCCGGGACCGCCGAGGGCCGGTACGCCGAGGCCGCCGAAGATGAACCAGACGTTCAGCGGGAATTTCAGCAGCAGCGCGCCGACCTGCAGGATCATCGCGAGGCGCGGCTTGCCGGCCGCGTTGGCGAGCGCGTTGTAGATCCGGAACACGAGGCTCGCCGGCAGGCCGAACGACAGGATCCGCAGATAGGCGACCGTGCGTTCGTGCAGCGCGGCCGGCGCGTGCGCGACGCGCAACAGCGGTTCGGGGAAGTGCAGCAGCAGGAAGCCGGGCACGGCGAGCAGCGCGGCGAGCCACAGCGCCTGGCGCACTTCCTCGCCGATTTCCGTGTAGCGCCGCGCGCCGTAGAGCTGCCCGGTGATCGGCTGCAGCGCGGACAGGATTCCCGTCAGGCTGATGTAGATCGAGATGTAGAGCGACGAGCCGAGACCGAGCGCGGCGAGATCGACGGCGGAGAAGCGGCCGACCATCGCGGTGTCGATCACGCCGAACGCGATGATCGCCAGTTGCCCGACGAGCACCGGCCACGCAAGCCCGGCGATCTTGCGGAGGTCGGCGAGCACGTCAGTCCGGCCGGCGCGGCGGCCGGCGCTTTGCCGGCGTCTTCGGCCGCTCGATGCGTTCGTACAGGCGGAAGCGCTCGTCGCGGTCGGCGACGCGGCGGCCTTCCCAGACGAGGCGCCAGACGTATTGCGACATCGAGCTCGGCTCGCCATAGTCGGCGTGGTCGTGGCGCAGGATCACGTCGCAGTCGCCGGAGAAGTCGAAGTGCATGTCGCCGAAATACGCGAAGGTGGCGATCTGCGCGTCGCCTAGCCGCACGGGCGAGATGCAGTCGTAATCGGACGGCAGGTGCGTGGAGATCTGCTGCGCGACGTCCTGGTAGGTCCGGCTGTAGTTGACGATCGGCAGCCACAGCGTCATCAGCAGCACCCACATCAGCGTCGTGCCGGCGCTCGACAGCACGACGCTGCGCCACAGCACCTTCGGCTGCCGCGACACGCGCCAGCGTACCAGCAGGAACCAGCAGACGGTGACGGCGATCGCGCAGACGAACGACAGCACCTTGAAGTGCGGCGTGAAGCCGGGCACGAGGCGCGCGAGATTGCGGGCGAGCGGATGCGGGAAGCCGGTCAGCGCGGCGAGCCACACCAGCCAGACGAAGCTGCCGAGGATCGTGAAGCTCAGTACAGCGAACCAGTCGATCGCATTGATCGCGCCGCGCTTGAGCGTCGGCAGTGCGAAGGTCGCGAGCACGGCGAGCGGCGGCAGCAGCAGCATGTACATGCGGTTCGACTGCTGGCTTTGCAGGATCACGAGCGCGACGAGCGGCGCGATGACGGACAGCGGAATCGCGATGTGCGCGCGCCGGCGCAGGCCGGCCCAGCTCCACCACGCCCAGATCGCGAGCGGCCACGCGGGCCACGTGAAGAGCGGCAGGTTCTTCGCCGCGTAGGCGAGCACCGCAGTCGGCGGGCCGGAGAAGCGCATCAGGCTGCCGTGCAGCCACTGGTTGACGAACCAGGCGGCGTCGGTCGGCGCCGCGACGAACGCGGCCACCGGCCAGAGCGCGAAGATGGCGAACGCGAGCGGCAGGCCGATGCCGGGCAGGCGCAGGTTGCGCACGTCGGCCGTGACGAACCACAGCACGACGGTGCCGGTGAGGAGCGCCGCGACGAGCACCGGGTTGCCGGACAGCGCAACGAGGCCGAGTGCGAGCCCCCACCACAGCGCACCTTGAACGGGCTTGTCGATCGCGCGCACGAGACCGTAGACGAGCATCGCGATCCATGCGAACTGCGCGAGCTGCGGGGTCGTCTCGTGGCCGCGCTCGGCGAGGCCGAAGCAGGCGAGCAGCACCAGCAGCGCGCCGTCGGCGAGCGTGCGGCCGTAGTCGTGCGGCTCGGGCTCGCCGCCGAACGCATACTTGAACGGCTGCACTTCGGCACGCCGGCCGAGCAGGTAGGCCGCATACCAGACGAACGCGCAGGCCACGCAAAAGAGGATGCCGGTGCCGAGCCGCGACGCGTTGCTCGCGTCGATCCACGGCCCGAGCGCGCGGATCGCGAGCGCGCCGAGCCAGTAGCCGAACGGGCCGTCGGTCGTGATGTACTTGCCGACGAGGTTCGGCAGCAGCCAGTCGTGCCATGTGCCCTGGGCCATCGTCCACATCACGCCGAAGCCCGCGGCATCCTCGTTTTTCCACGGGTCGCGGCCGAACAGGCCGAACGCCGCATAGACGATGCAGAGTGTGAGCAGCAGCCAGCGCGGCAGCGCGCGCGTGGCGGAGGCGGTGAGACGAACGACTGGCTTCATGCAGATGAGCGGTATTTTTTATCGGCGAACGGCCCGCGTGGCGGGCCGTCTCAGGCATCCGGCATTGTAGACGCGCCGGCCGGGCGCGTCAGGGGAATCGCCGCTGTGCCGCCGGCGGGCGACAATTGGGCGAGCGCACACGAAAAAGGGCAGCCTGGGCTGCCCTTGAATGCGTAACCGGTGCGTTGGAGCCACCGGATGCGGCGCGAAGCGTGCTTACGCAGCCTTGCCGCTGGCGCGTGCGCCGAACTTGTTCTTGAACTTCTCGACGCGGCCTGCCGTGTCCATGATCTTCTGCTGGCCGGTGTAGAACGAGTGCGATTCCGACGACACTTCGATCTTGGCGAGCGGGTAGGTCTTGCCGTCGAGGTCGATGGTTTCACGCGTCTGGATCGTCGAGCGCGTGATGAACTTGAAGCCGTTCGACATGTCTTGGAAGACGACTTCGCGGTAATTCGGGTGAATGCCTTGTTTCATGGTCTTTCCTTGGTGATAGCGGTAGCCAACCCGCCGCTTGCCGTTGCCGCACGCGCTTCTCACGCGTGGCGGCGGGACGTCAAGCCCGGCGCGAGCCACTTGCCTAAGGTCGAAAAACGGGGATTATGCCAGAAAATCAGATGGTTGACGAATAATTTGTCAAGGCGCGGCGAGGGCGCCGGCGCCGGCCGGATCCTGCCGGTAGTAGCGGGCGAGCAGCCGGTACAGCTCGGGGAATTCGGCCTCGAATGCGCGCGGCTGCACGAACAGCGCCTCGCTGCAGACGGCGAAGAACTCCGACGGGTGATCCGCCGCATAGGGATCGATCAGCGAATCGCGCTCGAAGCGCGCCCACGCGCGATCCGGCACGGCATCGACGCGCGCGCAGAACTGGTCGTACGCGTTGTCGAACACGTCTGCCCATGCCTGCGCGTCGAGATGCGGCGCGTGCCAGCGGCGAAACAGCGGTGGATAGCCGTCCGCCGCGCCGTTGATCATGTCGATCTTGTGCGCGAACTCGTGGATCACGACGTTGTACGCGTCGCGGTCGTCGGTCATCTGCGCGTCCTCCCACGACAGGATCACGGGGCCGCCCTCCCACGCCTCGCCGCTCGCGTCCTGCTCGATCTCGTGCACGACGCCGTCCTCGTCCTGCACGGTCTTGCGGATCAAGAATTCGCCCGGATACACGACGATGCCGACCCAGCCGTCGTACAGGCTCAAGTCGAGGTTCAGCACAGGCAGGCACGCCTGCACAGCGATACCGACCATCATCGCGTCGGTCAGTGCGAGGCCGTGCGCGGTCGAGAACGATTTCTGCGCGAGAAAGAGGCTCGTCAGCTCGCGCAGCCGTTCGAGGTCGGAGGGCGGCAGGTAGCCGAGGAACGGCAGTCGCTCGACGGTGTCGCGCCACAGCGCATCGGGAATCGGGTGGCTGCGCAGCGCGCGGTCGCGGCGGCGGGTGCCGAGCCAGCGGGTCAGTTTCGAGAGCATGAAGGCGGCGAACGGAACGCTAAAGCGTCACTTTTAACTCAATCGATCTCTTTTTGCCACGCGGCGAAGCGCCCGCCGCAGATCGCGATGCCGGCGCGGTGATGGAAGCCGTCGAGCGACGGCAGGAAGGCGGCTTGCTGCGCGACGGTCAGCGCGATCGATGCGCGCGGTCGCGTGCATCTCGTGGCGTGCGTTGCAGGATCGGCGTGCGCGCTTGCGTGCATCCCGGGCGCAAAAAAAGGCCGCCTGGCGGACAGCGCAGGCGGCCTTTCTGCCGAACCGGGAGGCGGGCGATCAGCCGCCGCGGCGCATCAGGTCGAAGAACTCGGAATTGCTCTTCGTCTGTCGGATCTTGTCGAGCAGGAATTCCATCGCCTCGACTTCGTCCATGTCGTGGATGAACTTGCGCAGCACCCAGATCTTTTGCAGGATCTCGGGCTTGATCAGCATCTCTTCGCGGCGCGTGCCGGACTTGTTGAGGTTGATCGACGGGTAGACGCGCTTTTCCGCGAGACGGCGCTCGAGGTGCACTTCCATGTTGCCGGTGCCCTTGAACTCTTCGTAGATCACGTCGTCCATGCGGCTGCCGGTTTCGATCAGCGCGGTGCCGATGATCGTCAGCGAACCGCCTTCCTCGATGTTGCGCGCCGCGCCGAAGAAGCGCTTCGGACGCTGCAGCGCGTTCGCGTCGACACCGCCCGTCAGCACCTTGCCCGACGCCGGGATCACCGTGTTGTACGCGCGTGCGAGGCGCGTGATCGAGTCGAGCAGGATCACGACGTCGTGCTTCATCTCGACGAGGCGCTTGGCCTTCTCGATCACCATCTCGGCGACCTGCACGTGGCGGGTAGCCGGTTCGTCGAAGGTCGATGCGATCACTTCGCCCGCGACCGAGCGCTGCATTTCGGTCACTTCTTCAGGGCGCTCGTCGATCAGCAGCACGAACAGGATGACGTCCGGATGGTTCTGCTTGATCGCGTGCGCGATGTGCTGGAGCATCACGGTCTTGCCGGACTTCGGCGACGCGACGAGCAGGCCGCGCTGGCCCTTGCCGATCGGCGCGATCATGTCGATGATGCGGCCCGTGACGTTTTCCTCGCCGCGCATCTCGCGCTCGAGCGACAGCGGCTTGTTCGGGTGCAGCGGCGTGAGGTTCTCGAACATGATCTTGTGTTTCGAGGCCTCGGGCGGCTGCCCGTTGACTTTGTCGACCTTGACGAGCGCGAAGTAGCGCTCGCCGTCCTTCGGCGTGCGAACCTCACCTTCGATCGTGTCGCCGGTGTGCAGGTTGAAGCGGCGGATCTGCGACGGGCTGATGTAGATGTCGTCGGTGCTCGCGAGATAGGACATTTCCGGCGAGCGCAGGAAACCGAAGCCGTCCGGCAACACTTCGAGCGTGCCGTCGCCGAAGATCGTTTCCCCCGTCTTGGCGCGCTTTTTGAGAATGGCGAACATCAACTCCTGCTTGCGCAGGCGGTTCGCGTTTTCGATCTCCAGGCCGTTGGCCATTTCGATCAATTCGGACACGTGCAGAGACTTGAGCTCGGATAAATGCATACGGAGATCCCGCCAGGGAGGAGAAGATGCGACGAAAGAAATAGGGAGGAGGGCGAGCGGAAGCGCTCAGAGACTTAAATGCGTCTTGTAGACGTTTTTTAATTCTAGCATACGCCGATTCGCGCTTGAGTTGCCGATCGGCGGCATGGCGGCGGACGTGTTGCCGGTTGACAACACGTCCGCGGACTCGCCGGTATTACAGGTGGCTGTCGAGGAACGCGGTCAGTTGCGACTTCGAGAGCGCGCCCACCTTCTGCGCGGCGGCTGCGCCGTTCTTGAAGAGAATCAGCGTCGGGATGCCGCGCACGCCGAACTTGGCGGGCGTCGCCTGGTTGTCGTCGACGTTGATCTTCGCGATCTGCAGCTTGTCGCCGTAATCCTTCGCGACTTCGTCCAGGATCGGGGCGATCATCTTGCACGGGCCGCACCATTCGGCCCAGAAGTCGACCAGCACGGGCTTGTCGGATTTGACGACGTCCTGTTCGAACGATGCGTCGCTGATGTGTTTGATCTGTTCGCTCATTGTGTCATTACCTCTTTCGGTTCAGTGACTGCCTGCGTGGCGCCTTGCGGCGCGCCGGCCGCCCTCGGGCTGCCGGCCGCCGCGGCAGGTGGCTGCGCCCGCCGGGAAAGGCAGGCGCGAGCGCTGCATGCTGCGGCTCGCGGGTCGTTCGGGCGTCATATTAGCCTAAATTGCTATCCGCTGTGGACGGCGATAGTAGCCGCTTCGAGAGTAGGGTCACGACATGCCGCCGGGCGGTGCGACTGATAGATGGCGGCCGGCGCGCGAAAAGCAAGAGGCGGGCAAGAAGCGGGCGCCGACGCAGTTCGTGCGAATAAATCGTCGCATTCGTCGGCAAGCGATGGTAGAATTCGCCGTGACGGGCCTCCTCGCATGGTGGGGCGGTCAACCTGGTCAGGTCGGGAACGAAGCAGCCACAGCCGTTTTCCGCCAGTGCCGAGGGTCGGGCTCGTCACCTTTCTTCTTGCCCCGTTCGTGGGCGCGCTTTCACGATTCCCCTTTTGCTCGTTGCTGTCGCAGCCAGTCGGCGCGAAGCGGTGTTGCTGATACAATTTCCCGATGACCTATCAAGTTCTCGCACGCAAGTGGCGTCCGAAGGATTTCGCTTCGCTCGTCGGCCAGGAGCACGTCGTCAGGGCGCTCACGCACGCGCTCGACGGCGGGCGTTTGCATCACGCGTATCTGTTTACCGGCACCCGCGGCGTCGGCAAGACGACGCTGTCGCGCATCTTCGCGAAGGCGCTCAACTGTGAAACCGGCGTGACGTCGCAGCCGTGCGGCGTGTGCCGCGCGTGCCGCGAGATCGACGAAGGCCGCTTCGTCGACTACGTCGAAATGGACGCGGCGAGCAACCGCGGCGTCGACGAGATGGCTGCGCTGCTCGAGCGCGCGGTGTATGCGCCCGTCGATGCGCGCTTCAAGGTCTACATGATCGACGAAGTGCACATGCTGACGAACCATGCGTTCAACGCGATGCTGAAGACGCTCGAAGAGCCGCCGTCGCACGTCAAGTTCATTCTCGCGACGACCGATCCGCAGAAAATCCCGGTGACCGTGCTGTCGCGCTGCCTGCAGTTCAACCTCAAGCAGATGCCGGCCGGACACATCGTGTCGCACCTCGAGCGGATTCTCGGCGAGGAGCACATCGCGTTCGAGTCGCAGGCGCTGCGCCTGCTCGCGCGTGCCGCGCAGGGCAGCATGCGCGACGCGCTGTCGCTGACCGACCAGGCGATTGCCTATTCGGCGAACGAAGTCACGGAAGCGGCGGTGTCCGGCATGCTCGGCGCGCTCGACCAGACCTACATGGTGCGTCTGCTCGACGCGCTCGCGGCCGCCGACGGCCCGGAGATCCTCGCGATCGCGGACGAGATGGCGCTGCGCAGCCTGTCGTTCTCGACGGCGCTGCAGGATCTCGCGAGCCTGCTGCACCGGATCGCCTGGGCGCAGTTCGCGCCGGGCTCGGTGCTCGACGAATGGCCGGAAGCGGGCGACCTGCGCCGCTTCGCGGATACGCTGAGCCCGGAGCAGGTGCAGCTCTTCTATCAGATCGCCACGGTCGGACGCGCGGAGCTGGGCCTCGCGCCGGACGAGTATGCGGGCTTCACGATGACGCTGTTGCGGATGCTGGCGTTCGAGCCGGCGGCGGGCGCGGGCAGTGCGCCGGTCGGACAGCCGTCGGCTGCGCCGCGCGCCGTGCCGGGGCCGCGCGCGGCTGCCGCGAAGGCGGTGGCGGCGTCGCCGGCCCAGGCAGCCCAGGCAGCCCAAGCAGCTCAAGCAGCTCAAGCAGCTCAAGCAGCTCAAGCAGCTCAAGCAGCTCAAGCAGCTCAAGCAG
>NZ_JGVW01000097.1 GCF_000687455.2 Burkholderia sp. lig30
GCGCGTAGGTGTCGGCGACGTCCCGCAGGTAGCGTCCGCCGCGGTGGTCGGCAACCGACATCGTGCGCGGCCGGTTGCCGAATTCGTACGCGAACACCGTGCATTGCGTGACGGACAGCGCCTCGTCGAACAGCTTCAGAAGCTCGGTGGCGAACGCGTTCGGATCGCCCGCGCCGATCGCGGCGACGAGGCCGGTCGCTCGGGACACGTCCAGCTGTCCTGTCAGGTTCGGTCGCTCGAGACGCCAGGTGCGCATGATGCTGGGTGAAATCGCGGAATCGATGCGATTGTAAGCGTGCGAAACGCGCCGTGTCTCGTCGGGAAATGCCCGCAGGCGCTGCCTGCGCGCGATGCTTGTCGACACGGGCGGTGGCGTTTTCCCGGCCGTAAACGAGAAAGGGGCGACAAGTACTTGACTTGTCGCCCCTTGAAGCTTGGTGCCGGAAAGAGGAGTCGAACCCCCGACCTTCGCATTACGAATGCGCTGCTCTACCAACTGAGCTATTCCGGCAGCAGAGAAATGAAATTATATGGCGAAATCTGATTGCTTGGCAAGAGGTTTTGCGAATCTTTTTCAGCTTTTTGGCTGCTGACCCGCTCAACTTCCCGATTTCCCCGGAATTTCACTTCCGCGGCGCCGCGACCGAACTGGGGCCGCTTGCGCGAGGGCCAGATTGTACGATGCCTCGCACGCGGCCGTCCAGCGGTTTATCGCATTTATTCCGCGTCGAGGTGATAGCGCGTGACGCGCTCGACTTCGTTCTTCGAGCCGAGGAACACCGGCACGCGCTGGTGCAGGCCGGTCGGCTGCACTTCCATGATGCGCTGGGTGCCGTTCGTCGCCGCGCCGCCGGCCTGCTCGACGAGGAACGCCATCGGGTTCGCCTCGTACATCAGGCGCAGCTTGCCCGGGCGATCCGGCGTGCGCTTGTCGGCCGGGTACATGAACACGCCGCCGCGGTTCAGGATGCGGTGCACGTCGGCGACCATCGACGCGATCCAGCGCATGTTGAAGTTGTCGCCGCGCGGGCCTTCCTTGCCGGCGTTCAGCTCGTCGATGTAGCGCTTGACCGGCTCGTACCAGTGGCGCGCGTTCGACGCGTTGATCGCGTATTCCCGGGTGTCCTCGGGAATACGCATGTTGCTCTGCGTGAGCACCCACGAGCCGACTTCGCGGTCGAGCGTGAAGCAGTTCACGCCGTCGCCGGTCGTCAGCACGAACACCGTCTGCGGGCCATACACCGCGTAGCCCGCCGCGACCTGCTCGGTGCCGGGCTGCAGGAACGATTGCTCGGTGGCCTGCTGGCCGTCCGGGCAGCGCAGCACCGAGAAGATCGTGCCGATCGACACGTTCACGTCGATGTTCGACGAGCCGTCGAGCGGGTCGAACACCAGCAGGTATTCGCCGCGCGGATAGTTCTCGGGAATCGGGAAGAACGTCTCCATTTCCTCGGACGCCATCGCGGCGAGGTTGCCGCCCCATTCGTTGGCGTCGAGCAGGATCTCGTTCGACAGGATGTCCAGCTTCTTCTGCACTTCGCCCTGGACGTTTTCGCTGCCGGCGGTGCCGAGCGCGTCGCCGAGCGCGCCCTTCGACACGTTGTAGCTGATCGCCTTGCACGCACGGGCGACGACTTCGATCAGAAGGCGCAGGTCGGCAGGCAGTTTGTTGGTCACACGTTGCTGTTCGATCAGGAACTTGGACAGCGTGGTGCGGCGGACGATGGACATGACGAGACTCCGAAAGGCAAGAAAATGCACGAATAGCCGCGATTTTACTCGCCGCGCACCGCGCCGCCGCCTTTTTTGATGCGCGCGCGGCTTCCCGGCCAGAGCCACTCGATTTCGGGCAGCGACACGGCACCCGTCTCGCGCATCGCCGGTGAGCGCACGGCGGGCGGGCAGATGCAAAAAAAAGCCGGCGCCGCATCGTGCGGCGCCGGTTTGCCCGGCCGGAACGGCGGGCGTTTGCGTCAGGCGAGCGCCTTCTCGACGATTTCGCGCACGTCGCGCGATTTCGCGCCGGCGGCGACCTGCTCGAGCGCCGCGCGCATCCCGTCGCGCAGCACCGGCGTGAAGCGGCGCCACAGTTCGAGCGAGCGCGCGAGCCGCGCGGCGACCTGCGGATTGATCGCGTCGAGCGCGAGCACCTGTTCCGCCCAGAACGCGTAGCCGGAGCCGTCCGCCGCATGGAACTGAGACGGGTTGGCCGCGCAGAAGCTGAAGATCAGCGAGCGCGCGCGGTTCGGATTCTTCAGATTGAACGCCGGATGCGCGAGCAGCTTGCGGACCTTGTCGAGCGTCGGCTGCCCGGGCGTGCCGCGCTGCGCGGCCTGCATCGCAAACCACTTGTCGATCACGAGCGCTTCCTGCTCGAAGCGCCGGTAGAAATCGGCAAGCGCACGCTCGGCCGGCTCGTTCGCGCCCGCGGCGGCGGCGGACAGCAGCGCGCCGAGCGCGGCCGCGCGGTCGGTCATGTTGTCCGCCGCGTCGTACTGCGCGTTCGCGAGGCGCACCGCATCGGCCGGATCCTCCAGCTCGGCGAGATACGCGAGCGCCAGGTTCTTCAGCGCGCGGCGGCCGGCCGCGTCCGGCGTCGGCGCGTAGGCGCCGGGCGTCTGCTGGCCTTCGTACGCGGCGAGCCAGTCGGCGCGCAGCGCGGTGGCGAGCTGGCGGCGCACGAACAGGCGCGCGCGATGCACGGCGGCCGGGTCGGCTTCGGCCATCTGGTCGGCGAGGTAGGTTTCGGACGGCAGCGTCAGCGCCAGTTCGCGGAACGCGGGCGACAGGCTGTCGTCGGTCAGCACGCGGCCGAACGCGGCGACGAAGTTCTCGCCGAGCGTGAGCGGCGCATTCGCCGCCGCGCGCGCGGCGAGCGTCAGGAGCGCGCGCGTCGCGAGCCGCTGGCCGGCTTCCCAGCGGTTGAACGGATCGCTGTCGTGCGCGAGCAGGAACGCGAGGTCGTCGTCGCTGTAGTCGTACTCGACGATCACCGGCGCGGAGAAATTGCGCAGCAGCGACGGCAGCGGCTGCTCGGGCACGTCGACGAACGTGAAGGTCTGTTCGACCTCGGTGAAGTCGAGCACGCGCGTGGTGCCGGACGCGGCCGCCTCGCCGTCGAGCCGCAGCGGCAGATCCTGGCCGTCGCGGCCGATCAGGCCGATTGCGAACGGAATCAGCAGCGGCCCCTCTTGCGTGTCGCGCGCGGCCGGCGACGCGTCGCCATAGCCTTGCGCGAGCGTGACCGTGTAGCGCCGCGTTGCGGCATCGTACGCGGTGCGTACCGTCACGCGCGGCGTGCCGGCCTGGCTGTACCAGCGTTCGAACTGCGCGAGGTCGCGGCCGTTCGCGTCCGCCATCGCGTGGCGGAAATCGTCGCAGGTGACCGCGTGGCCGTCATGGCGCTCGAAATACAGGTCCATCCCGCGCCGGAAGCCGTCGCGGCCGAACAGCGTCTGGTACATCCGCACGACTTCCGAGCCTTTCTCGTAGACGGTCATCGTGTAGAAGTTGTTGATCTCGACGTAGCGCTCCGGGCGCACCGGATGCGCCATCGGGCCGGCGTCCTCGGCGAACTGGAGCTGGCGCAGCACGCGCACGTCCTCGATGCGCTTGACCGCGCGGGCCGCCGCGTTCGCGTCGTCGCCCGCCGCCATGTCGGCCGAGAACTCCTGGTCGCGGAACACCGTCAGGCCTTCCTTCAGGCTCAGCTGGAACCAGTCGCGGCAGGTCACGCGGTTGCCGGTCCAGTTGTGGAAATACTCGTGGCCGACGACCGACTCGATGTTCGCGAAATCGGTATCGGTCGCGGTTTCGGGGTTCGCCAGCACGTATTTCGTGTTGAAGATGTTGAGCCCCTTGTTTTCCATCGCGCCCATGTTGAAATCGCCGACCGCGACGATCATGAAGCGGTCGAGATCCAGTTCGAGGCCGAAGCGCTTTTCGTCCCAGCGGATCGAATGGATCAGCGAATCCATCGCATGGCGCGTCTTGTCGAGGTCGTGCGGCTCGACCCATACTTGCAGCAGCTTGTCCTTGCCGGAGCCAGTGGTGATCTTTTCCTCGAGCGCGACGAGCTTGCCCGCGACGAGCGCGAACAGGTAGCTCGGCTTCCTGAACGGGTCTTCCCATTTCGCGTAGTGACGGCCGTCGGGCAGCTCGCCGGACGCGATCAGGTTGCCGTTCGACAGCAGCACCGGATACGCGGCCTTGTCGGCGCACAGCGTGACCGTATACGAGGCCATCACGTCGGGCCGGTCGAGGAAGTAGGTGATGCGGCGGAAGCCCTCGGCCTCGCACTGCGTGAAGAAATTGCCGCTCGACACGTACAGCCCGGACAGCGTCGTGTTCTGGTCCGGTGCGCATGCGCTTTCGATCGTCAGTGCGAACGCGTCGGGCACGTTCTCGACGGTGAGCCCGTGCTCGTGCGCGCGCACGGCGGTGCAGCGCGCGCCGTCGTACCAGGCGCCGATGAATTCGAGCGCTTCGCCCATCAGCTCCAGGTGCGGCGTGTACGCCGCGTCGGGATTGCGTCGCACGCGCATCGTATTCCTGACGATCGTGCGGGCCGGCGCAAGCTCGAATTCGAGTTCGACGGAATCGATGAGGAAGGCCGGTGGCGTGTAGTCGGCGCGGCGGATCACGGTGGAGGAGGCGTTGTCGGACATGGTGGTCGTGAGCGATGAAGTCGGTTTCGGGCGCGCGGCGCGCGCCCGGCGAACCGGTTCATTGTACAAAGGCCGGGGCACGCGTGCGGCGCGAACTTTTTACCGCGCGCACCAGTCCGCGTATTATCGGCATCCCGGCCGGACCGCGACGCGCGTCGAGCGATCGCGCTCCGTGCCGTGCACTGAAGAGGACGAGCATGAAACGCGAACGGATTTTTCGCGGTGCGGTATGGACGGCGGCGCTGTGCGTGACGCTGCTGTCCGGCTGCACCAGCTATGTGACGACGCAGGTGACGGCGTTCTCCGACTGGAGCGGCAGCGACGCGACCCGCACCTATGCGTTTGCGCGCACCGACGAGCAGCGCAACAACCTCGAGCAGTCGACCTATGAGCAGATCGTCGCGAACGAGCTGTCCGCGTATGCGTTCCGGCCGGCGCCGCAGGCGAGCGCGCGCTATCTGGTCGGGCTGACCTACGGCGTGACCAGCGACTTCGTGACGGTGGCGCAGCCGGTCTACTACGACCCGTGGTTCGCGGGCCCGGGGCCGTACTGGCGGCGCGGGCCGTGGGGACCCTGGGGCCCGTGGGGGCCGTTCCCGTCCGGCTACGTGAACCAGACCTATCCGGTCTCCGACTACCTGCTCGGCATTCGCATCACCGAGCGCGCGACGGGCAAGGAGGTCTACAACGTGACGGCGCGCAACAGCGGGGACAGCGTGCCGCTGCTGTATGCGATGCCGTACCTCGCGCGCAGTGCGCTCGCCGATTTTCCGCTCGGCAACGGCGTGGTGCGGACGGTGCGTCTGCCGGTCGACAAGCACGGCGCGCCCGCCGCGCCGGCCAACGAGCGCGCGGTGCCGGCCGCGCCCGCGCCCGGGGCGGCCGCGCCGGCGAAGTAACGCGCCGCGGCGGGCGCGGGTCCCGCGGGCGTCAGACGCCGACGCCGAACAGCGCCAGCGCGCCGAGCACGACGAACAGCACGGCGGCGACGCCGTGCACGACGCCCGTCGGCAGGCGGTGCGCGAAGCGGTCGCCGAGCAGGATCGCCGGCACGTTTGCGAGCATCATCCCGCACGTCGTGCCGGCGACGACGCCGATGTAATCCTGAAAGCGCGCGGCGAGCGCGACGGTCGCCAGCTGCGTCTTGTCGCCCATCTCCGCGAGGAAGAACGCAACGAAGGTCGCGCCGAACACGCCGAGCTTCGAGCGGTTCGCGTTCGCCTCGTCGGCATCGAGCTTGTCCGGCACCAGAATCCAGAGGCCCATCCCGATGAACGAGAACGCGAGCGCCCAGCGCATGATCGACGGCGTGACGAGCACGCCGAGCCACTCGCCGAGCGCGCCCGCGCATGCATGGTTGATGACCGTCGCGGCGAGCACGCCGAGAATGATCGGAAGCGGTTTGCGGTAACGCGCGGCAAGGACGAGGGACAGCAGTTGCGTCTTGTCGCCGATTTCTGCGAGGGCGACGGCGCCGGTGGAGATCAGGAAGGCTTGAGTCACGAAAGGGGTTCCACGGGCCTGTTAAATGTGCGCGAGCGACGATCCACCGCGCGCCGGGCCCTGAAGCGGCGCACTGTGAACCATCGGTCTCGCCAGGCCTTGCGGTGGCTGCGTCCGCCATGGCCATGCGGCCAAGTCTGTTGACGGACGCCTCCGTCACGATGTGCGCCGCGTGGTGCGGGACGTCGAGCGGAGCGGCTACTCCCCAATGTGGGACGGATTCTAGCACGGGGCTTTCCGCGCTGAAAAGCGCTTCCGGCCCCGGTGGCGGCCACGCGCGGGCGTCACCGCGTTACGCCGTCACGCGCCGGCGTGGCGCGCGGCGCCGCGCTCGTGTACACAGCGGCCCGCGGCATAGGTGCGGTAGACGGCGCGGTCGTCGCCGAGCAGTGCGAGCGCGAACAGCAGTTCCTCGAGCGACTCCGCGCGCGCGGTGCGGCGCGCAAGGAGCGGCGTCGCCTGCGGATCGAGCACGACGAAGTCGGCTTCGGTGCGCGGCGCGAGCGTGCCGACCGTATCGGCGAGGTCGAGCGCGTGCGCGGCGCCCGCGGTCGCGAGCCAGAACATCCGGGTGGCGCTCAGGTGGTGTCCGGACAGCCGCGCGACCTTGTGCGCCTCGTTCATTGTCTGCAGCATCGAGAACGACGTGCCGCCGCCCACGTCGGTCGCCAGCGTGACGCGCACGCCGCATGCGTCCGCCTTGCCGAGATCGAACAGGCCGCTGCCGAGGAAGCAGTTCGACGTCGGGCAATGCGCGATCGCAGCCCCCGTCTGCGCCATCCTGCGGCGGTCCTCGTCGTCGAGATGGATGCAGTGGCCGTACACCGCGCGGCGGCGCAGCAATCCGTAATGGTCGTAGATGTCGAGATAGCTGCGGTGGCCGGGGAACAGCTCGGCCGCCCATTTCACCTCGTCGACGTTCTCCGCGACGTGGCTCTGGACGAACACGTCCGGATGGCGGCGCGCCAGCTCGCCGCACGCGTCGAGCTGCGCCTCGCTCGACGTCGGCGCGAAGCGCGGCGTGAGCGCGTACATCTGGCGGCCGTGCCCGTGCCAGCGGCCGATCAGCTCGGCGCTGTCGTCGTAGCCCGATTGCGCGGTGTCGCGCAGGAACGCGGGGCAGTTGCGATCCATCAGCGCCTTGCCCGCGATCATCCGCAGATCGCGCGCGTCGCTGGCGGCGAACAGCGCATCCGCCGACTGCTTGTGCACCGTGCAGTAGACGAGCGCGCTCGTCGTGCCGCAGGCGAGCAGCTCGCCGACGAAGAATTCCGCCACCTCGCGCGCATGCGCGGGATCGGCGAACTGCCGCTCGGTCGGGAACGTGTACCTGTCGAGCCACGGCAGCAGGCCCGGCGCCGGCGACGCGATCATGTCCGTCTGCGGATAGTGGATGTGCGTGTCGATGAAGCCGGGCGCGATCAGCTTGTCGCGCATCTCGTGCACGACGGCGCCGGGCGCGAGCTGCGCGGCGAGCCGCGCGTAGGGGCCGGCCGCGACGACCTTGCCGCCGTCGACGATCAGCAGGCCGTCGGTCTCGTAGGCGGCGTCCTGCCCGGCTTGCGCCGGGTCGCCGTCGAAGGTCAGCAACTGGGCGCGGAAAGCGGTTTGCGTCATGGCGAATCGTCCCGGGAAATCAGCGTTGCGCGATCGTCGGCGCGCCGCTCACGCGGCGTGCCAGTAGGCGTCGAGGCGCGCGATCAGCGCGTCGCGCTGCGCGTCGTCGACGAACGCGGCCTCGAAGCCGTTGCGGATCACGGTGTGGACTTCCGCGTCCGACAGATTCAGCGCGTCGACGGTCGCGAAATAGTTGTCGTTGACGTAGCCGCCGAAATAGGCCGGATCGTCGGAGTTGATCGTCACCGCGACGCCGCGCGCGAGCAGCGCCTTCAGCGTGTGCTTTGCCATGTCGTCGAACACGCACAGCTTCAGGTTCGACAGCGGGCAGACGGTCAGCGGCACGCGCGTTGCCGCGAGACGCTCGACGAGCGCGTCGTCCTCGATGCTGCGCACGCCATGATCGATCCGGTCGACCTTCAGCAGGTCGAGGGCCTCGTACACATACGCGGGCGGGCCTTCCTCGCCGGCATGCGCGACGAGCTTGAGCCCGAGCGCGCGCGCCCTGGCGAACACGCGTGCGAACTTCGACGGCGGATTGCCGCGCTCCGACGAATCGAGCCCGACGCCGATCAGGCGATGCCGGTAGCGCTCGAAGAGCGGCAGCGCGGCGTCGAAGGTCGCGAGCGCATCGTCCTCGGACAGATGGCGCAGGAAGCACAGGATCAGCTTGCTCGACAGGCCGCGCTGTTCCGCGTCGGCGAGTGCGCGATCGATGCCGGCCACGACCGTCTCGATCGGCACGCCACGCTCGGTGTGCGTCTGCGGATCGAAGAACAGTTCAGTGTGGACGACGTTGTCCGCGAGCGCGCGCTCGACGTAGGCCGCCGTCATGTCGTAGAAGTCCTGCTCGGTGAGCAGCACGCTCGCGCCCGCATAGTAGATGTCGAGAAACGACTGCAGGTCGGTGAACGCGTACGCGGCACGCAGTGCGTCGATCGACGGGTACGCGAGTGTCACGTTGTTGCGCTGCGCGAGCGCGAAGATCAGCTCCGGCTCGAGCGAACCTTCGATGTGGATGTGCAGCTCCGCTTTCGGTGCGCGGGCGATCTTGTCTTTGAAGGTCGGGGTCATGGCGTTTGTTCTTGGTCGGTCAGGGTGGTGGGGTGGGCGCTCGCTCGCGCGTGTACCTCGACGGCTTGCAGCAGTTGCGCGGCGATCGCGATCGCGATCACTTCGGGTGCCTTGTCGACGATGCCTTCCACGCCGATCGGGCAGCGCATGCGCGCGATCTGCGCCGGATCGATGCCGAGCGCGGCAAGGCGGTGGTCGAACTGTGCGCGCTTCGTGCACGAGCCGGTCATCCCGAAGTATGCGTAGTCGCCGCGCCGCAGGATGCGCTCCGCGAGCGCGAGATCGCGCGCGTGGTCGTGCGTCGCCACGACGAAATAGCAGTGCGGCGGCGCGTCGTCGACGGCCGCGTCCGGCACGTCGCGCGCGTCGATCGTCAGGTTGCCGATGCCGGCGAGCACGGCGGGCGGCGGAAACGGCGCCGCGGGTTCGTCGATCCAGCGCACCCGGCAGCGCAGCGTCGCGAGCACCGGCACGAGCGCCGAGCCGACGGGGCCGGCGCCGAACAGCGCGACCTCGAACGATTGCGGCGCGATCGTCTCGGTCATCAGCGCGATGCCGCCGGTTTCCGACAGCAGGCAGCTGGCGCGCGCGGCGGCCGTGTCCGGCTCGCTCAGCCGCGCCGCGTCCGGCGAGGGGCCGAATGATACGCGACGCACCGTCGCGGCGCCCGTGGCGACGCGCTTCGCGAGCGACGCGATCCAGCCGAGGTCGCCGACGTCGAGCCGCTCGAACGCGAGCACCACCGCGCCGCCGCAGCACTGGCCGAGGCTCGGGCCGAGCGCGAACCGCTCCAGCTTGCGCGCATGCGGCACGTGCGCGCCGTCCTTCAGCCATTGCCGCGCGATTTCGATCGCCTGCCATTCCAGATGGCCGCCGCCGATCGTGTGGCGCGCACCGTCGCGGGTCACGACCATTCTGGTGCCCGCGTCACGCGGCGCGGAGCCGTCCACGTGCGCGACCGTCACGAGCACGGCCGCCTCGCCGCGCGCAAGCAATTGCTGGAGATCGCCGAGCCAGGGTTCCATCAGCGTGCTCCGGGAACGGCGGCGTACCGCCGCAAGCCGTGGCGTGCGGCCTGCGCGGCGACGGCGACGCGGGCGGCGGATGCCGGCGCGGGGGGATGCCGCGCGGGCATCGCGTGCGCGCGCAGCGCGGCGTGTCCGGCACGGCGCGTGCGGGCAAGGCCGCGACCGGCGCGGATGCGATGAGGCGGCGGCATGCGGGTGGTGTGCGTCGTCATGTTGAATCCAGTCGACAGGGCGGATCGGGGGCGCGTGACGCGGGGCTGGATGAACTGGCCTCGCGCATGTGAACCGCGATCCAGAGATCACGATAGCACCGCTAAAAAAACGCGATATCAGCGCGCGTCTATCGGGACCATCAGGCAACGATCATGTCGATCGCGGAATGCCGTTGCCCGGGCCACCGGGAAGCGCGCTGCGGCGCGGGCCGGGCGCGGCACGGTGGCAAGGGGCGAAGCGGGCGACCGGCTGCGGGCGACCGGCTGCGGGCGACCGGCGGCGAGCGCCCGGCTGGCGGGCCCGGCGTACGGACCGCCGCCGCACGCCCGTCATGGGCCTGAACAGGCCCGGGGGCTAGCGCGCGGCGGACCCGCGCGCGGAGCGCGTCAACCGGCGAACTGCTTGCGATGACGCCAGACGCTCGCCGCGACCGGGACCAGGATTGCGACGAACGCGATCAGCGCCCATCCCGGCAGCAGGATGCCGAGGATCGGCGGATACACGGTTTCGCACAGGCCGGCGACCTTGAACATGCCGGGGAACCATTGCGCGGGCGGCAGGCTGTCGACGATCGGCTGCAGCGTGTCGAAGCCGCAGCTGAAACCGGGGTTCAGCTGGATCGACAGGTGCCGGGCGGCGGTACCGACGCCCGCTGCCGCGGAGATTGCGATCAGCGTCTCGAGCAGCACGATGCCGCGCCACCGCTGCATCCCGGCGGCGAGAAACGCGAAGATGCCGACCAGCGCGAAGAAGTAGCGCTGGATGATGCACAGCGGGCAGGGATCCTCGTTCTTCACGTACTGCAGATAGAGCGCGCCCGCCAGCAGTGCAATGCACGTCAGCCCGAGCAGGATCAGCAGGCGGCGCTCGCGGCGCAGTGAAAGCGTGAAATCGTTCATTGTCGTCGGCAATCCTTGTCGTTCCGTCAGGAGAATAAGCGGTCGATTTTAGCGCGAAGGCCGGCGTGCCGGCACAGCGCGCCGCCGCATGCCGTCACCGGATCGTGTTCAGCACGGCTTCCACGGCCTGGCCGATCGCGAGCAGCGCGTCGTCGCGATGCGGCGCGCCGGCCAGCATCAGGCCGACCGGCGCGGCGTCGCGCGGGTGGCATGGCAGCGACAGCGCGCACGCGTCGAGGAAGTTGAACGCGCTCGGATTGCGCAGGATCAGCGCGTTGGCATGGGCGAACGCCGCGTCGTCGGTCTCCAGCTCGGCGATGCGCGGCGGCACGACCGGCACCGTCGGCGCGACGAGCGCGTCGAAGCGCGGCCAGATCGTGCGGGCGGCGTCGTCCAGCATCGCGGCGCGTGCCGCGAGCAGATCCAGGTAGTCGGCCGCCGTCGCGGGCTCGCCTTTCAGGATGCGCGTCAGCACGCGCGGATCGTACTGGTCGCGATGCTGCGCGAGGAGCGGCCGGTGCCACGCGTACGCCTCAATTGGCGAGAAGCCGAAACGGTTGATGTCGGGCAGCCGGTCGAGTGCGGCGAAGCGCACGTCGAAGACAATCGCGCCGGCCGCCTCCAGATGCTTGAGCGCGGTGTCGATTGCAGCCGCGACCTCGGCGTCGACGCCGTCGGTCACGTAGTTCGTCAGCACGCCGAGCCGCACGCCTTCGAGCGGCCGCGCGGCCGGCACGAGCGGCTCGACGCCGGCGAGTATCCGGTCGACGAGCGCGCAGCACCCCACCGTCACGCCGATCGGGCCGAACGAGTCGAGCGTCGTCGACAGCGGCACGCCGCCTTGCGTCGGAATCCGGCTCGCGGTCGGCTTGAAGCCGGTCAGCCCGCACAGTGCGGCGGGAATGCGGATCGAGCCGCCGGTGTCGGTGCCGAGCGCGACGGCCGCCATCCCGTCGGCGACCGAGGCGGCCGCGCCCGACGACGAGCCGCCCGCGATGCGCGCGTCGCCCGGCACGTTGCGCCGGTATGGCGAGCGCGGCGTGCCGAAATGCGGGTTCAGGCCGAGCCCGGAGAACGCGAACTCGCTCATGTTGGTGCGGCCGACCAGCACCGCGCCGGCACGCCTGAGCCGCGCGACCGCGACCGCGTCGGCGCGCGCGGGCGGCGCGCCGTCGAGCACCTTCGAGCCCGCGCGCGTGACTTGCCCCGCGACGTCGAACAGGTCCTTGACCGACACCGGAATGCCCGCAAGCGGCGACAGCACCGTGCCCGCGGCGCGCAGCCGGTCGTGCGCGTCGGCCGCGGCGCGCGCGTGATCGGCATCGACCTCGGTGAAGGCGATCGCGCCCTGGCCCGACGGGTCGGCGATCCGGTCGAGCGCGGCGTCGACGAGCGCGCGGCTCGTCGTGCGGCCGGACGCGAGGTCGGCTGCGAGCTGGGCGAGCGGGGGAAACGGCGTGAAAGAAGTCATGATCGGTTCAGGGGCGAAGATGTTGAACAAGCGTGGAGCGGAACGACGCGATGTGATGCTCGACGGCCGCGCGCGCGCCGGCGGCGTCGCGCGCGCGCAACCGCTCGTAGAGCGCGCGGTGCTCGTGCTGGACCTCGGCGAGATGGTGCGGCTCGGACAGCGTGACGAACCAGTAGCGCAGCGAGCGCTCGTGCAGCCCGCGCAGCAGGTCGGCCAGCACCGGGTTGCGCGCGGCTTCGCCGATCGCCTGGTGGAATGCGCGATCGAGCTCCATCGTGCCTTCGACGTCGTGCGCCGCGACACAGGCTTGCGCGGCGTCGAGCAGCGTGCTCATGCGCGCAAAATCGTCGGGTGTCGCGTGGCGCGCGGCCAGCTCGGCGCAGTGCGCCTCATTGATGCGCCGCACGTCGACGATCGCGAGGATGTCGTCGAGCGACAGCGGCTGCACCATCAGCCCCTTGCGCGGCAGCACCGACAGCAGGCCTTCGAGCACCAGCCGATGAACGGCCTGATGAACGGGCGTGCGCCCGATGCCCGTGCGCGCGACGAGGTCGGCTTCGTTGAGCGCCGCGCCGGGCGCGAGCCGCATCGCGATGATGTCGCGCTGGATCAGCGCATGCGCGCGATCGGCGAGGCTGGCTGCGGATTCGGCGGGCGTGGCCCGCACCGCACGGGGGGGTGTCCGCTGGCTCATGCGTACGGCGAGCAGCGCGTCGGACGGGGTGAGGGCATGCGCGGGCGATCCTCGTGGACAGGCAGTTCGTGGATAGTATGGTGATATATCACTGGCGTCCAGCGCGTCAAAAAGCCGTACGCCGGGTGCGCGTGGTGATTGACCGGGCGGATGCAACAATACTGACGAAATGTTGTCGGTTTGCTGCTGATCGGGCGCTGAAGCATAATGAATCTTCGTCTATCCACACGCGTGAGCGACGCGCCAGACCATCGTCATGAGCGAAAACACGCCTTCCGCTGCCGGCC
>NZ_JGVW01000098.1 GCF_000687455.2 Burkholderia sp. lig30
GTTCGCGCCGTCCTGGTTCAGATCGGCGATCGCGACTGCCGCGCCCGCCTTCGCCAGCTCCAGCGCGATTTCCTTGCCGATGCCGCTCGCGGCGCCCGTGACAACTGCGGTCTTGCCAGTCAGATTGCTCATGATCGAATTCCCGTCGTGATAGGTGAAAGGTGGAAAAGGACTGCAGACATTACCGAGCCACGTCATCGTAGACGACTTCGCCGACGCAAAGTGTCAAATCGGCGACGAGGTCGCACACCTCGACGTGCGAATGGATCTCGACGGCATCGCAGGCGCATTCGACCGCACTTCGCCCGGCTTCATGCGGACTCCTTGTTGTCGATCGTTTCGCAGGTGAGGTGCCGTTATCCTATTCCGTCACGCTGCCATTGTGCGACGCCGCAAACGGAATAAATTGTTGCGTTAATCGAAGTATTGACCGCGCAAATGTTGAGGCGAACGTCGCAATCGACGGGATAAGTTGCCGTGCCTCGATCGCTACAGGCGCAGATGACGGGCGATGAGCGGCCCGAGGTGAGCTTTTTCGGGGGCATGGGTGAGGGTTTCCGGGAAATCGTCCGGCGGAATATTGCAATTGTGTGAACTTGTGTTGCAATGCGCTCTCTAAACGCGGCTTTGTGCCGGACTCCGGCGCTGTTTCTTCCCGCGCCACGCCGGGGCGGCGCCACGCGTTCAGCATCGCTTAAGCATGCAGCGCCTAATATCGCGGGCGATCGGGCATCCGGTCGCGCCCGCCAGTTCACCTTTCCGAACTCATGCAGAACCTCAACTTCACCCTGTTTTCCGCGATCAACGCGGGTACCGCGCCGCAACCCGGCGTCGCGCGGCTGGCCATCTTCGCCGCCGACTGGCTCGTGTATGTCATTCCCCCGATGCTGCTGCTGACCTGGTTGTTCGGCATCCGATCGACGCGCCGTCAGGCGATCGAAGCCGGGCTCGGCGCGTGCGCGGCGCTCGCGCTCGGACAGGTCGTCTCGCACTTCTGGTTTTCTCCGCGGCCCTTCATGATCGGTGCGGGCGTGCAACTGATCCCGCACGCGCCCGATGGCTCGTTTCCGAGCGATCACATGACGTTCGTCTGGAGTGTGGCCGTCGGCATGCTGGCCGGCCGCGCGACGCGCGCGACCGGCTGCGCGATGGCGCTGATCGCCGCGCTGATCGCGTGGGGACGGATCTATGTCGGGGTTCACTGGCCGTTCGACATGGCGGGCGGCGCGCTGGTCGGCACGGCGGGCGCGCTTGCCGTGCATCTCTATGCGCGACCGGTCACGGCCGTGCTCGAACGCATTGGCGAAAGCGTGCATGCCGTCGTGATGGGGCGCCTGCGCGCGCATTGAGCGGTGGATGCGCCGGGCCGTGGATGCGGCCGGCGCGCTCAGCCCGGCGTCCGGCTCGGCTCGGCCACGGCCGTATCGTTGCTGCCGTGCAGCTCGGTCGCGTCGTCCGACTGCAGTGTGGCTTCACGGTCGAGCACACCGTCCTTGAGGATCGCGCACATCGCGATGAACAGCGCCAGCGCGACGGACGCCAGGCCGCAATAACCGGCGATCTTCAGGCGTCGCAGAAGGGGCGAAGCGTGGCTGTCTCGGGGCATGACCGGGCACTCCCTGGCGTGGGCTGCAGTGGTCGCCGGACGTCGGCGTGGCAGACACAGGTATATACCAGCTGCGACCCCAATGCCAAGCCGCGTGCATCGGGCGGGCGCGATCCCGTCAGTCTTCGATCGACTCGTGCACGGCGCTGGCGCCGCGTTTCCAGTACGCCGACGCGCGGATGCGCGATGCGGCGATGCCGCGTTCGGCGCTCAGGTGTTGCCGCACGGCGCGCACCGTGCGCGCTTCGCCCGCCGCCCAGACATAGCCGTCGCCCGAGGGCAGCGGCAGGTCGCGCAGCGCGTCGAGCAGCGCGCCATCGCCGCCCGATTCGTCCGCGGCCTCATTGCGGAAGCACCAGATCGCATACAGTTCCGCGCGGGTGGCGAAGTCGATCTGGGCGGAGTGATCGGCGACTTCGAGCACGACGGCGGCTCGCGTGCCCGCGGGCAATTCTTCAAGGCGCCGGGCGACGGCCGGCAGTGCCGTATCGTCGCCGATCAGCAGATGCCAGTCGAAGTCGCCGGGGACGACGAATGATCCACGCGGCCCGCCGATGCCGAGCCATTGGCCCGGACGTGCCTGCGCGGCCCACTGCGAGGCCGGCCCCGGGTGGTGCAGCACGAATTCGAGATCCAGCTCGTGCGCGGCGCGGTCGTAGCGGCGCGGCGTGAAGTCGCGAGCTGCCGGCCTCGGCTCGCCGTCCGGAAAGACGGGGCCGCTCGGTCCCATCGTCGGGATTGCGGGGCGCTCGGCGCCGGGCGGCGGGAAAAAGACCTTGACGTGGTCGTCGAACGACGCCGATTCGAAATCCGCCAGATCGGCGCCGGACAGCGTGACGCGCAGCAGATGCGGCGTGACGGCGTGGACCCGCACGACTTGCAGCAGGCGGAACTTGAGGGTGTGGCGCACGCGTGTCACGGTGCGTTCGGGCGTGTGTTGCATCAGTCGGTTCTCCGGGTTGGGCCGGTGCGCGTCACGCGTCGGTACGGCCTTCGATCTCGGCGGTCGCGCGGCGCAGGATCGCCGCGATGCGCCGCTGTTCGTCGGCGGTCGCGTCGCTCTTGTGCAGCAGCGCATGTTTCAGCGCCACGCGCGCTTCGACGAATTCGGGCAGCCAGCCCTCGCTCTCGTCCAACGCTTCGCCCGCGAACGCGCGGCGCATGAATTCCATCTTCCGGGCAAGGTGCGTGAGACGCGCGAACAGCAGGTCGACGCGGTCGCGCTGCGAATCGAGGTGCGCGCGGCCTGTTTCGGTGAGCGCGTAGCGCTTGCGGTTGCCTTCGGCCTGCACCGTGACGAAGCCGACTTCCTCGAGATAGGTCAGCGCCGGGTAGACCATGCCGGGACTCGGGCTGTAGAAACCCTTCGAGCGGGCGTCGAGCGCCTTGATCAGTTCGTAGCCGTGACTCGGCTGCTCGGCGAGGAGCGCGAGCAGCAGCAATTGCAGGTCGTCGGCGCTGAACTGGCGGCCGCGCGGCATTGCTTCGTCGTCGCCGCCGAATCCGCCCAGGCCGCCGGGGCCGCCGCCGAAGAGCCCGCCGCCGCGCCGGTGCTGGCGATGGCGGCCGATGGCCTGCCAGAGCGCACCGAGCGCGGCGTGGCCGTGTTGATGACCGTGACCGTCGCAACGGGCAGGGCCGTGGGCATGGCGATGTCGCATGATCGCATCCTGTCTATCGGAAAACATATCTAAAGATATATATCGAAAGATAGGAAGTCAACCGGGTTAATTGGGGTTGGATAGTAGGGCCTGTCGGACGAATTGTCCGATTCGCCGTCGTCGAACGATCGACAGCGGGGGGATCTGGCCGGGAAGGCCGAGCGCTTCACGACACGCGGCCTGCGAAGCCGCGCAGCGACATCAAGGTCATCTGAGGCCCGCCCCGCCTATGGCGCGCGGCGGGCACATCGTGTCGGCGCTCAAAGCCGGGCGACGTCGACGATCGCATCCGCAAATGCCCTTGGGGCTTCCTGCGGCAGATTGTGGCCGATCCCGCCCGTGATGGTTCGATGCAGATACGTCCCGGTGAACTTGTTCGCATACGTGGATGGATCAGGATGTGGTGCGCCGTTCGCGTCGCCCTCGAGTGTGATCGTCGGGACGCCGATTGCCGGCGCGGCCGCGAGGCGTTGCTCCAGCGCGTCGAACTGCGGTTCGCCTTGCGCGAGGCCCAGCCGCCAGCGGTAGTTGTGGATGACGATTGCCACGTGATCGGGGTTCTGCAGCGCCTGCGCGGAGCGCGCGAACGTCGCATCGTCGAAGTTCCATTTCGGCGACGCGGTATGCCAGATCAGCTTCGCGAAATCGGTGCGATTGGCCTCGTAGCCGAGCCGCCCGCGCTCGGTCGCGAAATAGAACTGATACCACCACGCAAGTTCGGCCTGCGGCGGCAACGGCTTGCGGTTGGCCTGCTGGCTGCCGATCAGGTAGCCGCTTACGGACACCAGCGCGCGGCATCGCTGTGGCCACAGTGCCGCGACGATATTCGCGGTTCTCGCGCCCCAGTCGAAGCCGCCGATGACCGCCGACGAGATCCCGAGCGCATCCATGAACGCGATGACGTCGACGGCCAGTGCCGCTTGCTGCCCGTTCCTGGCGGTATCGGCGGACAGAAATCGCGTCGTGCCGTAGCCGCGCAGATACGGCACGAGGACGCGGTAGCCGTCGGCTGCGAGCATCGGCGCGACGTCGGCGAAGCTGTGGATGTCATATGGCCAGCCGTGCAGCAGCACAACGGGCGGGCCGCCGCGCGGGCCGACTTCCGCGTAACCGATGTCGAGCGCCCCCGCCTCGATTTGCTTCAGCGCGCCGAACGATGTGCGCGAAATCGGGCCGGCGCCCGGCAGGACCGGCTGCGCGCCGGCATTGCGCATCAGTCCGAGTTCGATTGCGGCCAGTCCAATGGCCGAGACGCCGACGAGCTTGCGACGCAACGGATTCACGGTATTGCCCATGAGTGGTGCTCCTGATCAGTTCTTCTCGGCCAGCAGGCGCTGGATGGTTGCTTCGGTCTGCGCGTATCCCCCTTCGCCGACGCGCGAGTAAACCACCCGTCCGTGCCGGTCGATCAGGTAGAACGCCGGCCAGTATTGGTTGCCGTAGGCGTTCCAGGTCGCATACTGGTTGTCCTGCGCGACCGGATAGCGGATGCCGAAGCGGCTGATCGCCGTTCTGACGTTGTCGGTATCGCGCTCGATCGGGTACTCCGGCGTGTGCACGCCGACGACCACCAGCCCTTGATTCCTGTATTTCTCGTACCAGCTCTTCACATAGGGCAGCGTGTGAATGCAGTTGATGCAGCTGTAGGTCCAGAAGTCGATCAGCACGACCTTGCCGCGCAATCGCTGCATCGTGAGCGGTTCGCTATTGAGCCATGTGTCGATGCCCGTGAATTCCGGCGCGGTGTTCCCGCTGGCGGGCGTGGCGGCAATGACGTTGCTGTCGACAGCCGAGAGGGCGGTGAATGCCGCGGCGACGGCGAGGGTCTTGATTCGGGTGAGCATGTCGGAGTCCGTTCAACGAGTGGAAATACGTGGAAATGAATGCGTCAGCGAGCGTGTCGAACCGGGGATGGATCGCGGCGGCGGTGAGGATCGGCATCCGGCTGGCCGGCATGACGGTATTTGAAGACGCGTGTGTATCTGGTTTATGTCGCCGGTCCGCGCGAATGCAAGGTGTTGTGTCTGGCGGCGCGTGGATACATTGCGACACAAAGCACCTCTGCCGGTGCGCTATAAAGCAGGCACTACATAGGATGCGGAGAATGAAATGAGTGCTGCCCGGCTGAATGTGCGTGACGCAACCGGCGGACGACGACGCGAGCCTGTCGTTGGCGGCGGAAGCATCAAGCGCCTGCTCGCGATCGCCGCGTTCATCGCCGGCGGGCTGGCAACGGAATTCGCGCATCCGGTGTATTGTTCGACGGTGTCGGAAAGCCGGCTGCGAATCTGGCGCAAGGAGAGGCGAATCCATGGCCGAAAAGACTGATCACATCCTGGTCGTCGATGACGACCGCGGCATTCGCGAGCTGGTCGGCAGCTATTTGGAGAAGAACGGCATGCGCGTGTCGCTGGCCGGGAATGGGCGCGACATGCGCGCCGTGCTCGCGAACGGGGCGCCGGACCTGATCGTGCTCGATCTGATGCTGCCGGGCGACGACGGCCTCGTGCTGTGTCGCGAGTTGCGGGCGGGCAAGTTCCGCGCGGTGCCGGTGCTGATGCTGACTGCACGCAGCGAGGAGACCGACCGGATCGTCGGCCTCGAAATGGGCGCCGACGATTACCTGCCGAAGCCGTTCGCGGTGCGCGAGCTGTTCGCGCGCATCCGCTCCGTGCTACGCCGCACGCGCATGCTGCCGCCGGGCATGCAGGTGACCGACGGGGCGCCGATGCTCGCGTTCGGTGACTGGCGGCTCGATACCGTCGCGCGCCATCTGCTCGACGCGGACGGCACGATGGTCGCGCTGAGCGGGGCGGAGTACCGGCTGCTGCGCGTGTTTCTCGATCATCCGCAGCGCGTGCTGACGCGAGACCAGCTGCTGAACCTGACCCAGGGGCGGCAGGCCGACGCGTTCGACCGGTCGATCGACCTGCTCGTCAGCCGGTTGCGCCAGCGCCTGCGCGACGAGGCGCGCGAGCCGCGCTACATCAAGACGTTGCGCAGCGAGGGCTATGTGTTTTCGTCAGCGGTGTCGGCTATCGACGTGCAGGAATGAGCGCCCGTCACGTTTTCCGCTGGCCACGTTCGCTATTCGCTCGGCTGGCGTTGATTCTCTGTGTCGGACTCGCGCTGGCGCAGACATTGTCGTTCTGGCTGACGGTCACCGAACGCGATCAGGCCATGATCAACGTGATGACGGGCTACATCGAGCGTGAGGTCGCGAGCTCGGTCGCGTTGCTCGACCGTCTGCCGGCCGCCGAACGGGCCGAATGGCTGCCGCGGCTCGCGCGGCGCAGCTACCGGTTCATGCCGGGCCCCGGCACCGGTGGCGGTCCCGTCGATGCGCGCCTGTCGGCGCGCGTCGAACAGTCGATCGCGGACGGGATCGGCAAGGCTTATCCGCTCACCGCGAATGCGATACCCGGCGACGGCGAACACATTCAGGTCCATCTGCGCCTCACCGACGGCAGTCCGCTCACGATCGACATGCATCCGATGTCCGGCATGCCGTTGTCGGGCTGGTTGCCTGTCGTGCTCGCGCTGCAGCTGGCGGTGCTCGCCGCATGCTGCTGGCTGGCCGTGCGGCTCGCGACGCGTCCGCTGCACCAGCTCGCCGAGGCCGCGGATACCCTGGGGCCAGATCTCAAGGCGGTGCGCTTGCCGGAGACCGGGCCGTCCGAAGTGGCGCGTGCCGCGAAAGCGTTCAACGCGATGCAGGACCGGATCGCGCAGTATGCGACCGAGCGCATGCAGATTCTCGCGGCGATCTCGCATGACCTGCAGACGCCGATCACCCGAATGCGATTGCGCGTCGACATGCTGGACGACGACGCGCAGGCCGCGAAGCTGCGCCAGGACTTGTTCGAGATGGAAAACCTCGTGAAGGAAGGGGTGCTCTACGCGCGCACGTTGCACGGCACGGCGGAAGCGCCGCGCCGGGTCGATCTCGATGCGCTGCTCGACAGCATCGTCAGCGACTACGTCGATGCGGGGGAGCCGGTTTCGCTCGAACGCCGCGTCGCGACGGCGCTGGTGACGCGTCCGCAATCGTTGCGCCGGATCATCGGCAATCTCGTCGACAACGCGCTGAAGTATGGCGGCTCGGCCGTCATCGAGGCTGAGGCAAGCGCCGATGGCGGCGTGAGCATCGCGGTACTGGATCGCGGCCCGGGCATCCCGGCGGACAAGCTGGCACATGTGTTCGAGCCGTTCGTCCGGCTCGAAACGTCGCGCAATCGCGATACCGGCGGGACCGGGCTCGGGCTCGCGATCGCGCGCCAGTTGACGCTCGCGCTGGATGGAACGTTGACGCTGCAAAACCGCGCCAACGGCGGCCTCGCGGCGACGTTGACGTTGAACGGGCCGCGCTGAAGCGTCGTTTTCGTCGGGCGAGGTCGTCCGCATCGTTCTGTTTGCCGCTGCCCCGGTGAGGCGCAGTCAGGCGGGCAGAATCTGCGCGATGACGACGAGGACGACAGCCGCGTCGGCCGGCAACTGGAAGTGCGAGAACGCCGACCGCGCATGTCCGGCCCTGTCGCCCAGTGCGGCGGCGAACAGATCCGACGCGCCGTCGATGACGGCGGGCTGGCCATGGAAGCCATCGGCGCTGCTCACATGCCCCTCGACGCGGACGATGTGGTGCAGCCGCTCGAATCCGTCCAGATGTCGCTTGATCTGCGCGAGCGCGTTCAGTGCAGCGAGCTCGGCGGCGCGCTGACCTTCTTCGAGCGTCAGTTGTTCGCCGACGCGTCCGGTATAGGCCATCTTCCCGTTGGTGATCGGCACTTGTCCCGAAATGAACAGCAGGTTGCCGGCTTCGCTGACGGCCGTGTAGCTGCCGAGCGGCTGCGGCGGCTCGGGCAGCGTGTGGCCGCGTGCCGCGAGCTTCTGTTCGACGTTCATGTCGTTCTCCTTGCCAGTTGAGTGTCGGAAGTGATCGCGCGCGGCGCGGTTCGCCGAGTGCCCGATTGCTTGCCATGCACTCTACTCACGCGTTGGCGCGGGGTAAATGTCACCCGTGCAAAGGTCTTGGGACGCGATGTAACGAATGCCTGGCGCGACCCCGAGTCCGCTGGTGCCCGGCACGACATTGGTGCACACTTTCATGCATCCGATCCGCTCGCGCTCGCGGGCCGACGACACACGGACGTCGCCGTTCGGCCGCAATCGACGCCACCTCGCGACATTCGCCGGAGACTGAACGGAACCCCGCATGCAACGAAAATTCGACGACTTGCTACTGGGTAGCATCGAGCTGTTCTGTCTGGCGGCGGAACTCGGCAGCTTCACATCGGCGGCGACCGCCGCGAGCGTCACGCCGGCCGCGGTCAGCCGGTCGGTCGCGCGGCTGGAGGAGCGCCTCGGTGTCCGACTCTTCGTGCGAACCACGCGGCAGATCCGGCTGACGGATGCCGGGCGGCGCTATTTCGAGCAGTGCCGTCAGGCGCTGTCGCAACTCGTCGACGCGGAACGCGAAGTGACGGGCCAGCAAACGACACCCGCGGGCGTGGTCAGAATCAGCATGCCGACGCCGTACGGCCACTACCGCGTGCTGCCGCTGCTACCCGCGTTTCGCGAGCGATATCCGGATGTGACGGTCGAGACGCACTTGAGCAACCGGAACATCGACTTTGCCGAGGAAGGATTCGATCTCGCGATTCGCGGCCGCGCGCCGGCCGACTCGAACCTGATGGCGCGCAAGCTGGAGGATGCGGAGCTCGTCGTGGTGGCGGCGCCGGCATACCTGAAGCGCTTGGGCGTGCCGAAGTCCGTCGAGGACCTTCAATCGCACGAATGCATTCAATTCGAGCTGGCGAGCAGCGGCCGCAACATTCCGTGGGCTTTCCACGGCGATGCGGGCGAAGTCGAGGTGATGACGAACGGCGGATACGGGACATCGGGCGACTTTCTCGCCGGCGCGACGCTCGCCCGCAGCGGCGCGGGGCTGTTCCAGGTCTATCGGTTCGTTGTCGAGCAGGATCTTCGCGACCGCCGGCTCGTGGAGGTGCTCAAGGACAGCGGCGGCCATTCGCGGCCGTTCATTCTGCTCTATCCGCACGGGCGCTATTTGTCGTCACGCGTGCGGGTATTCGTTGATTTCCTGGTCGAGCATCTTGGGCGCGCGCCACAGAAGCGCAAGCGCTGATCGTACTCCGGTCGCGCCGGAAGGGACCGGCAAAAGCCGACACGCCCCGCAGTCGAATGCGGGGCGGCTTCGGGGGCGGCCTATTCGCGGCCGTCAGTGACCGGCGCTTTGGCCGCCGTCGACATGCAGGATCTCGCCCGTCACGAACTGCGCCGAATCGAGATAGAGAATCGCGTCGACGATGTCGCGCATGTCGCCCATGCGGCCGACCGGATGCAACGCCGCGAGCCATTCGTGCGTCTCGAGCGCGTGCATCGGCGACTTGATCACGCCGGGCGACACCGCGTTGACGCGGATCCCGGCTTTCGCATATTCGATCGCAAGCGATTTCGTTGCTGCGTTCAGCCCCCCCTTCGTCAGCGACGCGAGCACCGATGGCACGTTGCTGTTCGCGTGATCGACAAGACTTGTCGTGATGCTGACGACGTGACCGGTGCCTTGCTTCTGCATCTGCGCGATTGCAAGCTGCGTGATGTGGAAGAAGCCGTTCAGGTTGACGTTCGCGATCGTCGCGTAGTCGTCCGCGGTGTACTGCGTAAACGGCTTCGCGATGAAGATGCCGGCGTTGTTGACGAGTGTGTCGATACGGCCGAAGCGTTCGATCGCGGTGGAGACTACGCGACGCGCAGTGTCCGGATCGCCGATATCGCCGGCGACCGTGACGAGATTGGCGTTGTCCGACGGTGTGATCGAGCGCGACGTGGCGACGACCCGATGGCCTTGCGCGAGGAACGCGCCGACCGTTTCCGCGCCGATGCCCTGCGATGCACCGGTAACGACGATGACTTTGGAATTGCCCATGATATGCCTCGATGTTGAATGGGTATCGGCTTGCTGGCCGGTCGAATCAACGGATCCGATGGATACGGACTGTATGCGCATCCGATTCGACTTCGAATACCCACCATGGACCAAGAGTCTTGCGTCGCAGGAACAAATCGCGGCCTGCAACGCTCCGGGGCAACAGGCAGATCAGCGGCTCACCGAAAGACCCTGACGGCATCGTTCAACTGCGAAGTCTGCTCATAGAGGCTTGCCGAAGCGGCGGTACCTTCCTCGGCCAGCGCGGCGTTCTGCTGCGTGATGCCGTCGAACTTCCCCATCGAGCTGCTCACTTGCGCGATTTCGGCGGCCTGGCTTTCCGAAGACGTGCTGATCGACTCGATCAGGCTCGACACACGCCTGACCTGCGAGACGATGTGATTCATCGACTGGCCGGCCGCATCCACCAGGGTCTTGCCGGCCTCGACCTTGTCGACGCTGTCGTCGATCAGGGTCTTGATCTCCTTGGCCGACTGCGCGCTGCGCTGCGCAAGTTGCCGCACCTCACCGGCCACCACGGCGAAGCCGCGTCCCTGTTCTCCTGCACGCGCGGCCTCCACCGCAGCGTTGAGCGCGAGGATGTTGGTCTGGAACGCGATCTCGTCGATCACGCGGATGATGTCGGCGATCTTGCTGGAGGACTGGCTGATCTCGGCCATGGTCGAGACCACTTCGCCCATCGCGGTCCCGCCCTGCTCGGCGGCGTCCGTGGCGATGCCGGACAGGCTTTTCGCCTCGGCGGCCGTCTCCGCGCTCTGACGCACCGCCTCCGTCATCTGCGTCATGGAGGCCATCGTCTCGCCCAGGCTGGCGGCGCTCTGTTCGGTGCGATCGCTCAGATCCTGGTTGCCCTGGGTAATTTCGCCGACGGCCGCCTGAACCTGGCTGACCTGTCCCGCCACGTCCTGAATGAGCCACCGGAACATCAATCCCAGCTGACTCACGGTGCGCAGCGTCATGCCGATTTCGTCCACGCGGTCGATGTGGGCCGCCTCGAGGCTTTCGCCGGTGGCAACGCGCAACGCCATCGTCTTGACCTGCTCGAGCGGCCTGGCGATCTGCCGTTCGAGCAGAAAGCCGATGAAGACGGTCAGCATCAGCACCCACGTCAGCACCATGCCGCCGGCACCGCCGAGCGTGCGCACCGTGAAGGCGCCCGCCACACTGAGTACCCCCATCATCCCGATCAGCAGGCGAATCCGGGTACGCACGCCCATCGTCCGCCCCCACGTCAGGACACCGCCGAGCCCCTTGCGCACGAGCAGGCCCTTTTGCAGCTTGTGCCCGCGGAGCTTGCCCTCGCGCATGTCGCGGTACAGCCGGTCGGCGTTTTCCACTTCGGCGCCGGTCGGTTTGTTGCGAACCGACATGTACCCCACCTGGCGTCCGTCGCGCACGATCGGTACCGCGTTGGCCCGCACCCAGTAGTGGTCGCCATTCTGACGGCGGTTCTTGACCAGCCCCGTCCAGGGCTCGCCGCCTTTAAGGGTCGCCCACATGTCGGCGAACGCTTCGGCCGGCATGTCCGGATGCCGGATCAGGTTGTGCGGCTGCCCGGTCAACTGCTTTCGCGAAAAGCCACTCACCTCGGCAAACGTCGAGTTTGCGTACAGGATCGTGCCCTGCGGGTCCGTGGTCGACATCAAAGTGGCATCTGCCGGGAAGTCGTGGTTCTGTTGTGTTACCGGTTCATTATTACGCATTCCTTATTCACCCGTGACGTAGCCAGCCGGATCGATCGTCGCGCGTGCAGCCGGATCAGGTCTGCTCCCGCGAGGCCCAGGCAATCTCGCCCATGATGTCTGTCATGCGTGTCTCCCCCTTTGTCACTTCGGATAGGGTCGTGCGGGTCGATGTTGCCGACGCCGACCGTTCCTCGTTTTCATAGGTATGCCATGGATCGAGATGCCATCGTTTCGAATTCACCGGTATGTCGGCAAGCCCGGGCAGGTCTTGACACCCTCCCCCCCGACGTGGGGGGGAGGGTTGATGCCGACTGCGGCAATTCGCTGGGTGATGCGAACCCGGATCGCGGGATGCCGGGCCGGCCGCGGAGTTCGGTGAGGGGGCGTGGTCAGTCGATGAACGTCAATGCGCGCCGGCTGCTGCGTCCGAGCCTGCCGCGGACTTCGACGGCTTCGTGATCCAGATCAGCGGAATGATCGCGATGAAGATGACAGCGGAGATATAGAAAATGTCGTTCAGCCCCATCACGGCCGCCTGCCCGTCGACGGACGCGTTGAATAGCGCGTGCGCCGAATGCACGTTCAGGTGCAGCATCGATTGCGTCGTGTCGATCTGCTGCGTGAAGGTCGGATTGTTGATGCTCGCCTGCTCGGTGAGCCGGACGTGATGCAGGATCGTCCGGTTGTTCCACGCGTTGCCGATCAGCGATGTCCCGACCGCGCCGCAGAACGTCCGTCCGAAATTCGACAGCCCCGCCGCGGCCGGGATCTTCTCCGGCGGCAGGCCGGAAAGGATGATCGACGTGAGCGGCACGAAGAACATCGCCATCGGAATCCCCTGCAGCAGCGTCGGCAGGATGAGGTCCCAGCGCGACACGTCGGTATAGAACTGCGTGCGCATCATGAACACGAATGCAAAGCCGACGAAGGCGAGCGTCGCGATATAGCGAGGATCGGTGCGCGGCAGGAGGCGGCCCATGACCGGCGTGAGCACCACGGCGAAGAAGCCGAGCGGAGCGGTGGTCAGCCCGGAATCGACCGCCCGATAGCCGAGATAGCCCTGCATCCATTGCGGCAGCAGCACGAGCGTGCCGAAGAACATGCCGTACGCGACCGAGATCGCGATCGTGCCGCCCGCGAAATTGCGCTGCGTGAACAGCCGGATGTCGACGATCGGATTCTGTTCGGTCAATTCCCACACGAGGAAGAACGCAAAGCCGACCAGCGCGACGATGCCGAGCGCCACGATGACGGGCGAGTTGAACCAGTCGAGATCCTTGCCCTTGTCGAGCATGATCTGCAGCGACGCGACCCAGACGACCAGCAATACGAGGCCGATCGAATCGATCGGCAGGCGCCGCGTCGCCGATTCGCGCTCGCGGAATATGATCCACGTGATCGCCGCGGCGAAGATGCCGACCGGGATGTTGATGTAGAAGATCCAGGACCAGTTGTAGTCGTACGTGATCCACCCGCCGAGCGACGGTCCAGCGATCGGGCCGACGAGCGCCGTCATCGACCACAGGGCCAGCGCGCTCGACGACTTGTGCTTCGGCCACGCGCCGAGCAGCAGCGCCTGCGACAGCGGCGCGAGCGGCCCCGCGACCACGCCTTGCAGAATCCGCGCGGCGAGGAGCGTCGGCAGGTTCGGGGCGATCCCGCACATCCACGACGCGATCACGAACAGCAGGATCGACGCGACGAACAGGCGCACCTGGCCGAAGCGCTGTGTCAGCCACCCGGTCAGCGGGATCGAGACCGCATTCGCGGCCGCGAAGATCGTGATGACCCAGGTGCCTTCGTCGACGGACACGCCGAGGTCGCCGGAAATCGTCGGTATCGCGACGTTCGCGATCGACGAGTCCAGCACGTTCATGAACATGGCGAGCGACACCGCCAGGGTGCCGAGCGCCAGCTGGCCGCCTGTCAGCGGGCGCGGGGAGGAAGGGGAAGACATGTCAGCCTGTATCCGTGGGAAAGGGCGATGTCACGCGACCGGTTTGTGCTGCGTGGCCGTATTCGCGTTCGTGCGTGCGGCCACGGCGGCATCGCCGCCGGCGTTCTCGTCGATGATGCGTGCGATCTCGGTATTCGCTTCGTCGCCGTATTTCGCGAACACGTCGGTCTGGTAGACCGTATTCCTGATGTCGCCGAGCTGGGCGCCGCGCTCGTTCTTGATGTTGACGTCGACCTGCATCGACAGGCCGATCCGCAGCGGATGCTTGTCGAGCTCGCCGGGATCGAGCTCGATCCGCACCGGCAGCCGCTGCACGACCTTGATCCAGTTGCCGGTCGCGTTCTGCGCGGGCAGCAGCGAGAACGCCGCGCCGGTGCCGGCCGAGAAGCCGACCACCTTGCCGTGGTAGACGACCGACGTGCCGTAGATGTCGGCGGTCAGCTCGACCGGCTGGCCGATGCGCATGTGGTTGAGCTGGACTTCCTTGAAGTTCGCGTCGACCCACACCCCGTTCAACGGCACCACCGACATCAGCGGCGTGCCCGGCGACACGCGCTGGCCGACCTGCACCGAGCGCTTCGCGACGTAGCCGGTGACCGGCGCGGGCAGCGTGTTGCGCGCGTTCGCGAGGTACGCGTCGCGGACCTTCGCGGCGGCGGCGAGCACGTTCGGATGGGTGGCGATCGTGGTGTTCGCGGTCAGCGCGCGGTTCGACGACAGCTGCTGCTGCGCGGCGTCGAGCGAGGCCTGCGCGGCCTTCACCGCGTCGCGCGCGTGCGAGATCTCTTCCTGCGAGACGGCGCCCGTCTGCGCGACCGCGAGCCGGCGACGCAGGTCGTCCTCGGCCTTCGACAGGTCGGACTGGCGCAGCGCGACCTGCGCGCGGTACTGGTCGTCGTTGACGAACAGGCCGCGCACCTGGCGCACCGTCTGCGCGAGGCTGGCCTCGGTCTGCTGCAGCGCGATCCGCGCGTCGGCCGGATCGAGCAGCACGAGCGGGTCGCCGGCCTTGACCGTCTGCGTGTCGTCCGCCTTCACCGCGACGACCGTGCCGACCACCTGCGGCGTGATCTGCACGACGTTGCCGTTGACGTACGCGTCGTCGGTGGATTCATGAAAGCGTGCGACCAGGAAGTAATACAGGCCGTACGCGATGGCCGCGATCGCGATGACCGCGGCGAGCAGCGTCATCATCCGCTTGCGCTTGCCGTTGCCTGGCGCCGGTGCGCTGGCCGCGCGTTGTTGAGGGTCGCTCATGGCGAGTTTCTCCGTCCGTTATGTCGAGTGTCTGCGTCGTGGGGGGCCGGCTCAGTTCGCGGCTTGCCGGGTCGGCCCGGCTTGTTGGGTGGCGGCGGCCTCGGGGGCCGCGAG
>NZ_JGVW01000099.1 GCF_000687455.2 Burkholderia sp. lig30
GTTCGGCCGAACGCCACCGGACGAGAAGTTGCCCCTCCTCCCCTCCCCCCTGTCTCACCCCGTTCCTCGCGTTGATGCCCGTCGCTCAAGCGTTAATCGTCAAGTCTTCGTGACAGTTTGTGCAAACGAACCGAGAACGATAAGCGTCCCAACGTACTTTCGAATCAGTCTTATATACACGGAGCGATCGCATCGCGATCATGCGTTCCGTCAAGGCATACGGGAAACGGCTCGTGCGGCCCAGTCCCCGGCACCCCTGACTTCCACGCAGAGCATCGAATCCATCGATTGCTCCCAATTTATCAGGATAACGATATGAAAAAAGTACTCGCTCTGACTCTTCTCTCCTGCGCGGCGCTGAGCGCCGGTACGGCGAATGCCCAGTCCGCCGAAATCAGGGTCACGGGGAAGATCGTCCCGGACGCCTGCCAGGCCAGCTTTTCCAACGGTGGCAACGTCGATTACAACGTCATCTCGTCCGACAAGCTCAAGAACGACCTGGTGACGAAGCTGGAGCCCCGGCGGCTGTCGCTGAGCGTGACCTGCAACGCCGCGTCCAAGGTCAGCCTCAAGATGACCGACAACCGCTCGGGCACCGCGGCCGGCGGCGCGGGCGACGGCTACGATTTCGGCCTCGGCGGCAAGAACACCGGCTCGTACACGCTGGAACTCGCCAGCGCCACGAGCGACGGCGACGCGGCGACCGTGCTGACCGATACCAGCGGCGACGGCACCTGGACGAACGACCTCACCGGCTTCAAGGCCGACGGCTCGTTCCGCAAGTCCTTCGCCACCGGCGCGGCGACCACGCCGGGCGCCTATGCGACCGTGACGAGCGACATCGTCGTGAGCCCGGTCATCAACAAGCTCTCCGAGCTCGACATCGGCCAGGGCATCGACCTGGATGGCTCGGCCACGCTGGAACTGGCCTACCTGTAACGCTCGTCGCCGCGCCACGCCGGCGCTTGTCGACCGTGGCGCCGCACTTGCCTGACCTGCGCGGGAACCGGCCAGTCGGCACGCTTGCCGCGTCAACGCGCGCAGAGCCGACGCCGCGCTCCGAAGCGCCGGGACCGAATGCGCCGGTGAGCCGGCGCCACGCCAGCCGTGGCGCCGGCTCGCTCCCGTTGAACGATGGTCCTTTCATCAATGGAAGCTCTCGTGACGATACGACTCGCTCTCCCGTTGCTCACTTGTGCGCTGCTGAATGCCGGTTCCGCTTTTGCGGCCGACTTGAGCGTCAAGGGCAGCATCAAGCCTGTCGCCTGCGACTTGACGGCAGGCGCATTCGACTTCGGCACGACCTCGCATGGCGCGGGCAAGGACAGCCTGACCAGCCAGACTACCGAGCTGGTGGTCAACTGCCGGGCGCCCACCCAGTTCGCCATCCGGCTGATCGACAACCGTGCGGACATGCTCCCCGGTTACACCGACAACGACGACTATGGCCTCGGCACGCCCGACGGTACGAAGCTGGGCGCCTACAAGATCAGGATGACCCATGCCTTCGACGACACCGGCGTCCTCCAGTCGCTTTTGCGCTTGCCCGGATCGCAGGAATGGGCGTTCGTCCCGCTGCCCCGGCCATTGATCCCGAATGCCATGTACACGATGAGGGCACAGGGAACGGGGGAGAAACCGGAGCCGGATTGGCTCAGACTCATGCGCCTCCGTCTCGTCGCGACGGCCACGCTCGCCCCCGACATCGACCGCGGCAAGGAACTCGACTTCGAAGGCTCGGCTACCGTGGAAATGCACTATCTGTAAGCGCCGCGCCCGCGGGGCCTTTCCATGCACGCAGGCACTTCGCCTCGCCCGCCTCATCGGAGGCATGGCTCTTTCACCAATGGACGCACCCATGAAGACACGATTCGCACTCCCATTGTTCGCGTGTGCCCTGCTGCACGCGCCTCTCGCACTCGCCGGCACCGACCTGAACGTCAAGGGCCGCATCGCGGTCGGCGCCTGCGCTTTGACGATGCTCGACGGCGGCATTTTCGATTTCGGCAAGACCTCGCATAGCGCAGCCAACGGGGCGGATGCCGGCCGGACCGCGAAGCTGTCGGTCGACTGCGCGAGCCCGACCAAGTTCGCCTTTCGGCTGATCGATAATCGCGCAGACATGGCCTCCGGTTCCGGCAACGAGACCGACTTCGGCCTGGGCGGTCCCGATGGCACGAGCGCGGGTCATTACCGAATCAGCATCATCAATGCCCACGACTCCATCATCGATCGTGACCGCGATCCGTCGAGCTCGAACCTCTGGCTGCGAAAACGCTTGCCCGGCGGGCAGGCATGGACGAGCGCGACAATCGGGCGCTATTTCCCATTAACGCCGAATGCCATGTACGGCATGACGTCGGCGCTGGCGCCCTCGTCGAGCCCGGACGCGCTTGTGCGCATGCGGCTCACGCTCTTGACGACGCTCGGTCTCGCACCCGACATCGATCGCGGCAAGGATCTCGAACTCGACGGCTCCGCCACCGTGGAACTGCACTATCTCTAAGCGTCGGGCGGTACGCACCGGGCGCGCCCGTTTTTCCCGCCGGGCGCGCGGTTCCTCCCCGCTGCCCTCGTCCCGTGCCGATCGCCGCGGCTGACGATGCCGCCCGCCGGCTGCCCGCATTCCCACGGCGCCCTGACTGACGCGCTCGACACCGCGATCGTCGTCGGGCCCGCCCGATCGATTCCGCCCGGGCTGCGCTCATGTCCGCCGATGGCGGACTCCGATCCATCGGGCCGGCCGTCCTCCGCCGTTTCGGACAGACACCGGAAACCAGAGCGCAGTTTCGAATCGGTCTCATATACATGAGGCAATCGCACGGCGATCATCCATTTCATCGCGCCCGACATGCCCGGACCGAAGTCGCGCGCGAGCCTTCTCCTCGCCTGCCGCCGGGCTTGCCAGCCAGCCCGGCGGACGGCTCCTTCACCCATGAAAGCAACCATGAAAACACGATTCGCCCTGCCATTGTTCGCCTGCGCCCTGCTGAACGCTCCCCATGCGCTGGCCGGCACCGACTTGCACGTCAAGGGCCGCATCACGCCCAACGCCTGCGCGTTAACGATGGCCAACGGTGGCGCATTCGATTTCGGCACGTACCGAAGCGGCCAGATCAACGAGGGCGCCGCCCCCCGAACCACCTCGCTCTCGCTCGAGTGCGCGCGGGAGGCGCGCGTCGCGATTCGGCTGATCGACAATCGCGCAGACACGCCGGGATACGATCCCGACAACGCGGGCGACTTCACGTTGAGCACGCCCGACGGCCAAAAGACGGGAACCTTCCGCATCGGCATCGTCGAGGACAGCGCCTGGGCCGGCACCGAGAAAATCGCGCTGGTGCGGCGGCTGCCCGGCGAGGAGAACTGGTCGCTCGGCGCGACAGGCGAGCATGCCCCCGTGATCCCGAATGCGATGTACTCCTTTCAGTGGCGCCAGGGCGGCGTGCCGAAGCCGGACGCACTCAGCCGCTGGCGCGTCTCGCTTTCGGCGAACGTGAATCTCGCCACGGACATCGACCCCGGCAAGGCGCTCGACTTCGACGGCTCCGCCACCGTGGAGCTGCATTACCTGTAACGGTAACGCGCCAAGGCGCGCCATTCAGGAGCGGTGCCGCCGGCATGCCGCGGCACCGCGATCCGGCTGACAGCCCCTCGAGGCGGCTTGCCCGTCGAGCCACCTTTCCGTCGCATGTCGCCACCGCCCGATGACGCGCGGACGGCGCCTGCCCGACTCATTCCGAACGCATCACTTTTCCTGCTCATACCGTTCATCATGCGCTCCCGTCTCTCTCCTCCCTGTTCCCCGGCACGCCGTCGGGCCGAGCCCGCCCGGCGCCGCTGGTGGGGCGAACTGCTGCTGGCGCTGAACTGCGCGGCCCTGCCCGCCGCCGCGCTGGCCGCCGGCGTGCAGCCCGAATCATCCGTCGTCATCCTGAACGAATCCGACGGCGAAACGACGATGAACGTGCGGAACACCGAAGACTCGCCGCTTCTGCTGCACACGGCCATCCAGAACCTGCCGGAAGACAACGAACTGCTGGTGGTGGCGGTGCCGCCGATCAGCCGCGTGGAGGCAAAGGAAACGCAACTGGTGCGCTTCCTGATGCAAAGCGCGGAGCCGATCAAGGTGCAGCGGCTCAAGCGTGTCACGTTCGAGGGCATCCCGCCCAAGGCGGCGGACGGCACGTCGCGCATCAGCATGACGGTACGCCAGAACCTGCCGCTGATCATCCATCCCGCCAACCTGCCGAAGAACGCGGAACCGTGGAAACTGCTGAAGCTGTCGCTGGACGATCGAAAGCTGCGAGTCGTCAACGACAGCGCCTACGTGGTCCGTCTGGCGCAAAACGTGGAGATGCTGCCCGACAGGACGCAGGTGGATATCGGCACGACCTATCTGCTGCCCGGCAGCGAACTGAGCGTGGCGCTGCCGCCCGCCGGCAGCGCCACGCCCGCCGCCGTGCGCATATCGCCCGCCAGCGCTTACGGATATTCGTCCGAGACCTATGACATCCCCCTCGGTGCAGCCGCAAAGAGGTAAGCGTGCCGCCACGTCTTCGCTACGCGGCCACGCTGCAGGCGGCGCATCACCTGGAGCCGTGGGTCCTGCCCTTGCCCGCCGGGCGGCGGGCGCCCGATACGGGCCGAGGTGGCGTGCTGTCGCTGGTGCTGGCGCTGTGTTCCGGCGCGTTCTCGCCTGCGCACGCGCATGCCGCGCCGATCCCCGCCGCAGCGCCGCTCGCCGGCCATCCCGGGGAGCCTGCGGCCGGCATCGCCGGGAAACAGGACGACGGCAGCACGCCTGAACCCGGGGCTCCCGCAACCACGGCCGGCGGCGCCCGGGCCGCAGGCACGCCCGAAAGCGACCCCACTTCGCCCCGGACACGCGGCGCCGTCGAATTCGACACGGCAACACTGACCCAGCGCGGCCTCGATCCGCAGATCGCGTCGTACTTTCGCGATTCGGCGCGCTTTCGTCCCGGCGGCGCGACGGTCACGGTATTCGTCAACGATATCCATCGAGGCCGCACCCAGGCTCGCTTCAACGACCAGGGCGAACTCTGCTTCGATCTGGCGTTGCTGGAAACGGCGGGCCTGAAGATCCCCGAAACGATGCGCGGCGACCGCGGCGGCCCGGACGCAGGAGCCTGTCGCGACTACCGGACAGCGTACCCCGGCACCATCGTTTCGCTGCGGCCCAACCAGGAAGAAATCCGGCTGATCGTCCCCACCGACGCGCTGCGTCCGACGGAATCGGATTTCTCGGGCTACAGCCGGGGCGGCACCGCCGTGTTGCTGAACTACGACCTGACGGCCATGCGCAGCGAGAGCGGCGGGACGACCTCGCACTTCCTGTCGCTCGGCAGCGAGCTCGGGCTGAACGTCAACGACTGGATTCTGCGCAGCCGCGCCAGCACCTCGATGCAGGCCGGCCAGCTCCGGACGCAACACCTCTACGCGTACGCGCAGCGCACCTGGGCCGACCGAGGGGCCACGGTCCAGGCCGGGCAGATCAATATCGCCAATTCGGTGCTGACCGGTGCGCCGCTGACCGGCGTTCAAGTGTTCCCCGATGCCGCGCTGGCGGCGCAGGCGCGCAACGTGCTGATGGTGGAGGGTCTCGCGCAGTCTCCGCAGGCGCGGGTCGAAGTTCGGCAGGCAGGCGCGCTCATCTACTCCACCGTGGTGCCCGCCGGCCCGTTCACGCTGACCGATCTGCCGTTGCTGAACGGCAGCAGCGACCTCGACGTGACGGTGATCGAAACCGGCGGCGCGCAGCACCGTTTCACCGTGCCGGGAAGCGCCATCAATGCCGGATCGCTGGGACAGCGGCCGGGGTACTCTTTCGCGCTCGGCAAGAGCCGCGACCTGGGTAGCGGCAACGCGCGCCAGCTCTGGGTGGCAAGCGCGAGCGGCAACTGGACAGCCGGCCGGCACGGCCATCTCGGCGCCGGTGCCCTGGTCGCTTCGCGCTACCAGGCGGTCAGCTGGGGCGCGGATATTCGTCCGTCGCGCACGCTCGGCCTCAAGCTGCAGCAGCGCGTGTCGCGCGCCACGCGGGAGGCGTCCCGCACCGGCACGCAGATCGAATTCTCCGGCGTCGCCAGCAAGCTGCCTGGCAATCTTTCGCTGAGCTTCAGCACCGCGGTGCAAAGCAAAGGCTACCGCTCGCTGACCGACGTCACGCAGAACATCGTCGACGCCGCGGCCAGCACCGCGCGGTATCGCACCCAGCATACTGCGTCGCTGGGATGGTCCGGCACGCGGGCTGGCAATGTCGCCGTCGGCTATTCGCATTCGACGCTGCAAAACGGCCGCAAGACGCAGCGTCTGAACATGTCGTGGGCGAAGACCTTCTCAGTCGGCACGCTGTCGCTCAACGTAGAGCGCGATCTCAACTCGCGCAACGACGCAGGGTCCGGTTATGCCGGCAACACGCCGGTCAATGCGTACTATGCGTCGCTCAGCATCCCGCTCGGCAAGCGCAGCGTTCGAACCTATGCGAGCAACAGCGGCGGCTACACCCGGATGGGCGCCGCGTACAGCGAACGGGTCGGAGACAGTCTCAATTATTCCGTCAACGCCGAACGCAACACCCAATCGGGCAACAACAACGTGTCCGCGCAATTGTCTGCCGTGCCGCGCTTCGCGCAGGTCAACCTGGGCGTGTCCGCCGCCGGGAAGGGCGCCCGCTCTTACTACGGCGGCGCGAGCGGCGGGCTGGTGCTGCATGCGAAGGGCCTGACGGCCTCGCCCTATCCGGTGCAGGACACCTTCGGCATCGTGTCGACCGGCACCGCGGACATCAAGGTGACCACGCCGCAAGGGCCGGTCTGGACCGATCATTGGGGCCGCGCCGTGATCCCCCAGCTATCGGCCTACGGCAGAAGCCAGGTCGAAATCAACACCCGCAGCCTGCCGCGCAACGTGGATATCCGCAACGGCGTCCGCCAGGTGGCAGCCGGCCGTGGCTCGGTCAACCATGTGGACTTCGAACTGACTCGCGTGCGGCGCCTGATGCTGAATGCGCGCGATGCCGATGGCAACGCACTGCCGGCTGGCGCATATGTGTTCGACGAGAAGCAGCAGTTCGTCAGCACGGTGCTCGGCGACGGCCGGATCTTTCTCAACAATGGCGCGGAGAACACCACGCTTTCGGTTGCACTGCCTGACGGCGGCCAGTGTGCGCTGCGCTACACGCTGCCCGTGGCTTCCGGCTCCGGCCGCGGCCTCTTCGAAACCGTCGACGCGAGCTGCGCGCCCCGACAAGACTGACGACGCCCAGACCATGCGAATCTCCCGCTTCCCCCTGCTTTCCGGCCTGCTGCTCTGCCTCGGCGCATGCGCCGCCACCGATGCGGCGGCCAGCGACAACTGCCGGCTCCAGACGACCCCGGCGCAGGTGGACTACGGCAGGCTGTCCCGGCACGCGATCCTCGGCCAGCCGGCCACGGCCCACGGCCATTCGCTGGGCAAGCGCCTGATCACGGTCAATGTCGTGTGCGCCGCCCCAACCAGGCTGACCTTGCTCGTGCGCGGCACCGCCGCCGGCGAGAGCGGCTTCCGCTTTGGCCCGCAAGGCCATCTCGCGCTGACGGCCACCCAAGCCGTGCTGGATGGCAACGCGATTTCGCTGGGAGTCGTGGAGCAGCCGGGAGACGCGCCTTCGGCGATCGCCGCCCGCGCGCCGCTGCTGCCGGGCAAAGGGGTCACTGCGGTGGTGGACGGGCAGGCGAGTGCCGGCAGCCGGCTGTCCGTGCAGATCGAGCTGGAAGCCTCCGTCCCCGCCAATGCCCTTTCGGTAACGAGAGAAACCGACTGGGTCAGCGGCCCCGGCATCGAGCTGGTCGAGCGCTGACGCACTGGCGCGAGTCGCCGGGCGAGCGGCCCAAATGCCTGCGCCGGTGCGGCCGGGAACGCCTTCGTACGAACGGGGCTCGGGCGTGGCTGCATTGCCCTGAAGAACGAACACCGGCGGCGCCGGCGCGGCCGGGAGCGCCTGATGTGCAAGCCGCCCGGACAGGCTCCGATCGCCCTCGCCGGTCGCCCTCGCCGGTCGCCCTGAAAGCGCGATGGCCCGGCAGGCATGTGCCTGTCGGGCCATCTTCTTTCCGGAGGAATTTCCGGTATGCGGTGCGATGGCGGTCGCTCACGCGCCGCCATCGACGGCACCTTTACATCGCCGACACCTGCCGCCCGGCGCTCGCCTTCGCGTCGCGGCCGCGCTTGTTCAGCCATGCGGCAGCCAGCACGATGGCCGCGAGCCCCGCCGTCGCCGCGACTTCCATCCGGTGATCCTCGCTGATCAGCATCACCGTCAGCGTGCCGCAGATGAACAGAATCACCGCCCACGTGAGCCACGGGAACAGCCACATCCGCAGCGTCAGGTTCGCGCCGGTCGTCTCGAGCGTCTTGCGCATCCGCAGCTGCGAGATCGCGATCACGAGATACACGAGCAGTGCGATCGCGCCGGACGTCGCGAGCAGGAAGCCGAACACCTGTTCCGGCATCAGATAGTTCGCGATCACGGTCAGGAAGCCGAACGCGGTCGATGCGAGCACGGCCGCAAGCGGCGTGCCGGTCGAATCGGTGCGGCTCAGGAACGCGGGCGCATCCTGGCGCTTCGACAGCGAGAACAGCATCCGCGACGCGGTGTACAGCGCCGAGTTCAGGCAGCTTGCGACCGACACCAGCACGATCACGTCGATGATCGCCTTCGCGTGCGGCACGCCGATCAGTTCCATCGCGCGCTGATACGAGCCGTGCTTCGGCAGCAGCGCATCGTTCCACGGCACGATCGCCGCGACGACCAGGATCGAGCCCAGGTAGAACAGCGTGATACGCCAGATCACCGAATTGGTCGCACGCACGATCTGGCGTTCCGGGTTGTCCGACTCGGCGGCCGCGATCGTCACGATCTCGGTGCCGAGGAACGAGAACATCGTCGTCAGCATCGCCGCGAGCACCGCGCCGGAACCCTTCGGCATGAAGCCGCCATGCGTGTAGAGGTTCGACAGGCCCGACACGTTCGCGCCCGGCAAAAAGCCGAAGATCGCCGCGCCGCCAATGGCCAGGAACACGACGATCGCGACCACCTTGATCAGCGCGAACCAGAATTCGAATTCACCGTAGTGCTTGACGGAGAACAGGTTGGTCACCGTCAGCAGCGACGTGATGCCCAGCGCGAAAATCCACGTCGCGATGCCGGGGAACCACGCATTGAGGATGTTGGCGGCGGCGGTTGCCTCGATCGGAATCACGAGCACCCAGAACCACCAGTACAGCCAGCCGATCGAGAAGCCGGCCCAATGACCGATCGCGCGATCGGCATAGGTCGAGAACGAACCGCTGTCCGGATGTGCGACGGCCATCTCGCCGAGCATGCGCATCACCAGCACGACCAGCAAGCCTGCGATCGCATAGGCAACGATCGATGCCGGCCCCGCTTCCGCGATCGCGTGCCCGGAGCCGACGAACAACCCCGCGCCGATCACGCCTGCGATCGACAGCATCGTGACGTGACGCTGCTTCAGGCCGGTTCCCAGGCCTGTCTTGCTACCTTCCATGTCTCTCTCCAAAAAACGATTCCGATCCAACCGAGTGTGGCGTGAAGGCGGCGTGTCATACTTCTTTTTGTCGAACCGGGAGCGGCATGACGCGCGAGACGCGTCGGCATGGTGCCGGCCCGCGGCCAATCGGGCAGGTGCGCGACGCAGGTCTGCGGGCTGCGTGTGCGGGACGCGTCGCCGGACACGATCGGATCGTGCGACGGCGCATCGTAGCGTCCTTCCCCGTTGGCGTGATGGTTGACCACCTTCGAAGCGCGCAGTGTAAGCATCAATCGGTTCCGGACTGAGAGCCAATTCGTCAATTTTCGTAGAACCACTTCGCCGACGGCACCGATCGTGCCGCGTCCGCGCCGGGTTTCAGGAGCGCTGAACAACGTCGCCACGGCGCGTGCCCAGGCCACGGCGGCGTCGCCGCGTGGCCGTGATGCGCGGCTGACGCGACCGGCCGCCACGCCAGTCCGTGCCCGCGGCGAAGTACAATAGGCGCTCGTGCCGCCGACACGCGGCAACGCCGCCGCATGAGTCGCGGCAATCTCCAGACAGAATCCCCCGGCGCCGCCATGCCGTCACGATGCGCGGCAGCCCCAACTTTTTGACTTTCTCTCGCAGATGGCCCAATACGTTTTCACGATGAACCGGGTCGGCAAGATCGTGCCGCCCAAGCGCCAGATCCTGAAGGACATCTCCCTGTCGTTCTTCCCCGGCGCGAAGATCGGCGTGCTCGGCCTGAACGGCTCGGGCAAATCGACGCTGATCCGCATCATGGCGGGTGTCGACAAGGACATCGAAGGCGAAGCGACGCCGATGCCGAACCTGAACATCGGCTACCTGCCGCAGGAGCCGCAGCTCGATCCGACCAAGACGGTGCGTGAAGCCGTCGAGGAAGGCCTCGGCGACCTGTTCCAGGCCAACAAGAAGCTCGAAGAGATCTACGCGGCGTATGCCGAGCCGGACGCCGACTTCGACGCGCTCGCGGCCGAGCAGGCGAAGTACGAAGCGATCCTCGCGTCGAGCGACGGTGGCAGCCCCGAGCAACAGCTCGAAGTGGCCGCCGACGCGCTGCGCCTGCCGCCGTGGGACGCGAAGATCGAACACCTGTCGGGCGGCGAGAAGCGCCGCGTCGCGCTGTGCAAGCTGCTGCTCGAAAAGCCCGACATGCTGCTGCTCGACGAACCGACCAACCACCTCGACGCCGAATCGGTCGACTGGCTCGAGCAGTTCCTGGTGCGCTTCCCCGGCACCGTCGTCGCCGTCACGCACGATCGCTACTTCCTGGACAACGCGGCCGAGTGGATTCTCGAGCTCGACCGCGGCCACGGCATTCCGTGGAAGGGCAACTACAGCAGCTGGCTCGACCAGAAGGAAGAGCGCCTGAAGCAGGAAGAGGCGTCGGAATCGGCGCGCCAGAAGGCGATCAAGAAGGAGCTGGAGTGGGTGCGCCAGAACCCGAAGGGCCGCCAGGCGAAATCGAAGGCGCGTATCGCGCGCTTCGAGGAGCTGAGCAGCCAGGAATACCAGAAGCGCAACGAGACGCAGGAAATCTTCATTCCGGTCGGCGACCGGCTCGGCAATGAAGTGATCGAGTTCAAGAACGTCAGCAAGGCGTTCGGCGACCGCATGCTGATCGACGACCTGAGCTTCAAGATCCCGGCGGGCGCGATCGTCGGCATCATCGGCCCGAACGGCGCCGGCAAGTCGACGCTGTTCCGCATGCTGACGGGCAAGGAGCAGCCGGATTCGGGCGAGATCGTGATGGGCCCGACCGTGAAGCTCGCGTACGTCGACCAGAGCCGCGACGCGCTCGATGGCTCGAAGACGGTGTTCGAGGAGATCTCGGGCGGCGCGGACATCCTGACGGTCGGCAAGTACGAAACCCCGTCGCGCGCGTACATCGGCCGCTTCAACTTCAAGGGCGGCGACCAGCAGAAGAACGTCGGCAACCTGTCCGGCGGCGAGCGCGGCCGCCTGCATCTCGCGAAGACGCTGATCGCCGGCGGCAACGTGCTGCTGCTGGACGAACCGTCGAACGACCTCGACGTCGAAACGCTGCGCGCGCTCGAAGACGCGCTGCTCGAGTTCGCCGGCTCGGTGATGGTGATCTCGCACGACCGCTGGTTCCTCGACCGGATCGCGACGCACATCCTGTCGTTCGAAGGCGATTCGCAGGTCACGTTCTTCGACGGCAACTACCAGGAGTTCGAAGCCGACAAGCGCGCGCGCCTCGGCGAGGAAGCCGCGAAGCCGCACCGCCTCCGCTACAAGCCGATCAGCCGGTAAGCGGCGCACGGCCGGAAGCGCCGGTCACGGGCGGCATCGCCGCCGTGGTCCGGTGCGTACGGCCGAAGATGAAGAGAAAAAGCGGGCGCAATGCCCGCTTTTTCTTTTGAAGACGAACTCGCCGGGCGCGATGCCCGGCCGATGCAGCGCGACCCGTGCGTGCCGCGCGTCAGATCGGCTGCGTGCGCGCGTCCAGCCACGCCTTCGCGTCGCCGCTGACGTGCCGCCCGACGCGCTCGCGCACCGTCGCGTGATACGCGTTGAGCCATGCGCGCTCTTCCTCGTGCAACAGCTCGATCAGCACGCAGCGCGTGTCGATCGGGCACAGCGTCAGCGTCTCGAACGCGAGGAAATCGCCGAACTCGGTCTGCCCCGCCGCGCGGTTGAGCACCAGGTTCTCGATCCGGATGCCCCACTTGCCCGGCCGATAGACACCCGGCTCGATCGACGTGATCATCCCCTCTTCCATCGCCGTGTGCGGATCGGCCGGCGCGTAATGCGAAATCACCTGCGGGCCTTCGTGGACGTTCAGGAAATAGCCGACCCCGTGGCCGGTGCCGTGGCCGTAGTCGAGCCCGGCCGCCCACATCGGCGCCCGCGCGATCGCATCGAGCATCGGCGAGCGAATGCCGCGCGGAAAGCGCGCGCGCGACAGCGCCATCATCGCCCTCAGCACGATCGTGAAATCGCGCCGCTGCAGGTCGCCGACCGTGCCAACCGGCACGACGCGCGTGATGTCCGTCGTGCCGCCCACGTACTGGCCGCCCGAGTCGATCAGCAACAGCCCGTCGCCTTCGATCGTCGCGTGCGATCCGGCCGTCGCGCGGTAATGCGGCATCGCGCCGTTCGCGTTGAAGCCGGCGATCGTCCCGAAGCTCGGCGACACGTAGCCGGGACGCCGCGCCCGCGCGGCGGTCAGCTTCTCGTCGATCGTCAGCTCGGTGATCGTCTCGCGGTTCAGCGCCTGCTCGAACCACGCGAAGAATTCCGCGAGCGCCGCGCCGTCGTGCTCCATCGTCATGCGAACGTGCCCGATCTCGGCGGACGTCTTGCGCGACTTCGCGAACGTCGACGGATTGACCGCCTCGACGAGCGCGACGCCGGACGGCACCGCCTCGAGCGTACCGTAGGTCACGCGGCGCGGATCGATCAGCAGCGTCGCGCCGTCGGGCAGCGCCCCCAGCGCGCCGCGCGCGGCGTCGTACGGTCGCACGTCCACGCCGTCCCGCGCGAGCGCGGCGGCGAGCGCCGGCGGCACCTTGCCGTCGGCGACGAACAAGGTCGCGCGGTCGACGCCGATCAGCGCGTGCGCGACGAACACCGGGTTGTAGTCGACGTCGGCGCCGCGCAGGTTGAACAGCCACGCGAGATCGTCGAGCGTCGACACGAAATGCCATTGCGCGCCCTGTGCCTGCATCGCGCGGCGAATCACCGCGAGCTTGTCGGCGCGGCTCGCGTCGGCCTGCGGCGCAACATGCTCGAACACCACGTCGTCGGGCAGCGGCGGCCGCTCCGGCCAGATCGCGTCGAGCAGGTCGAGATCGGTGCGCAACGCGACGCCGCGCGCCGTCAGCGCGGCGCGCAGCGCGCGTGCCGCGGCGACGCCGAGCACCGCGCCGTCGGCACCGACCGTGGCGCCCGCCGGCACGTGCTGCGCGAGCCAGTCGACATGCGGCGCGCTCTGCTGCCCGCCTGCCATCTTCATCAGCTGCACGCCGCTGCCCGCCAGCTCGGCGTCGGCCTGCACCCAGTAGCGGCTGTCGACCCACAGGCCGGCGAAATCCTGCGTGACGACGAGCGTGCCGACCGAGCCGGTGAAGCCGGACAGCCAGCGCCGCGCCTGCCAGCGCCCGGGCAGGTATTCGGACAAATGGGGATCGGCGGACGGCACCAGATAGGCGGCGAGATCCTCGCGGGCCATCGCGCCGCGCAGCAACGCGAGGCGGGCCGGCACAGAGGAAGCGTCGGAGAGTCGGGCAATCATGATTTCACCTGAGCGCAATCAGCGACGGGCCGCCAGCGCGACCGTCGCGGCCACGGCAAGGAACGCGACGCCGGTGCAGACCGGCCATTCGAGCGTTTCGCCGTCGTAAAAGAGCCCCGAGAGATGGCCTGCCATGCGGGCCACGGCGGCGCCGACGATGCCGGCCAGCACCGCGACCCACCATGCCGGCCGCCCGGCGCGCCGCATCGGGTGCAGCCACGAGCCGAACAACCCGACGGCCGTTCCCAGGACGATGATTCCAAGCCAGTTCATTCGACGCCCTCGATTAATTTCGGATTCGTCCCATAGGCGTGAACGATTCGCGCGGCTAGCATGACCCATCATCCCAACCGAGATCAGCAAGGTGCTCGCCGCGTAACGTTTGAGTTTAGGGGCCGACCCGACGTTATGGCAAGCGCGCACTCGCTGCCATGCTGAAGAAATTCCCATGCGAATAGCCCTGATCGATCCGGATGCGCGGCATGCAACGCTCCTGAATCGCCTCCTTTTTGCCGGCGGCCATCTTTGCCACACGTTTCAGGCAAGTGCGCCGTTCCTCGAGTGGCTCGCCACCGAGACCTGCGACCTGCTGATCACCGACAACTGGGCGGGCGACCTGCCGGCCGAGGAGGTGATCCCCAAGGCGCGCGCGATCCTGCCCGGCCTGCCCGCGATCGCCGTGATGACGCTGCCGCGCGAAAGCGAGATCGTCTCGTGCCTGCACGCGGGCGCCGACGACTGCGTCGCCAAGCCCGTGCGCGGCCCCGAGCTGCTCGCACGCGTGAACGCGCTGATGCGGCGCGCCGGCGTCCAGCGGCCGACCCGCTCGCGCGACACATTCGGCGATTACGCGTTCGACGCGACCCACTGCCTCGTGCGCTTCGGCGACGAAGTGGTGTCGCTCACGCCGAAGGAGTTCCGCTTCGCGCTGCTGCTGTTCGCGAACCTGTCGCGCCCGGTGTCGCGGGTCCATATCCTCGAGACGGTCTGGGCGCGCCGGCGCGACATGAAGTCGCGCACCCTCGACACGCATGCGTCCCGGCTGCGCAGCAAGCTCAGGCTGCTGCCCGAGCACGGCTACCGCCTGCTGCCGCTGTACGGCTACGGCTATCAGCTCGACAAGGTGCCGATCGATCCCCCAATCCGGGCGCCCCGTCACGCGAAGGCCCGGCATTCGCCGGGTGAGGAAATCGCCGAAACGCTATAATATGGGGCTAAACGATAGCCCTTGATATGCAACTCCTCACGATCGGAATCAATCACCACACTGCGCCTGTCGCCTTGCGCGAACGCGTGGCGTTTCCGCTCGAACAGATCAAGCCGGCTCTCGTCACGTTCAAGAACGTGTTCCTCGGGCGCCAGGCGCCCAACTCGCCGGAAGCGGCGATCCTGTCGACCTGCAACCGCACCGAGCTGTACTGCGCGACCAATGATCGCGCGGCGCGCGACGCGGCGCTGCACTGGCTGTCGGAGTATCACCGCATTCCGGTCGACGAACTGGCCCCGCATGTCTATGCGCTGCCGCAGTCGGAAGCCGTCCGGCACGCGTTCCGCGTCGCCTCCGGCCTCGACTCGATGGTGCTCGGCGAAACGCAGATCCTCGGCCAGATGAAGGACGCGGTCCGCACCGCGTCGGAGGCCGGCGCGCTCGGCACCTACCTGAACCAGCTGTTCCAGCGCACCTTCGCGGTTGCGAAGGAAGTGCGCGGCACGACCGAGATCGGCGCGCAGTCTGTATCGATGGCCGCGGCCGCCGTCCGTCTCGCGCAGCGCATCTTCGAAACCGTGTCGGATCAGCGCGTGCTGTTCATCGGCGCAGGCGAAATGATCGAGCTGTGCGCGACCCACTTCGCCGCGCAAGCGCCCCGCGAGCTGGTCGTCGCGAACCGCACCGCCGAGCGCGGGCAGAAGCTCGCCGAGCGCTTCAACGGCCGCGCGATGCCGCTGTCCGACCTGCCGACGCGCATGCACGAGTTCGACATCATCGTGTCGTGCACCGCGTCGACGCTGCCGATCATCGGCCTCGGCGCGGTCGAGCGCGCGGTGAAGGCACGCCGCCACCGGCCGATCTTCATGGTCGATCTCGCGGTGCCACGCGACATCGAGCCCGAAGTCGGCCAGCTCAAGGACGTGTTCCTGTACACCGTCGACGATCTCGGCGCGATCGTGCGCGAAGGCAACGCGTCGCGCCAGGCGGCGGTCGCGCAGGCCGAAACGATCATAGAGACGCGGGTGCAGAACTTCATGCAGTGGCTCGACACGCGCAGCGTCGTGCCGGTGATCCGCCACATGCATACCCAGGCCGACGCGCTGCGTCGCGCCGAGCTGGACAAGGCGCAGAAGATGCTCGCGCGCGGCGACGATCCGGCCGCGGTGCTCGACGCGCTGTCGCAGGCGCTGACCAACAAGCTGATCCACGGCCCGACGAGCGCGCTCAACCGGGCCAACGGCGCCGACCGCGATTCGCTGATCGACCTGATGCGCGGCTTCTACCAGCACGCGCCGCGCTCGAACGACTCGTCGGACCGTTAGCGCCGGCATCCCCGCTTTGCCGGCCGTCCGGCCGGTTCCCCCTTTCCGATTTCCTTGCCCGGGAGCGCCGCTCCACACCATGAAAACGAGCATGCAAAGCAAGCTCGACCAGCTGTCCACACGGCTGGCCGAACTGAATGACCTGCTGAGCCGCGAGAACGTCACGGCCGACCTCGACCAGTACCGCAAGCTGACCCGCGAACATGCGGAGCTCGGCCCTGTCGTCGAGCATTACGCGCTGTGGCGTCAGTCCCGCAATGACGAAGTGGCCGCGCAGGAGCTCATGGGCGACCCGGCGATGCGCGACTTCGCCGAAGACGAGATCAAGAGCGCACGCGAGCGGATGGCGTGCCTCGAGACCGAGCTGCAGACGATGCTGCTGCCGAAGGACCCGAACGACGACCGCAACATCTTCCTCGAAATCCGCGCGGGCGCCGGCGGCGACGAATCGGCGCTGTTCGCGGGCGACCTGTTGCGCATGTACCTGCGCTACGCGGAACGGCAGCGCTGGCAGGTCGAGATGATGTCGGAAAGCGCGTCCGATCTCGGCGGCTACAAGGAAGTGATCGTGCGGATCGCCGGCCAGGGCGCGTATTCGCGGCTCAAGTTCGAGTCGGGCGGCCACCGCGTGCAGCGCGTGCCGGCGACCGAGACGCAGGGCCGCATCCACACGTCGGCCTGCACGGTCGCGGTGATGCCCGAAGCCGACGAGATCGGCGAGGTCGAGATCAACCCGGCCGACCTGCGGATCGACACGTTCCGCGCGTCGGGCGCCGGCGGCCAGCACATCAACAAGACCGACTCGGCGGTGCGCGTCACGCACATTCCGACCGGCATCGTCGTCGAGTGCCAGGACGACCGCTCGCAGCACAAGAACAAGGACCGCGCGCTGAAGGTGCTGGCCGCACGGATCAAGGACAAGCAGTATCACGAGCAGCACGCGAAGGAAGCGGCGACGCGCAAGAGCCTGATCGGCTCGGGCGACCGCTCGGAACGGATTCGCACGTACAACTTCCCGCAAGGCCGGATGACCGATCACCGGATCAACCTCACGCTGTACAAGCTCGAGGCGATCATGGACGGCGATCTCCACGAGATGATCGCCGCGCTCGCCAGCGAGCATCAGGCCGAGCAGCTCGCGTCGCTCGGCGACGCCGACTGAGGCCCGCGATGAGCGCCACGACCGCCCTCGAACTCCTGCGCGCGTCGCCGCTCGACCCGGTCGACGCGCGCGTCCTGCTCGCGTTCGCGCTCGGCTGGACCCGCACGCAGCTGATCACGCGCGGCGACGAGCCGCTCGACGCGGAATCGGCCGCGCGTTTCCTCGCGCTGGAGGCGCGCCGCGCCGCCGGCGAGCCGGTCGCGCAACTGGTCGGCATGCGAGAGTTCTTCGGACGGCCGTTCGACGTGACGCCCGACGTGCTGATTCCCCGCCCCGAAACCGAATTGCTCGTCGAAACCGCGCTCGACGCGATCGACGGCATCCCCCATCCTGCGGTGCTCGATCTCGGCACCGGCAGCGGCGCGATCGCGGTGTCGATTGCCGCGGAACGGCCGGACGCGCGCGTGTGGGCGCTCGACCGCTCGGCGGCCGCGCTCGCCGTCGCGGCGCGCAACGCGGACAAGCTGCTCGACGCGAAGCGCCCCGGCGGGCCGCTGCACTGGCTGCAAAGCGACTGGTATGCGGCGCTCGACCCGGCGCTCGCGTTCGACGCGGTCGTCAGCAATCCGCCGTACATCGCGCAGCACGATCCGCATCTGTCGCAAGGCGACCTGCGCTTCGAGCCGCGCGGCGCGCTCACCGACGACGCCGACGGCCTCGCCGCGATCCGCGTGATCGTCGCGGGCGCCCACGCTCACCTGAAGCCGGGCGGCACGCTGTGGATCGAGCACGGCTACGACCAATCCGACGCCGTCCGCTCGCTGTTGAGCGCGCACGGCTTCATCGCGGTCGAATCGCTGACGGATCTCGCGGCGATCGAGCGCACCACGGGCGGCCGCCTGCCGGGCTGACGCGCCGCTCGGCACCCGGCCCGCGCAGTTGAAATCCGCTATCATTTCGATCTAACGCCTGCTATCTCAAGGTCAGTCATGGACACCCAACAACGTATCAAGCAAATCGTCGACGAAAACACGGTCGTGCTCTTCATGAAGGGCAACGCACAGTTCCCGATGTGCGGCTTCTCCGGCCGCGCCGTGCAGGTGCTGAAAGCCTGCGGCGTCGATCAATTCAAGACCGTCAACGTGCTCGAGGACGACGAAATCCGTCAGGGCATCAAGGAATTCTCGAACTGGCCGACGATCCCGCAGCTGTACGTCAAGGGCGAATTCGTCGGCGGCTCGGACATCATGATGGAGATGTACCAGTCGGGCGAGCTGCAGCAACTGCTCACCGCCTGAGCCCCTTCCCCTCGATGGAATCCCGCAGCGCCCCGCCGCGCCGGCTGATCGTCGCGATCACCGGCGCCACCGGCGCGATCTACGGCGTGCGGCTGCTCGACATGCTGCGCGCCGCCGGCGGCGTCGAAACGCACCTGCTGATTTCGAGCGCCGGCTGGCTCAACATCCAGCACGAGTTGAGGCTGTCGAAGGCCGACGTCGAACGCCGCGCGGACGTCGTGCATTCGGTGCGCGACGTCGGCGCGACGATCGCGTCGGGCTCGTTCGCGACCGACGGCATGGTGATCGCACCCTGCTCGATGAAGACGCTCGCGAGCGTCGCGCACGGCCTGTCGGACAACCTCATCACCCGCGCCGCCGATGTCACGCTGAAGGAGCGTCGCCGGCTGGTGCTGCTGGTGCGCGAAACGCCGTTCAACCTCGCGCATCTGCGCAACATGACCGCCGTCACCGAGATGGGCGGCATCATCTTTCCGCCACTGCCCGCGTTTTACGCGATGCCGGCGACGATCGGCGAACTGGTCGACCAGACGGTCACGCGCGTGCTCGACATGTTCGCGCTGAGCGCACCGCTGACGACGCCCTGGGAAGGCATCCGCCACGCGCAGTAAGCGCCGCGCGCGACCGCTTTTCCACGTTTTCCCGCCGAACACGAACGCTTCATCCGGCTTCTTCCGTCAATCGCACGAAAAATCGCCTGCGCACGCACGCCGGCATTCATGTCACGCGAATTATCAACAAATACGATTGAATTAAATTCGCCGACGCACGTTTATCAATTTTCGGTGCAGGTCTATAGTCGTCGGCAACATCACTTGCCAGGCCACTGCCATGACCCGCTTGCCCTCGCTCTACCTGTCCCACGGCGCGCCGACGCTGCCGATCGACCCGGCGCTGCCGTCGCGCGCCTTCACGCAGCTCGGCGCCGCGCTGCCGCGCCCGCGCGCGGTGCTGATGCTGTCCGCGCACTGGGGCACGCAGCAGCCGGTCGCGAGCGTCGCGCAGCAGCCGGAGACGATCCACGACTTCTACGGCTTCCCGCGCGCGCTGTACGAGATCCAGTATCCGGCGCCGGGCGCGCCGGACGTCGCCGAGCGCGCGGCAGCATTGCTGAACGCGGCCGGCATCGCGACCGCAACGCACGAACACGGTCTCGACCACGGCGCGTGGGTGCCGATGCTGCTGATGTTCCCGGACGCCGACGTGCCGGTCGCCCAGCTGTCGATCCAGCCGCGCGCGGACGCCGCCCACCATTTCCGGCTCGGCCGCGCGCTGCGCCCGCTGCGCGACGAAGGCGTGATGGTGATCGGCTCGGGGCAGATCACCCACAACCTGCGCGCCGCCGATTTCGGCGCAACGCCGGAAGAAGCCGATCCGAGCGTCACCGAATTCACCGACTGGTTCGAAGCGAAGCTGGCCGAGCGCGACATCGACGCGCTGCTCGACTACCGCCGCCAGGCGCCGCACGCGGTGCTGATGCATCCGACCGACGAGCACTTGCTGCCGGTGTTCGCGGCGCTTGGCGCGGCCGACGACGATTACCAGCTCGGCATCCAGTCGCTCGGCACGTATCAGCGCGTGCTCGCAATGACGAACTACGTGTTCACCGGCGCGGCGGCCTGACGTATCGCAGGCGGCGCCACGCGGCGGCCGCGAGCGCCAAAGAAAAACCCGTCCGGGCGAGGCCCGGACGGGTTTTTTGCGTTTCCCGCCGCCCCGATCTCCGGCAGCAGGAATGACGGGGCTTAGACGCCGACGCCTTCGAGAATCTCGTTCTCATCGCGCGATTCACGCTCGTCGAGATACTCGGTACGGTAGCCGGTGTTCACGCCCCAGTAATAGAACACGAGCGAGATGGACGCGACGATCGCCATGTCCCAGCCGTACGGCAGCAGGCCGTGACCGCCGAATTCCTTGCTGCCGATCAGCGACAGCACGGCCATTGTCGGCAGGTACGCGACGAGCCACCATGCGGCCTTCAGGTCGCGGCCCCAGCCGCCCCAGCCCGACTTGCCCTGGAAATAGAAGTACACCGGCAGCGCGACGACCATCAGCAGGATGATCTCGCCCGTCAGCGGCCACTTCGCCCAGTACAGGATCAGCGACGCACAGACGAACGCGAACGGCGCGATGAAGCCCATGCCCGGGATCGCCAGCGGACGGTCGAGATCCGTCGCCGCGCGGCGCAGCGCCATCAGGCTGACCGGGCCGGTCAGGTACGAGATCACCGTCGCGACCGAGATAACCGCCGCGAGCGAGCTCCAGCCGCGGAAGAAGAACAGGAACACGAACGACACCAGCAGGTTGAACCACATCGCGTTGCGCGGCACGCCATAGAACGGGTGCACGTTGCCGAACATCTTCGGCATCGTGTTGTTGCGCTCCATCGCGTAGATCATGCGGGTGGTCGTCGCCATGTAGGTCGTGCCGGTGCCGCTCGGGCTGATGAACGCGTCGACGTACAGCAGGATCGCGAGCCAGTTCAGGTTCAGCGCGAGCGCCAGTTCCGCGAACGGCGACTTGAAGTCGAAGTGCGACCAGCCCTTCGCGATGTCGGCCGGGTTCACGGCGCCGATGTATGCGACCTGCAGCAGCACGTAGATCACGAGCGCGAGCAGGATCGACGTGATCACCGCGAACGGCACGCTGCGCGCCGGGTTGCGCGCTTCGCCCGCGAGGTTGATCGGGCTCTGGAAACCGTTGAACGCGAACACGATGCCGCTCGTCGCGACCGCGGTCAGCACTGCCGACCAGCCGTACGGCGCAAAGGTCGAATTCGTGGCCGTGCCGAGGTTCTCCGCATGGAAGCTCGACATCATCAGGCCGAGGATCGTGAGGCCCGGGATCACGAACTTGAAGATCGTGATCGCCGTGTTCGCGCGCGCGAACACCTTCACGCCCCAGTAGTTCAGCAGGAAGTAGACGATCACCAGCGCGGCCGACAACAACAGGCCGGGGGGAGTCAGCTCACCATGGATGAACAGGTTGTGCGCCCATTCGTAGGGCCAGGTGCTCATGTACTGGATCGACGCCTCGGCTTCGATCGGGATCACCGATACGATCGCGATCCAGTTCGCCCACGCGCTGATGAAGCCGACGAGCGCGCCATGCGAGTAGCGCGCGTAGCGGACCATGCCGCCGGATTCGGGGAACATCGCGCCCAGCTCTGCGTACGTCAGCGCAATCGCGAGAATCACGACCGCACCGATGATCCACGCGCAGATCGCGGCGGGGCCGGCGATCTTGGCGGCTTTCCAGGCGCCGAACAGCCAGCCCGAACCGATAATCGAACCCAGCCCGGTCAGCATCAATGCAAACGGGCCAATGTTCCGTTGAATAGAACTCTTCACATCCTCTCCTGTGTCTCAAAAAGCACGGTCGGCACACAACCCGGGATCGGCTCGGGTTGCAGCACACATGCCTTCTTGGGGGGACGGATCACCCGATCGGGGCAACCCAAATCCACGCGGCGCGTAGTTTACCGGTTGCACCTCGAAGATGGCGCCAAAGTTGATCTCCCCCTACAAAATTTTCGAGACATTCGCAAGCTTTGTAAGCAAAAAACTCCACGAATCTCGGAAATAACCCTGAGACAGCAGAAATCCGGTTGACCGGGGAAAAATTTAGCCGTATAAAGAACAACGCAGGATTTCAAGCGGCGAGTGAATAGGTTCTTTCGTAGTTCGCCCATCAACGGTACTCCGGTTGGTCCCATTACCCCCTTCCTTGATTTTCATGCACTCCTGGGCTTCGGCCCCGTTTTACCTTTTTAGGAACAAGTAATATGGCAACCGGCACCGTCAAGTGGTTCAACGACGCAAAGGGCTTCGGCTTCATCACCCCGGAAGGCGGCGGCGACGATCTGTTCGCGCACTTCTCGGAAATCCGCAGCGAAGGTTTCAAGACGCTGCAAGAAAACCAGAAGGTCGAGTTCGAAGTGAAGACCGGCCCGAAGGGTCTGCAAGCAGCGAACATCAAGCCGCTGTAAGTTCAGCGCGAGATTTCGTCTGACGAAAAAAGCCCCGCTTCGGCGGGGCTTTTGTTTTTCTGGCGACGCGCGCGGCCGGCCACACCTCGCCGGCCGCACCTCGCCGGCCGCACCTAGCCGGCCGCGTTCAGCCAAACAGGCGCTGCGCGTGGATGCCGAGCCCGGTCGCCACGCTCGCGAGGCGGTCGCCGAACACCGGCTGCGCGTCGGCGAACGCCGCCGCCAGCGCGCCCGACAGGAACGCGAGTCCGGTCGAGCCGCCGGTGAAATACAGCGCGCCGACGTCGCGCGGCGCGACGCCCGCCAGCCGCACGGTCTCGCGCGCGGCCTCGACGATCCGCGCGGTGTCGTCGCGGCTCGCGTCGATCAGCAGGTTCGCGTCGAACGCGATCTGCAGATCCTCCTCGACATCGTTCAGGTCGATCATCGTCTCCCCGCCCGCAGCAACACCGATCTTCGCTTCTTCCGCGCGCGCCGCGAGCGCATGCCCGAGGCGCCGCTCGACCACTCGCACGAGGCGCTCGAAATGCCGCGCGTCGCGGTAAAGATGCCGCATCAGCTTCAGCTCGCCGAGCCGCTTCGGCGTGTAGACGGTATTGATCAGGTGCCAGGTCGCGAGATCGAAGTAGATCCGGTTCGGCAGCTCGCGCCCTTCGGGATCGAGCGACCGGTAGCCGAACGCCGGCAGGATCGCCGACAGCTCGACGCGCCGGTCGTAGTCGGTGCCGGCGACGTGCACGCCGTGGTGCGCGAGCACGTCGTCCTTGCGTTCGAGCCGCTGCATCCGTGCCGGGCCGACCCGCACCAGCGAGAAGTCCGAGGTGCCGCCGCCGATGTCGGCGACGAGCACGAGCCGCTCGTCCGTCTGGCGCGACTCGTAATCGAACGCCGCCGCGATCGGCTCGTACTGAAAATGCACGTCGGCGAGCCCGACCGACCGCGCGGCCGCCTCGAGCTGCTGCTCGGCGAGGCGGTCGGCGCGCGGATCGTCGTCGACGAAGAACACCGGCCGGCCAAGCACCGCGCGGCCGATCGGCGCACCCGCACAGGTCTCGGCCTTCTGCTTCAGGTGCCGCAGGAAGCGCGCGATGATCTCGGTGTAGGCGATCGCGGAGCCGTCGCCGAGATCGGTCGTCGTCTCGGCGAGCGGCGAGCCGAGGATGCTCTTCATCGAGCGCATCAGGCGGCCGTCGAAGCCGTCGATATACGACGCGAGCGCCGCTCGGCCGTATTCGAGCGTCTGCTCGTCGCTGTTGAAGAAAATTGCGGTCGGCAGGGTCAGGTGGTCGCCCTCGACGGGCGCAAGCCGCATGCCGTTGCCGTGCGGCAACGCCACCGCGGAATTGGACGTGCCGAAATCGATCGCGCAGTAAGTCATGGCAAGAGCCGCCGCATGGCAGGCGCGAAAACGGGAAAGGACGGGCTTTTTATCACGAAGCCCACGGGATCACAACCGGGCGGCGGCACGCCGCCGCTGCCGTTGCGCGCAACGCCGGCGCCAGTTGGCGCACGCGGCCCGGCATGCCGGGCCGCGCCGCCTATCCAGCCCCGATATCGGCGCACGTGAAGCGCCGACGCGGCGCGCCGGCCGGGCAGCACGGTTCGCGGTTCGGAGGCGTTATGCCGCGCTCGAGAAACCCTTCTTCCACGCGCCGGCGTACGCCACCTCGCCGATCGGATGGCGCGTGCGCGGCGCTTTCTCGCGTTCGCGCAGCACCGGGTCGAGCTTGTCGACGTCACCGTAGTGGCCGAGCGAGATGATCGCCGGAATCGCCACGTCCGCCGGAATCTCGAACGCATCACGGAACGCGTTGGCATCGAAACCGCTCATCTGGTGCGCAGCAAGCCCGAGCGCGTGCGCCTGCAGCACCAGCGACATCGCCGCGGCGCCCGCATCGTACAGTGCGGTATGGCTCGGCTCGCCCTTCGACGTCAGCGTGTGCGCGGTGACCGCGATGAGCACCGGCGCGGGCGCGTTCCAGCCCTGGTTGAACGGCACGAGCGTCGCGAACGCGCGCTTGAACGCCGTTTCGTCCTGCGCGCGGTCGAATACGATGAAGCGCCACGGCTGTGCGTTGTACGCGGACGGCGCCCAGCGCGCCGCCTCGAGCACCGCGTGCAGGTGTGCCGGGCTGACGGGCTCGCTCGAATAGGCGCGCGGGCTCCAGCGGCCCGCGATCAGTTCGTGAATCGAAACAGTGGTGGGAGCAGGTTTGACGGACATGCAGATCCTCGCTGACATCGGTGAAGGGGCGCGAACGCCCGGCGAACCGCAAGCATAACCGCTTGCGATGACACGTGCCGCCTCCATCCGGTCAATGCATATCGCGTCGGGTGCAAAAGTCCGGGCCGGACAGCGCCCGGCCCGGACCCGCTCAGAGCGCCTGCGCGACCGTGCGCGCCGACCCCCGGTTGATCCGCAGCACGATCAGCGCGCCGACGAGGCACAGACCGCCCGAGATCATCGACGCGACCGTGTAGGTGCCGAGACTTGCGCGCAGCATCCCGGCGCCGAGCGCCGCGAACGCCGCGCCGAGCTGGTGGCCCGCGACGATCCAGCCGAACACGATCGGCGCGGATGCCTTGCCGAACACGTCGGTCGCGAGGCGCACGGTCGGCGGCACGGTCGCGATCCAGTCGAGGCCGTAGAACACCGCGAACAGCGGCAGGCCGAAGAAGTCGATGCCGAACGCATGCGGCAGGTAGATCAACGACAGCCCGCGCAGGCCGTAATACCAGAACAGCAGCACGCGGCTGTCATAGCGGTCGGACAGCCAGCCGGACAGCGTCGTGCCGAACAGGTCGAACACGCCCATCGCGGCGAGCAGCGAGGCGCCCTGCACTTGCGTCATCCCGTAGTCGCTGCACATCGCGATCAGGTGGGTGCCGACGTAGCCATTGGTGCTCGCGCCGCAGATGAAAAAGCTGAAGAACAGCAGCCAGAAGTCGCGCGAGCGGCTCGCGCGCAGCAGCGTGCCGAACGCGACGGCGAGCGGGTTCTGCTTGCCAGTGTCGGCGGCGGCCGGCGCACTGGCTGGCTCGCCGTACGGGCGCAGCGCGACGTCGGCGGGACGCTCGGGCAGCAGCAGCGCGACGAGTGGAATCACGACGGCCGCCGCCAGCGCGACGACCAGCACGACCGGCCGCCAGCCGTGATGCTGCGCGATCGCCGCGAGCATCGGCAGGAACACGAGCTGGCCGGTCGCCGTGCTCGCGGTGAGGATGCCCATCACCAGGCCGCGCCGCGCATGGAACCAGCGCGTGACGAAGGTCGCCGACAACGTGAGCGCGACCACGCCAGTCGAGCAGCCGACCATCAGGCCCCAGATCAGCACCATCTGCCAGGCCGCCATCATCATTGACGACAGTGCGACGCCTGCGCTCATCGTCGCGAGCGCGACGAGGATTGTCGGCCGCAGCCCGAAGCGCTGCATCGCGGCGGCCGCGAATGGCCCCGTCAGGCCGTACAGCGCGATGTTCACCGAGATCGCGAGCGAGATCGTCGCGCGGCTCCAGCCCAGTTCGCGCTCGAGCGGCACCATCAGCACGCTCGGCGTCGCGCGCGTGCCGGCCGCCGCCAGCAGGATCAGGAACACCACCGCCGCCGCCAGCCACCCATAATGGAATCGCCCGCCGATTCGTCTTGCCGCCCAGTTCATGTCCATGTTCTCCCGGGAGCGGCATCCGTCGCCGCCTGCGCTGCAGGCCCACGCCACGGATACGCTCGGAAAAAGAGTGTCGATGCGATCGAATGTTACCGATCGGTCACAAGCTGGTTGCGATCGTAGTGACTGACCGGTAACATGTCAAGCAGTCAATTTCGTCGTCGAGGGCAGCATGTCCGGCACCGAGGCCACCAAGCCCGCATCGCAGCGTCAGCGCCGGCCGGTCGCGGGCGCCACCGCGCACGAGCATCTGCTGCGCGCCGCCGAGGCGCTGTTCTACCGGGAAGGCGTGCGCGCGGTCGGCGTCGACGCGGTCGTCGAGCTCGCGGGCGTCAACAAGATGAGCCTGTACCGGCAGTTCTCGTCAAAGGACGAACTGATCCTCGCGTATCTGGATCGCATGGACGCGTGCTTTTTCGAGCGTTTCGACGCGAGCGTCGCGAAGCATCCGGGCAACCCGAAAGCGCAGTTGATCCAGTATTTCGTCGATCTCGCCGAACGCGCGACACAGAAGGACTATCGCGGCTGTCCGTTCGTCAACGTCGCGGCCGAATTTCCGGACGCGTCGCATCCGGCGCGCGAGCGCGTCGCGCAGAACAAGGAACGGCTGATGGCACGGCTCGTCGCGCTGTGCGGCAGCGCCGGCGCGCGCGCGCCGCAGGCGCTCGCCGATGCGCTCGCGCTCGTCATCGAGGGGATCTATGCGGCGAGCCAGACCTACCGGCACGGCACGACGCCGATCGGCACCGCGCCGGCGCTGGTGCGGCAACTGATCGAAGCCGCCTGCGCGTAAGCGGGCCGGGGACGCGATGCGCCACCCGCACGCGAACGAATCCGTCGTTGCATCGGGGGCGAGCCGCCCCATGACCAGGCCGCGCCGCACACCGAGCGACCGGTCGCCACACGACGCGCGGAGCGGCCGCCACGCTCGCTACAATGCGGACTTCACCGCCGAATCCGACCTGACATGACCGACACCCGCCCCGCCTCGAACGACGACATCCTCGCCGCCACCCGGCACTGGCTCGCGCGTGCGGTGATCGGGCTCAACCTGTGCCCGTTCGCGAAGAGCGTCTACGTGAAGGACCAGGTGCGCTACGCGATCAGCGAAGCGACGACGCTCGAGGACGCGCTCGCCGGTCTCGAAACCGAACTGCGTCTGCTCGAAGCAGCCGATCCGCAGCACATCGACACGACGCTGCTGATCTTTCCGCACGCATTCGCGGATTTCCTCGACTTCAACGACGCGCTGTTCTTCGCCGACCGCCTCGTGCGGCAGCTCAAGCTCGAAGGCCTGCTGCAGATCGCCAGCTTCCATCCGCAGTACCAGTTCGACGGCACGGAGCCGGACGACATCGAGAACTACACGAACCGCGCGCCGTATCCGATCCTGCATCTGCTGCGCGAAGACAGCATCGCGCGCGCGGCCGCCGTGTTTCCCGACGCGTCGGATATCTACGAACGCAATCAAGAAACCCTGCGCCGCCTCGGCCTCGACGGCTGGCGTAAATGGATGAGCCGCCCCGGCGACGACGTCTAGCGCCTGTTTCCGCGAATCACGCGAACAAGCCCCGGCGCCTGCCCGCGCCGGTATCCGGCCTGGCGCCGCGACCGGATCAGTCGGCCGGCGTCGCCTCGGCCGCGGCCGGCTGCCCGCCGTCCGGCACGAAAAAGCGCTCGCGCAGGTCGGCGAGGCCGAACATGTCGAGAATTTCGTTCAGGCGCTCGCTCGGCCGCCGGCGCGGCAGGTTCTTGTACTGGGCGATGATCAGTTCGTTCTTCATCGAGTGTTCCCAGCCGACCAGCTCGGTCACGCTCACCTGATAGCCGTGCGCCTCGAGTTGCAGGCAGCGCAGCACGTTGGTGATCTGGCTGCCGAACTCGCGCGTGTGCAGCGGGTGGCGCCACACTTCGGTCAGCGCGCTGGCGAGCGACTTGCCCTTGCTCCGCCGCAGCACGCCCGCGACTTCCGCCTGGCAGCACGGCACGAGCACGATGTACCGCGCGTGCTTCGCGAGCGCGAAGCGGATCGCGTCGTCGGTCGCGGTGTCGCACGCGTGCAGCGCGGTGACGACGTCGACCGTCTGCGGCAGCCGCGGCGACGTGATCGAATCGGCCACCGACAGATTGACGAACGACATCCCGCGGAAACCGAGCCGCGCGGCCAGTTCCTCCGAGCGCGCGACCAGCTCCTCGCGGGTCTCGATCCCGTAGATGTGCGATGCGCAGCCCGGTGCACCGGCGCCCGGCTGCGACTTGAAGAACAGGTCGTACAGGATGAAGCCCAGATACGACTTGCCCGCGCCGTGATCGACGAGCGTGACGCTGCCGTTGTCCGCCTGCACGCTGGCCAGCAGCGGCTCGATGAACTGGAACAGGTGATAGACCTGCTTCAGCTTGCGGCGGCTGTCCTGATTCATCTTGCCGTCGCGCGTGAGGATGTGCAGTTCCTTAAGCAGCTCGATCGACTGCTCCGGACGGATTTCGTAGGTCTTGTTCGACATCATGGGGCGGTGCCGGGCCGCGCACGGTCAATGTGCGCGGCCCGGCAGCGGAAAATCGTGAGGAATGGCGTCAGTTTACCGAAAACGCGCAGGTCAATCGCGCGCGGCGAGCCGCCACAGCGACGTGACTTCGGCGCGGCGCGCGGCGTGGAGCGGATCGTCAGCGTCGCTCGCCTTCGGATGCGCGGGGCGGATGTCGTCGCGGCCGAGCACGACGAGGCCCGCATCGTCGAACATCTTCAACAGCGCGTCGCGCGTGCGCAGCCCCAGATGCTCGGCGAAATCGGACAGGATCAGCCAGCCTTCGCCACCCGGTTCGAGATGCGCGGCAAGCCCCGCGAGAAAGCCGCGCAGCATCCGGCTGTCCGGATCGAAGACCGCATACTCGATCGGCGAGCTCGGGCGCGCCGGCACCCACGGCGGATTGCAGACCACCAGCGGCGCGCGGCCCGCGGGGAACAGATCCGCCTGCACGACCTCGACTTGCGCCGCGCAGCCGAGCCGCTCGACGTTCTCGCGCGCGCACGCGAGCGCACGCGGGTCTTGGTCAGTCGCGACGATGCGCTTGACGCCGCGCGCCGCGAGCACCGCCGCGAGCACGCCGGTGCCGGTGCCGATGTCGAACGCGAGCGTGTCGGCAGGCAGCGGTGCGCGCGCGACCAGTTCGACGTATTCGCCACGCACCGGCGAGAACACGCCGTAATGCGGATGGATCGATGCGCCGAGCGCGGGGATCGGCACGCCCTTCTTGCGCCACTCGTGCGCGCCGACGAGGCCGAGCAGCTCGCGCAGCGACACGACGGACGGCTCGCCGCCCGGGCCGTAGGCCTCCTCGCACGCCGCATGCACGTCGGGCGCGCGGCGCAGCGGGATCGCGTAGCCCGCGTCGAGCGGAATCAGCACCATGCCGAGCGTGCGGGCGCGCTGCGATTGCGCGAGGCGGTGCAGGTTGAACGCCTCGGCGCCGGCCGCCGCCTTCGACTTCTTCGGCTTGCGGTCGATCCGCCGCGCCATCGCCTGCACCAGCTGGCGGGCATTCTGGAAGTCGCCCTGCCAGACGAGCGCGGTGCCCTCGCACGCGAGCCGGTAGGCCGCGTCGGCGGTCATGCGGTCGTCGGCGGGCAGCGCGCGCTTCGGCGGCGGCATGCCGGCCTCGGAGCGCCAGCGCACGGCATGGTCGGCGCCGGCGGCGTCGGTCCAGTGGAAAACGGGGAAATCAGTCACGCGAACTCGGCAACGGTTGGCTGGAAATGCGGCGGGTCGCGCCGCGCGGACGACACCATACCGCGCTTTGCCCGGCGCGGCAAAGCGCATGCGACATCTTCGCACCGCACGCCGCGGCAGGCGAGCGTCAGCCGCCCCACCCCGGCATCGCCGGCAGGCGCAGGACCCCGGCGTCCGAGAAGCGCACGGTGCCGAGCATCCCGCCAGCAAGCCGCCCGTGCAGCGCGTACGGCAGCTCCCCCGCCGAGGCGGCATCGGCAAATAGCCACGCCTGGCGCGCGGCGGCGAACGCCGACACCGTGACGGGGACCTCGAGCACCGCCTCGCCGAAACCCGGCACGACGCCCGCGCGATTGCTCACGCCGCTCGCGAACGGCGAGCCGTTCAGTTCGAGATCGAGCGCGATGCCTTCGTATTCGATGGCGGCGTCGCGCGGATTCTGCACGCGCAGCTTCAGGTTGAAGCGCATCTCCAGCCCTTGCCCGGCGAGCGGCTCCAGGCCCACGACGGTGACGCGCACCGGTTCCCTCGACAGGCTCGCGCAACCGCCGAGCGCGATTGCCAGAATGCACAGCGACAGCGCGGCACGCAGCCAGCCCAACCGGGACGCGGAACGTTGCATGAGCGGAATCCTCGGGACAAACGATCGAAAGCCCATTGTACTGAGCGCGGGGAGCCACGCCGCATTTCGTCGCCGAAGCGCGCGCGGCACATCCTCGGTCCTCCGAAGCGTGTCCGGCGTGTTCGACACGCCGGGCGACGGCACGCAGAGCAAGGCGGCGGCCATACCCGAGTGGCCGGGCATTCGGCAATGGCGCGCCAAAGCGTCTTTGGGATAGGCTCACACCGCATGCGGATTCACGCTCCGCTCCGGCCGCGCCTGACCGGCCGTGCCTGACTGGCCGTGCCTGACTGGCCGTGCCTGAAGGGGATCGCTTGCCGAACCAGAATGAGAATGCGCGCAGTGCGACCCCATGCCCTGCATCGAGGAGCCCCATGAAGAAGACGCTCGCATTGATCGCGGTGACGCTGACTTGCGGCGTCGTCCACGCCGACGACGCGCCGATGGTCGGCTTGTGGGAACAGATGGCCGTCACGGCGAACCAGGGCGAAAGCGGTCCTGTCCGCGTCGACATCGTCGTCACGGACCGCAGGATCGAAAAAGCCACGACGTTTACCGCGCTCGCCGCCGCCGGCACGAAGGCTGAGATCTTCTGCTGCGTGCGGGTCGACACGCCGTTGCCGGTCACCCTGCCGCAGTTGCTGGACAAGTACCCGTGGGACGACGACGACACCGCCCACCTGAAGAGCATCACGGGCGGCAAGTACATCTACGAAGCAAAGCTGGCCGCGCCGGCCGAGCAGAACGCCAGCATGCGGAATCTCGTCGGGTATCTCCGCATCCCGCCCGCCCTCTCGCCCTACTCGGCGGCCGTCATTGCCGCGGACTTCCGCGGCGCGGAACAGACCGACATGCAGTTCTCGGTCGGCGCGCGGACGGTCGTGCTTTCGATTCAATGGCTGAAGTCGAAGGACACGATGGAGTACGCGTTCACGATCGACGGCAAGCGGACCGCGTTCACCGAATCGACGTTTCCGGAGTAATCCACGCAACCACGCTGCGGCGACTGGCACAGCCGGATGGATGGACGCAACGCCCCGGCTTCCCCTTCGGCCCCGTTATCGACACAATCAGGCTTCGGCATTCGGGCAGCGTGCCGCGACAACCAGAAACAGAAATCGCTGCCTGACTCTCAATGACAAACGGAGATTTGCGATGAAACCCTCGAAGTTCCTGCTCTCAAGCGTCTTGTTCGCGTCGGCCCTGGGCTTCACCGCCGTCGCCGCGCACGCGGAAGACCTGCTGGATTCGGTCAAGCAGGCCGGCGTGCTCAAGGTCGGCCTGGAGGGCACCTATCCGCCGTTTAATTATCGAAACAGCGACGGCCAGCTCGAGGGCTTCGACGTGGACGTCGCGAAGGCGGTCGCGGGCAAGCTCGGCGTGAAAACGCAATTCGTTCCGACCGAGTGGAGCGGCATCATCGCCGGCCTGCAGGCCGGGAAGTTCGACGTGATCGTCAACCAGGTCACCATCACGCCGCAGCGCAAGCAGGTGATCGACTTCAGCCAGCCGTACACGTTCTCCGCGGCGCAGTTGATCCAGCGCGCGAACGACAAGCGCGAATTCAAGTCGCTCGACGAGTTCAAGGGGAAGAAGCTCGGCGTGACGCTCGGCACCAACTATGACCAGATGGCGCGCGCCGTCCCAGGCATCGAGGTGCAGACCTACCCCGGCGCGCCCGAGAAACTGCGCGATCTGGCGGCTGGCCGCATCGAGGCGACGCTCGACGACCGGCTGATGCTGCCGTACATCATCAAGACGTCGAACCTGCCGCTTCGTCCGGGCGCCGTGCTGAACGGCGGCAAGCAGGAAATGGGCATCCCGTTCCGCAAGGGCAACCCGAAGTTCGCGAAGGCGATCGACGACGCACTGAATTCGCTGCGGCAGGACGGGACGCTGAAGAAGCTGTCGGTTCACTGGTTCGGCACGGATGTGACGCAGCCGGTCGCGCAGTAACGAGGAGCGGGAGGCTGCGCGCCGGCCGGGGGTGTCGGCGGCGTGGTGCGCAGCCCTTCCTGCCGACGGCGTGGTCCGGATCGAACGGCGCGGGGATCACGCCTGCGACGCCGTCACGTCGGCCACGCCCACGCGATCGCGCCCGCCGAGTTTGGCGGAATACAGACTCGCGTCGGCTCGCTGCAGCCATGCCGAGTGATCCGGCATCGTCGCGTCATATTGAGCAACGCCGATGCTGATGGTGCACGGCGAACCGGGAGCGGCCCCGCGGACGTTCTGCCTCACGACCACCACGAACTGCTCGGCGGTGAGCGTTGCCGTCGTCAATGTCGAATCGCGCAACACGACGCCGAATTCCTCCCCGCCATAGCGGCCGATCCCGTCGCCGTCCTCGAAGTGATCGCGCAGCATGGTCGCGAGGGTTTTCAGCACCGTGTCGCCGACCGGGTGTCCGAGCGTGTCGTTGATCCGCTTGAAATGATCGAGGTCGATCAGCAGCAGCGACGACGTCGACTGCATTGCGCGACATCGTTCGAATTCGTCCGCCAGCACGCTTTCCCACGCGCGCCGGTTCAGCAGCCCCGTAAGGCCATCGGTGCGGCTCAGATGCTCCAGCGCCCGCGTTTTTTCGGCCAGCCTTTGAGATATCCGGTAGGTCGACCACCCGAGCACGAGCGGATAGACGACGAGGAACGGGAGACACGCCAGAATCGTCGGCATGTGCGACATCGGTTCGAACGCGAATCCGACAAGCAGCAGCCCGCCGAGCAAGCCGGCAAGATGGGAGGCGACGCCCAGCAGAAACAGGCGCAATCCGCCCGCGGCAATGTTGTCCATGCTGAGCATGACAACGATCAGGACGCTCGGGAGCACGTTGAATCGCATCCCCGCGACCCAGAATCCACCGAACGCCGCGTCGATCATCAGATTGACCAGTTCGCCGCGATACGGGACGTCCCACGCGTATGCGGCCCGACGGGCGATGTGCGGCCACAGGAAACCATGAAATACGAGCAGCGCCCACAGGGCAAAGCCACGATCCTGCTCGCGGAAAACGGAAGCGACACAGAAGAAACCCAGCGCCAGCCCCACGACCCGGAGGCGATAGATGCGTTCGACGAAACGCTTGCCCCTGCCGGGCAGGTGTTTCTTTTCTGGTGTCATGGTGTCGTTATTCGAATGGTGATGTTCCGATGGCCGACATGGAATTTAGCACCGGATCATTGTGCCATTTGCGACACGGTCTTTCTATTCGCTTCTGGGGGGAAGTGGCGTCGCACAGGACGCCAGACATACAGGACAGGTGAGAGAGTTGCCATCGAAAGCACGAACGGCTCCGACTGGCGTGGCCGATTCCCGGCAACCGTTCATCGACGAGGTGCCGAGGCCCGCAATCGCCAGCATTCGAGGATGCACCACTTGTGCGGGGCGAGCATGGGACCGGACAGCGACCAAGCCCGACCGCGTGAAGAACGAATCACCAACGCGGCAGTGAACGCCGATTGTCCGTTCGCGGGAACGGCGACGCGTCGGGCAAGCGGGGGACGCGGCCGTTACATGATGCCGAAAAAGAGAAAGGGGTTACAACGCTGAACGCTGTAACCCCTCGATCTGACTGGTGCCGGCTGCAGGACTCGAACCCGCCACCTGATGATTACAAATCAACTGCTCTACCAGATGAGCTAAGCCGGCATAAGCGTGGAATTCTACCTCATTTCACGATCTTGAGGCGAGGCCTGCCGCCCTTCGAGCCATCGCCGTCGGACTTCGGCGACTCGCCTGCCTCATCGGCCGGTTCCTCATTCGCCCCGCTGTCGGTCACGGGCGCCAGTGCGGCCGGTGCGCTACGCGCGTCGTCGGCCGGCTCGTCCGCCAGTTCCTCGCTGTCGAGCTCGCTCGACTCCGTGCCCTCCCCGGCCACGGCTTCGACCTGGAACGCCATCCCCTGCCCGTTCTCCCGCGCATAGATCGCGAGCACGTTGGCTACCGGAATCTCGATCTTGTGCGCCTTGCCGGAGAACCGCGCGGTGAATTCGATCCACTCGTTGCCCATCTGCAGCTGGCTCGTCGCCTCGAAGCTGATGTTGAGCACGATCTCGCCATTGCGGACGAACTGACGCGGCACGCGCGTCGAATTGTCGACCCTCACCGCGATGTGCGGCGTATAACCGTTGTCCGTGCACCACTCGTACAGCGCGCGCAGCAGATACGGCTTGGTTGAAATCTCTTGCATCACGTTCCTCGAACGGGAGCGGGCGCACGGCGAACCGCGCGGCCCTCTCCGTCACGCCATTAACGACGCATGACCTTTTCGGAAGGCGTCAGCGCTTCGATATACGCCGGACGGCTGAAGATCCGTTCCGCGTACTTCATCAGCGGCGCGGCATTCTTCGACAGCTCGATGCCGTAGTGATCGAGACGCCACAGCAGCGGCGCGATCGCGACGTCGAGCATCGAGAACTCTTCGCCGAGCATGTACTTGTTCTTCACGAAGATCGGCGCGAGCTGCGTCAGGCGATCGCGGATCGCGAGGCGTGCCTTCTCGTGATTTTTCTCCGCCGCCTTGCCCTTCTCGTTCTCGAGCGTGCTCACGTGCACGAACAGTTCCTTCTCGAAGTTGAGCAGGAACAGGCGCGCGCGCGCGCGCTGCACCGGATCGGCCGGCATCAGCTGCGGGTGTGGGAAGCGTTCGTCGATGTACTCGTTGATGATGTTCGACTCGTACAGGATCAGGTCGCGCTCGACGAGAATCGGCACCTGGCCGTACGGGTTCATCACCGAAATGTCTTCCGGCTTGTTGAACAGGTCGACGTCGCGGATTTCGAAGTCCATGCCCTTCTCGAACAACACCAGCCGGCAACGCTGGGAGAACGGGCAAGTTGTGCCGGAATACAGAACCATCATATTTGCGTTTCCTCAAAAAAGCCGACGGCCGGCGCCCGGAACAACCCGCTGTCGGGTCGCTCGTCGCGCCGGCCCCACGCCGGTCAGGCGTGATTACTTGATATCTTTCCAGTACGCGGCATTGAGCCGCCAGGCCAGGAAAGTCAGGATGCCGAGAAACACCAGCACCCACATGCCGAGACGCTTGCGGGTCTGCTGGGCGGGTTCGGCCATCCACGTCATGTACGCCACCAGGTCGGCCACGGCAGCATCATAATCCACCGGAGACAACGTCCCCGGGCTCACCTGCTGGAAGCCGACGAGCGTGCGCACCTTCTCGCCGGTCTCCTCGTCCGTCTTTTCTTCGAATTTCGCGGTGCGTTGCCCCTGCAGCTGCCAGAGCACGTGGGGCATGCCGACATTCTCGAACACCGCGTTGTTCCAGCCGGTCGGCCGCGTATCGTCGCGGTAAAAGCTCCGCAGATACGTATACAGCCAGTCCCGGCTGCGCGCGCGCGCCTCGACGGACAGATCCGGCGGCGTCACGCCCAGCCAGTTCTTCGCGTCGTCGGGCCGCATCGCGACGGACATCGTGTTGCCGACCTTGTCGGTCGTGAACAGGAGATTCTGCTCGATCTCCTTCCGGGAAATGCCCAGATCCGTCAGACGGTTGTAGCGCATCAGGTTCGCGCTGTGGCAATTCAGACAATAGTTTACAAACAATTGCGCGCCGTGCTGAAGCGAAACGAGATTTTCCGTGTTATCGGGTGCGCGGTCGAGCGGAAAATGGCCCTCCGCGGCACGCGCCGGCGCCATCGCCAGCGCGCACGCGGCCGCACCGATCAGCGCGAGCGTCGAAAGCAGTTTCTTCATGTCGTTCTCTCCTCGCTCGCGTTAATGGGGCTTGAAGCGCACCCGCTCCGGCGGCTGCTTGAATGTGCCCAGCGGCGTCCACACCGGCATGCCGAGGAAGAACGCGAAATACACGAGCGCGCAGACCTGGGCGATCACCGTCGCGGTGGGCGACGGCGGCCGCGTGCCGAGGAACGCGAGGGTCAGGAATGCGACCACGAAGATGCCGAGGAACACCTTGTGAAACAGCGGCCGGTAGCGGATCGACTTCACCGGGCTGCGGTCGAGCCACGGCAGGAAGAACAGCGACACCACCGCCGAGCCCATCACGACGACGCCCCAGAACTTCGATTCGGTCAGGTACATGAATGCAACGATCGCCACGGCCAGCACCGGCAGCCCGATCTTCCACTTGCCGCGCGCGCGCGCCAGCGCGAGCACGCCGAGCAGCGCAATCACGCTCATCAGCACGATCTTGAACGGGTCGGTCGTCGCGCGCAGCATCGCGTAGAACGCGGTGAAGTACCACACCGGCGCGATCTCCGGCGGCGTCTGCAGCGGGTTGGCCGGGACGAAGTTGTTCGACTCGAGGAAATACCCGCCCATCTCCGGCGCGAAGAACACGATCAGCGCGAACACGATCAGGAACACGCACACGCCGAAGAAATCATGTACCGAGTAATACGGATGGAACGGAATGCCGTCGAGCGGGATGCCGTTCTCGTCCTTCTTCGCCTTGATCTCGATGCCGTCCGGATTGTTCGACCCCACTTCGTGCAGCGCGACGAGGTGGGCGATCACGAGGCCGATCAGCACGAGCGGAATCGCGATCACGTGGAATGCGAAGAAACGGTTCAGCGTGACGTCGGACACGACGTAGTCGCCGCGGATCCACAGCGACAGGTCCGGGCCGATGAACGGAATCGCCGAGAACAGGTTCACGATCACCTGCGCGCCCCAGAACGACATCTGGCCCCACGGCAGCAGGTAGCCGAAGAACGCCTCGGCCATCAGGCACAGAAAAATCGCGCAGCCGAAGATCCACACCAGCTCGCGCGGCTTGCGGTACGAGCCGTACATCAGCCCGCGGAACATGTGCAGATACACGACGACGAAGAACATCGACGCGCCCGTCGAGTGCATGTAGCGGATCAGCCAGCCCCACGGCACCTCGCGCATGATGTACTCGACCGACGCGAACGCGAGCATCGAGTCGGGCTTGTAGTTCATCGTCAGGAAGATGCCGGTGACGATCTGGTTGACGAGCACGAGCAGCGCGAGCGACCCGAAGAAGTACCAGAAGTTGAAGTTCTTCGGCGCGTAGTATTCGGTGACGTGCTTCTTCAGCGTGACGGTCCAGGGGAACCGCGCGTCGATCCAGCCAGTGAGCCCGGTCGTCGTGACTTCGTTGTGTTCCGTCGCCATTACGCTTCTCCTTTCTCGTCCCTGCCGATCACGAGCGTCGTCGCGGACGTGAACATGTAGGGCGGGATGTCGAGATTCTGCGGGGCCGGCTTGTTCTTGAAGACGCGGCCGGCCAGATCGTAGGTCGAGCCGTGGCACGGGCACAGGAAGCCGCCCGGCCAGTCGTCCGGCAGGTTCGGCTGCGGGCCCGGGGTGAAGCGCTGCGACGGCGTGCAGCCGAGATGCGTGCACACGGCCATCACGACGAGGATGTTCTTGCGATCGGCCCGCGCGCGGTACTCGTTCGCGCAATACGCGGGCAGCGGCATCGAATAGGTGGATCGGGTGGCCGGATCGGCGACTTCGTGGTCGGCCCGGGTGACGTCGGCGAGCATCGCATCGGTGCGGTTCAGCACCCAGACAGGCTTGCCGCGCCATGCGACGGTGAGCATCTCGCCGGGCTTCAGCGCGCCGATGTCGACCTCGACCGGCGCGCCGGCCGCCCTAGCCCGGGCCGACGGCGCCAGCGACGCCGCGAATGGGATGACAGTGGCGACGCCTCCCACGCCACTGGCTACGGATGTCGCAATCAGCCAGGTACGGCGGCCGCTGTCGACGCGTTCTTCTTTCTTGTCTCGCATCACACGCCCCACTTCTGAGTTGGATTTTCCGTCACGACTTTCCATTCCGCCGCTAGTGTGCGCGAATGGAGTTGCCATTTACAAGGCCCGGATACGAAAATCCTCTCGAAGTCATTGATAGTTAAGGGTTTCCCCCCACTATCCGCACAATCACGCGAAACTTCTTTTAAGCGTTTGCTTCACTGATGCGAGTCGATGCGCCGCCGCCAGTCCGGCGTTCAAACCGGATTATGGATATCGATAAAAAGGTGTTCGAGATCGAATTGCTCGGACAGATGCGCGCCGAGCGCCTGGATGCCGTAGCGTTCGGTCGCATGATGTCCCGCCGCAACGTACGCGACGCCGCTCTCCGCCGCCGCGTGCGTGACGGGCTCCGACACCTCGCCCGTCAGGAACACGTCGGCGCCGGCGTCGATCGCCGCGTCGAAGTAGCTTTGCGCGGCGCCGGTGCACCATGCGACGCGGCGCAGTTGCTGCTCCCGATCGCCGAGCACGAGCGGCGTGCGGCCGAGCGTCCGTTCGACTTTCGCGACGAAGTGCTCGAGCGTGACGGGCATCGGCAGCGTCGCCATCCAGCCGAGATCCTGCTCGCCGAAGCGCGATTCGCAGAGCAGGCCGAGCTTTGCGCCGAGCTGCGCGTTGTTGCCGAGCTCGGGATGCGCGTCGAGCGGCAGGTGGAACGCGAACAGGTTCAGGTCGTTCGCGAGCAGCAGCTTCAGGCGCTGGTACTTGCGGCCGGTGATCTGCGGCGCCTCGTTGCGCCAGAAATAGCCGTGATGGACGAGCACCGCGTCCGCGCCCCATTCGAGCGCCGCTTCGAGCAGCGCGGCCGACGCGGTCACGCCCGTTGCGATCTTCTCGATCTTGCGGCGCCCCTCGACTTGCAGGCCGTTCGGGCAATAGTCCTTGAAGCGCGCGGCCTCGAGGGTATTGTTCAAGTACAATTCAAGTTCGATCCGATCCATATAAACCTCTAGTCGATTCAGATGCTTAGACGCTTCTGGCTGTTCTTCGCCCAGGCGGTCACGGTGCTGCTCGCGCTGATGTTCATCGTCGTGACGCTCAAGCCGCAATGGCTGCAGCGTCAGGGGCAGCTCGGCAAGCAGCTCGCCACGCCGATCGTCGCGCTGCGCGAAGTCGCGCCGGGCATCGGTGGCGGGCCTGCGGCCACGTCGTATGCGGACGCCGCGCAAAAAGCGATGCCGGCCGTCGTCAACGTGTTCTCCAGCAAGGACGGCTCGCTGCCGGCGGACCCGCGCACGAAGGATCCGTTGTTCCGTTATTTCTTCGGGGATCGCAACACGCGCAAGCAGCAGGAAGAGCCGGCCGCGAACCTGGGCTCGGGCGTTATCGTGAGCCCGGAAGGTTACATTCTAACGAACCAGCACGTCGTCGACGGCGCCGACCAGATCGAGGTCGCGCTGGCCGACGGCCGCACGGCGACCGCCAAGGTGATCGGCAGCGATCCGGAAACGGATCTCGCGGTGCTGAAGATCAACATGACCAACCTGCCGACCATCACGCTCGGGCGTTCCGACCAGGCGCGCGTCGGCGACGTCGTGCTCGCGATCGGCAACCCGTTCGGCGTCGGGCAGACGGTCACGATGGGGATCATCAGCGCGCTCGGCCGCAACCATCTCGGCATCAACACGTTCGAGAACTTCATCCAGACCGACGCGCCGATCAACCCGGGCAATTCCGGCGGCGCGCTCGTCGACGTCAGCGGCAATCTGCTCGGCATCAACACGGCGATCTACTCGCGCTCGGGCGGCTCGCTCGGCATCGGCTTCGCGATTCCGGTGTCGACCGCGCGCTCGGTGCTGGAGAGCATCATCACGACCGGCTCGGTCACGCGCGGCTGGATCGGTGTCGAGCCGCAGGACGTCACGCCCGAGATCGCCGAATCGTTCGGCCTCGCGCAGAACTCGGGCGCGATCGTCGCCGGCGTGCTGCAGGGCGGCCCGGCCGACAAGGCGGGCATCCGCCCCGGCGATATCCTCGTGACGGTCAACGGCGAGGACATCACCGACACGACGAAGCTGCTGAACGTCGTCGCGCAGATCAAGCCGGGCGCGGCGACCAAGGTTCACCTGGTACGCAAGGGCAAGGAATTCGATCTGACCGTCGTGATCGGCAAGCGTCCGCCGCCGCCGAAGCAGACGCTCGACCAGCAGCAGCAGGATGGCGGCGACGAGCAATGACGAACGCCCCTGCGCGGGTCGCTCCCGCGCGCGGTGCAAAAAAAAAGGGCAGCCATCCGGCTGCCCTTTTTGTTTGTGGCGCATCCATCGCCCGGCCGCACGCTTGACCGCATTCCGCGCTCACGCGGGCGGGCGCATCGCGTGCCGGACGCACCGCAAGCCAGGCAGCATTCGCCCGCTCGTAGTGCTGTACGAGGCCCGTCAGCTCGCCGCGCCGCCCTGCTCGCCCTCCGCCCGCGCCGGCTGCTTGCCGACGATCAGGCGCGCCGCGATGATCCCGGCCTCGTACAGCACCACGAGCGGCAGCGCGAGCATCAGTTGCGAGAACACGTCGGGCGGCGTGACGACCGCCGCGACGACGAACGCGCCGACGATTACGTACGGCCGGATCTCCTTCAGCTTCGCCACGGTCAGCACGCCCATCCGGACGAGCAGCACGACGACGATCGGCACCTCGAACGTGACCCCGAACGCGATGAACATCCCGAGCACGAAGCTCAGGTAATTGTCGATATCGGTCGACATCTCCGCGCCGAGCGGCGCGTTGTAGTGCGCCATCACGCGGAAGATGGTCGGAAAGACGAGGAAGTACGCGAACGCCATCCCGCACAGGAACAGCACGTAGCTGCTGCCGACGAGCGGCGCGACGAGCTTCTTCTCGTGCTGATACAGCCCCGGCGCGACGAACGCCCAGATCTGGTAGAGCACGACCGGCAGCGCGATCACCAGCGCAACCAGCATCGTCACCTTCATCGGCACGAAGAACGAGCCGGTGACGTCGGTGACGATCATCTTGCCGCCCTTCGGCAGGTTCTCCATCAGCGGGCGCGCGAGCAGCCGGAAGATGTCCGGCGCCCAGTAGACGAGCCCGAGGAACACGACGATCACCGAGAGCCCCGCGCGGATGATGCGGTCGCGGAGTTCGACGAGATGGGAGATGAAGGTTTCTTCCGGGACTTCGTCCGGATTACGCTGGGGGTCGCTCACACCGGCCCTCGATTGGATTGACGAGCGCGCATTGCGCTCAGAAGAACCGCGCCGGACGGCGCAGGCTCGCCGGCTGATGGCGCGCGACGCGCGCCGCGCCGGACTGCACGCGGGTGCGGCGCGTGGTGGCGCGCTTGTACCAGACGGGCATCGCCGCCTGCCTGACGCGCCAGTTGCGGCGCTTCGCCGCCGGCAAGCCGGCGCCGCGCCAGGTGGCCGGCTCGAGCGGCGCATCCGTCGTGCCGGCGGCATCGGCGGTGCCGACCGCCGCATTCCACGCCGTGTTCAGCTCGGTCTCGTGCTGGCGCAGGTTGTCGTGAATGGTGTTCTCGACGTTGCGCGCGGCCGCCTCGAAATCGCTCTTCATCGTGCGCAGCGCATCGAGTTCGATCTCGCGCGACACCTCGGCCTTCACGTCGTTGATGTACCGCTGCGCGCGGCCGAACAGCGCGCCCGCGGTGCGCGCGACGCGCGGCAGGCGCTCGGGGCCGAGCACCACGAGTGCGACGACGCCGATCAGCGCCATTTTAGAAAGACCGAGATCCAGCATCGGAGCCGTCCGTCAGCGTGCCGGCGTCACGCCTTGTTCGAATCGGAACGCGACGTGTCCTTCGCGTTGACGTCGACCGAGCCAGAGCGCGGCAGCTGCTGCGCGTCGGAGGACGGCGCATCGCCTTCGCGCATGCCTTCCTTGAAGCCCTTCACGGCGCTGCCGAGGTCGTTGCCGATGTTGCGCAGCTTCTTCGTGCCGAACACCAGCGCGACGATCAGCAGCACGATCAGCCAGTGCCAAATACTCAATCCACCCATGATGAAACTCTCCTAAACCTCGCCGTTGGCGGCACAAATCGCCGGCGATGCGCCGGCTTCGATCGAACGCGGCAACCCCCGCGCGGTCAACCCATCCGGTGCCAGGGACGCGGGCCGGCAAGGATGTGCGCGTGCAGGTGGTAGACCTCCTGCCCGCCGCCCGGCCCGGTGTTGATCACCGTGCGAAAACCGGTGTCGCCGCCGCGGTAGGACACGCCGAGCTCTTCGGCCAGACGTGCGACCAGCACCATCATTCTACCCAGCAGCGGTGCATCCTCCTCCCCGACCGCCGACAGCGTCGGCAGGTGCTTGCGGGGGATCACGAGCACGTGCGTCTCGGCCGCCGGACGGATGTCGCGGAACGCGACGAACTCGTCGTCCTCATGCACTTTCGTGCTCGGAATCTCACCTGCGGCGATCTTGCAGAACAGGCAATTCGGATCGTGACTCATGTTACTCCCGGCAACGCCCGCTCCGCGTCAGAACCACGCCTGCGGATCGAGCGTCTTGTTGTCGTTCAAATACAGCCAGCCTTTGATGATACGGTACAGCGTCCAGATCCAGACCGCGCCCAGCACCAGAAACCCGACGCCGACGACGAGCAGCGCGATCCCGATCACGTACGCGATCAGCGCGCGCCAGAAGGTGCGGATCTGCCACTCGAAATGCGCGTCGTAGGGGGTACCCGACGCATCGGCGCGCTTCACGTAGTTGATGATGATCGCGATGAGGCCCGTGACGCCGCCCGTCAGCCAATGCACCGCGTAGAGCGCATACAGCACGTGCGTCAGCGTGCGCAGCCCGTTCAGGCGCTCGCTGTCGGCGGCGCCCTGATACGGCGGCGGGAACTGGCCTGGCGTATCCGTCATGATGCTACCCCCAAAGATGACCATTCATGCAATCGTGCCGCCCGTGCGCGGCGGGGAGCGGCGCAGTGCGTCAGCCGCCGTTCTCCTCGCGCTCGCGGCGCTTGCGCAGCGCCTTTTCCTCGATGCCGGACAGGCCCTCGCGGCGCTCCAGCTCGGCGATCACGTCGGCCGGGCTGAGGTCGAAATGGGACAGCATCACGAGGCAGTGGAACCACAGGTCGGCCACTTCGCCGACGAGCGCGGTCGGCGCGCCGCCCTGGCGCACGTCCTTCGCGGCCAGCACGACTTCGGTCGCCTCCTCGCCGATCTTCTTGAGCACCGCGTCGTCGCCCTTGTGGAAGAGCCGCGACACGTACGATTGCTCGGGATCGCCGCCCTTGCGGCTGTCGATCACGGCCGCGAGCCGCAGCAGCGTGTCTTCGGTGGTTTGCGTCATTTGTAGATATGTTCGGGATCTTTCAGCACCGGATCGACCGCGACCCATTCGCCGTCGTCGACGGTGCCTTCGAATTTCTGGAAGAAGCACGAATGCCGGCCGGTGTGGCATGCGATGCCGGACACCTGCTCGACCTTCAGCAGCACGACGTCCTCGTCGCAGTCGAGGCGCACCTCATGGACATGCTGCACGTGGCCCGACTCCTCGCCCTTGAACCACAGGCGCTGGCGCGAGCGCGAGAAATAGACCGCGCGCCCGGTCTCGATCGTCTTCGCCAATGCTTCGCGGTTCATCCACGCGAACATCAGCACGTCGTTCGTCGACGCCTCCTGCGCGATCACCGGCACGAGGCCGTTGTCGTCCCAGCGGACCTTGTCGAGCCACGCGGGCAGTGCTGCCGTATTCATCACAACCTCACCGGAATGCCTTGGGCGGCCATGAAGCGCTTCGCCTCGCCGACCGTGTGTTCGCCGTAGTGGAAGATGCTTGCGGCCAGCACCGCGTCCGCGTGCCCTTCCTTGATGCCGTCGGCCAGATGCTGCAGCGTGCCGACGCCGCCCGACGCGATCACCGGCACCGGCACCGCATCCGACACGCCGCGCGTGAGCGCGAGATCGAAGCCCGATTTCGTGCCGTCGCGGTCCATGCTCGTGAGCAGGATCTCGCCCGCGCCGAGCTCGGCCATCTTGCGCGCCCACTCGATCGCGTCGAGCCCGGTGCCCTTGCGGCCGCCGTGCGTAAACACTTCCCAGCGCGGCGCCTCGCCGTCGGCGGACACGCGCTTCGCGTCGATCGCGACGACGATGCACTGCGAGCCGTACTTGTCGGACGCGTCGCGCACGAGTTGCGGGTTCGCGACCGCGGACGAGTTCATGCTGACCTTGTCCGCGCCCGCGTTCAGCAGGCGCCGGACGTCCTCGACGGCGCGCACGCCGCCGCCGACCGTCAGCGGGATGAAGACCTGCGACGCGACCGCCTCGATGATCGGCAGGATCAGGTCTCGCTGGTCGGACGTCGCGGTGATGTCGAGGAACGTGAGTTCGTCGGCGCCCTGATCGTCGTAACGGCGGGCGATCTCGACCGGATCGCCGGCGTCGCGCAGTTCGACGAAGTTGACGCCCTTGACGACGCGCCCGGCGGTCACGTCGAGGCAGGGAATGATGCGTTTAGCTAGAGCCATGATGTTGGGCCAATTGCCGCGGTTGAAGACGCCCGGTCAGGGACGCCCGATCAGGGACGCCCGGCCCGGACCGCCCGGCGGGCGGCCCGGCGAAGGAACGCCGGCGTGTTCAGGCGTTGTCGAGCTCGCCGCTCAGTTCGTCCGCGCGCTTTTGCGCGGCCGCGAAGTCGAGATCGCCGGAGTAGATCGCGCGGCCGCAGATCACCCCTTCGACGCCTTGCCGTTCCACTTCGCAAAGCTTCTCGATGTCGACGATGTTCGACAGGCCGCCGCTCGCGATGACCGGAATGCCGACCGCCTGCGCGAGCTTCACCGTCGCGTCGATGTTGATCCCCTGCAGCATGCCGTCGCGGCCGATGTCCGTGTAGACGATCGACTCGACGCCGTAGTCCTCGAACTTCTTCGCGAGATCGATCACCTCGTGGCCCGTCAGCTTGCTCCAGCCATCGGTCGCGACCTTGCCGTCCTTTGCGTCGAGACCGACGATGATGCGGCCCGCGAACGCGCTGCACGCATCCTGCAGGAAGCCCGGGTCCTTCACTGCCGCCGTGCCGATGATCACGTACGACAGGCCCGCGTCGAGATACTTCTCGATCGTCTCGAGGCTGCGGATGCCGCCGCCCAGTTGCACGGGAATTTCGTCGCCGACCTCGTCGAGGATCGCTTCGATCGCATCGAGATTCTTCGGCTTGCCGGCGAACGCGCCGTTCAGATCGACGAGATGAAGCCGCCGCGCGCCGAGATCGACCCACTTGCGGGCCATCGCCGCAGGATCTTCGGAAAAAATCGTCGCCTGGTCCATATCGCCCTGTTTGAGGCGCACACACTGACCGTCTTTAAGATCGATGGCCGGAATCAGCAGCATAGCAATCGGGTGTTGTCAGAAAAAAGGAAAAGTTAAGGCGCGCGCTGGCCCATCCAGTGTCGCGCCGTCACGCTAGTGTAGTACAACTCGTTCGGCACATTGGTGCGCGAGGCCCGTGCGGCGGGCGCAATGCGCCTGCCGAGCGTGGCTCGCGCGCCACGCTTACGGATTCCAGTGTACGAAGTTGCGGTACAGACGCAACCCGACCTCCGCACTTTTCTCCGGGTGGAATTGGGTCGCGAAGAGGTTGTCCCGCGCGACCGCGGACGTAAACGGCGCACCGTAGACCGTCTCGCCGACCGTGTGCGCCGGGTTGTCCGGCACCACGTAATAGCTATGCACGAAATAGAAGTAGGCATTGTCGGGCACGCCGTCCCACAGCGGGTGCGGCTGCGACTGGCGCACGCGGTTCCAGCCCATCTGCGGCACCTTGAAGCGCGAGCCGTCGTCCTGCAGCCGGCCCTCGAGCTCGAAGCGCACGACCTTGCCCGGCAGCAGGCCGAGGCCGTTCGTGTCGCCTTCCGCGCTCCAGTCGAACAGCATCTGCTCGCCGACGCACACGCCGAGCAGCGGCTTCGTGCGCGACGCTTCGATCACCGCCTCCTGCAGGCCCGACTCGCCGAGGCAGCGCATGCAGTCGGGCATCGCGCCCTGGCCGGGCAGCACGACGCGGTCGGCCGCGCGGATCGCGGCCGGCGTATCGACGATCGCCACGTCAGCGGCCGGCTCGGCCTTCTTGAGCGCCTGCGCGACCGAGCGCAGGTTGCCCATCCCATAATCCACAATCGCAATCGAAGTTTTCATCTCAGTGCAGGCAATAACGCCCTCAGTCCGTTGACGATGAATTCCACCGCCAGCGCCGACAGCATCAGACCCATCAGCCGCGTGGCGATGTTGATGCCGGTGCGGCCGATCCAGTGCGCGATCGGCTCGGCGAGCCGCATCGCGACGAAACACAGGAACGCCAGTATCGCGCCGATCGCGACAAGGCCTGCCCGCTCATACCAATGATGCGAATTCGCCGCATAGACGATCACCGTGCTGATCGAGCCGGGGCCCGTGAGCAGCGGGATCGCGAGCGGCACCACCGCGATGTTGTCCTTCAGCTCCGCCTCGTGGCGCTCCTCCGGCGTCGAGCGCGTGTTGCCGATCTGCGCGTTCAGCATGTTGATCGCCATCAGCAGCATGATGATGCCGCCGCCCACTTCGAGCGAGCCGACCGAAATGCCGAAGAAGTCGATGATCTGCTGCCCGAGCAGCGTCGTCACCGTGATCACGCAGAACACCGACACCGCCGCGAGCCGGACCGTGCGGCGCCGCTCGTCTTCCGTCTGCTGCGCCGTGAGGCTCAGGAAGAACGGCACCGCGCCGACCGGGTTGATCAGCGCAAGCAGCGAAATGAATGATTTGAGCAGATCCATCGCAAGCCGGCGCCGCGCGCCGAAGCCGTCAGGTTGTCCTTCGCGCCGAAGCCGGTCAGAGGCTGCCCTTGGTCGACGGAATCTGCCCCGCCGCGCGTTCGTCCAGCTCCACCGCAGCCCGCAGCGCCCGGCCGAATGCCTTGAACACCGTTTCCAGCTGGTGGTGGGCGTTGATCCCGCGCAGGTTGTCGATGTGCAGCGTCACGCCCGCGTGGTTCACGAAGCCGCGGAAAAATTCGATCGACAGGTCGACGTCGAAGGTGCCGATCCGCGCGCGCGTGAACGGCACGTGGAATTCGAGCCCCGGCCGGCCGGAGAAGTCGATCACGACGCGCGACAGCGCCTCGTCGAGCGGCACGTACGAATGACCGTAGCGGCGGATGCCCTTCCTGTCGCCGATCGCCTTTGCGACCGCCTGGCCGAGCGTGATGCCGACGTCCTCCACCGTATGGTGGTCGTCGATATGGATGTCGCCATGCGCCTCGACCTCGAGGTCGACCAGACCGTGTCGTGCGATCTGGTCGAGCATATGGTCGAGGAACGGCACGCCGGTCGCGAGCTTCTGCTGGCCGGTGCCGTCGAGGTTGAGCTTCACACGGATCTGCGTTTCGCTGGTATTGCGAACGACTTCCGCCACACGCATGGTGATTCCTTGAATGAGTCTGGTGAAAATGGGGGTCGATTGTAGCGCGCCGCCGCGCGCTCAAGCCTGCACAGCGGGCAATGCGCGTTTCAATGCGGCCACGAGGCGGGCGTTCTCGTCGGCGGAGCCGACGGTCAGCCGCACGCAACCGGCAAGCAATGCGTGCATTTTACTCACGTTTTTGATCAGCACCCGCTCGGCGAGCAGCGCATCGAACACCGCAGCGGCGTCCGGCACGCGCACGAGCAGGAAATTGGCGGCGCTCGGGAACACCTGCGCGCCCGGCAGCGCGGCGACCGCCTGCGCCAGCCGCGCGCGCTCCGCGCGCAGCTCGGCCGCCTGCGCGTCGAGCACGTCGAGGTGATCGAGCAGGAAATCGGCCGTCGCCTGCGTCAGCACGTTGATGTTGTACGGCGGGCGCACCTTGTCGAATTCGGCCAGCCATGCCGGCAACCCGGCGAGATAGCCGAGGCGGATGCCCGCGAGGCCGAGCTTCGACACGGTGCGCATCACGACCACGTTGTCGAATTCCGCCGTGCGCGGCAGCCAGCTGCGCCCGGCGAACGGCTGGTAGGCCTCGTCGATCACGACCAGGCTGCGGCTGGCGGCGGCGATGATCCGCTCGATGTCGGCATCGTCGTAGAGCGTGCCGGTCGGGTTGTTCGGATAGGCGAGATAGACGAGCGCGGGCGCGTGCTCGGCGATCGCCGCGAGCATCGCGTCGGCGTCGAGCGTCAGGTCGGCCTTCAGCGGCACGCCGACGAACTCGAGCTGCGCGAACTTCGCCGACATCTCGTACATCACGAAGCCCGGCACCGGCGCGAGCACCTTCGCACCCGGCTTCGCGCATGCGACCGACATCATGCTGATGATCTCGTCCGAACCGTTGCCGAGCAGCACGTCGCACGCGGCCGGCACGCCCATCGTGCGGCGCAGCTTGTCGATCAGCGCGGCCGGACGCGGCGCCGGATAACGGTTCAGCGCAACCTGCGCGAGGCGTTCGCCGAGCGCGGCCGCGAGCGGCGCCGGCAGCGGGAACGGATTCTCCATCGCGTCGAGCTTCACGAAGCCGGTTGCGTCCGGCACCGGATAGCTCGTCATCGCGAGCACGTCGCGGCGGATGATGTCTTGTGGCGTGGTCATGATCGGCAAGCCGGCGCCTCGCGCCGGCGTCAAGTCGGCAAGGCGGCGGCCGCCGCCCTGCCCGTGGCCTTCCCGCAGGCGTTCAGCGCTGGCGGTCGGCCGCTCCCTTCATCCGGTATTCGGCGCTTCTCGCATGCGCCTGCAGCCCCTCGCCGTACGCCAGCTCGGACGCGATTTCGCCAAGCGTGTGCGCGCCCTCGGCGCTGACTTCGATCACGCTCGAACGCTTCAGGAAGTCGTACACGCCGAGCGGCGACGAGAAGCGCGCGGTGCGCGACGTCGGCAGCACGTGGTTCGGGCCGGCGCAGTAGTCGCCGAGGCTCTCGCTCGTGTAGCGGCCGAGGAAGATCGCGCCCGCATGGCGGATCAGCTTGCCCCATCGCTGCGGTTCCAGCGCGGAGATCTCGAGGTGCTCGGGCGCGATGTCGTTCGCGATCCGGCATGCTTCGGCCATGTCGCGCACCTTGACCAGCGCGCCGCGGCCTTCGAGCGACGCGCGGATGACTGCCTGGCGCGACATCGTCGGCAGCAGCTCGTCGATCGCCTTCTCGACGCGCTCGATGAACGATGCATCCGGGCACAGCAGGATCGACTGCGCGAGCTCGTCGTGCTCGGCCTGCGAGAACAGGTCCATCGCGACCCACTGCGGATCGGTGGTGCCGTCGCACAGCACGAGGATCTCGGACGGCCCGGCGATCATGTCGATGCCGACCGTGCCGAACACGCGGCGCTTGGCCGACGCGACGTACGCGTTGCCGGGGCCGCAGATCTTGTCCACCGGCGGCACGGTCTCCGTGCCGTACGCGAGCGCGGCCACCGCCTGCGCGCCGCCGATCGTGAACACGCGGTCGACGCCGCCCAGCAGCGCCGCGGCGAGCACGAGCTCGTTCTTCACGCCGTCCGGAGTCGGCACGACCATCACGATCTCGCCGACGCCCGCGACGCGCGCGGGAATCGCGTTCATCAGCACCGACGACGGATACGCCGCCTTGCCGCCCGGCACGTACAGGCCGACGCGGTCGAGCGGCGTGACCTTCTGGCCGAGCACCGTGCCGTCCGCCTCGGTGTACTGCCAGCTATGGCTGCCGCACTCGATCTTCTGCTTCTCGTGATACGCGCGCACACGCGCCGCGGCCGCTTCCAGCGCCGCGCGGGCCTTCGGCTCGAGGCCGTCGAGGGCCGCCTGCAGCGCGTCCTGCCGCAGCTCGAGCGCGCCGATGCTCGCCGCGTTCAGCCGGTCGAAGCGATTCGTGTAGTCGAGCACGGCGGCGTCGCCGCGCGACTTCACGTCGGCGAGGATCTGCGCGACCGAGCGCTCGATCGCCTCGTCTTCGCTCGCCTCGAATGCGAGCACCGCGCGCAGCGCGGCGTCGAAGCCTTCGCTCGTCGAGTCGAGTTTGCGGATGGTGATGGCCATGAAGGTGTCCGTTTCGGTGATGCGCTTACGCGCCGGCCTGCGACGCGCGTTCGAACGCGTCGAGGAACGGCTTGAGCGCGGTGCGCTTGAGCTTCAGCGCGGCCTGGTTCACGACGAGGCGCGACGAGATCGGCATGATCTCCTCGACCTCGACCAGATTGTTCGCCCGCAGCGTGCCGCCCGAGCTGACCAGGTCGACGATCGCGTCGGCCAGGCCGACCAGCGGCGCGAGCTCCATCGAGCCGTACAGCTTGATCAGGTCGACGTGCACGCCCTTCGCGGCGAAGTGCTCGCGCGCCGTTTCGACGTACTTGGTCGCGACGCGCAGCCGCGCGCCCTGGCGCACCGCGTTCGCGTAGTCGAAGCCGGCGGGCACCGCCACCGACATCCGGCAGCGCGCGATGTTCAGGTCGATCGGCTGGTACAGGCCGGAGCCGCCGTGCTCGATCAGCACGTCCTTGCCCGCGACGCCGAAATCGGCCGCGCCGTACTCGACGTAGGTCGGCACGTCGGTCGCGCGCACGATGATCACGCGCAGGTTCGGATCGGTCGTCGGCAGGATCAGCTTGCGCGACGATTCCGGATCCTCGGCCACCTGCACGCCCGCGGCGGCCAGCAGCGGCACCGTCTCCTCGAAAATCCGGCCCTTCGACAGGGCAAGGGTCAGCGGTGCGCTCATGCTTGGCTCCCGGAAATGCGGCGCACGTTCGCGCCGACTGCGGTCAGTTTGGCTTCCATCCGGTCGTATCCCCGGTCGAGATGATAGATGCGGTCGACGAGCGTCTCGCCGTCGGCGCGCAGGCCCGCGATCACGAGGCTCGCGGACGCGCGCAGGTCGGTCGCCATCACCTTCGCCCCCGACAGCTTCTCGACGCCCGTGACGAGCGCCGTGTTGCCGTCGATGGTGATGTTCGCGCCGAGCCGGTTCAGCTCCTGCACGTGCATGAAGCGGTTTTCGAAGATCGTCTCGACGACCTGCGCGGTGCCGTCAGCCACCGCGTTGAGCGCCATGAACTGCGCCTGCATGTCGGTCGGGAACGCCGGGTATTCGGACGTGCGGAACGTCACCGCGGACGGCCGGCGGTCCATCTTCACGCGCAGCCAGTCGTCGCCTTCCTCGATCGCCACGCCAGCCTCGCGCAGCTTGTCGATCACCGCGTCGAGGATGTGCTTGCGCACGCCGGTCAGCCGCACGTCGCCGCCCGCCGCCGCGACCGCGCACAGGAACGTGCCGGCCTCGATGCGGTCGGAGATCACCGTGTGGTTCGCGCCGTGCAGCCGCTCGACGCCCTGGATCACGAGCCGGTCGGTGCCGATCCCGTCGATCTTCGCGCCCATCGCGACGAGCAGGTGCGCAAGGTCGCTCACCTCGGGCTCCCGCGCGGCGTTCTCGATGATCGTCTCGCCGTCGGCGAGCGTCGCCGCCATCAGCAGGTTCTCCGTGCCGGTGACCGTGATCATGTCGGTGACGATGCGCGCGCCCTTCAGGCGCTTCGCGCGCACCTCGATGAAGCCGTGCTCGATGCTGATCTCGGCGCCCATCGCCTGCAGGCCCTTGATGTGCTGGTCGACCGGCCGCGCGCCGATCGCACAGCCGCCCGGCAGCGACACCTTCGCCTCGCCGAAACGCGCGACGAGCGGGCCGAGCACGAGGATCGACGCGCGCATCGTCTTCACGAGCTCGTACGGCGCAACCGGGTTGTCGACGCGCGACGCGTCGAGCTGCACGCGGCTGCCCGCCATCTCGCTGCGCAGGCCCATCTGCTCCAGGAGCTTCAGCGTGGTGCGGACGTCCTGCAGGTTCGGCACGTTGTCGAGATGGACCGGCTCGGCGGTCAGCAGCCCCGCGCACAGAATCGGCAGCGCCGCGTTCTTCGCGCCGGAGACGGCGATCTCGCCGGAAAGCCGCCGGCCGCCTTCGATCACGAGCTTGTCCATGCCATGTCCTTGCGAATCCCGATTGCCGGCCGGGTTTGCCGTGGCGACGCGTTCGACCGCGTCGCGCTCATTGACGGTGACTTGCACTAACTGGGTTCCGGATTATGCGTTCTGCCATTCGGCGGGCGTCAGCGTCTTCATGCTGAGCGCGTGGATTTCCTGCTTCATGCGGTCGCCGAGCGCCGCATAGACGAGCTGATGGCGCTGGATCGGCCGCTTGCCCTCGAAGGCAGGCGACACGATCGTCGCGAAGAAGTGCTGGCCGTCGCCTTCGACTTCCAGATGCGTGCAGGCGAGCCCGCCCGCGATGTATTGCTTGACCTGTTCGGGAGTCGGCAACATGAGATGCTCCTGTCAGTACGCGCCGCACCGCCCGCCGCGGCCTGCCACGCCCCGGCGGGGAGCGGCGAACGCGGCGGGCGGGGGCCGTTTCATATCAATGACGCAGTTTGTAGCCGGTCGCGAGCAGCCGCATTGCGAACAGCGCGAGCAGCATGAAGAAACCGGCAACGATCGCGAGGCTCGCGAGCGGGTTGATGTCGGACGCGCCGAAAAAACCGTAGCGGAAGCCGTCGATCATGTAGAAAAACGGGTTGAGACGCGAGATCTCGCGCCACACGGGCGGCAGCGAGTGCGTCGAATAGAACACGCCGGACAGGAACGTCAGCGGCATGATCAGGAAATTCTGGAACGCCGCGAGCTGGTCGAACTTCTCCGCCCAGATCCCGGCGATGAGGCCGAGCGTGCCGAGGATCGCCGAGCCGAACAGCGCGAACACGAGGATGTAGACGGGCGCGGCGAAACTCATCGGAATGAACCAGATCGTCACGACGAACACGCCGGTGCCGACCGCGAGCCCTCGCACGACGGCCGCGAGCACGTACGCGCCGTAGATGTCGCTGAACGACAGCGGCGGCAGCAGCATGAACACCAGGTTGCCGGTGATCTTCGACTGGATCAGCGACGACGAGCTGTTCGCGAACGCGTTCTGCAGCACGCTCATCATCACGAGGCCGGGCACCAGGAAGCTCACGTACTCGACGCCCGGGTACACCTCGACGCGCCCCGTCAGCGCATGGCCGAAGATCGTCAGGTACAGGAGCGCCGTGACGACGGGCGCGAGCACCGTCTGGAACGACACCTTCCAGAAGCGCAGGATTTCCTTGTAGAACAGCGTGCGAAAACCACTCATGCCAACCCCTCGATCACCCCGGCGCCATTCATCACCTGCACGAACACATCCTCGAGGTCGGCCTTCCTGACCTCGATCTCGTCGAACGTGCAGCCGGCGGCGCGGCACTGCGACAGGATCCGCTCGACTTCGTCGTAGTTCGCGAGCCGCAGCAGGTGCTCGCCCGGCGAGCGGGCGGCCGGGTCGCTCTCGAGCGCGTGCAGCTCTGACGGCAGCGCGCCATGCGCGAGGCGCAGGTAGAGCTGCAGGCCGGCGAAGCGCTGCAGCAGCGCGTCGGTGCGATCGAGCGCGACCACCTCGCCTCGGCGCAGCATCGCGATGCGATCGCACAGCGACTCGGCTTCCTCGAGGTAATGGGTGGTCAGGACGATCGTGTGGCCCTCGCGGTTCAGCCGCGAGATGAACTTCCAAAGCGTCTGGCGCAGCTCGACGTCGACGCCGGCGGTCGGCTCGTCGAGCACGATCACGGGCGGCCGGTGCACGAGCGCCTGCGCGACCAGCACGCGACGCTTCATCCCGCCCGACAGCGCGCGCATGTTCGCGTCGGCCTTCTCCGTCAGGTCGAGGTTCGCCATCACTTCGTCGATCCAGTCGTCGTTGTGGCGCAGCCCGAAATAGCCGGACTGGATCCGCAGCGTCTCGCGCACCGTGAAGAAGGGATCGAACACCAGCTCCTGCGGCACGACACCGAGCGCGCGGCGCGCCGCGCGGAAGTCCTTCACGACGTCGTGGCCGCGCACGGAAATGCTGCCTTCGTCGGCGCGGGCAAGCCCGGCGAGGATGCTGATGAGCGTGGTCTTGCCTGCGCCGTTCGGGCCGAGCAGACCAAAAAACTCACCTTCCTCGACCGACAGGCTGACGCCCTTGAGCGCCTGAAGCGACTTGTAGCGCTTCTTGACGTGACGGATTTCTATGGCTGACATGACTGAGCGCGGCGCATCGGCCGCGACGCCTATTCTGTGCTTGATGCGAAAGAAGAAACGGGGCCGGTTGGGCGCCCCACAAAACGTTTGATTATAGGGCAAACCGGCGGGGGGGACGGCCATCCGGGACGGCCATCCGGCGGCCGGCGCTCGACGGCGCGCAGCCTTCGACCGGGAAGGGTCAATGTCGCCCGTTGATGAGCGCGTCGACGCCGTAGGCCTGCGCGAGGCTGGCGAGCTTCGGGGGAAGATTGAGGATGTCGAGGGTGGCGCCGCGCGCGCGCGCGGCCCGCTGCCACGCGAGCAACACCGCGAGCGCCGCCGAGTCGAACTGCGCCAGCGCCGCGCAGTCGACCGCTGTCGCGCCCGACTCGATGCGCGCGAGGCCCGCCGCGAGCGCGGCCTTCGCGCTCGCGTGGGTCAGCGTGGCGCCGGCGTCGAAGCCGCTCACGATGCCTGCTTGCCGTTGGCAAGCTCCTGGTTGCGCTGCGTCAGGAACTGGATCAGGCCGTCCACGCCGCTTTGCTGGATCTTCTCGTTGAACTGCTGCTGGTAGGTCTGGATCAGCCACGCGCCGAGCACGTTCAGGTCATACACGCGCCAGCCCTGCGCCGTCTTGTACAGGCGATAGTCGATCTGCACCGGCTGGCCGTTGTTCATCGCGACCGTGCGCACGACGACGTCGGTATCGTCCGGACCGGCGCGGAACGGCGGGTACTGGATCTGCTGATCCGGCTTGAGCTGCGCCAGCGCGCCCGAGTAGGTGCGGATCAGGAGCGCCTTGAACTGCTCGATCACCTGCTGCTGCTGCGCGGCCGACGCCGTGCGCCAGTGGCGGCCCATCGCGAGCTGCGTCGTGCGGCGGAAATCGGTGTACGGGAGGATGTCGCGGTTGACGATCGACGTGACGCGGGCGATGTCGCCCTGCTTGATGGCCTGCGCGCGGACTTCGTCGAGCACCTGCTGCGTCGCCGTCTTGATCAGCGTCTGCGGATTCGACTGGTCGACCTCCGCCTGCGCCGCGCCACCAAACGAAAACAGCGCCGCGAAAACCGGGATCAGGAACAGTTTCTTCATGATATTGACCTGCATGAGTAAGTCGATGCGAAGCTTGGATGCCGGTAGCTTACGCCCAAGTTCGTGCGCGCCACCGGCCGAATCGTTTCTGGCTGTAACGAATGTAAATGCCGTCAATGAAGCTTGATGCTCGGGAAACGCAGCCCGCCGGGTGCGGGCGGCATCACCTGCGCCGGCGGCACGCTGGTCCCGCTCGCGGGATTCGCCACGGCGGCCGAGCCGGCGCTCGCGCCTTCCGGCGCGGCCGCCGACGCGGGAACGGCGGGGGCCGCACCCTCTTCCGGCATTTCATACTTCGGCAGCGCCTCGCCGCTGTAATCCGGCAGGCCCGCCTCGCCGCGCGCGCCGGAGATCAGCGACTGGCGGCGTTGCAGATACGCGTTGCGAACGAACGAATACTTGTCGATCGCCGCCGCGTTGAGCACGTCGCCCGCGCCGAGCAGGTTCGCACGCGAGTTGACGAGGTTCACGCCGTAGAACGCCCAGCTGAGCGCATCCGGCGACACGTACGTGAGCGGATTGCCCAGGTAGTCGACGCCGAGGCCCGCCGCGTCGCGCAGCGTGCTCGGCCCGAGCAGCGGCAGCACCAGGTACGGGCCCGACGGCATGCCGTAGCGGCCCATCGTGAGACCGAAATCGGCGGTGTGCTTCGGCAGCTTCGCGATCGTCGCGACGTCGAACAGGCCGCCGACGCCGAACAGCGTGTTGATCACGACCCGCATGATGTCGCCGACGCCGTCCGCGATCCGCAGCTGGGCGATGTTGTTCGCCGCGATGTAGACGTCGCCGATGTTCGAGAAGAAGTTCGTCACGCTGTCGCGCACCGGCTGCGGCACGACCTTCTGATAGCCCGTCGCGACCGGCTTCAGCGCATAGATGTCGACGGTGTCGTTGAACTTGTACATCGTCCGGTTGAAGCCTTCCAGCGGATCGCCCTTGGTCGGCGTCTGCACGGTGGCGCAACCGCTCAGCGCGGCCGCGGCCGCCAATGCCAGCGCTGCTTGCCCGATGCGCATCGTCTGCATGATGATATCTACCCTCTTCTTTCTTCGTATGGTTAGTGCGCGGCCGCGCCCGACGCCGCAGCCGCCGGCTTCGCGCCCCCCGCATCCGCCGCCTTGCTGTACAGGAACTGGCCGATCAGGTTTTCCAGCACGATTGCCGACTGGGTCATCGTGATCGTATCGCCCGCCTTCAGCATCTCCGAATCGCCGCCCGGCTCGAGGCCGATGTACTGCTCGCCGAGCAGGCCGGACGTCAGGATCTTCGCGGACGTGTCCTTCGGAAACTGGTATTGCTTGTCGACATCGATCGTCACGAGCGCCTGATAGGTGTTCGTGTCGAAACCGACCGCGCCGACGCGGCCGACCACGACGCCCGCGCTCTTCACCGCGGCGCGCGGCTTCAGGCCGCCGATGTTGTCGAATTTCATCTTGACCGCGTAGGTCGGCTGAAACGACAGGGAACTCATGTTGCCGACCTTCAGCGCGAGGAACAGCACCGCGAGGAAGCCCACCACCACGAACAGGCCGACCCAGAAGTCGAGAGCAGTCTTTTTCATCGTCATCCCAAAAAGGCTTAGCTGAACATCAGCGCGGTCAGCAAAAAGTCGAGGCCGAGCACGGCGAGCGACGCGTACACGACCGTCTTGGTCGTCGCGCGCGACACGCCCTCAGGCGTGGGCTTCGCCTCGTACCCTTGAAACAGCGCAATGAAGGTCACGGCGAAGCCGAACACGATGCTCTTCAGCACACCGTTGCCGACGTCGGCCCAGACCTCCACGCCGCCCTGCATCTGCGACCAGAACGCGCCCGGATCGACGCCGATCAGCACCACGCCGACGAAGTAGCCGCCGAGCACGCCGACGGCGTTGAAGATCGCCGTGAGCAGCGGCATCGCGATGATCCCCGCCCACATACGCGGCGCGACGACCGTCTTGAGCGGATCGACCGCCATCATCTCGAGCGCGGTGAGCTGCTCGCCCGCCTTCATCAGGCCGATCTCGGCGGTGAGCGAGGTGCCTGCGCGGCCGGCGAACAGCAGCGCCGTCACGACAGGCCCGAGCTCGCGCACGAGCGACAGCGCGACGAGCAGGCCGAGCGCCTGCTCCGAGCCGTAGCGGTTCAGCGTGTAATAGCCCTGCAGGCCGAGCACGAAGCCGACGAACAGGCCCGACACGGCAATGATCACGAACGAATAATTGCCGAGGAAGTGGATCTGTTTCGTGACGAGGCGCGGCCGGCGCAGCAGCGGGAAGAATTCCAGCACGAGGCGCACGAACATGCGCGCGCCGTAGCCCACGCGCACGAGACCGCCGTTGACGAGACGTCCGATCCCGCTGATCATGCGCGCCCTCCGCCGAGCCCGAAATCCGCCGCGAGCGGCGGGCTCGTATAGTGAAATTTGAACGGGCCGTCCGGTGCGCCGTCGATGAACTGCCGCACGCTCGGATCAGTCGACGCGCGCAGCTCGTCAGGGGTGCCCTGCGCGACCACGCCGCCGTTGGACAGGAAGTAGACGTAATCCGCGATCGCGAACGATTCCGGCACGTCGTGCGTGACGAGGATCGACGTCGCGCCGAGCGCCTCGTTCAGCGTGCGGATCAGGTTCGCGGTGATGCCGAGCGAGATCGGGTCGAGGCCGGCGAACGGCTCGTCGTACATGATCAGCTGCGGATCGAGCGCGATCGCCCGTGCGAGCGCGATGCGGCGCGCCATGCCGCCCGACACCTCCGACGGCATCAGGTCGCGCGCGCCGCGCAGCCCGACCGCGTTGAGCTTCATCAGCACCAGGTCGCGGATCAGGTCCTCGGGCAGGTCGGTGTGCTCGCGCAGCGCGAAGGCCACGTTCTCGAACACCGACATGTCGGTGAACAGCGCGCCGAACTGGAACAGCATGCCCATCTTGCGGCGCAGCGCGTACAGGCCGTCGCGGGTCTGCGCGCCGACGTCGGCGCCGTCGAACAGCACCTGGCCACGGCGCGCGCGCACCAGCCCGCCGATCAGGCGCAGCACGGTGGTCTTGCCGCAACCCGAGCCGCCCATCACCGCCACCACCTGCCCACGCGAAAAACGCATGTTCAGGTTCGACAGGACGAGGCGCTCGCCGTAGCCGAAATCGACGTCGCGCAGTTCTAGCAGAGTCTCGGAGGGGGAGCTCACGGAGCTGACAATCCTTTTACGCAGAACGCCGAATTATAGGGCCTGCACGTAAATGATGTCGCGAGCCCCGGAGGCCGTCCGGTCAGAGAAGGTCAAATTATCCGCGGAACGATTGCTGCAGCGCAATAAGCGCCGCACGAAAATCCGCCGCGCCGGTGACGGCGCTGACCACCGCGACGCTGCCGACGCCGATGGCGAGTACCGCGGGCAGCGTGTCCGCGCCGATCCCGCCGATCGCGACGAGCGGCACCTGCGGCCCGGCGAAGCGCGCATAGCGGGCGATCCGCGCGAGCCCCTGCGGCGGCGCGGCGACCGACTTGGTCGCGGTCGCGAACACCGGCCCGAGCGCCAGATAGCTCGGCCGCACGTGCAGCGCGCGCAGCATCTCATGATAGCCATGGCTCGACAGCCCGAGCCGCAGCCCGGCGCGCGCGATTGCAGCAAGATCGGCCGTATCGAGGTCTTCCTGCCCCAGATGCACGCCGTACGCGCCGGCATCCGCGGCGATCTGCCAGTGATCGTTGATGAACACGCGCGCATCCGGGTAGCGGCGACCCGCCGCGACCGCGCGCGCGACTTCAGCGCGCAGCGCGTCCGGTGCCGCCTCCTTGATCCGGAGCTGCACGGTGCGCACGCCGCAGTCGAGCACCCGCTCGACCCACTCCGCGCTCGGCACGACCGGATACAGCCCAAGCCGCGCAGGGCACGGCGGAAACGCCGGTTCCGGCGCAGGCGGCAGATCCGCGATGCGCGGAAAGCGCGTGGCGTCGACCGGCCACGCGTCGCCCTCGCACGCTTCGTCGCCGTCGCGCCACGCGAGCGCGAGCACGAGCGCATCGGGCAGCGCGAAACCGCAGTCGAGGAACGCGGCCAGCGCGGGCATCCAGTCGTCCGCGAGCGGCGCGCCGGCATCCAGCGCATGCCGCTGGCCGGCGCGGTGCAACACCACGCGGCGCTCGCCGAATTCGATCACGTCGATGCCGGGCGCGGCCGGCATCGACGCAGCCGACGCCAGCGCGCGCGCCGCGTGATCCCCCTCGGAGACGACCAGTACGTCGCCGCCGGCGGGTGCGTCGGGGTGCGCGAGGCACAACCGCGACCGCGCAGCGCCGCGCGGCCAGTCGCCCAGCCGCGCGCGAATCCGTTCGGCGGCCTCCGCCAGCTCGTCGGCGGGCGGCCAGAACACGTCGGCAAAGGGCGCGCTCACGCGCCGCCCCCGTCCTGGTGCCAGAACGGCATGCCGACGACGGGCGTGCTCGCGTGCGCGGTCTCGCGCGCGTCCATCGGCCCCGCCAGGTACGCGGCGCGGCCGGCCTCGACGCCCTGCGCGAACGCGCGCGCCATGATCTCCGGATGGGTCGCCTGCGACACCGCGGTGTTCAGCAGCACGCCGTCGAAGCCCCACTCCATCACCTGGCACGCATGCGACGGCACGCCAAGGCCCGCATCGACGATCAGCGGCACGTCGGGCAGGCGCTCGCGCAGCACGCGCAGGCCGTACGGATTGACGACGCCCTTGCCGGTGCCGATCGGCGCGCCCCACGGCATCAGCGCCTCGCAGCCGGCGTCGAGCAGGCGCCGGCCGATCACGAGATCCTCGGTGCAGTACGGCAGCACCTTGAAGCCGTCCTTGACGAGCTGCGCGGCCGCCTCGATCAGCCCGATCGGGTCGGGCTGCAGCGTGTAATCGTCGCCGATCAGTTCGAGCTTGATCCAGTCGGTCTCGAACACCTCGCGCGCCATGTGCGCGGTCATCACCGCCTCGGCGACCGTCTGGCAGCCGGCCGTGTTCGGCAGGAGCGGCACTGCGTGGCGCTTGAGCAGATCGAAGAAGCCGGCCTCGGCGGTGCCGGCGCTCATCTGGCGGCGCAGCGCGACCGTGACCATGCCGGGGCGCGCCGCGGCGATCGAATCGGAAAGCGACTGCAGCGACGGATAGCGCGACGTGCCGAGCAGCACGCGGCTCGCGAAGGTTTCACCGTACAGCGTCAGCGCGTCGGCGGAAGTAAGGGACGTCATCTCGGGTTTCCTGGAATGAACGGGAACGGCCGGCGCTCAGCCGCCCGCGACGGGATGCACCACGTCGAGCTTGTCGCCTGCCGCGAGCGCGCGCGCGGCATGCTGCGCGCGTGCGACGAAGGTGCCGTTCAGCGCGACCGCGTACGGCGGGCGGGCGCCGTACGCGGCGAGCGCGTCCGCGACCGTCGCGCCGTCGGGCAGCGTCAGGGGCTGTTGATTGATCTGGATGTCCATGAATGCTTCGTCGAAATCGGGGCGCGAAGCGCGTCAGGCAGGCTGGCGCGCGTCGTCGCGGTAATGGAGAAGATCCGGCCAGCGCGTCTCGCCGCGCCACGCGGCGAACGCGTCCGCATCGCGCAGTGCGCCGCTCAGCGCCGCGCCGGCCAATGCCGCCGCCGTGCGCGCGACCTCCGGGGCGATCATGAAGCCGTGCCGGTACAGGCCGTTGACGACGAGCGTCGACGCGCCGTTCCAGATGACCGCGGGCCGGTGATCGGGCAGCGTCGGCCGGCACTGCGAATTCAGCTCGAGGATGCGCGCCTCGCCGAACGCCGGATGCACGGAGAACGCGGCACTCAGCAGTTCGAGCGCGGAGCGCACGCTGACGGGCGACATGTCCTCGCCCTCCACCTCGGTCGCGCCGATCACGTACAGATCGTCCTGCTTCGGCGCGATGTACAGCGGATAGCGCGGATGCAGCAGCCGCACCGGCCGCGACAGCCCGATGCCGGGCGCGTGCACGCGCGCGACCTCGCCGCGAATGCCGCGCAGCGCCGGCAGCACCGGTTTCGCGCCGAGCCCTCTGCAATCGATCGTGAAGCGCGCGTCGGGCAGGTTGCCCGCGTCGACCGCCACGTTCCAGTGCGCGTCGACGCCGCGCTCGGCGAGGCCCGCCGCCAGCGCGCGCAGCGTCTGGCGGTTGTCGAGCTGGCCCTCGCCCGGCAGCAGCAGGCCGCGCGCGAAGCGGCCCGCGAGCGCGGGCTCGGCGGCATCGACCTGGGCGCCGGCCAGCGAGACGAAGCCGCCGTCGAACAGCGGCGCGGGCGCGTTCGCGCGCACGCGACGCTCGAACAGCGGCGCCTCGGCGCGGTCGGCGTGGTGCCAGACGACGAGCGTGCCGTTGTGCTGGAAGAACACCGGCTCCGGCAGCTCGGCGAGCCACTGCGGCCACAGCGCGAGCGATGCGACGCCCAGCTCGGTAATCATCAGTTCCGCGCTCGCCGCCTCGGCGAGCGGCGCAAGCATCGCGGCCGCGACCCACGCAGCCGCGCCCGAGCCGTCGGCGTCGCCGCGCTCGTACAACGCGACGCGATGGCCGTCGCCCGCGAGCCGCCACGCGATCAGGCGGCCGACGAGGCCGCCGCCCAGCACCGCGAAATCGGGCCGGGAATCCTGAATGCTCATCGGGAGATCTCCACGCGACACGCGCGCACGCAAGCGACCGACGCGCATGCGCGTCGCCGCGCGAGCTCGCGCGAAACAAGACAAAAGACTGAAGAATGAACGGTCATCGAATCCTTCCGTAACGCGCGGCGCGCGTACCCAAAAGGACGAAACCGGCAGCAAAGGCCGGCCGGGCGGGACGCGGCGCTGGCAATGGGAAAGTGGCCAGCGCGGCCCGGCGGGATCGGAAACTTCCCGCGCCGGTATTACCCGGATCGGGTGCGAAGGGTCTCTCTCAGCCTCGCCGCCCGGACCATCTGCCGGCCGTATGCGAAGCACCCCTGTTTCGTCGATGGCCATTAGACCATAAAAGCGGAAACGGCCGCAAACGCCGCGCCTGCGGCAAATTCGCCGAGCACCGGCTGCGGCTCTGGCACAATGCCCGCAGGCCCGCTCGCGCCGTCGCGCGCCGGCGGCCCGTCGCACCGGGCATCAAGTGTCGTTCAAGACGCGTGTGCCACGATCAGGCACACACGCCGTCATGCGGCACGCTTTTCTGGCGCGCCGCGCGGCGGCGCAGCGCCCGAAACGCCCGGCGTTCGCGCCGGCCACTCATCAGGAAGCTCATGACCCAACCGATCCTCAATGTCCACTCCGACTCCGACGCGCCGCAGGACGAGCGCCCGGTGTCCGCGTGGCGCCTCATCAAGCCCTACTGGGTCTCGTCCGAATGGAAAGTCGCGTGGGCGCTGCTCGTCACGATCATCGCGATCAACCTGTGCGTCGTGTGGATCAACGTGCGGCTGAACAAGTGGAACGCGGAGTTCTACAACGCACTGCAATCGAAGGACGTCCACGACTTCCCGAACCTGCTGATGCAGTTCAGCGCGCTCGCGTTCGCGTTCATCATCCTCGCGGTGTACGGCCGCTATCTGCGCCAGCTGCTCGGCTTTCGCTGGCGGCAATGGCTCACCGAGCGCTTCCTCGGCGAATGGCTCGGCGACCGCGCGTTCTACCGGATCGAGCGCGACCGGCTCGCCGACAACCCCGACCAGCGGATCACCGACGACCTGCAGTCGTTCGCGACGACGACGCTCGCGCTGTCGCTCGACCTGCTGTCGACGGTCGTCACGCTGGTGTCGTTCATCACGATCCTCTGGTCGCTCGCCGGCGCGCTGGCGTTTTCGCTCGGCGGCACGCCGATCGAGATCCCCGGCTACATGGTGTGGGCCGCAGCGCTGTATGCGGTGGGCGGCTCGCTCGTGATCCAGAAGGTCGGCCATCCGCTCGTGTCGATCAACTACCAGCAGCAGCGCGTCGAGGCGGATTTCCGCTTCGGCCTGATCCGCGTGCGCGAGAACGCCGAGCAGATCGCGTTCTACGACGGTGAGGCCACCGAGAACCGCAACGCGCAGAGCCTGTTCGTGCGCATCCGCGACAACTGGTGGCGCGTGATGAAGTACACGAAGCGGCTCACGTTCGTGCTGAGCTTCTACGGCCAGATCGCAATCATCTTCCCGCTCGTCGTCGCCGCGCCGCGCTACTTCGCGGGCGCGTTCTCGTTCGGCGTGCTGATGCAGATCTCGTCGGCGTTCGGCACCGTCAGCGATTCGTTCTCGTGGTTCATCAACAGCTACAGCACCCTCGTCGAATGGCGCGCGACCGTGAACCGTCTGCGCGAATTCAAACGCGTGATGCGCGCGTCGCACCTGAAGGAAAGCGTGTCGCCGGCCACCGAGCACGGCGGCATCAACCTGCATTACGTCGATGCCGAGCGCCTGTCGACGTCGTCGCTGAAGCTCGCGCTGCCGAACGGCGACGCGCTCGCGGACATCGGCACCGTGACGATCGAGCCCGGTTCGCGCTGGCTCGTGCGCGGCAAGTCCGGCTCCGGCAAGAGCACCTTCATGCGCGCGCTGGCCGGCCTCTGGCCGTTCGGCGACGGCGCGATCGACGCGCCCGTCGGCGCGCACATGATGTTCGTGCCGCAGACGAGCTATCTGCCGATCGGCACGCTGAAGGCGGCGCTCACCTATCCGGCGGCGGCCGACGCGTTCAGCGACGACGCGTGCCGCGAAGCGCTGCGCGCGTGCCACCTCGAAGGCTATGCCGGCCGGCTCGACGAGACGGGCCACTGGACCCGCATCCTGTCGCCGGGCGAGCAGCAGCGCCTCGCGGGCGCGCGCGTGCTGTTGCACAAGCCCGATTTCCTGTTCCTCGACGAAGCGACGAGCGCGCTCGACCCGGACAACGAGGCGCGCCTCTATCACCTGTTCAACGAGCGGCTGCCGAAGGCCGCGATCGTCAGCATCGCGCACCGCGAATCACTCGAGGCGTTCCACGGCGACACGATCGACGTGCGGCGCGTGAGCGACAGCGACAAGGTCGCCGCGTAAGCGAAAGGCCGGCGCACGCGGCACTGGCCGCGCACGCCGGCCCGGACAGGGGCGCCCCGCCCTCTGGCCGTTCCCGGTCACGCACGGACGGCAACGCCAGCCAGCCTATTGCGCCGGTACGTCCGGCAGCGCGATCGGCGCCGACACGATCGGGCGGTGCAACGCCCCCTTGTGCGACAGCAGGCTCTCGAACAGTGTCAGCGCCTCCCAGCGCAGCATCGGCGGGCGGCGCAACGTGCCGTCGTGCGCCGGATGACCGACCGCCTCGCGCGGCAGCCGCGCAAGCGTGACGTGCGGCCGGAACGGCCGGCGGTCGACCGGCAGGCCGATCTCCAGCAGCGCCGCGCAAAGCGCATCGTTCAACGCCGCCACGGCCGGCTCGACGGCCAGTTCCGCGACAACCAGCCGCGCGCGCGGCATGCTCGGCCACCACGCGAGCCGGTCGACAGGCTGCAGCGGCAGCGCGCACGCCGCCGCCAGCGCGGGCAGCCGTGCGGCGAGCGCATCACACTTGTCGCGCTCGATCGCACCGAGAAACGCGAGCGTCACGTGCAACTGCTCGACCGGCGTGCGCCGTGCGCCGCGCGTGACCGGCAATGCGTGCAGCGCGTCGCGCGACGCCGCATCGGGCATCAGCGCGACGAACGTACGCAGCCGGTCGCCGTTCATGATCGGCGCACCGCCACGCCGGATGCCGCCTCGGCGTCGGAGGCGGCCGCCGCCGCGCGCTGCGGCAGCGGGCCGTGCTCGCCCCACACGTCGGCCGGCAGCACGCGCGTCAGCTCGGGAATCGTGTGACGCGTAAACACCGGATCGGCAACGCCTTCGGCGCGCTGGCGCCGGTAATCGCGCCACGCGGCGTGTGCGTACTTGCCGAGCGCGAGGATCGCGATCAGGTTGATGATCGCCATCAGGCCCATGCTCGTGTCGGCCATCGCCCAGACGAGCGGCAGTTGCCCGACGCTGCCGAACATCACCATGCCGAGCACCGCGACCCGGAACAGCGGCAGCACGCCGCGCCACTTCGTGATGAATTCGACGTTGCCTTCCGCATACGCGTAGTTGCCGATCACCGACGAAAACGCGAGGAAGAAGATCGCGACCGCCATGTAGATGCCGCCCCAGTCGCCGACGTGGCTCGAAATCGCGCGCTGCGTGAGCGCTGCGCCCTCCATTCCGGCGCCGATCGCATAGTCACCGGACAGCAGGATCACGAACGCCGTTGCGCTGCAGATCACGATCGTGTCGACGAACACGCCGAGCATCTGGATCAGCCCCTGCGTGACCGGATGGCGGGTGCTGGCGGTGGCGGCCGCATTCGGCGCGCTGCCCATGCCGGCCTCGTTCGAGAACAGCCCGCGCTTCACGCCGATCGCGACCGCCTGGCTCACCGCATAGCCCGTCAGGCCACCGGCGGCCTGTTCGAGACCGAACGCGCTTTTCACGATCAGCACGATCATGTCCGGCACCATCGCGATGTGCGTCGCCACCGCGTAGACGGCCAGCGCAAGATAGCCGATCGCCATCAGCGGCACGATCACCTGCGCGACGCTCGCGATCCGGCGGATGCCGCCGAAGATGATCGGCGCGGTCAGCAACACGAGACCGACGCCGACGGCCGCGCGGCTCCACCCGAACGACTGGTTGAACGCCTCGGCGATCGCATTGGCCTGCACCGCGTTGAACACGAAGCCGAACGCGAGGATCAGCGACAGCGAGAACAGCACGCCGAAGCCGCGCGAACGCAGGCCCGTCTGGATGTAGTACGCGGGCCCGCCGCGATAGGTGCCGTCATGATGCGAAACCTTGAAGATCTGCGCGAGCGTCGCTTCGACGAACGCCGACGACATGCCGACCAGCGCGGTCATCCACATCCAGAAGATCGCGCCCGGCCCGCCGACGGTCAGCGCGACCGCGACGCCGGCGATATTGCCGGTGCCGACGCGGCTCGCGAGCCCGGTCGCGAACGCCTGGAACGACGAGATGCCGCCCGGCTCGCCCTTGCTGCCGACGAGTTTCATGCTGAGCAGCAGCGCCCTCAGCTGGATCATCCTGAAGCGCAGCGTGAACCACACGCCCACGCCGAGCAGAAGCGCGATCAGCACATAATTCCACAACACGCCGTTAACGGCGTCGATCAGCCCATGTATGAGTGCGTCCATCCGATCTCCTTGTCGAGCAGGGTCAGTCGATCTCGGCAGTACAGCGCTGCCTGAGGATGGACATGATATGGCAGCCGACGACAATTCTTACAAAATAGAAAGAAATTTAAGACAAAGGGAAGAATCGACGGACTGCTTCAGTTCAGATTAGGCGACGCATGCGGATCGGGAAATTTTTACGGCGGCAGCCCCGCCGTCATTACGCGGCAACCGCCCATAAAAAAACCGGGCGCCCTCTCGGACGCCCGGTTTTCATGGCGTTATCACGCAATGCTCAGCGCGGCAGTTCGGAATGCCCCATCAGGAACGCATCCACCGAACGCGCGCACTGGCGGCCTTCGCGAATCGCCCAGACGACGAGCGACTGGCCGCGGCGCATGTCGCCTGCCGCGAACACCTTGTCGACCGACGTGTAGTACGCGCGATCGCCTTCCGTCGCCGCACGCACGTTGCCGCGCGCATCCTTGTCGACGCCGAACGCCTCGAGCACCGGCGCGACCGGCTGCGTGAAGCCCATCGCGAGCAGCACGAGATCGGCCTTGATCTCGAACTCCGAGCCCGGCACTTCCTGCATCTTGCCGTCCTTCCACTCGACGCGCACCGCGACCAGCTTCTCGACCTTGCCGTTCTTGCCTTCGAAACGCTTCGTCGCGACCGACCAGTCACGATCGCAGCCTTCCTCGTGCGACGACGACGTGCGCAGCTTGATCGGCCAGTACGGCCACACGAGCGACTTGTTTTCCTCTTCCGGCGGCAGCGGCAGCAGCTCGAACTGCGTCACGTGCTTCGCGCCGTGACGGTTCGACGTGCCCACGCAGTCCGAACCGGTGTCGCCGCCGCCGATCACGACGACGTGCTTGCCCTTCGCGAGCAGCTGGTCGGAGAGCTTGTCGCCGGCGTTGACCTTGTTCTGCTGCGGCAGGAAGTCCATCGCGAAATGAATGCCCGCCAGCTCGCGGCCCGGCACCGGCAGATCGCGCGGAGTTTCCGAACCGCCCGCGACCACGACCGCGTCGAATTCATCCTTCAGCGTATCGGGCGAGATGGTTTCCTTCGCCATGTTGCCGATCGACTCCGGCAGCGGATCCTTGCCGATGAACACGCTGGAGCGGAACGTCACGCCTTCCGCTTCCATCTGGCGCATGCGGCGGTCGATCAGCCACTTCTCGAGCTTGAAGTCGGGGATGCCGTAGCGCAGCAGGCCGCCGATCCGGTCGTTCTTCTCGAACACCGTCACGTCGTGGCCCGCGCGCGCAAGCTGCTGCGCGGCGGCGAGGCCCGCCGGGCCGGAGCCGACGACCGCGACCTTCTTGCCCGTCTTGTGCGCGGCCGGCTTCGGCGCAACCCAGCCTTCCGCCCATGCCTTGTCGATGATCGCGTGCTCGATCGACTTGATGCCGACCGGGTCGTCGTTGATCCCGAGCGTGCATGCGGCCTCGCACGGCGCCGGGCAGATGCGGCCCGTGAACTCCGGGAAGTTGTTGGTCGAGTGCAGCACGTCGATCGCGGCACGCCAGTCCTGGCGATACACCAGGTCGTTGAAGTCCGGGATGATGTTGTTGACCGGGCAGCCGTTGTTGCAGAACGGGATGCCGCAATCCATGCAGCGCGCGCCCTGGACTTTCGCGTCGTCGTCGGTCAGCGCCGCGACGAATTCCTTGTAATGCTTCACGCGCGTGAGCGGTGCTTCGTACGCCTCGTGGCGGCGTTCGAACTCCAGAAAACCGGTTGCCTTGCCCATAAGGTTCTCTTCTGATTCCGTGTATCGGGTGGGGGAGCCGCGCGCCCTGTCGTCAGGCGCGCGCGGCCGCTATGTCGTTCGTCGTTCAGGCGGCGAGCACTTCCTTCGCCGCCTTCTTCGCACCGAGTTCGCCCAGCGCGCGCTTGTATTCCTGCGGGAACACCTTCACGAACTGGCGGCGCGATGCGTCCCAGTTTTCCAGCAGCGATTTCGCGCGCGGCGAACCGGTGAACTGGAAGTGACGCTCGACGAGCCCCTTGAGCAGCGCTTCGTCCGTCGCGCCCGAGTGCCAAAGCGCGCGGTCGACCGTGCGCTCCTGCTCGGCCTGCTGCAGCACCGGATCGAGCGTGACCATCGACTTATTGCATTTCGCCGCGAACGTGCCGTCCGGGTCGTACACGTAAGCCACGCCGCCCGACATGCCGGCCGCGAAGTTGCGCCCCGTCTCGCCGAGCACGACGACCGTGCCGCCCGTCATGTATTCGCAGCCGTGGTCGCCGGTACCCTCGACGACCGCCGTCGCGCCCGAGTTGCGCACGCAGAAGCGCTCGCCCGCGACGCCGCGGAAGAATGCCTCGCCTTCCAGCGCGCCGTACATCACCGTGTTGCCGCAGATGATGTTTTCCTCGGACTTGCCGCGGAAGTCGTTGGTCGGACGGATGATGATCCGGCCGCCCGACAGGCCCTTGCCGACGTAGTCGTTGCCGTCGCCGACGAGGTCGAGCGTCACGCCCTTCGCGAGGAACGCGCCGAAGCTCTGGCCCGCCGTGCCCTTCAGCTGGATGTGGATCGCATCGTCAGCGAGGCCGTCGTGGCCGTGCTTCTTCGCGATCACGCCCGACAGCATCGCGCCGACCGTGCGGTTCACGTTGCGCACCGGCTGGATGAACGACACGTGCTCGCCGCGCTCGATCGCAGCCTTCGCCTTCTCGAGCAGCGTGTGGTCGAGCGCACGCTCGAGGCCGTGATCCTGCACGTCGACGTGACGGCTGGCGACGTCCTCGCAGTCTTCCGGCTGGTAGAACACGCGCGAGAAGTCGAGACCCTTCGCCTTCCAGTGCTCGATGCCCTTGCGAGTGTCGAGCAGGTCGGCGCGACCGACCAGGTCGTCGAACTTCGCGATGCCGAGCTGCGCCATGATCTCGCGCACTTCTTCCGCGATGAAGAAGAAGAAGTTGACGACGTGTTCCGGCTGGCCCGAGAACTTCGCGCGCAGCGTCGGGTCCTGCGTCGCGACGCCGACCGGGCAGGTGTTCAGGTGGCACTTGCGCATCATGATGCAGCCCTCGACGACGAGCGGCGCCGTCGCGAAGCCGAATTCGTCCGCGCCGAGCAGCGCGCCGATCACGACGTCGCGGCCGGTCTTCATCTGGCCGTCGGCCTGCACGCGGATGCGGCCGCGCAGGCGGTTCAGCACGAGGGTCTGCTGCGTCTCGGCGAGGCCCAGTTCCCACGGCGTGCCCGCGTGCTTGACCGACGACAGCGGCGATGCGCCGGTGCCGCCGTCGTGGCCCGCGATCACGACGTGATCGGCCTTCGCCTTCGCGACGCCAGCCGCGACCGTGCCGACGCCCACTTCCGACACAAGCTTCACCGAGATGCTCGAGCTCGGGTTGACGTTCTTCAGGTCGTGGATCAGCTGCGCGAGATCCTCGATCGAGTAGATGTCATGGTGCGGCGGCGGCGAGATCAGGCCGACGCCCGGCACCGAGTAACGCAGCTTGCCGATGTATTCGGACACCTTGTGGCCCGGCAGCTGGCCGCCTTCGCCCGGCTTCGCGCCCTGCGCCATCTTGATCTGGATCTGGTCGGCCGACGCCAGGTATTCCGCCGTCACGCCGAAGCGGCCCGATGCAACCTGCTTGATCTTCGAGCGCAGCGAATCGCCTTCCTTCAGCGGGATGTCGCGCACGATTTCATCGCCGATCACCGACTTGAGCGTCTCGCCCGCCTTGATCGGAATGCCGCGCAGTTCGTTGCGGTAACGGTTCTCGTCCTCGCCGCCTTCGCCGGTGTTCGACTTGCCGCCGATCCGGTTCATCGCGATCGCGAGCGTCGCGTGCGCTTCGGTGCTGATCGAGCCGAGCGACATCGCACCCGTCGCGAAGCGCTTGACGATTTCCTTCGCCGGTTCGACGTCGTCGATCGAAATCGCCTTCGCCGGCGCGACCTTGAATTCGAACAGGCCGCGCAACGTCATGTGGCGCTTGGTCTGATCGTTGATCAGGTTCGCGTATTCCTTGTACGTCTGGTACGAGTTGCTGCGGGTCGAATGCTGCAGCTTCGCGATCGTGTCCGGCGTCCACATGTGGTCTTCGCCGCGCACGCGATACGCGTATTCGCCGCCTGCGTCGAGCATGTCGGCGAGGACCGGGTTGTCGCCGAACGCGTCGCGGTGCAGGCGGATCGCTTCTTCGGCCACTTCGAACAGGCCGATGCCGCCGATCTTCGACGCGGTGCCCTTGAAGTACTTCCCGACGAGATCCGTCGACAGGCCGAGCGCTTCGAAGATCTGCGCGCCCGTGTACGACATGTACGTCGAGATGCCCATCTTCGACATCACCTTCTGCAGGCCCTTGCCGACTGCCTTCGTGAAGTTGTACACTGCCTTCTCGGGCGACAGGTCGCCCGGCAGGCCTTCTGCCATCTTCGCGAGCGTTTCCATCGCGAGATACGGATGGACTGCTTCCGCGCCATAACCGGCGAGCAGCGCGAAGTGATGCGTCTCGCGCGCGGAGCCCGTCTCGACGACGAGGCCCGTGCTCGTGCGCAGCCCTTGCTGGACGAGGTGCGTGTGGATCGCCGAGGTGGCGAGCAGCGCCGGAATCGCGACGTTCTCAGCGTCGGTCTTGCGGTCCGACACGATCAGGATGTTGTAGCCGGACTTCACCGCGTCGACGACTTCCGCGCACAGCGACGCGAGGCGCGCCTCGATGCCTTCCTTGCCCCACGCGACCGGGTAGCAGATGTTCAGCTCGTACGCGCTGAACTTGCCGCCGGTGTACTGATCGATCGCGCGGATCTTCGCGATGTCCTTGAAGTCGAGCACCGGCTGCGACACTTCGAGACGCATCGGCGGGTTGATGTTGTTGGTGTCGAGCAGGTTCGGCTTCGGGCCGATGAACGACACGAGCGACATCACCATGTTCTCGCGGATCGGGTCGATCGGCGGGTTCGTGACCTGCGCGAACAACTGCTTGAAGTAGTGATAGAGCGTCTTGTTCTTGTTCGACATCACCGCGAGCGGCGAGTCGTTGCCCATCGAGCCGATCGCCTCCTCGCCCTGCTGCGCCATCGGCGCCATCAGGAACTTCAGGTCTTCCTGCGTGTAGCCGAACGCCTGCTGGCGGTCGAGCAGCGCCGCGCCCTCGGCGCGGCCCGCGGCGACGTCCTCCGCCTTCGGCTCGATCTCGTCGAGCTTGATGCGGACCGCGTCGATCCAGCTCTTGTACGGCTTCGCGTTCGCGAGGTTGTCCTTCAGTTCCTTGTCGTCGATGATGCGGCCGTGCTCCATGTCGATCAGGAACATCTTGCCCGGCTGCAGGCGCCACTTCTTGACGATCTTCGATTCGGGGATCGTCAGCGTGCCCGCTTCCGACGCCATGATGACCAGGTCGTCGTCGGTGACGATGTAGCGTGCCGGACGCAGGCCGTTACGGTCGAGCGTCGCGCCGATCTGGCGGCCGTCGGTGAACGCGATCGCGGCGGGGCCGTCCCACGGCTCCATCATCGCGGCGTGGTATTCGTAGAACGCGCGGCGGTTCTCGTCCATCAGCGTGTGCTGTTCCCACGCTTCCGGGATCATCATCATCATCGCGTGAACGAGCGGGTAGCCCGCCATCACGAGCAGTTCGAGACAGTTGTCGAACGACGCCGTATCCGACTGGCCCGGGTAGATCAGCGGCCAGAGCTTCGGCAGGTCGTCGCCGAGCACGTGGCTCGCGATCGCGCCGGTGCGGGCGTTCAGCCAGTTGACGTTGCCCTTCACCGTGTTGATTTCGCCGTTGTGGGCGATCATCCGGTACGGGTGCGCCAGTTCCCACGCCGGGAAGGTGTTGGTCGAGAAGCGCTGGTGCACGAGCGCGAGCGCCGACACGACGCGCGCGTCCTGCAGGTCGCGGTAGTAGACGCCGACCTGGCCCGCGAGCAGCAGGCCCTTGTAGACGATCGTGCGCGCCGACATCGACGGCACGAAGTATTCCTTGCCGTGCTTGAGCTTGAGCGCCTGGATGCGGTGGCTGGCGGTCTTGCGGATCACGTAGAGCTTACGCTCGAGCGCGTCCGTCACCATGATGTCCTTGCCGCGGCCGATGAAGATCTGGCGGATCAGCGGCTCGCTCGCCTTCACGGCCGGCGAGATCGGCATCGCATGGTCGACCGGCACGTCGCGCCAGCCGAGCACCACCTGGCCCTCGGCCTTCACGGTGCGCTCCAGCTCCTGTTCGCACGCGATCCGCGACGCGTTCTCCTTCGGCAGGAAGATCATCCCCACGCCGTATTCGCCGGCGGGCGGCAGCGTCACGCCCTGCTTCGCCATTTCCTCGCGGTAAAACGCGTCCGGGATCTGGATCAGGATGCCCGCGCCGTCGCCCATCAGCGGATCGGCGCCGACCGCACCGCGGTGGTCGAGGTTCTCGAGGATCTTCAGACCCTGTTCGACGATCTCGTGGCTCTTCTTGCCCTTGATGTGAGCGACGAAGCCGACGCCGCAGGCGTCGTGCTCGTTTTGCGGGTCGTAAAGACCTTGCGCGGCGGGAACCGCTGCGTGCGGCTGCTGGTGGTCAGTCATGGGGACACCGTCTCAAAGAGGCCTTCCGGCCGTTGATCCATGTTTCTTGTTGCCGCCGGTCCCGCTTCCCGCAGGATTCGGCGCGGCCGACAGTGGGCTGGGCAGGCTGCGCCAGGAACCACCGGAATTCGGAATATACGCGACGAATCAACGGAATAGCAACAAAAACCGCTTGCTATGACCCCAATTAACACGATGCATTGAAACGGTGCAACTTTATTGGGGTCGTATCATAGTGGTGCAAAAAGAAACGGCGCGCGCGGCGCCGCTCCTTTTTCCCGCCAGACGACCCCTACTGCTGCACGGGCGGGGTGTTCTCGCGAACCTTGCGAGGCCGGCCGCGCGGCAGCGGCGACACGCGCCGGTTCGCGGCACGCGCCGCCCACTCGCGGTAGGTGTCGCCACCGAGCACCCAGCCCTTCAGCGTCGCCTGCTGCAACTGGTCGGCCAGCCGCTCGTCGAGCGGCTGCTCGCACTGTTCCTTGTATGCGCGCTGGCGCTCGAACGGCGTGTTGCCGAGCGCCCAGTAGAGCGGATGGTCGGTGATGAGGCTGTCGACCGTCAGCCCGATGTGGTGACGGTAACTCGACCAGCGGTACGCGTCGGCGCTCGCGGCGAGTTGCGCGCGCACCGGGCTCAGTTCCACCACACGGCTCGCGAGCAGGAAATACCGCTCGCCTTCGATCACGGTCGCGCGATAGCGGCCCTCCCACAACGTGCCGCGCCGCGAGTAGCGCCGGTTGAAGTGTGCTACGTAGCGCCGCCCGACCGCCTGCATCGCTTTCGGCAGGCTGGCCTCGTCGCTCGGTGTCACGAGAAGTTGCACCTGGCGCGGCAACAGCACGTAGGCATGTATCGCGAGGTGATGATCGCGCGCCGCGGCCTTCAGACAATCGATGAAAAGTTCGTAGTCTTGGTCGTCGACGAACGCGGGCTGCTGATCCAGGCCGCGCAGGATCACGTGCTGCGGCTGATCGGGAACGTAAAGTCGTGCTAACCGTGCCATGCTGAATGTCCGTTTGATCGCGTTAGGAAATACCCGAAGGTCCGGTGGTGAGCCGCCGCGGCAAACCCAGACGCGGCGCGGGGAAAGCGTACGGTCGTGCGAATCCTAGGGAGAAAACTCTAACTTACGCGCTTGTTCGGTCTTAAACGCTGTCGTCATAATGAGCACGCCTTCACAGGAGGAGACAAGGATGAAACAAAAACTGGCCATTACGGGGGCCGTCGCGCTCGCGTTTGCACTCGCGGCGGGCACCGCCCAGGCACAATCGGCAGGCAGCATCTACTTCAGCACGGGCTGGTTCCACTTTGCCCCCCAGGACAGCAGCGACCCGCTGTTCGTCTATGGCAGAGGCAATCTGTCCATCAATCAATCGGTTCCCAACACCGGCGCCGGCATCAACGACGCCGATACGCTCGGGCTTGCGAGCGGCTATTTCATCACCGACCACATCGCGGCCGAACTGGTTGCCGGCGTGCCGCCCAGGTTCGACATCACCGGCAAAGGTCGGTTCGATCGCTTCGGCGTGCTCGGCCACGCAAACCAGTGGAGCCCCGCGCTGGTGTTCAAGTACTTCTTCAACGACGCCAACGCGAAGTTCCGTCCGTATCTCGGCCTGGGCGCGACGTACGTCTGGTTCACCGGCGCGAAGATCACGAACACGGCATTCGAGCAAGGCGTACTCGGCGGCCCGACCACCGCGACGACAAGCAACCAGTGGGCGCCCGTCTTCAACGCCGGCTTCCAGTACAACTTCACCAATCACTGGTTCGCCGGCCTGTCGCTTTCGTACGTGCCGGTGAGCGTCACCGCGACGTTCACGACCGCAACCCGCGCCGGGACCGAAACGTCCAAAGCGAAGATCAACCTCAACCCGATCGTCACTTATCTCAACGTCGGCTACCGCTTCTAAGCGTAGTCGAATATTTGGGGAATGGTTAATCCCGCTGCAATTTGTAGCGGAATTTTCCTGACGTAACCGACCCGGCAGTGTGAAGCGCCTCGGCAGCAACCCTGACGGGGCGTCGTTTTTTACGCGTCAGGCTCGTATGTTCATACGACTGCGTCGAGCGCGTGCGGACCGATCAGGTCGATCCGGTCGGTGCAGATCGCGTCGACACCCCATCGCACGAGCTGCAGTGCCCGCGCCCGGTCGTTGACCGTGTACGCGAGCATCCGCAGCCCGGCGGCCTTGATCTCGCGCACGCGCGCCTCGTCGAGCCGCGTGTGATCCGCATGCAGCGACACGCAACCGAGTGCGTCGACCGCCTGTGCGCGCCAGTCGTCCGGCACCGTTTCATACAACATCCCGCGCGGCAGGTCCGGCGCCGTCTCGCGCGCCTGCCGCAGCGCGTCGAACGAAAACGACGACAGCAGCGGCGGCACCGCGGCGCCACGCCAGTACGCGGCCGCGTCGGCCGCGACGCGCCGGCCGGTTTCACACTCGCGGCCCGGGCACGGCTTGATTTCGACGTTCGCCGCCAGCCCGAGCGCGATGCAGCGCGCGGCCGCTGCCTCGAGCGTCGGCATGCGCTCGCCCGCGAAACGCGCATCGAACCACGTGCCCGCATCAAGCGCCGCCAGCACCGCATAGCGCATTCCCGCCGCCGGCCCGTGTCCGTTCGACGTGCGGTCGAGCGTGTCGTCATGCAGCAGGAACGTGATGCCGTCCGCCGACAGTTTCGCGTCGAATTCGACCATTGCATGACCGTGCCGCGCGCCCGCGTCGAGCGCGGCCAGCGTGTTCTCGGGAGCGAGCGTGCCGCCACCGCGATGCGCGACGACGCGCGGATAAGGCCAGACAGCACGGGGCGTCATATGAGGACCTCGCGAAACACGGTCGGCCGGCATGCCAGCTGCATCACGGCCGCCATCGGGCGCGCCGCTAGTTGTCGTCGACGACGAACAGACGCTGGTATTCCTTCAACGCGAAACGATCGGTCATTCCTGCGATGTAGTGCGCGACGAGGCGCGGCTGCTTCGCCGGTTCCGCGGCTTGATATTGCGGCGGCAGCAGCCGCGGATCGCCCGCGAACGCCTCGAACAGCCCCGTCACGACACGCTGCGCCTTGTTCGCCATCCTCATCACCTTGTAATGACGATACAGGTTCTTGAACAGGAAGCGCTTGAGCGTGGCCGCCTGTTCGGCGATGACTTCGCTGTGCGAAACAAGTGGTGGGGCCGCACGCACGTCGTCGAGCGACGCCGGCGCGACGCGCGCGAGATTGCGGGTCGTCGCGTCGATCAGATCGACGACCAGCGTATTGATGATGCGGCGCACCGTCTCGTGCACGAGACGGCGGCCTTCGAGGCGGGGGAACTCGGCAAGCGCGGCCTCGTAGTGATGCTGCCAGAGCGCGACTTCGGCAAGCTGGTCGATCGTGATGAGCCCCGAGCGCAAGCCGTCGTCGACGTCGTGATTGTTGTACGCGATTTCGTCGGCGATGTTCGCGAGCTGCGCCTCGAGCGACGGCTGCCGTCCCTGCAGGAAACGCTCGCCGAGCGCACCGAGCTTACGGGCGTTGTCGCGCGAGCAGTGCTTGAGGATGCCTTCGCGCGTCTCGAAGCACAGGTTGAGGCCGTTGAACGCGCCGTAATGCTCTTCCAGCTCGTCGACGACGGCCAGGCTTTGCAGGTTGTGCTCGAAGCCGCCGTGTTCGCGCATGCACGCATTGAGCGCATCCTGCCCCGCATGGCCGAACGGCGTGTGCCCGAGATCGTGGGCGAGCGAGATCGCCTCGACGAGATCTTCGTTCAGACGCAGGTTGCGCGCGATGGAACGCGCGATCTGCGCGACTTCGAGGCTGTGCGTGAGGCGCGTGCGGAACAGGTCGCCTTCGTGATTGACGAACACCTGCGTCTTGTATTCGAGCCGGCGGAACGCGGTCGAATGCACGATGCGATCGCGATCGCGCTGGAATTCGGTGCGCGCGGCGGGCGGCGATTCGGGGTGACGCCTGCCGCGCGATTGCGACGCGTGCGCCGCATACGGAGCGAGATGCGCCTCCAGGGCCGCCAGCGTCGGCGGCCCTGTGACCGCCACGGCCGGCGCCGTTTCGCGCGCGGGCGCGCGGGGCTGGCGTGTCAACTTGCCGGATGTCTCGCTCACCGTCTCCTCCATGTCTGGGGCGCCGGACAGCGGCGCCGCGTTATCGGGTCGTCGCAGCCAGCGTAGCGAATACCGCTTCGTCGGGCGCCCGGGTAATCAGCGTGTCGCCGAAGCGCTTCAGCAGGATGAACTTGATCGCGCCCGCCTCGGCCTTCTTGTCGACCCGCATCAGATCCATGTAGCGCGCGTCGCCGAGCGCCGGCCCGCTGACCGGCAGGCGCGCGGCCGCGATCACGGCAACGAGGCGCTGCCGCGACACTTCGTCGAGCAGGCCGAGACGCACCGACAGGTCGCCCGCCATCACCATCCCGCAGCCGACCGCTTCGCCGTGCAGCCACTCGCCATAGCCGAGCCCTGCCTCGATCGCGTGGCCAAACGTATGGCCGAAGTTCAGGATCGCGCGCAGGCCGCCTTCGCGCTCGTCCGCCGCCACCACGCGGGCCTTGATCTCGCACGAGCGCCTGACTGCCTCGGCGAGCGCCTCCGGCTCGCGACGGTTCAGCGCGTCGACGCTCGCCTCGATCCAGTCGAAGAACGCGGCATCGGCGATCGCGCCCGTCTTGATGATCTCGGCGATGCCGGCCGCCAGCTCGCGTTCGGGCAGCGTGGACAGCGCGCCGATGTCCGCGATCACCGCCTGAGGCTGGTAGAACGCACCGATCATGTTCTTGCCGAGCGGATGGTTGATCCCGGTCTTGCCGCCGACCGACGAATCGACCTGCGACAGCAGCGTGGTCGGCACCTGGATGAACGGCACGCCGCGCATGTAGCACGCCGCCGCGAAGCCCGTCATGTCGCCGATCACGCCGCCGCCGAGCGCGACGAGCGTCGTCTTGCGATCCGCGCGCTCCGTCAGGAGGCCGTCGAAGATCAGGTTGAGGGTTTCCCAGTTCTTGTGCGCCTCGCCGTCCGGCAGGACGACGGTCGACACGCGCTTGCCGAGCGGCGCGAGCGCGGCGCGCAGCACGTCGCCGTAAAGCGGGTCGACGGTCGTATTCGTGACGATCGTGACCGACGAACCGTGGATATGGGGAGCGAACAGCTCGGTGCGGCCGATCAGGCCGGCGCCGATGTGGATCGGATAGGCGCGGTCGCCCAGATCGACATTGAGAGTCATCATGCTTGTAGTGGCTTGGCGACGACGCCCGCCATTTCGAGCTGCATCAGCACCATGTTGACGAGCCCGTTGACGGACGGCCGCCCGGTTTCGATGACGAAATCCGCGCACTCGCGATAAAGCGGGTCGCGCACTTCGTAGAGCGCCTCGAGACGGGCCTTCGGATCGTCGGTCTGAAGGAGCGGACGATTCTTGTCCTTGCGGGTGCGCAACCACAGATCATGCGGATTTGCGCGCAGATAGACGACGATTCCGTGTGTTTTCAGGCACTCGCGATTCTCGGGGCGCAGGATCGCGCCGCCGCCCGTCGCCAGCACGATGTTTTCGCGCTGCGTCAGCTCGGCGATCACCTGGGATTCGCGGTCGCGGAACCCGGCTTCCCCTTCCATCTCGAAGATCACCGGGATACGGGCGCCGGTGCGCGCCTCGATCTCGTGGTCGGAATCGAAGAACGGCCTGTCGAGCCGGCGCGCGACCGCACGGCCCACGGTGGTCTTACCCGCTCCCATCAGGCCGACGAAAAATACGTTTGCGTGTGAGTCCCGCGCTTGCAACGGCTTCCTCTGCTTCAATCTTGCTGGTGTGTGGCGCAGCTTACTGGCAAAGCGGCTGCCTTGTCGAGCCTGGGCCGGCGGCGCCCGGACCAGGATTGCCGGCGCCGGGCGCTGCCGGGGCAGTGCCCCCGCAATGCGCGGCGACGACCGTCGGGGTGATGAACACCACCAGCTCGCTGCGCTGTTCGCGCCGTGCCCGGTGCCGGAAAAGCGCGCCCAGAACTGGTATTTTGCCCAAGAGCGGCACGCGCGTCACATCATCGCGATCAAGCTGCTCGTAAATACCGCCGATGGCGACCGTGCCGCCGTTCTCCACCTCGACGCGCGTCTGCACGTGTTTCGTATGGATCGCCGGGCCGGCGGCCGTCTGCTCGCCGATGCTGTCCTTGGCGACGTCCAGGTCGAGCACCACCCGCCCGTCCGGCGTGATCTGCGGCTCGACTTCCAGCTTGAGTGTCGCGCGGCGGAACTGCACGCCGCTCACGCCGTTGCCGATTTTCGCCTGGTACGGCAGCTCGGCGCCCTGCTCGACGATCGCCTTCATACGGTCGGCCGTCACGACGCGCGGACGCGAAACGATCTGGCCCCGGCCCTGGGCCTCGAGCGCGCTCAGTTCGACGTCGAGCAGGCGGCTGGCCGGCGCGGCGAAGAGCGTGAAACCTGCCGTGGCGGCCTCGAAGCCGCCGAGCGGCCGCGCAGCCAGATCGAGCGCGGTACGCTCGCCCGCATCCGCGTCAACCGCCGGCCGGCCGCGCGCGCGCAACGCGAGCCGTGCGCCCAGGTTCCTCGAAAACCCCTGCTCGCCCTCGACGATCCGTGCTTCGATGCTCACCTGCCGGGAGGGCCGGTCGATCGCGTCGATCAACGCCGCGATCTGGACGATACGCGGCGGCAGATCGGTGACGAACAGCAGGTTCGTCCGCGTGTCGGCGGCCGCGGTGCCGCGCCTCGACAACACGCGCTGTCCGGCCGCGCCGGTCAGGAGCCGCTGTACGTCCTGCGCACGCGGATAGTGCAACTCGAAAGTGCGGCTCGCAAGCGGCTCCAGATCGGCGGCGCGCGCGTGCGCCTCGAAGCGCTCCCGCTCCCTTGCGGCGAGATCGGCCGCAGGCATCACCCGGATCACGTTGTCGCGCCGCGCCATCGCGAGCCCGTACGTTTCGAGCAGCGTGTCGAACGCGTGCCGCCATCGAACCTCGTTCAGGCGCAGCGAAACCGTGCCCCGCACACGGTCGCTGACGACGATGTTCAGGTTCGTGAAGCGCGCGAACGCGTCGAACGCAGCGGCAAGGCTCACGTCCTGCAGATTCAGCGAGATCCTGCGCCCGTCGTCCGCATCGCCGGGCAGATGCGCGGCCGCATCGCTCATCCGCGCCGGCGGCGGCAGCGGCACGGGCGGGCCTTCCAGCGAAGGCGTCTGCGGCGCGGCGGCGCGCGCGGGTGGCGCAAGCGGAGGAGCGCCAGCCGCGGGGTCACTTGCCACGGGGTCACTTGCCGCGGGATCGCCAGCCACGGCCAACGGCGGCGCGGCCCGAAACGGCGCAGCGGGCACGGAGCCGCCTTCATCGTGCAGGGCAGGCAGCGGGACATCGGAAAAAGCAGCGCGCGACAGCCCGGGCGACAAGTCGGGCGGCAGAGGCGGCAGCGCAGCGTACGCTTCAGCGAGAGCCAGCCAGACGCACACGCCCGCCGTATGGCAAAGACACTTCACCATTGCGCGACGCCCTCCCCCACACCGATCCGGCGTGGGCCGTCCGCCGTTGCGAGTGCCACACCGTCCGGTTCGACGCGCACGACGCGCGTCGCGCCGACCGGCTCACCGGCCGCCACCGTCGCAATCCCGCCCGCACCGTCATCGAACAACGCCAGCCCGGCACGAGCGTCCCGTATCACGCCGGCGAGCCTTGCCGGCACAGCATGGTCCGCTTCGCGTCCGTCCGCGCCGTCGAACGGATCGCCTTCCGCCGCCGCCACGATCTCGCCCCCGACGAGCGTCTCATCGCCGCCCGGCAACGCACCCAATACGTCGAGCGACATCTCGACGCGCGGCGCCGCCGCACCGCCGCGTCGGCCGCTCTCGATACGCACCGCTGCCGGCACGACAAGCGCCGGCAACGCCGCGAACCCGCCAACAAACCGGAGCAACGCCGGGTAGCCACCGTGCGCGACGATGCGCACGGTGCGCCGGGGGGCCGCTTGCTCGCCCTGACTGTCCTGCGGCTCGAGCGACTGAAGCTGCAACCCGCTCGCGGCCGCCAGTTCGGCAAGCCGGAGCATCAGCGACGCCCAGCCGGGCGCGTGCCCATGGTCTTCGGCGAACTCCGGTTCCGCCGGCGGGGGCGCCAACCTCGCCGCTTCCTGGATCACACGCTCGGCTGCGACGACGCGCGCCGACACTTCTTCCAGCGCCGCCCGGCTGTACGCAAGGCCGCTCCAGTCGGCACGATCCGCCAGATGAATGCCGCCTGCGAGCACCGCGCCGAACGCAAGCACGCAACCCGCGACTTGTCCGCCGGCCAGCCATCGCGCACGCGCCGCACCGCTTTGCCACACGCCGCCGGGCCATGCCGGCGCGATCGTCGCCGCAGTCATGCCGGCCCCTCCTGCGCCGCCCGGCCTTTCCGTGCGTCGTCCGGCCGCGCGCCCCAGCGCACCCGGACCGAAAACCTCAGCGTGATCCGCCCCGCGCCCGGCTGCCGGATCTCGCCCGACGCCGGCTGCAACGCATCGACATCGAAGGTCCACCGTTGCCGTTCGCGCGCGATGCGCGCGACCCACCGCGCCGCCGCCGGATAGCTGACGGCGTGCGCGTCGACCAGCGCGCCAGCCGGCGTGACGCGCAACGCATCGAGCCGTACGCCGTCTTCGCGGACGCGCGCCAGCAGCGCGAGCAAATCGACCGCCTCGCGATAAGGCGCCGCGATGCGCGCCGCCTGGCTCCTGAGCTGCCGGCCGGCATCCGAAGCCCGCGCCGCACGTGTCGCCGCTTCCAGTTGTGGCTGCCGTTGGCGCAGTTGCGCCTCGAGTGCCGCACGCTCGGCATCGATCCGTGCGCGCATCACCGTCGCCCCTGCCACCCAGGCGCCCGCGCCCGTCAGCCCGAGCAGGATCGCGGCGCCGCACCGGCAAGCCAGGCGCCGGCGCGCCGCACGCGTGTCGCGGTCGCGATAAGGCAGCAGGTTGAAACCGCCGAGCCAGGCCCGCCGGGCCTGCGGCGAATGCGGCGAATGCGGCGAATGCGGCGAATGCGGCATCGTCGCGGCAGTGACCGTCGGCACGCTCATTCCCACACTCCTCTCAACGCCAGCCCGAATGCCACCGCGAACGCCGGTGAATACAGATCGCCGCGCGCCGCCGCCGCATCGCCAGCCCAGTGCGCGCATTCGAACGGCAGCGTGATCGCGCCGAGCACGTCGCCGATATCCGCCAGCGACACCCCGAAGCGGGCCAGGCAGCTCGCGTCGCCTGCGACGAACGCGCAGCTCGCCGGCCGCCGCGCAAACGTGCGGAGGGCATCCGGCAGCGCGGCATGCTCTCGGTCCGGAAACGCGAAGTCCTGCACGGCCGCCTGGCCGTCCACCCACCATCCACGTACGCCTGCGTCGCCGAACCAGATCGCGAAATATGGCTCGTGTGCGTCCAGTTCGTGCAGCGCCGCATAACGCAGCGCACGCAACGCGGCAATCGACTCGCCGTCGATCGCCGTCAGGTCGATGCCGGCCAGTGCGGCCGCATCGACCCGCCTTTGCAGTTCGGCCTGCGGCGCCACCGCAATCGCGATTTCGCCGGGCCTTGACCCGGCATCATGCCGCCAGTCGAACGCAAGACTTTCGGGAGCCAGCCCCGAAACGCGCTCCGCCGCCTGCCGCGCCGCCTCCGCGATGTCGTCGCGGCCCGCCAGATCGAGCATCGCCGTACGCATCCCGTCGTCGGGCAGCGCCATCACACCCCGCGCGTCGCATCGCACGCCGCGCGCCGACAGCCGCGCCGCGGCCGCCGCGAGCGCGCGCCCGACCGCGGCCCAGCGCAGCTCGTCGATCCCGTCCGGCTGTGCGACCGGCTCGGTCTCGAGCCCTTCGACCCGTACGCCCGCGCGCCTGCCGTGCCGGCTCAGCACCGCCACCCTCACCTCGCCCGCGCCGACGTCGATTCCCGCCGCCATGCACCGGCCCATCCCGAATCGCGCCGCCCATCGTCCGGCCATGCACGCCTCCCGCACTCGCCGCGGCCCCACGCCGCGTTTCATGGCTCGCATTCTGCAAAGCGGCGCCCGCGGACGGGAGTCGGCCGAACGGCCAACGCCGGCGAGCGCAGCCCGCCGCCGCGCTATGCTGGACACATGGCAGCCCGCGGTCGCAACCGTGCCGCCCGCCCGCGACCGGGCCGGTCAAACCGGGCGGCTATAATCGCGGGACTGTTTTCTGGTGTGCCTATGGAATCCACGTCGCCTACGCCTACGCCCCCGTCCTCACCGCCGCCCCCCGCCCCCGAGCCGAAGAAACGCTCCTGGTGGATGAACGTGCTGCTCGGCATCGCCGTGCTGTGTGTGGGGGCCGTCTTGAGCGTCGGGCTCGTGCTCGGCTATGTGCTCGTCGTGGCGTCGCCGAACATCCCGTCGCTCGACGTATTGACGGACTATCGTCCAAAGGTGCCGCTGCGCATCTACACGGCCGACCACGTGCTGATCGGCGAATTCGGCGAGGAGCGCCGGGACATCGTCCACATCAGGGACGTCCCCGACTCGATGAAGAAGGCGATCCTCGCGATCGAAGATGCACGCTTCTACGACCACGGCGGCGTCGACCTCACCGGGATCTTCCGCGCGAGCGTGGTCGCGCTGACGAACGGGCATGCGACCCAGGGCGCGAGCACGATCACGATGCAGGTCGCGCGCAACTTCTTCCTGTCGAGCGAGAAGACCTACACGCGCAAGATCTACGAAATGCTGCTCGCCTACCGGATCGAGCACGCGCTGTCGAAGGATCAGATTCTCGAGGTCTACATGAATCAGATCTACCTCGGGCAGCGCGCATACGGCTTCGCGAGCGCGGCGCGGGTCTATTTCGGCAAGGATCTGAAAGACATCACGCTCGCCGAGGCGGCCATGCTCGCGGGCCTGCCGAAGGCGCCCTCCGCCTATAACCCGGTCGTCAACCCGAAGCGCGCGAAGGTACGCCAGGACTACATCCTGCAGCGGATGCTCGAACTGAACTTCATCACGCGCGCACAATTTGACGAAGCGATCGCACAGCCGCTCGTCGTCAAGGGGACGGGCCGCGAATACAGTGTGCATGCCGAGTACGTCGCGGAAATGGTGCGCCAGATGATGTACGCGCAGTACCGCGAGGAAACCTACACGCGCGGCTTCAACGTCATCACGACGATCGATTCCGCCGATCAGTCGGTCTCCTATCTCGCGCTCCGCAAGGGGATCATGGATTACGAACGGCGCCACGGCTATCGCGGCCCCGAGGGATTCGTCGAATTGCCGGTCAACGCCGACGACCGCGAGCAGGCCATCGACGACGCGCTGCTCGAGCACCCGGACAACGGCGAGCTGGTCGCTGCGGTCGTCACCGACGCGAATCCGCGCCAGATTCAGGTGACGTTCATCGACGGCAGCAACGCAACGATCGACGGCGACAATCTGCGCTTCGCCGCGAGCGCACTGTCGGCCAACGCGCAGCCGAACCGCCGCATCCGCCCGGGGGCGATCGTGCGCGTCACGAAAGACGACGGCGGCAAATGGTCGGTCACGCAGTTGCCGCAGGTCGAAGGCGCGTTCATCTCGATCGTCCCGCAGGACGGCGCGATCCGTTCGCTGGTCGGCGGCTTCGACTACAACAAGAACAAGTTCAACCACGTCACGCAGGCGTGGCGCCAGCCGGGTTCGTCGTTCAAGCCGTTCATCTATTCCGCGTCGCTCGACAAGGGTCTGGGACCGGCGACGATCATCAACGACGGCCCGCTGTATTTCAGCGCAGCGGAAACCGGCGGCCAGCCGTGGGAGCCGAAGAACTACGGTGGCGGATTCGAGGGGCCGATGTCGATGCGCACCGCACTGCAGCGCTCGCGCAACCTGGTGTCGATCCGCATCCTCAACCACATCGGCACGAAATACGCGCAGCAATACATCACGCGCTTCGGCTTCGACGCGGAACGCCACCCGGCCTATCTGCCGATGGCGCTCGGCGCGGGTCTCGTCACGCCGCTGCAGATGGCCGGTGCATATTCGGTGTTCGCGAACGGCGGGTACCGCGTCAATCCGTACCTGATCGCGGAAGTGACCGATCCGAACGGGATCATCGTCGTGCGCGCGCAACCGCTCGTCGCGGAAAAAAACGCGCCCCGCGCGATCGACGCGCGCAATGCGTTCGTGATGAACAGCCTGCTGCAAAGCGTCGCGCAGCGCGGCACCGGCGCGAAGACCAACGTACTCAAGCGCGGCGACCTCGCCGGCAAGACCGGCACGACGAACGAGTCGCGCGACGCGTGGTTCGCCGGCTATCAGCACACGCTGGCCGCGATCGCGTGGATCGGCTACGACAATCCGCGCAGCCTCGGCGACCGCGAAACCGGCGGCGGGCTCGCCGTGCCGGTGTGGATCGACTACATGAGCGCAGCGTTGAAAGACGTGCCGGAGTTCAAGCCGATGATGCCGGACGGCGTCCAGACGCTCGGCAGCGAGCTTTACTTCACCGATTTCACACCCGGACACGGCTTCGTGTCGTCGGTCGGCGTCGCGCAGGCCGCGCCGCCGAGCAACGAAGAGGACCCGGTTCCGTCGCACGTCGACGAGCAGGAGAAGCAGGACATCATGAACCTGTTCCAGGGCCACTGATTGGTGGCCCGGCAACGAAAAAGCGGCCAACCGGCCGCTTTTTCGTTTGATGCGCCGTCATCCGGCACGCGCGCCGCGCTCAGGCGCCGAACGCGACCGGTATCCCGGCCTGCTGCGTCGCATACTCGGTCAGCGCCGCGAAGAATTCGGCGCCGGTACGCGTGTCGCGCCACGCACCGTCGACGTAGCGATAGTGGAATCCGCCCGCCTTCGCGGCGATCCACACCTCCTTCATCGGCGGCTGCAGGTTGACGATGATCTTCGAGCCGTTCTCGAACGTGAGCGTCAGGACGCTGCCGTTGCGTTCGAGATCGATGTCGGCGTCGCCATCGTTCGCGACGTCGACGGCACGCTCGACGGCCGCCAGCACGGCCTCGGCACGGGTCAGGTATTCGGTATCGGACATGCTAAACTCTATCGATTAAATTGTTCAGGGACGATCATGCGAGGCGTTTTCCGGATCAGCGCGATTGTAGCGGCTTTGGCGATTCTTGCAGGCTGCGGTCAGCGCGGTCCGTTGTACATGCCCACCGTGCCGCCGTTGCCGCCCAAGCCGCTCGAGCAGGTCGATCCGCCGCCGTCGGACGTCACGCCGGGCGCAGAAACCGCATCGTCGGAAAGCACGCCCGACACGTCGGGCACGCCGCTCATGCTGGCGCCCGAGCTGTCGACCGGCGCACCGTCGCCAGCTTCCGCGCCGGCGCACAAGCAGTAACGCCCGTCGCCCCAGGCCGTTCTTCGAGCCCGGCGCACCCGGTCAGCCGCGCACGCGCCGCCAACCCCACGCGGCAAGCCGCCATCCGAGCAGCACGGCGACGATCACGGCATACAGCTTCGGCTGCGCGAGATCGTGCTTGCCCGCCTTCATCCACCAGAAGTGCAGCACCCCGAACAGCGCGATCGCATAGATCGCGCGGTGCAGCGTCGCCCAATGCCGGCCGAGCTTGCGCACCATTGCGCGCGGCGATGTCGCGGCGAGCGGGATCAGCAGCACGAACGCGGCGAATCCCATCGTAATGAACGGTCGCTTGCCGACGTCCGCCAGAATCGCCATCAGGTCGAACCACTTGTCGAACCAGAAGTAGGTCGTGAAGTGCAGCGTCGCATAGAAGAAAGCGAACAGGCCGAGCATCCTGCGAAACCGCAGCAGCATGTTGATGCCTGTCATGCGGCGCAGCGGCGTGACGGCGAGCGTCACGCACAGCATCACGAGCGTCCACAGGCCGGTCGAGCGTGTGATGAATTCGACCGGATTCGCGCCCAGCCGGTCGGTCAGCCCGAACAGCACGAGTCGCGCGAGCGGATACAGGCCGGCGGCAAATACGGCCGCCTTGGCGGGCGCGACCCAGCGGGGCGCGCCGCCCGGGCGGGCCAGGCCGGTGCGGCGCCCGGCCGCGCCGGCGCCGGAAGCGGGCGTGAGCGTGGAAGGTTGCATGTCGTCTCTCACCGGTCGGCGTCAGAAGTATTTTTTCAGATCCATGCCCTGGTACATCGACGCGACCCACTCGCCGTAGCCGTTGAACATCAGGGTCTTGCGCTTCGGAGTGAAGAAGCCGTCCTCGCCGATGCGCCGCTCGGTGGCCTGGCTCCAGCGCGGGTGATCGACATTCGGGTTCACGTTCGAATAAAAGCCGTACTCGCCGGGCGCGTAGGTATTCCAGCTGGTCGGCGGCGCCTTCTCGACGAAGCGAATCCTGACGAGCGACTTCGCGCTCTTGAAGCCATATTTCCACGGCACGACGATCCGCACCGGCGCGCCGTTCTGGTTCGGCAGCACCTGGCCGTAGACCCCCATCGCCAGGAGCGTGAGCGGATGCATCGCCTCGTCCATCCGCAATCCTTCCGAATACGGCCAGTCGAGAATCGGCGTCGACAGGCCCGGCATCTGCGATGGATCGGCGAGCGTGACGAACTGCACGTACTTCGCGTTGCCGGTCGGCTGCACCCGCTTGATCAGTTCGGCGAACGGCACGCCGATCCACGGAATCACCATCGACCACCCTTCGACGCAACGCAGGCGGTAAACCCGCTCCTCGAGAGGCGCGAGCCTGAGCAGCTCGTCGATGTCGAACACCTTCGGATGCAGCACCTCGCCTTCGACGCTCACGCGCCACGGGTGCGGGCGAAGCGATCCGGCATAGCGGGCGGGATCGCCCTTGTCGGTGCCGAATTCGTAGAAGTTGTTATAGGACGTGATGTCCTTGAACGGCGTCACCTTGTCGACGACCGCGAATTTCGGGTTGGTCTTCGCCGCCAGTTTCGCGGCGCGCGCGTCGGGCGACGCGTATGCGGCGAATGCCGCGCCGCTGCCACCCAGCAAGCCGCCGGCCGCCGCGATGCCCGCCGCCTGCAGCACGCGCCGCCGGCTCTCGAACACCGCGCGCGGCGTGATTTCGCTGCGGGCAATGTCGTCACCGCTCAACGCGATCCGGAAAGGCCGTTTGATCAGCATGGTGTTGCGCCTCCTGCATCCTCGTGCTCCATGAGCGTTCGACCCGAACCGTCCCGCACCGTTCTCGGCCCTGATCGCGCGCCGTTTACAAAAGAAAACCGCCGGGCACGCAGTGCGCCGGCGGTCTATAGTCGAACGCGCGTCGAAGATCTTACAGTTTGCCGTAGCTGTGCAGCCCGGACAGGAACATGTTGACGCCGAGGAACGCGAACGTCGTGACGATCAGGCCGGTGAGCGCCCACCAAGCGGCGGCCGTGCCGCGCAGCCCCTTCATCAGCCGCATGTGCAGCCACGCCGCGTAGTTCAGCCACACGATCAGCGCCCAGGTTTCCTTCGGGTCCCAGCTCCAGTAGCCGCCCCACGCTTCGGCCGCCCACAGCGCGCCGAGGATCGTCGCGATCGTGAAGAACGCGAAACCGACCGCGATCGACTTGTACATCACGTCGTCGAGCACCTCGAGCGCCGGCAGGCGATCGGCGAGCACGCCGCGCTCCTTCATCAGGTACGCGACCGCGACCATCGCGGACAGCGCGAAGCTGCCATAGCCGATGAAGTTGGCCGGCACGTGGATCTTCATCCACCAGCTTTGCAGCGCAGGCACGAGCGGCTGGATCTGCTGCGCGTCGCGCGCGATCGAGTACCACATCAGGAAGCCGACCGCGGCGCTGATGACCAGCAGCACGAACGCGCCGAGCGCGCGCGTGCCGTAGTGGCCTTCGTAATACAGGTAGAGCAGCGCGGTGATCAGGCTGAACAGCACGAACACTTCATAGAGGTTCGACACCGGAATGTGACCGACGTCCGCGCCGATCAGGTACGACTCGTACCAGCGCACCATCAACCCGGTGAAGCCCATCAGCACCGCGACCCAGGTGAGCTTCTGGCCGATCGCGCCGCCGGTCGCGGAACGGCTCAGCAGCCCGATCCAGTAGAACAGCGTCGCGAGCACGAAGAGCGCGCTCATCCACAGGATCGCCGACTGGCTCGACAGGAAGTACTTGAGGAAGAACGTGGAATCCGCGCGCGCCAGATCGCCCTGGTAGATCTGGATCGACAGCAGCGACAGCGCCGCGATGGCCGCCATCAGCAGGCGCGACGGCTTCCAGCGCCAGCCGAGCGTGACGAGCGCCGGGACGGTGCCGATCAGCACGGCCTTGTCGTAGTAGTTCATGTGCGCGTTGTAGTGCACGAACGCGTAGCCGGCGCCGATCACGAGCGCGAGCGCGAACAGCCAGTCGAGCGGCGACAGGCGCAGCAGGAACGGGCGCTCGTCGAACAGCGGCGCCAGCGCCGGGGCCGCAGCCGACGACTGCGGCGCACGGGAAGTGGAGACTTGAGTGAGATCCATGATGTTACCGGGAGGAATCCTCAGAACCGCCGCCGGCCGGCGCGCGGGTGGCCGATGCCGCACCGGCGGGCGCGGCGTCGCGGGGTGCGGCGTGCAGCGCGGCGCCCGCCGCGTCGCGCGTCTGCACGTATTCTTTCTCGAAATCGAAGGTCTTGCGGGCCGATGACATCGCCATCACCACCTCGACACCCGAGGCGCCATCCTTGAGCCAGAACCAGAGACGCCGCTCGCGCACGTAGAACATCGCGAAGATGCCGGCGACCAGCAGCAGGCTGCCAAGATACACCAGATTCTTGCCCGGCGCGCGCGTCAGCTGGAACACCGAAGCCTGCACCTGCTTGAACGAATCGAGCTGCAAATAGACCGGCGCGCCGTACAGGAAGCTGTCCGACATCGCGTTGATCGAGGTCTGCACGAAACGGATCGTGTCGGCGCCCTGCTGGGCGGGCGGCTCGCCGGCGCGCGCGCGGGCGATCTGCCAGACTTCCCACATCGAGCCTTCGAGCATCCGCAGCAGCAGGCTCGCCGCCTTCTCCTGCTCGGCCTTCGGCACCGACCGGTCGATGAACGTCGCGACCGCCTGGAACCCGCCGAGCGGCTGCCCGTCCGCGCCGCGGCCAACGCTGTCGTCACCGGCGGCGAAAAGGGTCAGCACCTTGGACGCACTTTCCTGCAGCCGGTCGCGCAGCGACGCGTCGTTGCCCGGCAGCGAACGCTGCGCGAAGCGCACCGCAGCCTGCGCGCGCACGGCCGGGTCCTGGAGCGCCGCCCGCAGGCGCATCCACTCGCCGAGCGAATCCTGGCTGTCGGCCGGAATCCGCATGTAGCGGAACGCATCGTTCGGGCTGGCGCGCACGCCCGCGAGGAACACACGGTCACCGCCCATGTCGACGGGCAGCATGTAGTTGTTGAACTCGCGCGCCTGGCCGTCCTTGCCGCGCACCTTGTACTGCACCGACGGGCCGATGTTGTGCAGTTGCTTCGGGTTCGACGTCTTCGCGCCCGAGCCGAGCCGCTCGTCGAACGCTTCCTTGAGCGAGTGCGTCGTCGCGACGCCGCGCGCGTCGGCCTTGCCGTTCGCGTCGGCCATGTTCTCGACGTTGATCGCGCGGAAATCGGAGAATTCGATCGTGGTGCCGTCGGCGCCCGGAATCTGCAGCGGCACCGCATTGCCGATCGTGCCCTGCACCGGGAACGCCTTCGCGCTGTCACCCGCCATCGGATAGGCGGTCGTCTCCATCAGCGAGCCGCCGTCCTGAAAGCTCGACTGGTAAATCGACACGCCCTTGTACGTGAACGGCTTGTTGACTTCGACCCGTGCCGGAATCCGCTTGCCGGTGTCGCGGTCGATCACGACGATGTCGCTCGCGAACAGCTTCGGCATCCCGGTCGAGTAATAGTCGACGATGAACTTGTTGAGCTGGATCGAGAACGGCAGGTCCTGGATCAGCGAGCCGTTTGGCTGGTTGAGGATCGCGGTGGACACGAACTGGCCCTCGGGCACCCACGCATAGCCGCGGAACGTCGGGTTCGACGCCGACAGGCGATGGTCCGCCGAGATGTCGCTGATCGTCGCGCTCGTGTTGACCGCGCTCTTGCCGAACATCCACATCTGGAATTTGATCGGCAGGTTGCTGTCGAGCAAGCCGCCGATGCAGATCACGACGATCGCGAGGTGCGCGGCGATATAGCCGAACTTCGTCATCGCGCCGCGCTTCGCGGAGATCAGCGTCGCGCCGGCGGTCTCGCGCACGACGTGCTTGTAGCCCGCCTTCGCGACGAACGCGGAGAGCGTCGCGGCCACGGCCGCGCGCGACCCGCCGGCCGAGAATTCCGCCTTGTGATGGAACGCGCGCAGGCTGCCTTCGCGCACCTTGTCCTTCCAGCTCTTTGCGTCCGCGAGCATCTTCGGCGCATTGCGGATCACGCACAGCGAGATCGACACGACGAGGAAGATCAGGATCAGCATGAACCACCACGCGCTGTACACGTTGTACAGGCCGAGCGAACGGAAGATGTCCGCCCAGAACGGGCCAAACTGGTTCACGTAGTTCGGATACGGATCATCCTGGGTCAGGACGGTGCCGATCACGCTCGCAATCGACAGCACCACGAGCAGCGCGATCGCGAAGCGCATCGAGCTCAACAGCTCGACCGCATGCTTTGCCGCACTCCGGCCCGACTTTGACTGCAACCCCGACGTGGTAACGCTCATTCAAACTCCGACTGACAACAAAAAAGGGCAAGGCGGCCGCAACGCTGCGGCGCCCCACCCTTTTCTTGTTCTGACGCCGGACGCCCGTCGGGCGCCCGGTCAACTCCATCCTCGATCGACGCTCAGCGCAGGCCGGCGATGTAATCGGCCACGGCCTTGATCTCGCCGTCCGTCAGGCGCGACGCGATCTGATGCATCGCCTCGTTGTTGTTGCGCGCGCCGGCCCCTTGCTGGAACGCGCTCAACTGCGCGACGGTGTAATCCGCCCATTGCCCCGACAGACGCGGATACTGCGCGGGCACGCCCTGGCCGGTCGGCCCGTGGCAGCTCGCGCACGCGGGCACGCCCTTTTCGCCGATGCCGCCACGGTAGATCTTCTGGCCGATCGGCACGGTCGCCGCGTTGTGCGCGGCGCCGAGCTGCGGGGCCTGCGACGCGTAATACGCGGCCACGTTGCGCATGTCCAGCTCGGTCAACGCACTCGCGAATCCCACCATCACGGCGTTGATGCGCGCCGCCCCCTTCGCGCCCGGCTGCGCCTTGAAATCGTTCAACTGCTTGACCAGGTATTCGGGAAGCTGGCCGGCCAGCTTCGGAAACCCGCCCGACGCGCTGTTGCCGTCCGCGCCGTGGCACGAAGCGCACACTTGCGCCGCGATCGCCTTGCCGCGATCCAGATCCGGCTTTGCCGCATCCGCCGCCTTTGCCGTCGCTGCGAAACCTGCGAACCCTGCTGCAACCTGAAGCACCATCAGAGACTTGCACAGTCGATTCATTCGCACACCCTGTTTCGTCTTGTGGGAATTGAGGTTCTGCAATAAACGACGGCGGTCAGTCTACCGCAGAAGCGCGCGACGCAAACGCCCGTGGCCTTCGGTAAAACGGGCGTATTGTACAATATCGCGCTGAAAGCCCCTGCGCCTATCGGGGCTACCCCGCCTCCACCAAGCGGCTCGCGCCGCCCGTCGCCCCCCCGGTTCCCATGGCCTTTTTGCTCCACCAAGCCCGCTTCTACACGACCGTCAACCACCTGCGCGACCTGCCGCCCACGGTGCAGCCGGAAATCGCCTTCGCGGGCCGCTCGAATGCCGGCAAATCGACGGCGATCAACGTGCTGTGCAACCAGAAGCGGCTCGCGTTCGCGTCGAAGACGCCCGGCCGCACGCAGCACATCAACTATTTCTCGGTCGGCCCCGCGGCCGAGCCGGTCGCGAACCTGGTCGACCTGCCGGGCTACGGCTACGCGGAAGTGCCGGGCGCCGCGAAGGCGCACTGGGAGGCGCTCCTGTCGTCCTACCTGGCGACCCGCTCGCAGTTGTGCGGCCTGATCCTGATGATGGACTCGCGCCGCCCGCTGACCGAGCTGGACCGCCGCATGATCGAGTGGTTCACGCCGACCGGCAAGCCGATCCACACGCTGCTGACCAAATGCGACAAATTGACGCGACAGGAAAGCATCAACGCGCTGCGCACCACGCAAAAGGCGCTGGATGCGTACCGCGACGCCGGCGTCCGGGGCGCGCTGACGGTCCAGCTGTTCTCGGCGCTCAAGCGCACGGGCCTCGACGATGCACACGCGCTGATCGAGAGCTGGCTGCGTCCGTCGGTCGCCAGCGAAGACGGCGACGCTGTAGCAAAATAACCGGGCAACGCGCCGCCGGCATCCGCGGCGCGCACCTGACGGGCCTGCCGCTTCGATCCGCGCATAAAAAAACCCGCCGTCAAACGGCGGGTCAAACAGCCTTATCGAATAACGACAGGCACCCGCTCAGGGAGGAGAAGCGGGGAGCGTCGCGCAACGCGCACCGCTCGATCGCTATCATATACCAATGCCTCGAAAAATAACCTAAGGGTTCTGTAAGCTCCCTTATTGCCCTTATTTCTGCCCTATCGCCATGAGCTTCTATCCGCATCATCGTCCGCGCCGGATGCGCCGCGACGACTTCTCGCGCCGCCTGATGCGCGAAAACCATCTCACGACCGACGACCTGATCTATCCGGTGTTCGTCGTCGACGGGACGAACGAACGCCAGGCGGTTCCGTCGATGCCCGGCGTCGAGCGCGTTTCCGTCGATCTCCTGATGGGTGTCGCCGAACAGTGCGTCGAGCTGGGCGTGCCCGTCCTGTCGCTGTTCCCGGCGATCGAGCCGTCGCTCAAGACCCCTGACGGCCGCGAGGCGGCCAATCCCGACGGCCTGATCCCGCGCGCGGTGCGCGAGCTGAAAAAGCGCTTCCCCGAGCTCGGCGTGCTCACCGACGTCGCGCTCGATCCGTACACGAGCCACGGGCAGGACGGCGTCCTCGACGAGGCCGGCTACGTGATCAACGACGAAACCGTCGAAATCCTCCTCGAGCAGAGCCGCGCGCAGGCCGAGGCCGGCGTCGACATCGTCGCGCCGTCGGACATGATGGACGGCCGGATCGGCGCAATCCGCGAGATGCTCGAAAGCGAAGGCCATATCCACACGCGCATCATGGCTTATTCCGCGAAATTCGCGTCGGCGTTCTACGGCCCGTTCCGCGATGCAGTCGGCTCCGCGTCGAATCTGGGCAAGAGCAACAAGATGACCTACCAGATGGACCCGGCCAACACCGACGAAGCGCTGCGCGAAGTGCGTCTCGACATCGAGGAAGGCGCGGACATGGTGATGGTCAAGCCGGGCATGCCGTACCTCGACATCGTGCGCCGCGTGAAGGACGAGTTCCGCTTCCCGACCTACGTGTATCAGGTGAGCGGCGAATACGCGATGCTGAAGGCCGCGGCGATGAACGGCTGGCTCGATCACGACAAGGTGGTGCTCGAGTCGCTGCTCGCGTTCAAGCGTGCCGGCGCCGATGGCGTGCTGACGTACTTCGCGCTCGACGCCGCCCGTCTGCTGAAGGCGCAGCGCTGATTCCCGGCGTCACGGGCAAAAAGGCGAGGCCCATTGGCGCCTCGCCTTTTTTTCGCGCCGCGAACGCGTGCCGGTTACACCGACGGCGCCGCCGCGCGATCGAGACTGCGCAGGAAAGCCTCCGCCGCCTGATAGCCGACCACGCGCGCGATTTCCTTGCCGCTGCGATCGAAGAAGATGATGCCGGGCGGGCCGAACAGGCTGAATCGCTTGAGCAGCGCCTGATCGTCCACGCTGTTCGCGGTGACGTCGGCGCGCACCAGGTGGAGCTGCGCGAGTCGCGCCTGCACCCGTGCGTCGGTGAAGGTGAGATGCTCCATCTCCTTGCAGCTCACGCACCAGTCGGCATAGAAATCGAGCATCACGGGCTGCTGCGACGTCTTGAGGAGCGCGTCGAGCTCCGCGATCGACGCGACCGGCGCGAAAGCCGGCCCTTCCGGTGCGGCAGGCGCGCCGGCCGCGACGGCGGCCGACCGTGCGGCCAGCACCGCCAGCGGCTTGATCGGGTCGGTCGAACCCGCCGCGAGGCCGACGAGCAGCGCGGCCGCCCAGATCGCCAGCGCGGCGCCCAGCCCGCGCCCGAGCCGTTGCCAGATCGACTGCGCGCCGGAGTGCGGCGTAAACAGCCCGAGCGCCGCGGCGGCGACCAGCAGCCACAATGCGCCGAGCATCATCTGGAACGCACCGCCGAGCACCGGCCAGACGATCCACAGCGCGGCGGCGAGCAGCACGATGCCGAAGAACACCTTCACACCGTCCATCCAGGTACCGGCACGCGGCAGCAGGGTGCCCGCGCCGACGCCGACGATCAACAGCGGCACGCCGAGGCCGAGCCCCATCGCGAATAGCGCCGCGCCGCCCAGCAGCGCGTTGCCGGTATGCGCGATGAACGCCAGCACCGCGAACAGCGGTGCGGTCATGCATGCGCCGACGACGAGCGCCGACAGCGCGCCCATCGCGGCGACCGCCGCGAAGTGGCCGCCGTTGCGGCCCGTCGTCGCTTGCGACGCGCCGTTTTGCCAGCGATGCGGCAGCGCGATGTCCTTGCCGGAAATCAGCGACACCGCGAACGCGCTCAGCAGCACGCCGAAACTGCCCAGTACCCACGGATTCTGCAGCCATGCGCCGAGGCTCTGGCCGACGAGCGCCGCGGCAACGCCGAGCACCGTATAGACGAGCGCCATGCCGATCACGTAGGTCAGCGACAACGCGAAGCCACGCGCATGCGTTGCGCGCGTGCCCTGGCCGATGATGATCGCCGATACGATCGGGATCATCGGATACGAGCAGGGCAGCAGGCTCAGCACCATGCCTGCCACGAAATACAGCGCGACGATCGTGAAAAAGCCCTGGCCCTCGAGCAACGACTTCGCGTATTCCGCACTCGTGAGACGCTCGAACCAGCTGCCGACCGGGGCATCATGGGACGCCGACGCAGCCGCGCCCAGCGCGTCCCCGCTCACCTTCACGACGTGCTCGGCGGGCGGATAGCAGATCCCCTCGTCCGCGCAGCCTTGCGACGTCACCGCCAACTCGAACGGCCCTGACGCCTGCTTGACGGGCACGTGGATCAACACGTCGCCGCGATACGTCTCGACGTTCTTCTGGAAAGTCTGGTCGAACTTCACGTGGCCGGCGGGAAGCTGCGGCTCGCCGAGCGTCGCCTGCCCGCTCCTGACCACGAACGCGAAGCGCTCGCGGTACAGGTAATAGCCGTCGGCGACCTTGAAGTGAATGTCGACCTGCCCCGGCGCTTCGCTCGCGCTGAAGCGGAACGCGGCCGACGGATCGAGAAAGTCGTCGGCTGCGCGCGCGAGCGACACCGCGCCCAGCATCAGCACGAGCGGCAACAGCAGTGCGAAAAACCAGCGCGTGCCGGCACGCAGGCGAAGATCCATACGGTTAAACATGAAATAGACGTTGAGTTTCGCCGGTCACCCACTGGCCATATGACGACGACGCGGTGGCTTGCCATGACACGATTTCAGGCGTGTCGTACGGATGATGCGCCTGAATAAATCGCTCCAGTTCGAGCGCGCGAACCGGGCTGGTCTTGAACAGCAACTGAATTTCGTCGGCGGTCTCGACCTTGCCTTGCCAGTGATAGCGCGAACGGATCGCGCCGAGTTCCGACACGCACGCCGCGAGACGCGCAGTCAGCGCACCGTCGGCCAGCGACTGCGCGGCCGCTGCATCCGGCACCGTCGTCAACATCAGCACCACCACCATACGCACCTCCTGCTCGTTACGCCGCTTGCGCCGTATCGTAGCGCACGCGGCATGTCGGCGCCGACGCGCCGTGCTGCGACAATCGACCACATCGCGGCGCACCAAAACAAAAAGGGCCAAGCAATCGCTTAGCCCTTTCTTGCTACGTGCCGAGACGCTTATTCAGCTTCTTGGACGTTTTCCGCTTCGACCAGTTCCGGACGATCCAGCAGTTCGACCAGTGCCATCGGTGCGTTGTCGCCGACGCGGAAGCCGAACTTCAGGATGCGCAGGTAGCCGCCCGGACGGTTCGCGAAACGCGGACCGAGCACGTCGAACAGCTTCGCGACCGAGTCACGATCGCGCAGGCGGTTGAACGCCAGGCGGCGGTTCGCGAGCGACGGCTTCTTGCCGAGCGTGATCAGCGGCTCGACGACTTTACGGAGTTCCTTCGCCTTCGGCAGCGTCGTCTTGATGACTTCGTGCTCGATCAGCGAGTTGGACATGTTGCGGAGCATAGCCAGACGGTGGCTGCTCGTGCGGTTCAGTTTCCGCAGACCATGACGATGGCGCATTTCAGTTTCCTTGATTCAAAGTTTTGATCCAGCTCTTCTATCGCACCCGACAGGGTGCACGGGCCGGTACCGAAAAAAGCAAGATGCGGATTTTAGAAGAAAATCCGCATCTTGACCAGTTACAACATCAACCGGGCTTACTTGTCGAGACCAGCCGGCGGCCAGTTCTCGAGCTTCATGCCCAGCGTGAGACCGCGCGAAGCGAGCACTTCCTTGATCTCGTTGAGCGACTTGCGACCGAGGTTCGGCGTCTTCAGCAGCTCGTTTTCCGTGCGCTGGATCAGGTCGCCGATGTAATAGATGTTCTCGGCCTTCAGGCAGTTCGCGGAACGAACCGTCAGCTCGAGATCGTCGACCGGACGCAGCAGGATCGGATCGATCTGCGGTGCACGCGACGGCGCTTCCGCAGCCGCTTCCGTGCCTTCCAGCGCCGCGAACACGGACAGCTGATCGACCAGGATGCGTGCCGACTGGCGGATCGCTTCTTCCGGGGTGATCACGCCGCTCGTCTCGATGTTCATCACGAGCTTGTCGAGGTCGGTACGCTGCTCGACACGCGCGCTTTCGACGGCGTAGCTCACGCGGCGAACCGGCGAGAACGACGCGTCCAGCACGATGCGGCCGATGATCTTGGCCGTGTCTTCACCGTAGCGGCGAACGTTGCCCGGCACATAACCGCGGCCCTTCTCGATCTTGATCTGCACGTCGAGCTTGCCGCCCTTCGACAGATGCGCAATCACGTGATCCGGGTTGATGACTTCGCAATCGTGGGACAGCTCGATATCGCCGGCCGTGACGACGCCTTCGCCTTCCTTGCGCAGGGTCACCGTCACTTCGTCGCGGTTGTGCAGCTTGAACACCACGCCCTTCAGGTTCAGCAGCAGGTTAACGACGTCCTCTTGCACACCATCGAGCGTCGAATATTCGTGCACGACGCCCGCGATGGTCACCTCGGTCGGCGCATAGCCCACCATCGACGACAGCAGCACGCGGCGGAGCGCATTGCCCAAGGTGTGGCCGTAACCGCGTTCAAACGGCTCCATGACCACCTTCGCGTGGTTCTCGCCCAGCGATTCCACGGCGATGATCTTGGGTTTCAACAAACTGGTCTGCATAGGTTTTCCTTTTCAATACCCTCGGCTCGTTACACCGATAAGGCTGACCGGTAACACCCTGAAAATAAACAGCCGAGGCCCCCCCTTGCTGAACGCAATCGGGGGGCCTCGGCCGTCAATCGGATTAACGCGAGTACAATTCGACGATCAGGCTTTCGTTGATGTCGCCAGCGATGTCAGCGCGCTCCGGCATTTGCTTGAACGTGCCTTCGAACTTCTTCGCATCGACCGCGACCCAGCTCGGCATGCCGCCTTGCTCGGCCAGCGACAGCGCTTCGACGATACGCGCTTGCTTCTTCGCCTTTTCGCGGATCGCGACCACGTCGCCACTCTTCACTTGCAGCGACGGGATGTTCGAGACGACGCCGTTCACCGTGATCGACTTGTGGCTCACCAGCTGACGTGCTTCAGCGCGGGTCGAGCCGAAGCCCATGCGGTACACGACGTTGTCGAGGCGCGACTCGAGCAGTTGCAGCAGGTTTTCACCCGTGTTGCCCTTGCGACGGTCGGCATCGGCGAAGTAGCGGCGGAACTGACGCTCCAGCACGCCGTAGATACGCTTGACCTTCTGCTTTTCACGCAGCTGCGTGCCGTAGTCGGACGTACGCGCGCCCGAGATACGGCCATGCTGGCCCGGCTTGCTGTCGAGCTTGCACTTGTCGGCGAGCGAGCGACGCGCGCTCTTCAGGAAGAGGTCAGTGCCTTCACGGCGGGACAGCTTGGCTTTAGGGCCGATATAACGTGCCACTTTGCATTCCTTTATCAATCGTCACGCGGATCGGAATCCGCGCTAGTTCGCACCCTTTGGGGCGAACGGTGGGCTTAGTCAATCAAAAAAGCACAGCCCGTCGACGCAATGCGGCGACAGGCAACGCGCCAGCACGAACGTGCCAGCGCATCGTCAGATGCGGCGACGCTTCGGCGGACGGCAGCCGTTGTGCGGAACCGGCGTCACATCCGAAATCGCGGTGATCTTGATGCCGAGGCCGTGCAGTGCGCGCACTGCCGACTCGCGACCCGGGCCGGGACCCTTGATCCGCACTTCCAGATTCTTCACGCCATATTCCATCGCCACGCGGCCAGCCGACTCGGCAGCAACCTGGGCAGCGAACGGCGTCGACTTGCGCGAGCCCTTGAAGCCCTGGCCGCCCGACGTCGCCCATGCCAGGGCGTTGCCTTGGCGATCGGTGATCGTGATGATCGTGTTGTTGAACGACGCGTGGACGTGAACCACGCCTTCAGCGACGTTCTTCTTAACCTTTTTGCGAACGCGTTGCGCCGCGGTGTTCGAAGCCTTAGCCATTACGTTTTCCTGTAACTGTCAGTTCCGCTTACTTCTTCAGCGCTTGCGCTGCACGACGCGGACCCTTGCGAGTACGGGCGTTCGTGCGCGTACGCTGACCGCGCATGGGCAGACCCTTACGATGACGCACGCCACGATAGCAGCCGAGGTCCATCAGGCGCTTGATGTTCATCGTCACTTCACGGCGCAGATCGCCTTCGACGACAAACTTGCCCACTTCTTCACGCAGCTTTTCGAGGTCTGCGTCGGTCAGGTCCTTGACCTTCTTCGAGAATTCCACACCCGAAGCCACGCAGATGCTGCGCGCGCGCGTGCGGCCGACACCGAAGATTGCCGTCAGGCCGATCTCGGTATGCTGGTGATTCGGGATGTTAACCCCTGCGATACGAGCCATTGTTTTTCCTCAAACAAAAAGCGCAAACAAACGCGCGGTCAGCCTTGGCGCTGCTTGTGGCGCGGATCCGAGCTGCAGATCACGCGAACCACGCCTTTGCGCTTGATGATCTTGCAATTGCGGCAAATGCGCTTAACCGATGCCATCACTTTCATGATATTACCCTTTTTTCAAATCACTTCGCCCGGAACACGATCCGCGCACGAGACAGATCGTAAGGCGTCAATTCAACCGTCACCTTGTCGCCCGGGAGGATGCGGATGTAGTGCATCCGCATCTTTCCGGAGATATGCCCCAATACGACATGGCCGTTCTCCAGCTTCACCCGGAAGGTAGCATTCGGGAGGTTTTCGATCACCTCACCCTGCATCTGGATTACATCGTCTTTGGCCATAAGCTCTTATCAACGCATTGGGACGTTGCCGCCCTTGAAGTTGGCCTTCTTGAGCAGCGACTCATACTGTTGCGACATAACGTACGACTGCACCTGCGCCATGAAGTCCATCGTGACGACGACAATGATCAGCAGCGACGTTCCACCAAAATAAAACGGCACATTCCAGCGCAGCACCAGGAATTCCGGCAGCAGACACACGAAGACGATGTAGATCGCACCGGCCAGCGTCAGACGCGTGAGGATGCGGTCGATATATCGTGCGGTCTGGTCGCCCGGACGGATGCCCGGCACGAACGCGCCGCTCTTCTTCAGGTTGTCCGCGGTTTCCCTGCTGTTGAACACCAGTGCGGTGTAGAAGAAGCAGAAAAACACGATCGCCAGCGTGTACAGCAGCACATAGACCGGCTGACCCGGCTTCAGCGCTTCCGCCACGTTATGCAGCGTGTCGGAGAACCAGCCCTTGCGCTCACCCGAGCTGAACCAGCTCAGGATCGTTGCCGGGAACAGAATGATCGACGATGCGAAGATCGGCGGAATCACGCCCGACATGTTCAGCTTCAGCGGCAGGTGCGACGACTGGCCACCGTAGATCTTGTTGCCGACCTGGCGCTTCGCGTAGTTCACGAGGATCTTGCGCTGACCGCGTTCGATGAACACGACCAGGTAAGTCACCGCGGCAATCAGAACCACGATGATGATCGCCGAGAACGGCCCCATCGAACCCGTTTTCACCAGCTCGAGCAACCCACCGACGGCATTCGGGAACCCTGCTGCGATCCCGCCGAAGATGATGATCGAGATGCCGTTGCCCAGACCCCGCTCGGTGATTTGCTCACCCAGCCACATCAGGAACATCGTGCCCGTGACCAGCGTAACGACCGTGGTCAGACGGAACAGCATGCCGGGATCGGTGACGAGACCCGGCTGGTTCTCCAATGCGGCAGCGATGCCGAACGCCTGGAAGGTCGCGAGCACCACGGTGAAATACCGCGTGTACTGCGTGATCTTCCGCTGGCCTGCCTGGCCTTCCTTCTTCAGCGCTTCCATCTGCGGCGAGACGATCGCCATCAGCTGCATGATGATCGACGCCGAGATGTACGGCATGATCCCCAGCGCGAAGATCGTGAAGCGGGAAAGTGCGCCACCCGAGAACATGTTGAACATGCCCAGGATGCCGCCCGCCTGGCTCTGGAACAGCTTCGCCAGTTGATCCGGATCGATGCCCGGCACCGGAATGTGCGCGCCGATGCGATAGACGATCAGCGCCAGCAGCAAGAACATTGCCCGCCGGCGCAGATCGCCGAACTTCGCCGTGCTTCGACCGGGTTTTGCAAGACTCGGGCTGTTAGCCACGTACCTTCTCCGATGCAAATGCTAGTGACGACGCGCGATGCGTGTCACTCGGCAAACGAACCGCCAGCCGCTTCGATCGCAGCACGCGCACCCTTGGTGGCGCCGAGACCCTTCACGACGATCTTGCGCTTGATCTCGCCGGTGGCGATGATCTTCGCGCTCTTCGTCAGCTCACCGACCAGGCCGGCTTGCTTCAGGGCGAGCAGATCGACTTCGTCGACCGGCAGCTTCTCGAGGTCGCCCAGGCGCACTTCACCGACGAATTCCTTCGTCAGCGACGTGAAGCCGCGCTTCGGCAGACGACGTTGCAGCGGCATCTGACCGCCTTCGAAGCCAACCTTGTGGAAGCCGCCCGAACGCGATTTCTGACCCTTGTGACCACGGCCGGCCGTCTTACCGAGGCCGGAACCGATGCCGCGGCCCACGCGACGCTTTGCGTGCTTGGCGCCTGCAGCCGGCTTCAGGTTATTCAATTCCATATCAACTCCTTGATCCGTAGTCGGCCGCTTAACCGATGACCTTAACAAGGTACGAGACCTTGTTGATCATGCCGCGCACCGCCGGCGTATCCTGAAGCTCGCTGACCGAATTGAGGCGACGCAGACCCAGACCGCGCACAGTGGCACGGTGCGTTTCGCGGGTCCCAATCAGGCTCTTGACGAGCTGAACCTTGACAGTTTTTTCAGACATGGTGACCACCTGGGCTTAGCCCAAAATATCTTCGACGGACTTGCCGCGCTTCGCCGCGATGTCGGCCGGGGTCGACTGCTTGCGCAGGCCGTCCAGCGTTGCACGCACGAGGTTGTACGGGTTCGTCGAACCGTGGCTCTTCGCCACGACGTTCTGAACGCCCATCACGTCGAACACGGCGCGCATCGGGCCGCCGGCGATCACGCCGGTACCGTCCTTCGCCGGAGCGAGGAGGACCGCCGATGCGCCGTGCTTGCCGTGCACTTCGTGTTGCAGCGTGCCGTTCTTGAGCGGCACCTTGAACATGTTGCGACGCGCTTGTTCCATTGCCTTCTGGACGGCAACCGGCACTTCCTTCGCCTTGCCCTTGCCCATACCGATGCGGCCATCGCCGTCGCCAACCACGGTCAGTGCGGCGAAGCCGAGAATACGGCCACCCTTCACGACCTTGGTCACGCGGTTGACCGAAATCATCTTTTCACGAAGGCCGTCGTCGCGTTCGTCAGCCTGAACTTTCGCTTGCATCTTTGCCATGACGAATTCCTTCCTTAGAACTTGAGCCCAGCTTCACGAGCTGCCTCAGCCAGCGCCTTCACGCGGCCGTGGTAGCGGAAGCCCGAGCGGTCGAAGGCGACGGATTCGATGCCGGCGGCCTTTGCCTTCTCGGCGATACGCTTGCCGATCAGCGTCGCGGCGGCGACGTTGCCACCCTTGCCCGACTTGTCGGCGAGCTCTGCGCGCACTTCAGCTTCGAGCGTCGACGCGCTTGCCAGCACCTTGGTGCCGCATGCGGAGAACACTTGAGCGTAGATGTGCGTGTTCGTGCGATGCACGGCGAGACGCGCGACCTGCAGCTCAGCGATCTTGATACGCGTCTGGCGAGCGCGGCGCAGGCGAGATTGAGTCTTATCCATGATTGCGCACCCTTACTTCTTCTTCGTTTCTTTGAGGATCACAACCTCGTCGGAATAGCGCACGCCCTTGCCCTTGTAGGGCTCCGGCGGACGGTAGCCGCGGACTTCCGCTGCCACTTGGCCGACTTGTTGCTTGTTGATCCCCTTGATCACGATTTCGGTTTGCGTCGGGGTTTCAGCCTTGACGCCTTCCGGCATCTGGTGCACCACCGGGTGCGAGAAACCCAGCGACAGGTTCAGCTTGTCGCCTTGCGCTTGCGCACGATAACCGACGCCAACCAGCGTCAGCTTGCGCTCGAAACCCTTGGTCACGCCGTGCACGGCATTCGCGATGATCGCGCGCATCGTGCCCGACAGTGCATTTGCTTCGCGGCTTTCGTCGACCGGCGACAGATTCAGCGTGCCGTCGTTGTTCGCCACGTTCACGAGCGGATTGACCGCTTGCGTGATGGTGCCCAGCGGGCCCTTGACGGTGATCGCACCGTCGGCCAGCTTGACTTCCGCGCCTTGCAGCGCGATCGGGCTCTTACCTACTCGAGACATGTTCCTCTCTCCTTTCGGTTAAGCGACGTAGCAGATGACTTCGCCGCCGACGCCCGTAGCGCGCGCCTTGCGGTCGGTCATCACGCCCTTCGGCGTCGACACGATTGCCACACCGAGGCCATTCATGACCTGCGGAATGTCGTTACGGCCACGGTACACGCGCAGGCCAGGCTTCGACACGCGTTCGATGCGTTCGATGACCGGGCGGCCGGCGTAGTACTTCAGCGCGATATTCAGTTCGGACTTCGCGCCTTCCGCCTTCACGGCGAAATCGTCGATATAGCCTTCGTCCTTCAGGACCTGCGCGATTGCAACCTTGACTTTCGACGAGGGCATCGACACCGATACCTTCTCGACCATCTGCCCGTTGCGGATGCGAGTCAGCATATCGGCGATAGGATCACTCATGCTCATTTACGTTTCTCCTATTACCAGCTCGCCTTGGTCAGGCCAGGAATCTCGCCACGGAACGCGATTTCACGAATCTTGTTGCGCGCGAGGCCGAACTTGCGGAACGTGCCACGCGGACGGCCCGTGATCGCGCAGCGGTTACGCTTGCGGGTCGGGTTCGCGTTACGCGGCAGTTGCTGCAGCTCGAGGCGAGCGGCATAACGCTCTTCTTCGGACTTGCTCGCGTCGTCGATGATCGCCTTCAGTGCCACGCGCTTCGGCGCGTACTTTTGTGCGAGACGAGCGCGCTTCTTTTCACGTTCGATCAGTGCCAGTTTAGCCACGGTAACCTCAGTTTCTGAACGGGAACTTGAAGCTGGCGAGCAGCGCCTTCGCTTCTTCGTCGGTCTTCGCAGTCGTCGTGATGCTGATGTTCAGCCCACGCAGCGCGTCGATCTTGTCGTAATCGATTTCGGGGAAAATGATCTGCTCTTTCACACCGATGTTGTAGTTGCCACGACCGTCGAATGCACGACCCGACACGCCGCGGAAGTCGCGCACGCGGGGCAGCGCAACCGTCACGAAACGATCCAGGAATTCGTACATCGCCTGGCCGCGCAGCGTCACCATCGCACCGACCGGATAGCCTTCGCGAATCTTGAAGCCTGCGATTGCCTTGCGAGCCTTCGTCACGACAGGCTTCTGGCCTGCGATCTTCGTCAGGTCGCCGACGGCGTGCTCGATCACTTTCTTGTCAGCGACGGCTTCGCCAAGGCCCATGTTCAGGGTGATCTTGGTGAGACGCGGCACTTCCATGATCGACTTGTAGCCGAACTTCTCGATCAGGCCGGGAACAACCTTCTCTTTGTAAAACTCTTGAAAACGAGCCATTTTTTTACTCCGCTGCGTCAGGCGCTCAGTACGGCACCGGTCGTCTTCAGGAAGCGAACCTTCTTGCCTTCCTCGACCTTGATGCCAACACGCGACGCCTTGCCATTCGCGTCGACGAGCGCGACGTTCGAAATATGCAGGGGCATCGTCTTCGCTTCCACGCCGCCCGTCGTACCCTTCATCGGGTTGGGCTTCACATGCTTCTTGACGAGGTTGATACCTTCAACCGTCACACGATCGTCGGCACCAACAGCCAGCACGACGCCGCGCTTGCCCTTGTCCTTGCCGGCGATGACGATGACTTCGTCACCTTTGCGAATCTTGTTCATCGCGACTCCTTACAGCACTTCCGGCGCAAGCGAAACGATCTTCATGAATCGTTCGCTACGCAGCTCACGCGTGACCGGCCCGAAGATGCGGGTGCCGATCGGCTCAAGCTTGTTATTCAAAAGCACAGCGGCGTTGCCGTCGAACTTGATCAGCGAACCGTCTTGACGACGCACGCCCTTGGCGGTGCGAACCACCACGGCATTGTAGATTTCGCCTTTCTTCACACGCCCGCGCGGCGTTGCCTCTTTGACGCTCACCTTGATGATGTCGCCAATGCTGGCATAACGACGCTTCGAGCCGCCGAGCACCTTGATGCACATGACTTCACGCGCACCCGTGTTGTCGGCTACTTCAAGCCGAGTTTCGGTCTGGATCATGGTTTGTCTTTCCCAACTTAATCCGAATACACCACCATGGCGCACTCGGTCAGTCTTGGTCCCGTCAGCCTATCGGCTGCTTGGGTTGGAACAGCAGCGACGGCAAACGAAACCCGCCATCGCAATTCGGTGAATCTTTCGGAGCAGGCTGGCGCCCGTCCGCTTCCCCCACCATTAACTTCGCCCGCGACGGGGCTCCCACAAAGAGGGAAGACCGGAATTATAACAAATAATCCCGGTCACGCAAGCAAAAACTTTGCGATTTCAGGCACTTCATTGCTGAAGTGCCTGTTACTGCCTGTCCCGCTTAGATCACGCGGGCCGCCTCGACGAGACGCGACACCGCCCAGGCCTTCGTCTTCGAAACAGGACGGGTTTCCTGGATTTCGACGAGATCACCTTCGTTGCAGGTGTTCGCTTCATCGTGCGCGTGGTACTTCTTCGAGCGCACGACATACTTGCCGTAGATCGGGTGCTTGACGCGGTGCTCGACCAGCACGGTGACGGTCTTGTCCATCTTGTTGCTGACGACCTTACCGACGAGCGTCCGCTTCAGCGAGGTTTTCACGCTATCGTTCATTTCTGGTTCGCCTTCTGAGTCAGGACGGTCCGCACGCGTGCGATGTCGCGACGAACCTTCTTCAGCTGGCTCGTGTTCGTGAGCTGCTGGGTCGCGAGTTGCATGCGCAGGCCGAATTGCGCCTTCAGCAGGTCCGACAGCTCTTGGTTGAGCGCGGCCTGGTCTTTCTGGAGAAGTTCGGAAGCCTTCATGTTTTCTCCTTAGGCGCCGAGCTGGCGCACAATGAACGCCGTCTTCAGCGGCAGCTTCGCTGCGGCCAGACGGAACGCTTCGCGTGCCAGTTCTTCGGATACGCCATCCATTTCATAGAGCATCTTGCCCGGCTGAATCTCGGCGACGTAGTACTCCGGGTTACCCTTACCGTTACCCATCCGCACTTCGGCCGGCTTTTGCGAGATCGGCTTGTCCGGGAAAATGCGAATCCAGATACGGCCGCCACGCTTGATGTGACGCGTCATTGCACGACGCGCCGCTTCAATTTGACGCGCGGTCAAACGGCCGCGACCGATCGCCTTCAGGCCGAAATCACCGAACGACACGGCGTTGCCGCGCGTCGCCTTGCCGGTGTTACGACCCTTCTGCTCTTTGCGATACTTCCTGCGTTTCGGTTGCAGCATCGTTATTCTCCAGTCTTGCCGTCTTCCGGCTTGCCGGCGCCACGGCGCGGTGCGCCACGGCGAGCACCCGGAGCGCCGCCTTCGCCGTCACGGCGCGGACGACGGTCGCCCGGACGCGCATTGCGACGCGGACGCTTGTCTTCGGCTACTTCTTCCACCACCGGCGCATCGTTACGGCCGAGCGTGTCACCCTTGTACACCCACACCTTGACGCCGATGATCCCGTACGTCGTCTTCGCTTCCGAAGTTGCGTAGTCGATGTCGGCACGCAGCGTGTGCAGCGGCACGCGGCCTTCGCGATACCACTCGGTACGAGCGATTTCGATACCGTTCAGACGGCCGGCGCTCATGATCTTGATGCCCTGGGCACCCAGACGCATCGCGTTCTGCATCGCACGCTTCATCGCGCGACGGAACATGATCCGGCGCTCGAGCTGTTGCGTGATCGAGTCGGCGATCAGCTGTGCATCGGTTTCCGGCTTGCGGATTTCCTCGATGTTGACGTGAACCGGCACGCCCATGCGGCGTTGCAGTTCCGTCTTCAGCTGTTCGATATCCTCACCCTTCTTGCCGATGACGACACCCGGACGCGAGCTGAAAATCGTGATGCGCGCGTTCTTCGCCGGACGCTCGATGATGACGCGACCCACCGAAGCGTTCTTCAGCTTCTTCTTCAGGTATTCACGAACACCGATGTCTTCCTGCAACATCGCCGCGAAATTGTTGTTGTTCGCGTACCAACGCGACGCCCAATTGCGGCTGACGGCCAAACGGAAGCCAGTCGGATGAATTTTCTGTCCCATCGTATGACCCCTTAATTCCCGACCGTCACAGTGATGTGACAGGATTGCTTCTCAATGCGGTTGCCGCGGCCCTTGGCGCGCGCGGTAAAACGCTTGAGCGATGCAGCCTTGTCGACATAGATGCTCTTGATCTTGAGCTCGTCGATATCGGCGCCTTCGTTGTGCTCCGCATTCGCGATCGCCGACAGCACGACCTTCTTCACGATGCCAGCCGCCTTCTTCGGCGAGAACGTCAGAACGTTCAGCGCCTTGTCGACCGGCAAACCGCGGATCTGGTCAGCCACAAGGCGCGTTTTCTGCGCCGAGATGCGGGCACCGCGATGAATTGCTTTCACTTCCATCTTGATTGCCCCTTATTTCTTGGCCTTCTTGTCGGCCGCGTGACCCTTGAACGTACGGGTCAGTGCGAACTCGCCAAGCTTGTGGCCGACCATGTTTTCCGAGATGTACACCGGAACGTGTTGACGGCCGTTATGAACAGCGATCGTCAGGCCGATGAAATCCGGCAGAATCGTCGAGCGACGCGACCAGGTCTTGATCGGCTTTTTGTCGCGCGAAGCTGCAGCCGCCTCAACTTTCTTCAGCAAATGGGCGTCGCAGAACGGACCTTTTTTTACAGAACGTGCCATTGCCTACTCCTTAACGCTTGTGACGGCGCTGGACGATCATCGTCGTCGTGCGCTTGTTGCTGCGGGTGCGGTAACCCTTCGCCGGCGTGCCCCACGGGCTCACCGGGTCGCGACCTGCAGCCGTCTTGCCCTCACCACCACCGTGCGGGTGATCGACCGGGTTCATTGCAACGCCACGCACCGTCGGGCGGATACCGCGCCAGCGGTTCGCGCCTGCCTTGCCGATCTGGCGCAGGCTGTGCTCTTCGTTGCCCACTTCACCGATCGTTGCACGGCACTCGATGTGCACGCGGCGGATTTCGCCCGAACGCAGGCGAACCTGCGCGTAGACGCCTTCGCGCGCCAGCAGCATTGCCGACGTACCGGCCGAACGCGCCATTTGCGCGCCCTTGCCCGGCAGCATCTCGATGCAGTGGATCGTCGTACCGACCGGGATGTTGCGGATCGGCAGCGTGTTGCCTGCACGGATCGGCGCTTCCGAACCCGACATCAGCTGCTGGCCAACCGTCACACCCTTCGGCGCGATGATGTAGCGACGCTCGCCGTCTGCGTACAGCACCAGCGCGATGTTCGCGCTGCGGTTCGGGTCGTACTCGAGACGTTCGACCTTGGCCGGGATGCCGTCCTTCGTGCGACGGAAATCGACGACACGATAGTGCTGCTTGTGACCACCGCCCTTGTGGCGCGTGGTGATGTGGCCGTTGTTGTTACGGCCGGCGGTCGAGCTCTGCGTGTCGAGCAGCGCTGCGAACGGCTTGCCCTTGTGCAGATTCTTGTTGACCACCTTGACCATCGCGCGGCGACCCGGCGACGTCGGCTTAACTTTCACGATTGCCATGATTACTTGGCCTCCGCTTCAAAGTTGATTTCCTGGCCGGGCTTCAGGCACACATAGGCCTTCTTCACGTCCTTACGGCGGCCCATCGAGCGGCCGAAGCGCTTTTGCTTGCCCTTCTGAACCAGCACGTTGACCGAATCAACTTCAACCTTGAACAGCAGCTCGACAGCTGCCTTCACTTCCTGCTTCGTAGCATCCGGTGCGACTTCGAACACGACTTGCTCGTTCTTGTCGGCAACCAGCGTCGCCTTTTCGGAGACCACCGGCGCGAGCAGGACCTGCATCAAACGATGATCGTTCTTGCGAATCTCGCTCATGACAGCAACTCCTCGATCTGGGCGACCGCAGCCTTCGTGACCAGCACTTTCTTGAAGTAGATCAGCGACAGCGGGTCAGCGTAGCGCGGCTCGACAACTGCCACGTGCGGCAGGTTGCGCGATGCCAGGTACAGGTTTTCGTCGACCGTGTCGGTAATCACCAGCACGGAATCGAGACCCATGGCCTTGAACTTTTCGGCCAGCAGCTTGGTCTTCGGCGCTTCGAGAACGATGTCCTCGACGACCGACAGACGGCCTTCGCGGGCCAGCTGCGAGAAGATCGAGCAGAGACCTGCGCGATGCATCTTCTTGTTGACCTTGTGCGAGAAGTTTTCGTCCGGCGAGTTCGGGAAAATCCGACCACCGCCACGCCACAGCGGGCTCGACGACATACCGGCACGAGCGCGGCCCGTACCCTTCTGGCGCCACGGCTTCTTGGTCGTGTGCTTGACTTGCTCACGATCCTTCTGGGCGCGGTTACCCTGGCGAGCATTCGCCTGGTACGCCACCACGACCTGATGGATCAGCGCTTCGTTGTAGTCACGGCCGAACACGACGTCCGACGCGTTAACCACCGAACCTTCCTGACCATTGGCATTCAGGAGCTTGAGTTCCATTATTTCGCCCCCTTCACAGCGCGCGTCTTCACGGCCGGCGTCACGAAAACCTTGCCGCCCTTCGCACCCGGCACTGCGCCCTTGACGAGCAGCAGCTTGCGGTCGGCGTCGATGCGAGCGATTTCGACGTTCTGAACCGTCACCGTCTCATCACCCATGTGACCGGTCATGCGCTTGCCCGGGAAAACACGACCCGGATCCTGCGCCATACCGATCGAGCCCGGCACGTTGTGCGAGCGCGAGTTACCGTGCGATGCACGGCCAGAGGCGAAGTTGTAACGCTTGATCGTACCAGCGTAGCCCTTACCGATCGACACGCCTTGCACGTCGACCTTCTGGCCCACTTCGAACAGATCCGTACCGACGACAGCACCATTCGACAGCTCGGCTGCCTTGGCCGCATCGATGCGGAATTCCTTGAGGATTTCACCGGCTTCGACACCGGCTTTGGCGAGATGACCTGCCAGCGGCTTCGTCACGCGCGATGCACGACGGGAGCCGAATGCAACCTGAACGGCCGTGTAGCCGTCGGTTTCAACAGTCTTGATCTGCGTCACGCGGTTGTCCGACACGTCCAGCACGGTGACAGGAATCGAATCCCCATCAGCCGTGAAAATACGGGTCATGCCAACCTTGCGACCTACGAGTCCAAGGCTCATCGTTTTCTCCATTCCCGACTGCGATTGGTCGGGGCTAATTTACAAAACGCCGGGTCCGTAGCGGATGCAGGCAGACCGGCCTTTTTACGCAAATACGCGAAAAGCCCTCCATTATAGCGAGGCTTTTCGTTTTTCGCAAGCAATCAAAGACTTAGCACCATCCGGCTGGCCGGGCGGCGCCGGAAGCCTTACTGCAGCTTGATTTCCACGTCGACGCCAGCCGGCAGGTCGAGCTTCATCAGCGCGTCAACCGTCTTGTCGGTCGGATCGACGATGTCCATCAGGCGCTGGTGGGTACGGATTTCGAGCTGATCGCGCGACGTCTTGTTGACGTGCGGCGAACGCAGGATGTCAAAACGCTGAATGCGCGTCGGCAGCGGCACCGGGCCACGGACGATTGCACCAGTCCGCTTCGCCGTGTCGACGATTTCGGCAGCCGATTGATCGATCAGACGATAGTCGAAAGCCTTCAGACGAATGCGGATTTTCTGTTGCTGCATGACAATTCCTTGAAAAGAGCAAGGCGATATTGCATCGCCAGATCAATAAAGAACGCGAGACCGGAGCCTGCGGGGAGCGAGGCACCTGATCCCGGACGGCACTTCTACTGCTAAGCCGGTGATTCTACACGATTCTGTGGAGCAGCGGCATGGATCTGTCGCCGGCCCGGGGCTTCCGCAACCCGCTTCCTTGCCACGATCGGCCCGAAATAAAAAACCGGGCGCCAGCGAAAGCTGGACGCCCGGTTCCGGACAGCATTGCTACTGCGAAGTCGCGGATCCTATGCGAATCCGCGGATCGTCGACATTACTCGATGATCTTTGCGAC
>NZ_JGVW01000100.1 GCF_000687455.2 Burkholderia sp. lig30
TACGATTCGGCAGGCGGGTGGGCACAACGCCGACTATGTCGGTCTCGAGCTCAAGTACGGGTGGTAGATGCCGTGGTGCCGGCTCGCGCACACGCGATGATTCCTGTCGAAGGAACTGCTGTTTCGCAGAGACTGGATGCTTGAGAATTCTGGATAACTGAATGCCAGGAATGGAGGCGTATAGGTCAAGGCGCTATCGTCCGTCGGCGCGCAGAAAATTCAGCACCGCATCAACGGCTGCCGCGCCTTCGATGGCGCTGACAAGGGGCGGGCGCAAGTTCGCGCACCGTATGTCACCGATTGCGAACACGCCGGGCTGTGAGCTTTCGAACGGCGCAGCGCGCATCGAGCCGCGCGCCGATCGGCCAGTCAGCACGAAGCCCCCGGGATTGACGTCGATTGCACCATCGAGCCACTCCGTATTCGCTCGCATTCGAATCTGCGCTGCGTGGCGATTGTATTCGGGACGCAGTGTCGAATTGACGATTACCGAGTGCGCGCGAAGCGAGTCGCCGCCGCGCGATTTGAGGACGAAAGGATAGCTGACGCAATCGAGATGCACGTAGACGTCACACACGGTCAAGTGCGGACCGATCCGATGCGTGAGTTGCGGCATGAACAGGGCCGATTCACTGTCAATGCCGAATGGAAGTTGACCATCGACCCATACCGTGTCGAGACCGTGCGCGATCGCTTGCGCGGCGGCGACGAGGCCGGCAGATCCGGTGCCGACGATCGCGAGATCGTATTCGTGGTGCCCGGGCAGAGCGCCTGTCGCGTCTCGCTCGGACGGGCCGCTCAATACCGGGCCGGCAGCGCTGGCGAACGCACGCAGGCGACGCTGCGCGAACGTTCGAACGAGAAAACCGCAGATATCAGGATCGTTGCGCATCATGCGCTTCAGTAGCGTGCGCCCGATCCGCAGCAAGCGGCTTGCGCGGGCGACGACGATCGTCGTCGTTGAACCGGTATTGACCAACAGGTCGAGTTCGCCGCTGAATGCGTGCGCGCCGGTCAGAACGCCGGTACACGGGGCATCCTCGCGTAGAGCTCCGTCAAGGAGCACGTACATCGCGTCGCTTCGGACGCCCCGTTCGCTCAATGGTGTGCCCGCCGGCACTTCGCCGATTGTCCCGTATGGCTGTGCGCGCACGATTCGTTCGTTAGACATCCGGATCGCATGGCTGGCGAACGATCGGTTCAGGTACCGCAGCACATTCTGGAGTGAATCCATGGTGGAATTGGCTGCTTCCAATACGCTCGCGACTGAGCGAAGCGCTCAATCTAATGTGCGCGGCCGGCGGTGTCTTGTTCGTATGACGGAATTTTGGCGGAAAGTTTGCCTTATGTAAGACGCGTACAGGCCGAGCGCATGGCGAAGCCACGCGACGTTTCTGAAACAAGTACTACTCTGTTCGTCTCAAACCGTGGCCGGGCGCGGGGCGATTCGCGAAGGACTTGTTCGCCCATGCTGACGCATCGCTGTCGATGGCATGAACCAGATAATCGACGAACGACGCGATCCGCGACGAAATCGCCGTGTTCCGGTAATACACCGCATGAATCGGCTGCTGGACGTCGAGCGTCTGACGCGTGAACACCTGGACGAGCCGGCCCGCCTCGCGATCCTGCGCGGTCATGAAATCCGACAGGCACACGATGCCCGCGCCCTCCAGCGCGAGTTGTCGAAGCGTCTCGCCGCTAGACGACCACATGCCCGGCTCGATGCGGTATGCCTCGCCGTCCGGGCCGAGGATTGGCCACACGTTCAGCGATTCCGGCTGCGTGAAGCCGAGCAGCGTGTGCTTGTCTAGATCCTCGATCTTGCGCGGCTGGCCGTGCGCGTCAAGATAGGCGGGACTCGCCAGGATGCGCAGCCGGCTGTTGCCGATGTGCCGGCTGTGCAGCGTCGAATCCTTGAGCCGGCCGATCCGGATCGCGACGTCGGTGCGCCGTTCCAGCAGGTCGATGATCCCTTCGTTGCTGTCGAGCTCCAGCTCGACCTTCGGGAACCGTTCGCGGTAGCCGCGCACGAGCGGCACGATCACGTGCCGCATGAACGGCGTCGCCGCGTCGACGCGCAGCCGCCCCGACGGCATTTCTCGTCGCGCGAGCATCTGCTCCTCCGCGTTCTCGACCGATTCGATGATCGTCCGCGCGTTCTGCAGGAATGCGCGTCCTTCTTCGGTCAGTTCAAGTCGGCGCGTCGTCCGGCGCAGCAGCGTGGTCTTCAGCTTCTCTTCGAGCCGCGCGAGCGTGCGGCTGGTTGCCGACACGGTGAGGTCCAGTTGTTGCGCGGCGGCGGTGATCGAACCGGAGTCGACCACGGCAGCGAAGGCCTGGAGTTCGTCGAGCGTGATCTTCATTGTTGATCTGAAATCAAAACAATTTGGTTTATAGACCTGTTTTCCCGCAAAAGTAAAGCCGGCACGCCGCGTTCCGGCTTCACCGGACCCAGGCACGCCCATCATGCCGCTCGCGCTGCTCGAGCTGACCTTCACGGCTCACGCCAAGTGGCTCGCGGACGATGCTCGCGTGGGGCGCCGTCGCATTCGGCAACGTGCCGGGCCTGCAGGTGCGCATCGTCAAGCAGGCGCGCCGTTCTGCACCCGACGCCGCAGACGTCGCATCGGGATTCAACGTCGCCGCATTCAACCTCGGCGTCTTTCGGACGGCACCGAAGTCGTCAGTATTTGATTTCAATTCAAATATCTTTGACCGCTAATGGCGTTTATTTCATCAGTCTCCACCACCAGAATGACTGACAGATCGAAACCGTTCCATCCCCTCCAGGAGCACACGATGGGCAAGATTCCCGCATTCGGCCTCGGTACTTCCCGCCTGCGAGGCCAAATCGTCATCGACTCGGTCCGCAACGGCCTGGAACTCGGCTACCGCGCGATCGACACCGCGCAGATCTACGGCAACGAGGCCGAAGTCGGCGAAGCGATCGCCGCGCTCGAATGCAACGGCCGCGAAGTCGACCCCGCCGGCCTCGCGCCGAAGTGGGACTGAACGCGCCGCCCATCATTTGATCCGTCCGCGGCCCGTCGGCCGCGGCATCGACAGGACACCCCTCATGAACCAGGATCCGCTCTTTCAACCGCTGCAATTTGGCGCGCTGACGCTGCCGAACCGCATCGTGATGCCGCCGATGACGCGTTCGCGCGCCAGCCAGCCCGGCGACGAAGCCAACGAACTGATGGCCGCGTATTACGCGCAGCGCGCGAGCGCCGGCCTGATCGTCAGCGAAGGCACCTACATCGCGCCGCTCGGCAAGGGCTATGCATGGACGCCGGGCATCCACACACCTGCGCAGGTCGCCGGCTGGCGCAAGGTGACGGATGCCGTGCATGCCGCGCACGGCCGCATCTTTGCGCAGCTCTGGCACGTCGGCCGGCTGAGTCACACGAGCCTGCTCGACGGCCGGCCGCCCGTGTCGTCGTCACCGATCCAGGCGAAGGGCGTGAACGTGTTCGTCGCCGGTGAAGGCGGCAGCACGCCGGGCTTCGTGCAGGCATCCGAGCCGCGCGCGCTGTCGATCGACGAGATACGCGAGATCGTCGACCAGTACCGCGCCGCCGCGCGTAACGCGATCGGCGCCGGCTTCGACGGCGTCGAGCTGCACGGCGCGAACGGCTACCTCGTGAACCAGTTCATCGACTCGAACGCCAACACGCGCACCGATGCATACGGCGGCTCGCTCGAGAACCGGCTGCGCTTCCTGAGCGAAGTCGCGCAGGCGCTGATCGAAGGCACGGGCGACGCGTCGCGCGTCGGCATCCGCCTTGCGCCGCTGACCACGTTGAATGGCTGTGTCGACGACGATCCGGAAACGACGTACCTCGCCGCCGCGAAGCTGCTCGGCGAGCTCGGCGTCGGCTACCTGCACATCGCGGAAGCCGACTGGGACGACGCGCCGCTGATGCCGGTCGAATTCAAGCGGAAGCTGCGCGCCGCGTATCCCGGCGTGCTGATCTACGCGGGCAAGTACACCGCCGAGCGCGCGCGCGAAGCGATCGCCGCAGGCTGGGCCGACCTCGTTGCGTTCGGCCGCCCGTTCGTCGCGAACCCCGACCTGCCCGAGCGCCTGCGCATCGGTGCGCCGCTCGCACCGCACGACCGCAGCACGCTGTTCGGCGGCGGCGAGCGGGGCCTGACCGACTACCCGACGTTCGCGCAGGCTGCGGCCTGAGCGGGCGGCCGGGACGCTTCACGGCTGCTCATGAGACTCACGCTCCCTTCCCGCATGGGTTTCGGCGCCGCGCGCCGGGCAACATGTATCGGTCATCCTGACAGACACGGAGCAATTGATGAGCGTGATGAAATCAATGCCCGCGAGCATCCGGGCTACGTTCGACGGCGCGTCGATCGAGTCGCTCGACGCGTCAACCGAATTGCATGGCTTCGCGGATTTGACTCGAGTGCGCTATGGCGCACCGGACTTTGGCGTGGTCGCGCTGACGGTGTTGCCGGATCGGTACCTGATCGGGATGGCGCTGATCGACGCGTATCGCGAGCCGTCTGAAGAGGCAGGGCGGCAGATGGTGCGAGCGGGCGTGTGGATCACGCGTGGCGGCGAATGCTATCAAGCGCGGTTGTTGAAGCCGTTCGATCTGCTGTTCGCCTCCCTGCCGCAGCGCGCGTTGCTCGATTCAGCGCGCAGGACGGGGCGACGCGAGGTTCGCGATCTCGATTGTCCCGGAGGCAAGGCTGACGCAGTCCTGCAATGTCTGTCGAGCGGGCTGCTGACGGCGGCCGCCAGCGACGTGCCAGCCAGCCGGATGGTTGCAGGACACCTTGCCTACGCAATCCAGCTTCATGTCGTGCAGCGTTATGGTACCGCCGCGCACGCTTTGCCAGCGCACAGGATGCTGGCCGGATGGCAGGTCGAGCGCGCGAAGGCGCTTCTTGTGCGGCACGCGGATTCCGAAATTTCTATCTCGAATGTTGCGTCTGCGTGCGGGCTGTCGCGCAGTTATTTCATCAAGGCGTTCCGGCAGACGGTCGGCACGACCCCGCATCGCTGGCTTCTTGAATACAGGATCGAGCGGGTGAAGCAGTGCCTTCGTGCACACACGGAGCCGATTGCCGATATCGCACAGCAATTCGGTTTTGCCGATCAGTCTCATCTCACGCGGGTATTTACCAGCTTGGTTGGCATGCCGCCGGCTACCTGGCGGCGCGAGCGCTGCGAATAGCCTGAAGCTCCGAAGACACAGGTGCTGCATATGCAGATCGATCGCCATGGTGATCTCGAATTGCCTCCACCCGGCAAGCGATGGTCAGTCCGTCGGCGCGTGTCAAGGGGATGACTCTATCGGGCCATGGACGCTGTTGGCTCGACGATCAATATCCTGCTGCGGGAGGAACTCCGGGATCCTCCCGGCGCGATTCGCCGCGCGCTGTTCCTTGTCGCGGCAGAACCCTGAAAACGGCATCGCATGGCCTGTCCGTGGTGGAATGGTTCGGGTTATGGGTGATTTATATGTGCGGTAAAACGTTTGCGAATAACTATTTCCGAATCGCAGATTTTCGGAGTCTCGTGACCGACGTCGGCAATGAAATGAAATTGCCGTAATTTTCGTATCAAATGGTATTGCTGGACGCTAAAGTTTTGCCGGATGCTGTCGTCATCAGGATGGAGGCGGGCGACAGATGAGAGCTGTCGCCGGCGGACAGGGGGAGTGGCGTAATCCGTCCTGGCTTGTCCAGAGCATGGCGTCATGCCGGCCAATCCGAATATTTGAATAACGAGCAAAATCATGAAAAAGAACAAGCAATGGCAAGTGGCCGTTCTCGCCACTGTCGCTACGGGGACGCTGTTTCTCGCGTCGGGGGCGAAGGCTCAGGAATCGGCCAATGATGACCTGAATTCATGCGTTCGCAAGGAGCAGATCGTCACCACGGCGAAGGGCGCGGGCATCGGCGCATTGACGGGCCTGGCAGCCATGCTTGTTTCCAACAAGAAGGACGATGCGGTCAAGGGGGCACTGATCGGGGCCGCCGTGGGTGGCGCTGCCGGTTTCGCAACCGCCTATTACACGGCCATCGGTACCTGCTACCAGAAGAATCCGTCGTGGATTCCTGAATCCGAGATCCAGCGGACCAAGTCCTATGACAAGGTCAAGAAGAGCATCCGCTACAAGCCCAGCCAGGGCATCATCACCCGTGCCGGAACGGTCGATGTGACGGGGCCGGTGAAGGCAGAAGGTCAAGCCGTCGTGAACAGCACGTTCATCCTCATGACGCCGGATGGCGCCGAGGCGCCTGTCACGATCGAGCGCAAGCTCTATATCGTCGGCGACGACGGCAAGGAAACGCTCGTCCAGTTCCCCGGTCATGCGTCGGAACAGCGCACGTTCGAGCCCGGCGAGCAGCGCGATACCGTCCGTATCCCGATCCCGCACGATGCGAAGGCGGGTAACGCGTACCGCGTCGAATTCAGCGTCGCCGCCGACGGCAAGCCGGCATCGGTGGCTTCGCAGAAATTCACGGTTACCCAGTAAGGGGCAGGCCGCCGTTCGTGGCGCCATTCCGGCCCGCGCTTCATGGCTCTGGGTCGGACACCGCCGATGCATGTGCGTCGGCGGTGTCCGCTCGCGCATGCATTTCCTTTCGACGTGATGAGATCCTTCCTTACCCGTGTGCCGATCGTTGTCGGCTCCCTGCTGCTCACCGCGTGCGCGGCCAGCAGCCTGCCCGGCTTCCAGAACGCCTACCACTCCTACAACGTGCCGGAGTCGCTGTTCCAGCGGATCAAGGTCAAGTTCCGCGAGCATGGCCTCGCACGCGCCAGCATCATGCGCGACACCACCGGGCGTGTTCAGTTGACCGGCAGCTACCGGAACGAAGATGAAGTCGACGAGGCCTTCACGATCGTGCAGTCGATCGTCGGGATCAAGTCGACGTCTCCGTTCTATCCGCAGGACATCCGGCAAAAGCGCTGGGAGGTGGCCGCCGGCAAGGCGCTCGACGACTACGCGCGCAACGGCGCGCCCCGCTCGACCGTGCCGACCCGGCGCGCGCTCGTCATCGGCCTGAATCACTTCGGAGATCCCTATCACCTGACGGACATCCCGGGCCGCGACGACGCGATCGTCGTGAAGGGGTATCTCGAGCGGGCCGGCTATTCAGTGACGACCCTGCTCGACAAGCAGGCGACCAAGGCGAACATCGAGTCGGCGCTCGCCGCGCTTGACCGCACCATCGGTCCGAACGACGACGTCTTCATCTACATCTCGAGCCACGGGATGCCGCCGGTTCCGACGGCCGAAGGCCAGGACCGGCGAAAGATGTCGATCGTTGCCTACGATTCGGGCGACACCAACACGATGGCGATGAAGGACCCCACGGACCTGATGCTCTATGTCCAGCGCCATGCCGTGCCGGACACGCTGGTCCAGAATGTCGCGCGCCGGCCGAGTCATTCGACGCGCGTATTGATCGACACGTGCTACAGCGGCGACATGCTCGACGACATTCAGGACGAGAGCACGAGCTACATCTCGCGGACGAACGGCGGCAAGAAGGAATCGGCCGGCATTTCGATGGCGTCGTGGACGACCCCGGCCTTCACGTCGAAGGGAATCCAGTTTGCCGGCGACGGCGCGACCACGCACGGCGCCGCTGGCGCGAAGAAGCCGCCGGTGGCGATCGACCGGAACCGCAACGGCTACACCATCATCACGGCGACGAGTGCCGATGAACTGTCGCTGGGGCCGAAGACGGGGCGCTTCCCGAGCCCCGTCGACGACGCGAAGCAACTCGTCGGCTCATATTTCACGCAGTCGCTGTTCGCCTACCTGGACAAGGACGGCGGCAATCTCGGCACGGCATTCCGCGATGCCAGGACCTTTACGTCGCGCACTGCGCAGGAAGTGTCTGGCGGGGCCCGGCATCAGGTGCCCCGACAGTTTTCGACGATCGCGGACGAACAGAGCGTCATCAACTGATAACGATCGCGCTATTTCATCGAGCGCCTGAATACGGAGAAAAAGGAATGCGATATTCGCTCGTGGCTTTCTCACTGGCAGCGTTGGCCGCGCAGGCAGTGGCGGAAGAAGGGTACACCGCCAAGGCATTGTTCTTCTCGGAGAATGATTCGGTCGTCGCGGTGTCGTCCGGACAGCCCAAAGGCACCGAGGCGGTGGCCGACGCGTCGCACAACGCGCGGGCAGCGTCGGGGCAGGCGGCAACCGTGATGAAGGTGTCGCAAAAGAAGCGGAAACCGGCGCAGCTCGGCGCCAGCTACTTCATCCGCCTGAAAAACGATGACGGCACGACGCGCGACGTGCTCACGCGCCGCGTCTTCAAGACCGGCGAGAAATTCCAGCTCGGGGTGAAGGTCAACCGTCCTTCCTACGTCTACATCCTGAACGAGGCGCCGGACGGCACCGTCACCCAGATCTACCCGCAGCCGTCCCAGGACAACTTCGTCGACGCGATGGGCGTCGTGTTCCTGCCGGCCAAGGGCGCGTTCCAGTTCGACAGCAAGCCGGGCATGGAGAAGCTGATGGTGTACCTGTCGCCCGAGCGTCCGCAGGGCGACGTCGTGCGGCGGTTGCGTGACGTCGCACCCGACCTGATCTCGAATCCGGCACTGCAGAAGACCGCGGATGCGGGCGCATGCCCGGCGTCGGCGCAGACGACCGCTGCCGCATCCGCGCCGGACGCAGCCGCACCCATGCAGGTCGCGGCGGCGGCGCCGGACTACACCGCCAAGGGCATCGCGTTCGCGCCGGAACCGGCTGCCGGCTGCGCACCCCAGGTTGCGCAGGCGGAGACCGGCGGCTTCGTGTCGAAGGGCATCGCCTTCAGCGATGACCAGTCGCCGGCGGCGGGCGGCCAGGTGGCGTCGTACGTCGTGAAACATACGACCCGGGCAGACCCGACCCTGTACCTGAAGATCAACCTGGCACACGAATAACCTCGCACGTGCCGCCCCGCGACGGCGGCGGCACGGCACATGACCGACACACGGAACACATGGAACACAACCATCTGATCATCGGGCTCGGCGGCTCGGGCGGCAAGATCATTCGTCATCTGCGCAAGACGATCGAGCGCAACCGCGACGCACAGGGCGGCAGCCCGTCCCAGGCTCGCTTCGAATACCTGTATGTGGATACGTCGACGGACGAAATCGACAAGCATGACGAATGGAAAGTGCTGGGCAAGGAAATCGACCTCGCACGCAGCCAGTACATCATCAACACGGCGAGCAGCGTGCGCCCGGTGCTGGAAGACCCGAATTCGTTCCCGGGCCTGAGCGACTGGATCGAGCCGCGCGCCATCTTCGATTTCGTGCAGCCGGGTATCGCCGGGGCCGCGCAGCGGCGCAAGCTTGGCCGGGTCGTGTTCGCGCAGAACGCGGCGCAGTTCGTCCGCGCCGTCGAGGACCGGATGCACGTCCTGCAGGAAGGCCCGGGACGCGCCAGCGCGACGATCCACGTCGTGTGCGGGCTGGCGGGCGGCACCGGCAGTGGCTCGGTCGTGGACGCGGTCGCGCAGATCCGCCACAAGTATCCGGACCAGGATCGCTACCGCATCCTGATCTATGCGCTGCTGCCCGAGAAGGATTCCCGCCGCGTGCGCGACGTCGCCGGGTTTTCGAACTATTACGCGAACGGCTACGCGGCGCTCGCCGAGCTCAACGCGATGGCGGTCGGCAAGTACCATCCGGTCAACGTGCTCGACGGCTCGCCGATGGAGCACGACGTCTATTTCAACGGCTGCTATCTCGTCAGCAACGTCAACGAGCACAACATCCAGTTCGATGTCGATGCGGAACTGCCGCGCATCGTCTCCGAGTTCATCTATCAGAAGACGCTGAACAAGGAATGGGAAGGGCTCGGTCGCGCGGAGAAAGGCGAGAACGACATCAAGAGTTTCGAAAGCGAGGACGATATCGGCAAGGCGCGGGCCAAGCTGTTTCTGTCCTTCGGCGTCGAACGCATCGTCGTGCCCGAGGAGGAGATCAAGGAATTCCTCGCGTACGGCTTCGCCGAGCAGGCGACCCGCCAGCTGATGTTCAATAACTTCCGTCAGGGCGAGGGCTACGCGGACGAGCCGGTTCAGAAGGACTGGGGCAGCGAGGCTCGCAAGCCGGATGCGCTGCAGGGCATGCTGCTCAGCGACCCGCACCTGATGCTCGAGACCGGGATTCTCGAAGACGACGCGAAGAACGCCGGCTGGAAGCCGGCCCGCGAATTCTGGAAGCAGGTCGTGGGCGTGCTCGCGCCCGAGATCCGGAATGACGCGACGCTCGAACAGACGATGTGGGCCGATGCGCTGAACATGCGGCTCGCCAAGGTCTTTGACGAGACCTACCGCAAGCTTGGCGGCGTCCGCAAATTCTACGAGATCAAGGGGAATGCGCGCCTCGAAATGGCTCGCCACATCGGTCGCCAGATCGAGCGTGACCTGTTCGGCCGCTGGAAGATCGGCACGCATTCGCTGATGCAGCTGCGCCAGTTCACCGATGCGATCATCGCATTGCTCGACGAGCGTCTCGCGGTGTTCGCCGACGAGCTGACCAAGGCGCCCACGGTGCAGGCTGCGGTGCAGCAGAACATCGAGGAGCTGTCGGGCCAGTTCAACAAGGTCGGGTTCTTCGGTCAGCATCTGACCGACAAGCGCGGCGCGCTGTTCTCGGACATCGCGTCGCGATACCAGGACCTCTATGCACTGCGCACGCTGCAGGAAGGGTACAAGTTCGCGAGCAGTCTGATCCCGTTCGTCAAGGACGAGCTGACGTCGCTGCGCGGTCATATCGACGACCTGCACCAGACGCTGGCCGCCGCGACCGAGAAGGTGCACCAGGAGCAGTCCGCCCGTCTTGCCGGCGCGGATTCGATCTATCAGCAGCGGATCTTCGACCGCACCGCGATCAACGCCATCATGCGGGCGGTGGTCGTCGACGAGCCGAGCCAGGTCGCACGCACGCAGAAGGTGCGCCAGGCGGTGGTGGACCTCGCCGGCACGGAAGTCGACTCGTTCGACAGGCTCGTTCGCAGCATCTCGCTGGGCGCGGTCATCTCGACGATTTCGCAGGCCTCCGCAACGATCGTCGAACTGGCGCACGCGGAAATCTCGAAGAACCTGCAGCCGGTGCTCCACGTAAATATCGTCGAACGCCTGCAGAAGCAGTACGACGCGAACGCGAATGGTCTCAAGGCATTCGTTTCGGGGCTGTACGAGAAGTCCGGCACGATGCTCCAGTACAACAAGACCGAGGTCGACCGTTCGGTCGCCAACAACGCGGGCGGGTCGCGCGGCATCACGAATACCGTCGCGGTGTTCCTGCCGGACTGCGAAAGCCAGAAGGATTTCCACGCGACCCTGACGAAGCTGTTCGAGCAGCAGAAGGATCCTGCGTCCGACACGGTGGTTGCGCCCGGGAAGCTGTCGAACGAAATCGTCATCCTGAAGATCGCGTCGCTGATGCCGGTGCGTTTTCTCGACCCGCTGTCGATGATGAAGCGACACTACGACGGCCTGCTGGCGGACTTCAACGAGTCGCATCTGCTGCACGGCGTGGGCGACGGCAAGAAGCTTCCGCCGCTCTATGCGCGCTCCGCGGCTGAAGTCGGTGCACAGGCCCGGCGCAAGCCTTACCTGTTGGTCGCGCGCTTGATGGAGATGCTCAAGGAGCGGCAGAACAAGGTGACGGGCGAACAGGAATGGGCACTCGTCTACAAGGCCAATGGGCTGCCGGCGTCGAAGGTGCTGCAGGGCAGCACCTGGAAATCCGTCATCGACGGCGATCACCCGGCAGACATCCAGAGCCTGATCGAGCGCGAGGTCGGCCGTCGGGTCGATGCGGAACTCAAGCACAAGGACGACAAGGAGCAGTTGTTCGGCCGCTATATCGAGTTCGCGACCGCGCGCTTCACCGAGTCGGGCGATGACGACCAGGACCCGGAATACCAGGCGCTGAGCGCGATGCAGCAGCCGATCCGCGAGATCATCGGCCTGCCTGCCGCGGCCGAGTAACGGTCGACCGAAAGATCAAGACTGGAGAAACAAGAGACTATGGCTACTTACAAGTGCGGCGCCGTCGGCGATTGCGAAAAAGCCAACAAGGGCGAAATCTTCGAGCGCTCGCCGGGCGACGACCTTCGCTGCCCGGAATGCACGCAAATGCTCGTGCGGCAGACTCAGGCAACCGTGAAGGGCCCCGACAAGAAGCTGATCGTGGCGGCCGCGGCCGCCGCCGTGGTTGTCATCGCCGGCGTCGGCGGCGGCCTCTACTACAAGAAGTCGCATGCGAGCGTGGAATCGGCGGGTGCGACGACGCCTGCGTCCGCGGAAGCGGTCACCGTGCCGGCGTCGGCGTCGGCATCGGCATCGTCGGTGGCGGATGCCGCGCCGGCCAACGCATCCGGCCCGGCGGCGCAGACCGGGATCGCGCCGTCCGACGCCGACATCAGCGCGCAACGCAAGGACAGCGACGCGAAGCTCAAGCAAGGCGACGCGTCGGGTGCCGAGCTGGCGAGCAACCAGGCCGCCGCGAAGGAAATGGTGAAGGCCGCGATCGCGCAGATGTCGCAAGGCAAGCTCGACGACGCGGAGAAGGCATTGAATGACGCCGCAGCTCGCGATCCGAAGCAATCGCTCGTTTACTACAACATGGGCGTGCTGCGCCTCAAGCAGGGGCGCGTCGACGATGCGCTCAAGCAGTTCGAGGCCAGCTTCCTGAACGGTTTCGCGTACTTCGACGACATGCAGAAGGACCCGGACCTCGACGCGATCCGCAACGATCCGCGCTTCCAGGCACTGGTCAAGAAGTATCGTACGGCCACCTGATGGCCTCGCGATCGAAGCTGGCGGCCGTCCTGGTCGCGCTCGTTCTTGCCGGCGGCTGCTCGAAGCAGCCGGGCCCGTCGATTCTCGGGCACTGGCAGGCCGAGCGCATGTCGGTCTACAGCGCGAAATTGCCGATCGGCCCGGACATCGTCGTCAGCCGGGATGCGATGTCGCTCACGGATTCCGGGGCCAGTCTGTCCATCAGCAAGATCGAAGCCGGTGGAGACGAAGCAACGGTCGATTTTGCGCATGGCATCGGCGTGACGTTCCATTTCGACGGGGCCGACCGGATGTATGTCCAGGTTCCGCTGATTGGCCGCGTCTATTACCGCCGCGTGCCGCAGGAGGGCGTCGTCGCCGCGTCCGGGCAGGCAGGGGCGTCGCAAGGGACGGCTGCCGACGGCGGCGTCCGGCGCGTGTCCGCCAGCGCGGATCGGCCTGCCGTGCCGGTCGCGACGTCCGGCGACGAAAAAGCGCCGCCGCAGTCCGGCGGGCCGACAGTGCGTCCGGTTGCGGGCGCGTTGACCGCGGCGGCGGGAAATCGCCGTGCCGGCAACGCGTCTTCGCCGTTGCCGGCGGACTACGAGCAGGCATCGATCGCGGCGCGTGCGGGCGATGCCGATGCGACCATCGGCCATCTCAACGACGCCTTCAAGGCGGGGTTCCGGCAGTTCGATCAGCTGGACGCCGCACCGGAATTCGCATCGCTTAAATCAGACGTGCGCTATCAGGCGCTGATCGCGCGTTACCGCTGACCGGGCATGTCCGGCTGGCGACTCACGGTAGCCGCATGCAGGAAACGATACAGGAGCAAACATGAATACAACCTCTCGCGACATGATGCTGTACGACGCACAGAAAAAGGGCCTTGGCATCGCATACCTGCTCTGGTTCTTTCTCGGCTCCGTCGGCGCACACCGATTCTATGTCGGCAGGACCGGCTCGGCGATCGCGCTGCTGCTGCTCACGCTCATCGGTGGCGCTACGACCTTTGTCGGCGTCGGGTTCTTCATTCTCGGCTGCTCCGGCCTGTGGGTGTTGATCGACGCCTTCCTGCTGCCCGGCATCGTCCGCTCGTACAACATGGCGCTCGCGAACCGGCTTGGCTGACCGGCAGCGGGCCGTCATTGCGGCACGCGCCGTCGTCACTGTTCGGCGGGACCGCTGCGCAATGGCGGCCGGGCAGCGCGGCGTCCGCGAGCGGACACCGCAACGGCGCAGGATTTGCCACACGGCCTCGTGGCGACACATGCGCTGCAAATGTCACGATATGGCACGAATATGCTCCGCTGACCGCCTTGCCGCGCCATAAAAAGGGCGCAATTACCCCGCAAACGTTGGCGCCACCGGCAATCACAAAGCAATATCGCCGTCGCATTCGAAGGGACTGTCACACGCGCGTCACCCTGCTAGAATTCGGCTGCCGCATTGTTTCTTTTGACCGATGAGATTGCTTGACGCCCTGGTCGAACAACGTATTTCCGCCGCTGCCGCGCGGGGCGAGTTCGACGATTTGCCGGGTACCGGCGCGCCGCAGGCGCTCGACGACGACCTGCTCGTACCCGAGGAGGTGCGTGTCGCCAACCGTATCCTGAAGAACGCGGGTTTCGTGCCCCCTGCCGTCGAGCAGTTGCGCGCGCTGCGCAACCTGCAGGACGAGTTGCGTGCGGTAAGCGACCACGCGGCGCGCTGCCGGCTGCAGGCGAAGATGCTGGCGCTCGACATGGCGCTCGAGTCGCTGCGGGGCGGGCCGATGGTCATGCCGCGCGACTATTGCCGGCGCATCGCGGAGCGCATGTGCGAGCGCGAGCGCGACGACGGTCCCGGCGAAGCGGGGCCGATGTGACGCCCGACGTGCTGCCGGACGAGAACGTCGACGCGACCGCCGGCGCTGCTGCGCCGGTCTCGGCGCGCGACGCGTATTTCATGCGTCTCGCGCAGGCTGCCGCCGACGAGGCGCGCGCGGCCGGCGAAGTGCCGGTCGGCGCGGTGCTGGTGTGCGGCGACGAAGTGATCGCTCGCGGATTCAACCACCCGATCGGCGGACACGATCCGTCCGCGCATGCCGAAATGGCGGCGCTGCGCGCCGCCGCCCAGCACCTGCAAAACTACCGGCTGCCCGGCTGCGAACTGTACGTGACGCTCGAGCCGTGCCTGATGTGTGCCGGCGCGATCATGCACGCGCGGATCGCGCGCGTCGTGTTCGGCGCCCGCGATCCGAAGACGGGCGCGTGCGGCAGCGTCATCGACGCATTCGCGAATCCCCAACTGAATCACCATACCGACGTGACGGGCGGCGTGCTCGCCGACGAGTGCGGCGCCGCGCTGAAGTCGTTCTTCGCCGAGCGCCGCCGTGCGCTGCGCGAGGCCCGGCTCGCCCGCGACGCGGCGTCCGGCGCGTCGTGAACCCGGCGCGCTGGCGCGCCTCCAAGCTGGTCTCATCCAACGACACGTCCCGCCCATGACCTTTTCGTCCACCGCGCCCCGCACGATCCGCCTGCTGGCACCATCCGGCTATCCGCATGATCCCGACGCGATCGACCGTGCGCTCGAGCGCCTGGGCAACGCGCAGCACCGCATCGAGAACGTCGAGGCGACGCAGCGCCGCTACCAGCGCTTCGGCGGCACCGACGGCGAACGGGCCGGGGACCTGAACCGGCTCGCCGATCCCGAGCGGCCGCTGCCCGACATCGGGCTCGCGGTGCGCGGCGGTTACGGCGCGGCGCGCATCCTGCACGGGCTCGACTATCGCGGGCTGGAGCGCCGCTTGCGCGACCAGCCGATCGTGCTCGTCGGGCATAGCGACTTCACCGCGATCCAGCTCGCGCTCTACGCGAAGGCGCGGGTCAAGACGTTCGGCGGCCCGATGCTGTCGGCGGATTTCGGCGCGCAGACGCCGAGCGAATTCACGATGGACCACTTCTGGCGCACGGTGACGCAGCCGAGCGCGACGATCGTCGCGGACGTGCCGCAGGTGCAGAACGTCGAGGTGTCCGGCACGCTCTGGGGCGGCAACCTCGCGATCCTCGCGTCGCTCGTCGGCACGCCGTACATGCCGGACATCGAAGGCGGCATCCTGTTCATCGAGGACGTCAACGAGCAGCCGTTCCGGATCGAGCGGATGATCTACCAGCTCCACCTGTCGGGGCTGCTGGCGCGCCAGCAGGCGCTCGTGCTCGGGCAGTTCACCGGTGTGCGCCCGTTCGAGTACGACAACGGCTATGACATGCAGGCGATGATCGAGCAGGTGCGCGCGGTGGTGGGCATCCCGGTCGTGACGGGACTGCAGTTCGGCCATGTGCCCGACATGGTGACGTTGCCGGTCGGCGCGCACGCGCAACTCGTCGCGAATGCGCACGGCTTCCGGCTGACCGTCTCCGATTACCCGCATCTCGGCTGACGCAGGCGACATCGGTCACGACGGAAACGGCGGGGCGCCGCCATATGGGCACCTGACGGCGTTTTCGCTACACTGGGCTGTCGTCGCATCGACCTGCGCAGCGCGGCTTTCCCGCGCTTCGCGGGCGATGCGGGTTCCCTTTCCCGGCAGGTTTTCGCGGCGCGTCGAACCATGTCATTCGATCCTCACTATCCACGCGATCTGATCGGCTACGGCCGCCATCCGGTGCAGGCGGACTGGCCCGGGCAGGCCCGCGTCGCGGTGCAGTTCGTGCTGAACTACGAAGAGGGCGGCGAGAATTGCGTGCTGCACGGCGATCCGGGCTCCGAGCAGTTTCTGTCGGAAATCGTCGGCGCCGCCGCCTATCCCGATCGTCACATGAGCATGGAGTCGATCTACGAATACGGCTCGCGTGCCGGCGTCTGGCGCATCCTGCGCGAATTCGAGAAGCGCGGCCTGCCGCTGACGGTGTTCGGCGTCGGCATGGCGATCGAGCGGCATCCCGAGGTGGCGCGCGCGTTCGTCGAACTGGGGCACGAGATCGCCTGCCACGGCTGGCGCTGGATTCACTACCAGGGCATGACGCCCGAGCTCGAAGCCGAGCACATGCGGCTCGGCATGGAAGCGATCGAGCGCGTCACCGGCGTGCGGCCGCTCGGCTGGTACACGGGGCGCGACAGCCCGAACACGCGCCGGCTCGTCGCCGAGTACGGCGGCTTCCTGTACGACTCGGACTACTATGGCGACGACCTGCCGTTCTGGATGGACGTGCCGGTATCCGGCGGCGGCACGGTGCCGCAACTGATCGTCCCGTACACGCTCGACACCAACGACATGCGTTTCGCGACCCCGCAAGGCTTCAATACCGCCGATCACTTCTTCCACTATCTGCGCGACGCGTTCGACGTGCTGTACGAAGAGGGCAGCGAGACGCCGAAGATGCTGTCGATCGGCATGCACTGCCGCCTGCTCGGCCGGCCGGGGCGGTTTCGCGCGCTGCAGCGATTTCTCGACCATCTCGAGCGGCACGACCGCGTGTGGGTGACCCGGCGCGTCGACATCGCGCGTCACTGGCGTGCGCGTCATCCGTATCGGCCGGGCGAGCGAAACGAAGAGGAGGCGTGAACCCGATGCGCTGCACGCTGAATCAGCTGAACGCAATGACACCCGATGCGTTCGCCGCCGCGTTGGCGGGCGTCTTCGAGCATTCGCCGTGGGTCGCGCAGGCTGCTGCGGCCCGGCGCCCGTTCGCGAGCGTCGATGCGCTGCACGCGGCGATGTGCGAGGCGGTCGAGGCGGCGGGCGACGCGCGTCAGCTCGCGCTCGTCAACGCGCACCCGGAACTGGCCGGCCGGGCCGCGGTGCGCGGCGAGCTGACGGCCGAGTCGACGCGCGAGCAGGGCGGCGCGGGCCTCGACCAATGCACGCGGGCCGAGTTCGACAAACTCCATGCGCTGAACCGCGCCTATCGCGACAAATTCGGCTTCCCGTTCATCCTCGCGGTGCGTGGTTACGACCGCCACGGCATCATCGCAAACTTCGAATCGCGCGTCGATCGTTCGTATGACGAAGAATTTAGCGAGAGCCTCGCGCAAATCTATCGCATCGCACGCTTCCGGCTCGACGACCTGATCGGTGCGTGACGCCGCTTCGGCCGCGGCCGCCCGCGTCGCTGCGGCGGAGCCGCATGCCGGGCAACAACGACGTCACGGCTTGCCCGCTGCTCGATCCATGCACACCTGAAATGCGATCGACGCCTGCCGCCGGGAGTGCGCGCTCCCGGCCTACCTCGCTGCGCCGCCTTCGAACCATGCGGCGAGCTTCGTGCGCTCGTCATCGGTGATGTGCGTGATATTTCCGATTGGCATCGTCTTCAGCTGCGCCGCCTGCACGTAGATCCGCTGCGCATTTTTCGATATTTCGTCATCCGTATCGAACATCACGCCGGCGGGGGCGCTACCCATCAGGGTCGGCTTCGCCGAGTGGCACGCGACGCAGCGCTGCTGCAGGATCGGCATGACGTCGCGGATCGCGAGCTTCGGCGCGTTCGCGGCCTGTGCCAGCGGCGCGACGGGTTTCGGCATCGTCCACGCGAGCGCGGCCAGCATCAGCAAGACGCCGCCGAGCGGCAGGTACCACAGATGTCGGCCGCGATGGCGCATCACGAAGAACTGGCGGATCAGCGCGCCGGCCAGCATGATGAGGATCAGCACGCCCCAGTTGTACTTGCCCGCATACGTCATCGCATAGTGGTTCGACAGCATCGCGAACACGACAGGCAGCGTGAAATACGTGTTGTGCACCGAGCGCTGCTTGCCGCGCTTGCCGTAGATCGGGTCCGGCGTCTCGCCCTTGAGCATCTTGTCGACCATCTTGCGCTGGCCGGGGATGATCACGAAGAACACGTTCGCCGTCATGATCGTCGCCAGCATCGCGCCGACGATCAGGTACGCGGCACGGCCCGAGAAGACGTGGCACGCGAGGTACGCGGCCGCGGCGACGTAGAGGCCGACGCACACGCCGAGCAGCCGGTCGTTGGTTCCGAAGACGCGGCACAGCGCGTCGTAGACGATCCAGCCTGCCGCCAGGAAGCCGAGCGCGGCCGCGATCGCAATCGCCGGCCCCATGTCGAGCACGTTTCGGTCGATCAGGTACGTGTTCGGCGCCAGCAGGTACATCACGAAGAACAGCGAGAAGCCCGACATCCAGGTCGTATATGACGGCCACTTCGACCAGTGCAGGCCTTCCGGCATCTCGGGCGGCGCGACCATGTACTTCTGCATGTTGTAGAAGCCGCCGCCGTGGACGTGCCACAGCTCGCCGAACACGCCGCGCTGGCGCAGGTTCGCGTCCTTCGGCGGCTTCAGGCTGTTGTCGAGCGCGACGAAATAGAACGACTCGCCGATCCACGCGATCGCGACGACGACGTGCAGCCAGCGCAGCGCGAGATTCAGCCAGTCGGTGATGAAGCCTTCCATGAAACGCCTCCGGGCGCGGGATCGTTGTCGTGAGACGGGCGGACGATGCGATGTCAGCTGCCGCGATAGGTGCTGTACGACCACGGCGACACGAGCAGCGGCACGTGATAGTGCGCGCCCGCATCGGCGATGCCGAAGCGCAGCACGACGCGGTCCAGGAAACGGGGCGTCGGCATCGGTACACCGCGCGCGGCGAAGTAGTCGCCTGCATGGAACACGAGCTCGTATTCGCCGGCGGCGAATGCGGGGCCTTCGAGCAGCGGCGCATCGCAGCGTCCGTCGCGATTGGTCAGCACGGTCTTCAGCGGGCGGCGCGTGTCGCCGTCGAGCGCGTAGAGATCCACCCTGAGCGCGGCGCCGGGGCAGCCGTGCGCGGTATCGAGTACGTGGGTCGTGAGCTTTCCCATTCCCGGTTGTCCTTGTGTGAGTGCGAAGTCCTGCGGCGGCGCGATGCGCGCGGTGCGTGTCCTATTGCTCGATCAGCGCGCGGGTCGCGTCGGCGACGAGACCGCGCAGCCAGCGTACTTCGTCGGAATAGTGGCAACGCTCGTGCCACAGCTGGTAGTACTGCATCGGCGGGAAATCGAGCGGCGCCGGCATCACCGACAGCGGCAGGAATTTCGCGTAGTGATCGGCGAACAGCCGCGTCGTCGTGAAGATCAGGTCGGACTTCACGAGCACGTACGGCGCCAGATTGAAATACGGCAGCGTGACGACGACGCGGCGCTTGAGCCGCTCGCGCGCGAGGTGCACGTCGATCGCGCCGCGCTGGCCGACCGAGTAGGGCGTCGGCGCGAGGTGCGGTGCGTTCAGGTACTGGTCGAGCGTGAGGCCGCCGCGCCTGGCGAACGGATGGGTGTTGCTCATCAGGCAGACGATCTCGTCGACGAACAGGTTCGACAGGTGCAACTGCTCGGGCGGTTCCGGCCAGTTGCCGACGACGATGTCGAGCTTGCCGTCCTCGAGCGCGAGTTCGTAGTCGAACGCGGGGCCGAGCGAGTGGAATTCGAGCGTCGCGTTCGGCGCGGCCCGGCGGAAGCGCTCGATGACGGTCGGCACGAACAGCACGTTCAGGTAGTCGGGGCAGCCGATCCGGTAGCAGCGGATCGACGTCGCCGGATCGAAGTCGTGTTGCTGGAACCGGATGCGCTCGATCTCGCGCAGCGCGTTCTGCACCGGTTCGAGCAGGCGCAGCCCGTATTCGGTCGGCACCATGCCGGACTTGCCGCGCACCAGCAGCGGGTCGCCCGTGATGTCGCGCAGGCGGCGCAGCGCGGCGCTGATCGCCGGCTGGGACTGGTTCAGCTTCACCGCTGCGCGGGTGACGCTGCGCTCCATCAGCAGGGTGTGCAGGACACGCAGCAGGTACGTGTCGATCGCCTCGCGTTGCTGACTCATGGCTTCTCCGTCTATATCGCCGGGCCGATCGAGCGGCGCACGGGATATACGTTTTTTATTATGGACAGAAACGAGCGTCAAGGGATGGACGCCCGCGCGCGGGCCGCCGCCGCATCGGCGGCGGAAACGGCACGCACGAGCGCGCGCGGATGCGCATTGCGCGCCTCCGCGGCGAGTCGCGATCGGGTCCGGGCAGTGCGCGCGTCAGTCGTCGAGGCGCAGGCCGACCTTCAGCGTCACCTGCCAGTGAATGACCTGGGCGCCCTCGATGTGGCCGCGCGTCTCGGTGACCTGGAACCAGTGCAGGTTGTGCAGCGTGACCCCGGCTTTCGCGATCGCGTTACGGATCGCGTCGTCGCTCGATTGCCGCGACGAACCCGTCAGTTCGATCAGCTTGTAGACGTGGTCGTTCATGATGCCTCCCAGTGTCGGCGCGTGCCGCTACGCGGACGAACGGGTGCGGAATGCGCCCGGCTTCTTGAGTGATAGGTATGATGGGCGGCAAGTTCAACCCATATCGGAGACGAGGCACAACGTGGAAGTCGGATTTTGCGGACCGGGACTGATGGGCGCGCCGATGATTCGGCACTTGCTGGCGGCCGGCCATCGGGTCAGCGTGTGGAACCGGACGCGCGCGAAGGCGGAGGCGCTCGCGGCGGAGGGCGCGAGCGTCGTGGAAACGCCGCGCGCGCTGGCGGCGCAGGTCGAGACGGTGATGCTGTGCGTGCTCGACGCGCGCGCGGTCGGCGACGTCGTGTTCGGCCCCGACGGCCTGTTGGGCGGTGACGCCGGCGCGCGCCGCGTGCGCCGCATCGTCGACCATTCGAGCATTCCGCCCGGCGTGACCCGCGCGTACGCGCAGCGGGCGGCCGAAGCGGGCGTCGGCTGGGTCGACGCGCCGGTGTCGGGCGGCGTGCCGGGCGCGCAGGCCGGCACGCTCGCGGTGATGGCGGGCGGGCGCGTCGCAGACCTCGATGCGGTGCGGCCGCTGATCGACGCATACGCGTCGCGCATCACGCACATGGGCGACGCGGGTGCGGGCCAGACAGCGAAGCTCTGCAACCAGGCGATCGTCACCGCAACCGTCACGGCGATTGCCGAGGCGGTCGGGCTCGCGCAGGCGAGCGGCATCGACGCCGCGCGTCTCGCGCAGGCGCTAGCGGGCGGCTGGGCGGATTCGGTGCTGCTGCAGACGTTCGTGCCGCGCATGACGTCGGGCGGCCATCCGCGGGGCGGCCATCCGCGGGGCGGCCATCCGCGGGGCGGCCATCCGCCGATCGGCGCGCTTGGCACGTTTCAGAAGGACGTCGATGCGATTGCGGACGCGGCGCGCGAGACGGGCGCGGTGATGCCGGTGTCGGCCACGGTGCAGCAAGTGTTGCGGCTCGGTGCGGCGATGGGCCTCGCGAACGCGGATTTCGCCGCATTCATCGATATCGTCAGGCCGGGGAACGGACGCGCTCAGGCGGATTGATCGCGCAACGGCAGGGGCGCGGCTTGCGCGAATGCCACTTCGCGGGCGCGCCGTGCACGCAAGCGTTGTGCACGAGCGCCTGTCCGTGCATGCAATGCGCAAATGGCAGATGGGCCGCTTGCCAGCGGCCCATCCAGTGTCGTCGTATCAGCCGAGCGAGCGCGGTGTCGTGTCGCCGGCGTTCTGCCTGCCGGAGCCGCCGCGCAGGCTCGCTTTCGCGCCCGCACCAAATTCGGGCAGGATGCGTGCGCGTGCGCGGCTCGCGAACACCAGAAAGCCGAAGCCATTCGACTCGTACCAATAGCCGCCGTTCTCGAGGCCGTCGAGCGGCTGCTCGAGCGCGTTCGCGATCGATTCCATGCAGCGTTTTCGCAACTCGGCGATCGCCGGGTAGGGCGGCTGCGCGCCGCGCACGCTGCACAGGAGGACGTCCAGGCCGGGGAGCACGTGCGCGTACAACACCGGTTCGTCCTGCGCGCGGGCGCGTGCGATCTTGGTGTCGAGCTGCGCGAACGGTTTCGAGTGGCGCAACACCGCAAGAAACGACTCCTGGCCATCCTGTGGTGCGCGTCGACGTTTTTTCGGGAAGGACATAAACACTCGCCTCAAAAACAATTGCAAGAAATGCGGCATCCTCATGCGACCACTCCCGGCTATGCACGCCGCATGTCGATCACTTATAGCACACGAAAATGTTTCGCCTCCGCGATTCGACGACCGATGCATTCCGTCGAGCCGCGCGCCACACGATCGACACAGCCAGCGCTTCGCGCCTGTACTGTCGGTTAGTCTCCATAATAGACCCGCTTGCGCGGCGCGGGCGGTCCACCGGCGCAAAAAATTCCGGCCGCCGAAACATCTGTCGGGCGCGCTGCGCGATGCAACAAAAAAATGCCCGCGCGAGGCGGGCTGGATGCGGAGCGGGATGGCGTCAGCGTTGCTGCAGCGAATCGCGGATCTCGCGCAGCAGCACGATGTCTTCCGGCGTCGCGGCCGGCGCGGCCTCGGCGGCTTCGGCAGGCTTGCGCAGCTTGTTGATGAACTTCACCATCATGAAGATGATGAACGCGAGGATGATGAAATTGATCAGCACGGTGATGAACGAACCGTAGCCGAACACGGCGATGCCCGCCGCCTGCAGGTCCTTGAACGAATCGGGGTTACCCTTGAACGTCGCCGGAATGGTGCCGAGCAGCACGAACTTGTTCGAGAAATCCAGGCCGCCCGTCACGACGCCGATGACCGGCATGATCAGGTCCTTCACGATCGAATCGACGATCTTCGAGAAGGCGCCGCCGATGATCACGCCGACGGCGAGATCCATCACGTTGCCCTTGACGGCAAATTCCTTGAATTCCTTGATGATGCTCATGAGCGGCTTTCTCCTTGTTCGAGCGAGGGGAAAGCGTGCCGGGCCGCCGGCACGCCGATGGCCGCATGATATCGAACGTACCCTAATGCCGATAGCCCGTCTTGAAAAGGTTGACAATCGGCATGCCGGGTCGTTCAGGGCTTCGAAACGAGCGCTTTGAGGTGCCGGGCGCGGATCAGGTGTCGTTCCAGCCGCCGCTGTCGTTGCCGCCGAGATCGACGCCGCCGCCGCTGCTGCCGCCGTCGCTCCAGCCGTTGTCGTCGCCGCTGCCGAGGTCGATGCCCGGGTCGCGCCGGCGGCGCTCGTCGTCGACGATCACGTCGCGTTCGACCACGCGCTCGCGGCCGCCCGACATCGCCTCGCCGAGCAGCACGCCGGTCAGCAGGCCGCCCATGCCGCTACCGAAGCCGCCGCCTTGCTGGACCACGACGGGCGGCTGCTGTTGCTGCGGATATTGCGGCGGATAGGGCTGTCCCTGGGCGCCCGTCAGGCGCTCGGCCTCCTGCGCGTATACCGAGCCGCTGGCGGCGGCGGGCGCAGCGGCAGGCGGCGCGGCCGGGTCAGGACGGCCTTCGACGCGTGCCTTGATGCTCGCGAAACGCTGCTCCAGCTCGTCGACGCGATACGGCGGCACCGGGTTGCCGCCGTTCGACAGCGCTTCGACGAGCGCGCGCGCGTCGGCTTCGACTGCCTCGATCTCGCCGGTGAGCGCGGCGGCGCCGGGCGCCGTCGACAGCCGTGCATCGAGCTTCAGCGGGCGAATGTCGTTGAGCACCTCGGTCGCGCGCTTGAGCTGCGTGCGGCGCTCGTCGTCGGCGCGGCGGTCGTCGGTTGCGCGCGCGCGCCGCAGCGTCCAGCGCAGCACGAGCGCGATCGCCGCGACGAGCACCGCGAGGCCGATCCACATGCCCGTCGACGGGCCGTGCCTGACCGGCTGCGCCGCGGGCGCGGCCGCGGCCGGCGGGGCCGTGATGGCGCCGGATTGCGTGCGCGCCGGGGTGTCGCCGATGCGGCCGGCGTCCGCGCGGATGCGGGCTTCAGTCTGCGCGAAGCGGGACGCGTCGGTGAAGCGCAGCTGCGGGTCGAGCGTCTTCGCGCGCTGCAGTTGCGCGAGCGCGTCGGATGCGCGGCCTTCGCGGTCCAGCACCTGTGCGTACAGGTAGCGCGCGTGCGCGTTGTTCGGGTGGGCGTCGATGACTTGCGACAGCTGCGCGTCGGCGCGCTGCCAGTCGCGTTGCGCGAAAGACTGCTCGACCTGCTGGAGCGACGGCACCGCGAATGCGGCAGACGACAGCATCAGCAGCGAGAAGCCTACTGCGGCGAGGTGTTTCTTCATGATCGAACCGGGCGCGGGGGCCCGTCTCCTTGCGATCGGGTGGCGCTGCCTGCGCGCGCAGGC
>NZ_JGVW01000101.1 GCF_000687455.2 Burkholderia sp. lig30
ATGGGTTTGCCGAACGCTTACACAGGGTGGCTATCCCGAGGAAGTCCATCGGCGGCATGCCCAGAGTGTCGTCGAACAAACGATAAAGATGCGAGGTTGGTTGCAGTTGATTGATAAGGTCAATCTGCCGAGCGAAGGGGCCAAGTTCCTGCTTACGCTGGTGCGGAATCTGCGGCATTATCAAAGAGCGAAGCGCGAGATGAAACGAGCGCGTAGGGCCAAATCCAGGGAACGCGTGGTTCATCACGTCCCAAGAACCGTCGATGCAACGTCGCAAATCTTGCTTCGAAATTGCCGTGCGACCGTACATTCGCGCATCGTCGCGTAGCACCCAAACGGCAAGACGCTCGGCGAGCCACGGCGCGTGCACCTTCCCATCCTTTGCTGTGGACTCGGTTCTGATGAAGTCGGAGAGTTCGCCTAGAGCGCTGGTATAAGAGTATTTCCTCAACTGGTTGCGAACAGGACGAATTGCGTCGGCGTACGACATTGCATAACCTGCACTAAGTGATGAAGATGGCTGGCGAATGAGCCAAGTACAGAAAGTGTCCTTTGACATGGGCCTCCGCATCCTGCGCCGGACGAACACTACGCCACCTTGACGCTTGCCTCAGCCTCCACGGCTGGCCATCCAGGAAGCTCTTCCGCCAAGTAACGTAGCCATCCTGGAAGCTTCGCTGCTTCTAGCAATAGAGCCTTCATATGCTCGCGGGCGAGTGTCAACCGCCCCATGGCCAGAGCCAATAAAAATTCAGGAAGTGCCTCGCCAGCCGGCGCATCGTGCAGGTCGATGAGGCGCATGATGAGGCGCTGCATGTCGCTGCTTAAGTCTGGACTTGATGAAAAATTGAGCTCTGATACAGGTGCTAGCGGCGGCCCCCTATTCAATGAGAGGGGCGCGGCCATTGGCGTTCTGACCCAACGAGCTGTAACGACTGTCGATGTTGGCGAAGAAAAAACTCGAGTTCCTTCGGGGAGTACGGTGGCCATCAGCCTCTTGCCCCTGCGGCTTGCTAGCGGGGTGAGATTCACCACCGCGTAGCCAGGCAAAGCGCTCGCGCACGGGCGTTACATACATCTGGGCCTTCATGTCGCAGCCACTCAATACTGCCGGCCTGAAACCCTTGTCCAGTAAGGCTCGACAGACTTTAACGTCGCAAAATGGTAGCTCCGGTGGTCAGTTTAGGGTTTCCGACAGACTTTGCTCGTGTTTGTCGTTTTTTGAGGGGTCAATGAAATCAATGGCTTACAGTGGGTTGGCCCGACAGACTTAATTGTTTCCTATCATGTGTGTCGGCATTCGCTACCGCGAATGACGGGCTGACGCGGGCATCGAGCCATCGGTCGGCAACCGTGGCGACGTTTTTTTCGATCCTTACCGCGACAAAGGCCGATGGTCCGGGTAATAGAGCTCGTAGAACCAGGGAAACGTGGTTTCGATCCTGTGCTGGATGCGCGGCGGAATCGCGTGCGGCTGCGGTCTGACGATACGGGGCGACTGCTTGTGCGGGTATTTCATCCGGTAGTGGCTGTCGCTTTCATGCGCGGTGACAATCAGCTTCTCGGGATCGATGACGGATGCCGGAACGCCGAGCCACGCATGGAGGTGCGCCATGCAGCGGGCGGGATCCGCCACGAGATCTTCGAAGCGGACGAAATACAAACGCTCCTGTACGGCTTTCGGCAGGTCGACCACGGCGTTCAGCGAAACCAGGGGCGCGCCGATCACCTTGTCTTTTGCGAACAGCATGTCGGCGCGACCGAAACGGTCGTAATCGGCCAGGTGATCGGTGAAGTCGAGCAGGATCGTCCGCTGATGCTGCGCCTCGATCGACCCGTAGACCTGGCCCAGCTCGCGCAGACAGACGATCAGCCGCGCGTCGGGTTCGAGATGCAGTAGCAGCTCGATCGAGTGCAGCCATGCCCGGTTCTTGTCGACGATCACCGCGCGGTCGCAGCTGTGATACCAGTCGCGCAAAAAACCCCGCATTGCCGCGGTGAAATGCCCATATGTGCGCTCGAACGCGTGGTCGAGCTGCGACAGGAAGAACTCGTCGTCGCTGACCATTCGGCGAATGCCCAGTACTGCATTGCATAGAGGCGAGCTGTGTCCCTCGCAATAAATATCCGGATGTTGCGCGAGCAACTGGCACAACAACGTCGATCCCGCGCGTGGCAGTCCGGTCACTCCTACGAAACGTGGCTTCATGTAATACGGGTGTCGTCGAGATAGTTAAGGATCGATGGCGCGGCTGCTCCCGGCTGCTGTCCATGCAGAGGCCTTCTGCACCGGCAGCCGCAATTGTCGGCGCGAGACCGTGACGGCGCAAGCATCTCGATGGCGGTACCTCATGATGCTGTCGAAGCCCGTTTCCCGACATAAGTCTTTCAGTTCGGCGACAAAACGCTTGTCGAAAGCGCACGCAACCGAAATAACGATAAAGATCAACTACGGATCCGGATTTCTCGTTTAGGTTGGCGAAACTTGCGCGCCGTGGCTCCGCGCATTGGCACGAGCGACGCCTTCGGAACACAAAAGGCGGTCGAAAAGAACGATAGAGATCAACTGCGGCGTGAACGACGAGCACGCCGGTGACAAGGGGGGAGTGCCATGAACGAAATCATCGTCCGGGTCATTGGCCGGATCGAGATGACCGTCTACACGCAATCGATGGATAGCGAAACCGGGTTGCGCGTCGAGGATCTGGTCATCGAGGATGAGAAAGGGTGCGCGGCAATGACACGCGTCGCTAGTGCAGTCGACGCAAGCGCACACCATCCCGGTGCGCACCGAGCGATCACTCGAGCCCCGCATGGCGCTTCACGTTTCATTGGCCGATTGGGTCCGAGCCCGCTGCGTCAGCGGTTTTCACGCCGCTGAAATATTGCTGAACGACGCTCGCGTTCCGCTCCGGCTCCCGCAGGCCATGCGGGCAGTAGCAGTCGCCAATGTGTAGTTCGACCCAGACCGATAGCAGGTTGACCCGATGTATCCCGAAGCCGACACCAGCAAACTGCCGCATTCGAGTTTTGACACGACCTCGCTGCCCCCCGGCCAGCAATTCGGGGCGTGGCGCGAAGCGATCAATGTCATTTTCGACACGCAAAACACCGATTCGGCGGAAACGGGTTTTCACACCCGGGTGGACGGCTATCTGTGCGGGGATGTCCTGATCGGGATGATCGAGACGGGCGCGCAGCGATACGATCGCTCGAAATCGAAAATCGGCCGTGATGGCCAGGATGAATATGTGTTGCAGTTCTATCTCGACGGAAAGTGCGGCCAGCGCAATCAACGCTCCGATGTGTGCGCGGGGGCGGGCGACCTGTTTATCGTGGACACGGCGCAGCCGCTCGCCACGGCAACTACCCGCAGCCAGTTCCTGAACCTTGCCGTTCCCCGACGCCTGCTGGCCCCCATGCTGCGTTCGCCAGATGAGTTGAACATGCATGTTCTGAACGGCGCACAGGGAATGGTCGCGTTGCTGCGGGATCACCTTCTCGCGCTGTACCGCCGGGTGGGTCAAATCACCACGGCGGATGCGAAATCGATTCTTCCTGCAACCTTGCAGCTCGCCGCGGCCGCGGTCAATTCCGCGGTGACGGAGGAGGCCGCTCAGTCGGTCAGGGCGTGCCTTTTCGGATCGATTTGCCGTCATCTCGGCGAACACCTGACCGATCTCGAATTGACGCCGGAAAAGGTGGCCTTTCAGTTCGGCATTTCGCGCGCGACGCTTTATCGCCTGTTCGAAAGCGAAGGCGGTTTTGCAAATTATCTTCGCAGGCAAAGACTGCACCGCTGTCATGAAATATTGACCGATACGTCGAGGCACGATCAGTCGATTGCTGAAATTTCCGCGATTTACGGATTCTCCAGCCCGGCGAATTTTACGCGTTCGTTCAGGCAGACAACCGGAATGTCGCCTCGTGAAGCGCGCATGCTGGCCCTGGATGGCAAGACCCTGGTCACGCAGCTTGCGCGATCGGATGACTGGCGCGAGTGGATCACGCTGATGCGCTAGGGCGCTGTTTGCGCTAATAACGGGCTTGCGCTGGCCGCCAGAAGGGCCGATCGCCGCGTCATGCTCCTCGCGAATACGTCGAGTATTCGCTTCGTCGCATTCCTCGCGCGCGGCCCTTCTGGCGGCCAGCCCCCACGAAAGAACTCTTCAAAGACAGGGAACGAACCTTGCCGGCCGCATTGCGGCGTCGGTCGTTGCTTGTTTGGCACGGCCAAACGGCGCTCCTCCCTCCTTGCACGCGCCCGCAGGAAGTCCCCTTGGAGGACAGCCGGCAAGGCTCGTTCGCACGCCCGTTATTAGCGTGAACAGGCCCTGGGCGTCGCACCCGCCAGGATCGCGCCGTGTCAGCCGGCCGGCACGGAGTGAGACACAGCGACAAGTATTTGAGACGAGCGGAACAGTTTCGCGTCGCTTCGGCATTGAGCGTTGACCGGCCTGATTCGCTTATGGAACTATATTCCCGGCCTACAGTTATCGCGTGTCTTGCGATTCAAGGTCGGCAATGTATAGAGTGGGTGAATGACATTTATTTCGATGGCCGTTTCAAAACAATAATTATCCTGAGAGATGCTTGCCGCCGGAATTGAATATTTCGGCGGCAACCAATATATATTTTCGACGCAATTTCAATGATAAAAATACCGGGTTGATATCCGGGAGATCATTGGGCGATCGGGGTCAAGGAAACCGAGCGCGCTGGCCGCGTTGCGTGGAATCGCGCACGGGGTATTCCGCAGGGTGTGGCGGAGCGGGGCAGCACTCGCGGCAAGGGGGATGCGAGTGCGCGGCACAGCGTGCGCAGTGCGAATGCACTGTCGGGCTTTGGCCGTGCGGTGTGGTCCCACGGAGAGCGGTACTGCACAAAATGTAAAAAAGGTGAGACGTCAATCGATAACCTCCAGGGCTTTTGCGGGCCCGGATCGAGCGCGTCTCATTTTCGAGATGCACTTCTTGATCAGATCCCGTCGAGCAGGTGACCTCAAAAACACGTAAAAAAACCTCGGGGCGAATCTTGTGAGGACGCTGAATCAGGTTTACCGGCTGGTCTGGAGTTGCCTGTCCAATAGCTGGGTCGCTGTCGCCGAGACAGCGCGGGGGCGGGGCAAGGGGGCGGGCCGTACCCTCGCCGTTGCAGCGGTGTCGGTTTCTGCCGCGACCGCACAAGCCGCGCCCGTTGGTGGGCAGGTGGTCTCGGGCAGCGGCAGTACCAGTCGCGCCGGTACGACCACGACCATCACGCAATCGAGCCAGAGCCTCGTGCTGAACTGGAAGGGCTTCGACATCGCGGCCAACGAGACCGTGAATTTCGTCCAGCCGTCAGCCTCGGCAATCGCGGTGAACCGTATCTTCAGTACCAGCGGTACCCAGATCCTCGGTCACCTGAACGCAAACGGGCAGGTGTACCTGATCAATCCGAACGGGATCCTGTTCGGACGGGGCGCGCAGGTCAACGTCGGCGGCATGGTTGCGTCGACGCTTGATGTCGAGGGCGACAGCCTGGGTGGCCCAAGTCGTTCATTCCGCGGCCAGGGGACGGGCAGCGTGATCAACGAGGGCACGATCACGGCACGCAACGGCGGCTATGTGGCACTGCTCGGCAACACGGTCAGCAACCAGGGGACGATTGTCGCCCGCCTCGGCAGTGTCGCGATCGGTGCAGGCAGCGCCGTGACGCTGACCTTCGACGGCGACAGGCTTGTGAACCTGCAGGTCGACAAGAGCACGCTGAACAATCTGGCAGCCAACGGAGGCCTGATCCAGGCCGACGGCGGAATGGTCGTCATGAGCGCGGGCAGCCGGGACGCGCTGCTGTCGAGCGTGGTCAACAATACGGGCGTGATCGAGGCCCGCACGTTCGAGAACCATGGCGGCACGATTACGCTGCTCGGCGGCATGGCCGCGGGGCAGGTGAACGTCGGCGGGACGCTGGATGCCGGCGCACCGAACGGGGGAAACGGCGGCTACATCGAGACCAGCGCTGCGCACGTCAGCGTCGCAAACGATGCGCGGATCACGACCGCTTCGCTGATGGGGCTGGCAGGAACCTGGCTGGTTGACCCGCACGACTTTACGGTGGCAGCCAGCGGCGGCGACATCAGCGGCGCCGCGCTGTCCGCCGCGCTGGCCGGTACTAATGTGACACTGCAAAGCAGCCAGGGAGCAGCCGCGGGCTCCGGCAACCTGAACGTGAATGACACGGTGTCGTGGGGGGCGAATACGACGCTGACGTTGACGGCTTCGAACAACGTGAACGTCAACGCCAGTATCACGGCGACCGGCAATACCGCGGGCCTGGTCATCAACCCCAACACGGCGAACAGTGGCGAGGCCGCGAGCGGGACCGGCAGCTTCAACCTGAACGACGGCGCAGCGATCACGCTGTCGGGCGTCAATCCCGGCCTGTCGATCGCGGGACACGCCTATACCGTGATCAACAGCCTGGGTGCGGCAGGCAGCACGACCGGCAGCGACCTGCAGGGCATCAACGGGAATCTGTCGGGCTACTACGCGTTAGGCAGCAACATCGACGCGTCGGCGACAGGCGGTATGCCTTTCACGCCGATCGGCGCAGGTGCCGCCACGCCGTTCAGCGGTGTCTTCGAGGGGCTTGGCCACACGATCGGCAACCTCACGATCAATCAGCTGTTGTCCTCCGATGTGGGGCTGTTCGGCTATGTCGCGAATAGCGGTGTGATACGGAACGTCGGGCTGGTCGGCGTTCAGACGACCGGCACCGGCAACCTCGGCAGCCTCGCGGGAGTCAGTTTCGGTACGATCAGCAACAGCTACGCGACCGGCAACGTGAACGGTGGCGCGATGGAATCGCGGAACACCGGCGGGCTGGTGGGCGCGAACCACGGCACGATCCTGAACAGCTATTCGACAGCCAGCGTGAGCGGCTCGTACGGCACCGGCGGGCTGGTGGGAGGAAACTACGGCACCGTCAGCAACAGCTATGCGACGGGCAGCGTGAACGGCGCCAGCTCGGTCGGCGGGCTGGTGGGAGGCAACTACGGCACCGTCAGCAACAGCTACGCGACGGGCAGCGTGAGCGGCATGTTCGTCACCGGCGGGCTGGTGGGCACGAATTACGGGAGCGTCAACAGCAGCTTCTGGGATACCACGACGTCGAACCGGGCAACGTCCGCAGGGGGCGTGGGGCTCACCACGGCTCAGATGAAAAGCCGGGGCGGATTCACGCTCGCCGGTTGGGATTTCGCGAACACCTGGACGATCTATGATGGCGAAACCGCACCGCTGTTGCGCAGCTTCATGACGCCGCTGGTGGTGAGCGCAAACAACGTCGCCGTCGCCTACAGCGGACAACCGTATTCCGGCGGAAACGGCGTGGCCTATTCGGTTGCGCCCAACAGCGCGTTGCTGGGCACCATCAGCTACGGCGGCTCGTCGCAAGGCGCGATCAATCCGGGAAGCTACGCGATCACGCCAGGCGGTCTGTATTCCGGTCAGCAGGGCTACCTCATCATCTACCAGGGCGGAACACTGACCGTGACTGCTGCACCGTCAGCAGTCCTGAGCCAACCGGCCACACCAGCCTCGCTCGCCAATACAGTCAACTCGATCGCGGCAGGCATTGTCGCGCGGCAAGCGGGTGGCCGATCTCAGTCGAATGGCGCATCGCCGACCATCGTGGATGCACCGATGTTGACCCAGGCCCGCGGGCCCTCGGCCGACACATATCTACCCGGAACCAGCAACGCTGCCTTGGTCAATGCCGTGATGGATGTCGGCGGGACCGGCGCGCTGCAGATCGTCGACGGCGGCATCAGGCTGGCGGACGTTCCGCGCAGTTCGATATTGCCGGCTTCGCCGATCCCCCTGTCGTGTCCAGCCCGTTGAGCCTGGATCAATGAACGCTATCCCGATGAAACTTCCTGCATGCAGGCGCCTTGGCGTGAGCCCGTTATGGCTCACGCTGCTGGGCGGATTACCGTCGTTCGCCGCGCATGCTGCGGGCGCAGGCACGCCGAACGCCGGCACGATCCTGCAGCAGATGCAGCCGGTGGCACCGCCCTCCGTTCCATCTCGTGATACAGGGCTGAGCGTCGAGCGACCCGCAAGCAGCATGCCGCCCTCCAGCAAGTCGTTCCGTGTCGACCGAATCGAAATCACCGGCAATACCGTGATCGACACGCCGACGCTGCACGCGCTCGTGGCTGACTCGGAAGGCCGGGACCTGACGATGCCCGACCTCGGAGAACTGGCTGCCCGCATCACGGATTACTACCACGCGCATGGATACCCGCTGGCCCGGGCCATCGTTCCGGCTCAGACGATGCGATCCGGCGTCCTGCGTTTCGACATCATCGAGGCCAGATACGGCAAGATCGGCGTCGACAATCAAAGCCGGGTTCGCGATGGCCTTTTGCAGGCCACGCTGGGCGGCCTGCAAGCGGGAGCGGTCGTCACCCAGGCAGAACTGGATCACAGCTTGCTGCTGCTCTCCGATATTCCGGGGCTGGCGGTCAACGCAACCTTGAGGCCGGGAACTGCAGTAGGCACCTCGGATCTGCAGGTCGATGTTTTGTCCACGCCGATGGCAATCGGCAACATGACGGTGGCCAATAACGGTGACCGCTATAGCGGTCGCGTGCGCGTGGAAGCAACGGCAAGCCTCGTCGACCCGCTGCACCATGGCGACGTTCTCAGCGTCAGCGGGCTCAGCTCGGGCCGTGGCCTGAACTACGGGCGCATTTCGTACGACACGTTGCTGAATGGCGGCGGTACGCGTGTCGGGGGGGCGTGGTCGGCGCTGGACTATCGGTTGGACGGATCGCTGTCCCCGCTTGGTGCGCATGGCAACGCTCAGGTCGGGAGCCTTTGGGCGAAGCAGCCGCTGATCAGAAGCCGTCGCCTGAATCTTTATTGGCAAATTCAGTACGACCACCTGAAGCTGAATGACGACATTGACGCGAACGGCATCGCGAACAGCCGCCATCTGGACAACGTGACGACGAGCCTGTTCGGCGATGTGCGTGACGGGCTGCTCGTGGGGGGCGTGACGACCTGGAACGCGAGCTGGACCTACGGCCATGTCGGCTTCGACGATGCGGTGGCGCAGGCCAGCGATGCGGCGACGACGGATACGCAGGGCGGGTACTCCAGATGGAACCTGGGCCTTGCCCGGCTGCAGGGGCTGAGCGCCAGTGACGCGCTCTACGTGAGCGTGGCGGGTCAGTGGTCTTCGGGCAACCTGGACCCCTCGCAACAGATGATCGCAACCGGCCCGAACGCCGTACGCGCCTATGACGTCAACTCGGTATCGGGTGGCACCGCGTACCTGTTCACCATCGAATTGCGGCACACGTTCGCGCAAGCCTGGCTCGGACGGTGGCAAGCCATCGCCTTCTTCGACGGTGCCCACGTGAGAGTCAACAAGACCCCGCTCGCGACGGGCCCGAATGTCGCGAACCTGGGCGGCGCAGGGGTCGGCCTGACCTGGGCCGGGCCCTGGCACATGAACGCCACCGCCACGCTCGCCGCGCCCATCGGCGGACGATCGGCATTGGTGAGCGACGTGGCATCCGTCCGTGCGTGGCTTCAACTCAGCAAGGGGTTTTGATGTCGACCGGAATGAAAGTCTTCTTTCAGGCGGTACGCAGGTGCGGACTTGCCGCGCTGTGGTGCGCAACGTCGCTGCCACTCGCCGCATTCGCCGACACGAGCGTGGGCAACATCACCTACACGCGGGGGAAGGTGTTCGTCCAGGCGGCAAGCGGCGAGCGGCATCTCGCGGTCTCGAATGCGGCACTTCACAACGGCGACACGATTCAGACCGCAAGAGATGCTGAGGTCGTGCTGGTGATGGCGGACCATCAGCGAATCTACTTGCGTGGCGGCACCCTCTACAGGATCGACGATTTCCACTATTCGACCGAGGAGCCGGCGCAAAGCCATAGCATCACGTCGCTATTGCGAGGCGGCTTGCGCGTGGTTTCCGGTTTGATCGGCAAGCAAGGGAATCCGGATGCCTACCAGTTGAAAACACAGATGGCGACGATCGGTATTCGCGGCACCGAGTGGTCCGTTCTCGAACGAGACAGCGAATTCGAGAAACAAACCGGCACCACGGCCGATCGACCGGAGGACGGCCTACGTATGGCGTCGGGCGTCACGAGCGACAGCGCGCCGCCCGCGATTCGGACGGGCGAGAACATCCGCGTCTACCACGGCCTGATCGACGTTCGAACCGAGATCTATCACGAACGCATTCCGGAGGGGCTCGGCACCATCATCAATTCGCCGCGATCGCCGATCACGCTTCTGCCGGGCGACGAGGTGCAGCCCGTCACGCCGTCGGATGCGGCTTCCGCGTGCGAATAAAGGTCATTCCAGCCATATAAAACGGATTACTAACGGGGCATGTCGATGGCAACTACACCAGTCTCTTCCGCGCCGGGCTTGCCGGTTCGGCGACCAACCGCTTCATTGGCCGACCTGACGGCTGGCTTGTTGTCGGCTTTGGTCACGTTGTGCTACGCAGTCGGCTATGGTTCGATGATGTTCAGCGGATCGCTCGCACGCTATCTGGTCAATGGCATGCCGGCGATCCTGATCAGTTGTGCGGTGGTGATGCTTGTCGTCTCGATGACCAGTTCGATTCGCTTTTCGATCGGCGGCCCGGAATCCAATGTCATTGCGATCCTGGTCGGCGTGACGACCGGCGTCGCCACCGACATCAAGGCGCATGGCGGAGCGAGCCCGGTCATACTCGCGACGGTGCTTGCCACCATCGCACTCAGCTCGATCGTCACGGGCGTGTTGCTGTATGCGCTGGGCGCCTCGCGGCGCAGCACGGTGATACAGTTCCTGCCGTTCCCCGTCATCGGGGGATTTCTCGCCGGCACCGGCTATCTGATCCTGAGCGGCGCGTTTCGCATGCTCACCGGAGACAGCTTGCACTGGTCCACATTGGGCAGGCTCGCCGCGTTGCGGTGGGTAGAGTGGTTGCCGTCCGTCGTCGTCTGCGCGACGCTCCTCGTCGTCTCGCGCAGGCTCCGATCCGTCGCGCTGTTGCCTATCGGGCTGACCGCGGGGCTCGTCGTGTTCTACTTCGGCCTGGATATCGCCGGCATCTCGATCGACGACGCACGCCACGCCGGTTTGCTGTTCACCCCCGAGCCGCTCAGCGCGCTGCAATTGCCGGCGATGCTGCCCGGTGCGTCGATCGACTGGCCGGTCATCGTCAGGCATCTGCCCGAATTCCTCGTCATTGCCGTTGTCGCGGCGATTGCGATCCTGCTCAATGTCACCGGCATTGGACTCGCGACCGGCGAGGACACCGATTTCAATCGCGAATTGCGCGCTGCCGGCATCGCAAACGTGGTGACGGCGGCATTCGGCGGCGTTGTCGGCTATCAATCGTTGAGCCGCTCCCTGCTGAACCGGCGCGCAGGCGCAAACAGCCGCGCGGGCGGCATCGCCGGCGCGCTCGCATGCCTGGCCTTGATCGGCCTGTTTCCCGGGGTGCTCGCCTGGTTTCCCAAGCCGGTCATGGTCGGCTTGCAGCTGTATCTCGCAGTCGGGCTGCTGAACGAATGGCTGATCGGCGCTTACCGCAAACTCGGCCGCGCCGAGTATCTGTTGATCCTGCTCATCCTGGTGGTGATCGTCGCGCAGGGCGTGGTGGCGGGCGTCCTGCTCGGCATCGTCGCCGCATGCGTGCTGTTCGTCGTCAACTACAGCCGCGTGAGCGTCGTGCGCAGCGAGTTCGATGGCGGCGGGCGTCATTCGAACGTCGAGCGCTCGATCGACGATGTGCAGTTGCTCAATGACCACGCGGCCCATGTGGTTGGAACCTGCCTGCAGGGCTTTCTGTTTTTCGGCACGTCGAATTCGGTGTTGCGACGTGTGCGCGAGCGGCTGGACGCCGCGCACACGCCGCGGCCGCGCTTTGTGGTGGTCGATTTCCGGCAGGTCGACGGACTGGACGCGTCGACCTCCCTGACGTTCCGCAAGCTCAAGCAATATTGCGAGGCGACCGATGTCACGCTCGTGCTGACCGCGCTGCCGGCGAGGGAGCGTGAGATGCTGGCACGCGCCGGCGTGCTGTCCGATACGGTCAAGGCGTTCGACGATATCGACGCGGGCCTCGAATGGACCGAGAGCAGTCTGCTCGCGGCACTGAAGCCTCCGTTGCAAGCCGGCGAGCCGAATCTGCGTTCGGAACTGAAGGCGCACTTCAGTCCCGAGGCGCTCCGAAAGCTGAGCGCGCGGCTCGACCAGCAAATACTCGCGGCCGGAGAATTGCTCTTCGCGCAAGGTGCCCCGGGCAATTCTGTCTACATCGTCGAACGCGGGCGGGTGACGGTGTCGTTGCCGCTTGCGGGCGGCAAGGCGATCCGGCTGCGTTCCTTCGGCGGTGGAACGATAGTCGGGGAGATGGCGCTCTACACGCAAAAGCCGCGCAGTGCCGACGTGCGCGCCGATGAGCCGACCGTGGTGCGCCGGTTGTCGCTCGATGCGCTACGGCAGCTCGAAGACGAAGAGCCGGAAGTCGCACGCGAGTTTCATCGCTTCGTCGTCAACGTGCTGGCTTCGCGGCTTGCCGTTGCCAATGAGACGGTGCGCACCGCACATTGAATCGGAACAGGGGCGACGCGCTTTGAAAAAACTCGGTGTTCGATGGGGATGCGGGCTGGCACTCCTGCTTGTGCTCGCCGGGCATGCAGCAGGATATTTTCGATTGCTGTTTGTCGATTCGCTGGACAATCTGATCTACGATGCGCGCTTGCGTCTCACCATGCCGGGCACGCGCGACGATCGCATCACGATCGTCGATATCGATGAAAAGAGTCTCGCGCAGGTCGGACGTTGGCCGTGGGGGCGAGACCGGATGACCGAACTCGTCGACCGGCTCTTCGAGCGCGACGGCGTGGCGATGGTCGGCTTCGACGTCGTGATGGCCGAGCCCGACCACAGCTCGGGACTTGCATCGCTCGACACGCTGGCCCGCGGGGCGTTAAGGCACGATGCGCGATACCTGGCTGCGCTGAACGGCCTGCGCAGCCGGCTCGACTACGACGCACGCTTTGCTGCTTCGCTCAACGATAAATCCGTCGTGCTCGGCTACTACCTTGCCAACCAGGGGCGCTCGAGCGGCGTCTTGCCTGAGCCCGTGCTGCGCGCCAGCGCGCTCGCCGGGGACGGCATGGGGCTGACGGACTGGTCGAGCTACGGCGGAAATCTCCCGGCCTTCCAGCGAGCGGCCGCGGATGGCGGTTTTTTCAATCCTGTCGTCGATTTCGACGGGAACGTACGGCGTGTACCGATGATTGCGCGGCAAGAGACGAGCATCTACCAATCGTTGTCGCTGGCAATGGTCCGGATGCTGTTCGGCAGGCCGGACGTCGTGCCGGTTCGGGGTGAAGGCGGGCGCACGGCCGCGGATCGCCGCGCGCCGCTCGAAGCCGTGGTGTTACCCACGCCCCGAGGCGTCATCCGTATCCCCGTCGACGAGCACGCGGCCGCACTGGTGCCGTATCGCGGTTATCAGGGCAGCTTTCGCTACGTGTCGGCAAGCGATGTGCTTGCCGATCGCGTGCTGCTGCGAGACCTGCAGGGCCGTATCGTACTCGTGGGGACCACCGCGCCCGGCCTCGTCGACCTTCGCTCGACGCCGGTCGGCCGCGCCTATCCAGGAGTCGAGATTCACGCGAACCTGATTGGCGGCATGCTGGACGGCACGATCAAGCACGCCCCCAGCTACGCGAACGCGGCAGAGGTTCTCTTGCTGCTCGTGGTGGGCGTGCTGATGATTTTCATTTTTCCGCGGTATTCGCCATGGCGTTCGACGGTCGCGAGCGTCGTGCTGCTCGCAGCGGTCATTGCCGCCGATTTTTCATTGTGGCAATACGCGAACTGGGTGTTGCCGCTTGCCGCCAGCGTATTGCTGATCGTCGGGCTGTTCGGACTGAACATGTCGCTGGGCTATTTCGTGGAATCGAGGACGAAGCGCCAGTTTGCCAACCTGTTCGGTCAATACGTGCCACCCGAACTCGTCGAGGAAATGAGCCGGCGGCCGGAGAGCTATAGCATGCGAGGGCGCCGGGCCCAATTGACGGTCCTGTTCTCGGACGTGCGGGGCTTCACGACGATTTCCGAAACACTGCAGCCGGAGCAGCTTGCGGAGTTGATGAACGACTACCTCGACACGATGACCGCAGTCATACGCGCGCGGCGCGGCACGCTGGACAAATATATCGGCGACGCGATCATGGCGTTTTGGGGCGCTCCCGTGGCCGATGCCGATCACGCGCGGAATGCGGTGGCCGCGGCACTGGGCATGCAGGCTGCCATGCCGGACCTGAACCGCAGGTTTGCGGGGCGAGGGTGGCCCACTCTCGAGATCGGCATCGGGATCAACACGGGACCGATGACGGTAGGTGACATGGGGTCTGCCGTGCGCAAATCCTACACTGTGATGGGCGATGCGGTGAACCTCGGTGCGCGCCTCGAAGGCGTGACCAAGTTCTACGGTGTGGGCATCGTAGTGGGTGAGGCGACGCGGAATCTGACGCCGGACATGGCTTATCGCGAGCTGGACCGCGTCAAGGTGAAGGGCAAACAGGAACCCGTTGCGATTTATGAGCCGCTCGGCGAGTTGGCATCGCTTTCGCCGGACGTGCGGGAAGAGGCGGAACGCTGGCGCCAGGCGTTGGCGTGTTTCCGCGCACGCGACTGGGAAGCGGCCGCTGCACTGCTCGGCGCGCTCGCCGACAGGCGGCCCCATTGCCGGCTGTATGCGCTATATCTCGACAGGATTGCGCAACTCGGAAGGGCGGGAGTCGATCCCGAGTGGGATGGCGTTTACACGTTCGACAGCAAATAAGGTTTGGAAAATGAAGGTAACCGTGCTCGGCTGTGACGGCGGGATTGGCGGCGCGCAGAAGCGCACGACCGCGTTGTTGGTCGATGACGACATCCTGATCGACGCGGGATCGGGCGTCGGCGATCTCGATCTCGACGGGCTCGCGCGCATCGATCACGTATTCGTGACCCATTCTCATCTCGATCATGTGGGGTTCTTGCCGCTGATCATGGATGCGGTGGGCACACGCCGCCGCTTGCCGCTTGTCGTGCATTGCACGCGAGCGACCGAGGCCATCTTGCGTACGCATCTCTTCAACGGTGCGTTGTGGCCGGACTTCAGTCGCATTCCCAGCCCCGATAGCCCGTTCCTTCGCTTCAGGACGATCGAGGCCGGCGAGTGCCGCACGCTCGGGCATGCGGCGTACGGCGAGCGCTCGATCACGGCGCTGCCCGCGAATCACACGGTGCCGGCGGTTGGATACCGCCTCGACGGCGCGCATGGCAGTCTCGCGTTCACCGGCGACACGACACTCTGTCCGGCGTTGTGGGCGGCACTCGCGCGGATTCCGTCGCTGCGCTACCTGATCGTCGAAACCGCGTTTCCGGATGCGCATCGCGAGTTGGCGGTCGCATCGAAGCACCTGTGCCCGAGCATGCTTGCCGAGCAATTGCCGCTGTTGCCGGGAATGTTCGAGCTGCTCATTACGCATTTGAAACCGGGGTGCGAACCGGTCACGATGGGCGAACTGGAGACATCGATTCGGCGAGTGAAGCCGGAAATGCTTTCGCGCGGGCGAATCTTCGACATATAGATGCAGCCCTTCCGGCAACGTCAATTTTCATCGGAAGTGTAAATTCTGACGTTTTGTTTTCCATTATTGAAAAGGCTGGCCCGGCATCGCGTTATTTTTTGTGTTTTGCTGATCGCCGTGTTTTTCGATCTTGCCTACCAGCTGGGCCTGCCGATTGTGTTCCGATATCTGTTCGACGACGGTATCGTCCGGGAGCGGTTCGATATTCTGTTCGGTGCACTGGGGATTCTATGCATGCTGTTGATTGGCTATGGCCTGTCGATGATCGTGCAGGAATGGGCCGGATCGGCTCTGGTGGTACGAGGGGGGAACCGTCTGCGACAGCACCTGTTCACTCGGCTTCAGGCGCTGCCACCTCTGGCAACGGCCGAGCAGGCCCAAGGGGCACTGGTGACCCTGTTCGCCACCGATGTCGCCGCGATCGAGATGGCGCTGGTGCGCGGCGTGCCGGTGTCCCTGATCGGCATTCTGCTGATCGCCTGCAGCCTGGGCTTGCTGCTGGCGATTAGCTGGCAGCTGTTCCTGATCACGCTCGGTACGGTCGCGGCTAACGCGGCGCGCATGGCTGGCCTGGCCGCGCGAGGCGCGTCTTTCGGGGCCAGTATCTCCCGGCAGCAGGGCGATACGGCCACCGTCGCCGCCACAGCGCACGACGGCGATTTGTTCGGCGAACTGGCTCTCGTGCGCGACCAGCCCTGTGCTGCCACCGTTACCGCCCGCGCCGAAAGCTGGTGCATCCCCCTGTCGCGCCAGCATTTCCTGCGCATCATCAAGACCGAGGCAGGGCTTGGCGGCCGAATTGCCGCCGCCATTGCCGGATCGGTGGCGTCGGCTACGTGACTGCGATCCTGCTCTGCATCGCCTTCGTCGACCGCGCCGCATCGACGTGGTCCCATTTATATTTGCAGCGACGCGAATACTTTGTCTGGATGCAGCACCTTGGCGATCCCATTGTTCCTTCGGCATCCGCGGGTTTGCTGATCGCCGCATGTGCGGTGCTTGCCGGCCGGCGGCCTGGCCGGCAAGTACGTGTTCTGCTCGCATGCTGCGTGGCTGAAATCATGGCCGCGGTGCTGAAGGATCAGCTCAAGCTCGTGTTCGGGCGCACATGGACGGAAACCTTTATCGACAATAATCCATTGTGGATCCAGAACGGCGTGTATGGCTTCTGGCCTTTTCATGGCGGAAGAGGTTGGGCATCCTTTCCGTCCGGGCATGCTTCGGTCATTTCTGCGCCAATGGCTGTGCTATGGAGCCGTGTGCGCAGTCTTCGCTGGCTGTGGGGGGCGTGCGTCGTCATCGTCGCCACTGGCCTGTTTGGTGCGGATTATCATTTCTCGAGCGACATACTCGCCGGAATCCTTCTCGGCATCTTTTGCGCCGCTGTGACTCTCGTTTTAATTGAACGTCAGGAAAGTCGGGCGCCGTTGCAGGCCAAATGACCAGGAGTCGCTTATGTGGGCGCCTCCAGGGTTGCAAGCGCGTTTGCACGTCGGTCTACACGTCAAGGAAGCACGCTTATGTCCGGCCATTGATGCGGGCCGTTCGGCCTGCTGGCCCATATGGAATTCGCTGACGAAGGTCTCGGCTGGTCCAAAATTTCCGGGCAGGTCATCGCGGTGCAGCACAATCTCGGGCTGCCGGACCGCTACTGGGCGTATACGGGCAACAGCACGGCGGCCGGGCTGGCGCGCTCGCTCGGCCTCGACTGGTGGCCGGGGAAGCCGCCCCGCGAGGGCGCGCGCTACGTGACGTCGGCCGACCTGCTTGCGCAGCGCGACCTGTCGGTGCTGTTCGTGACCGCGACGGGGCGCGACGTGCCGCTCGACGCGAAGCTCGATTCGCCGGTCTGGCGGTACGTGCCAGCGCGCCGCGCGCACCGGATCGCGCTCGTCGAACGCAACATCCGGGGCTTCGGCGGGCCGATGTCGGCGCTGAAGCTCGCGGACGTGATGACCGATACGCTGCTTGCGCTGCCGTCCGTGCGTTGACGGATGCGTGCGACCGACGCCGCGCCATGCCGCGTCTCGAACGTGTTCGCGATCTGCGGAGCGTGTCGAATGGCGTTTCCCTGAGGCATCTCCCAGACGTGAATTCGCGCTGCGCGCCAACGTATTCGTGACGATGACGGCGATTCAATGGCGAGGAGTGTGACGGGCATAGGATTTATCCGATTTTTACTGGATCTATCTGATTTTTTCGCGATGAATAAAGCGTTCGTCTTGATTTTGGATGGGCAATCTATTTTGATATTGCTTATCGTTATTTAAGTATGTTTATTTATATTGAGTTGACGGGAAATTCGCGTTAATAATTCGGCTCTTGTTGTGCCGTCCGCTTGCGGATCGCGCACTCGTCGCCGTCGAACGCGCATGAGCTAACCGCTTTATCCATCACATGTGCTGCTATGGCTGCCCGAGCCATAGGTCGGCGTCCCTGCCTCGCAATGCGCGCTTTCGTCTGTCTCGATCGGCGTTGCCGCGCATGCGAGCGCGAGTCATGGAGAGAGATAAAGATGGCCTTGTTTGACGCACCACGAACACTGTCGATTGCCGGCGCGGCCCTGCCGATGTACGGCGACCGC
>NZ_JGVW01000102.1 GCF_000687455.2 Burkholderia sp. lig30
CGGCTTGGTCCGCTCAAATTTACCTTTTGCCATGACTCTCTTCTTTCAAAAAATAATCGGTTGGTAGATGCAGATTTACTTCGACTTCGCGCTGATGATCGCGTCGGCAACGTTCTTCGGAGCTTCAGCGTAGTGCTTGAACTCCATCGTGTACGTTGCACGACCTTGCGTCAGCGAGCGCAGCGACGTCGAATAACCGAACATTTCCGACAGCGGAACTTCCGCGCGCACGATCTTGCCACCGCCGACCATGTCGTCCATGCCCTGAACGATGCCGCGACGGCCCGACAGGTCGCCCATCACGTTGCCCATGTAGTCTTCGGGCGTTTCCACTTCCACCGCCATCATCGGCTCGAGCAGAACCGGGTCGGCGCGGCGCATTGCTTCCTTGAACGCCATCGAACCGGCCATGCGGAACGCATTTTCGTTCGAGTCGACGTCGTGGTACGAACCGAACGTCAGCGTGACCTTGACGTCGACCACCGGGAAGCCGGCCATCACGCCGCTCTTCAGCGTTTCCTGGATACCCTTGTCGACCGAAGGAATGAATTCGCGCGGGATCACGCCACCCTTGATCGCGTCGACGAACTCGTAACCCTTGCCTTGCTCGCTGCGCTCAAGCGTAATGACTGCGTGGCCATACTGACCGCGGCCGCCCGACTGCTTGACGAACTTGCCTTCGACATCCGCTGCCGACTTGCGAATGGTTTCGCGGTACGCCACCTGCGGCTTGCCGACGGTCGCTTCGACGCCGAACTCGCGCTTCATCCGGTCGACCAGAATTTCGAGGTGCAGTTCGCCCATACCCGAAATGATCGTTTGACCCGATTCTTCGTCGGTCTGCACGCGGAACGACGGATCTTCCTGGGCCAGACGATTGAGTGCCAGACCCATCTTTTCCTGGTCGGCCTTCGTCTTCGGCTCGACGGCCTGCGAAATCACCGGCTCCGGGAAAATCATGCGCTCGAGCACGATCGGGTGAGCCGGATCGCACAGCGTGTCGCCGGTGGTCGCTTCCTTCAGGCCCACTGCCGCCGCGATATCGCCTGCGCGCACTTCCTTGATTTCTTCGCGCTGGTTCGCGTGCATCTGCAGAATACGGCCAAGACGTTCCTTCTTGTCCTTGGTCGCGTTGAGCAGCGTATCGCCCGAATTGATGACACCCGAGTACACACGGAAGAAGATCAGCTGGCCGACGAACGGGTCGGTCATGATCTTGAACGCGAGTGCAGAGAACTTCTCGTCGTCGGCAGCACGACGTTCCGTCTTCTCGCCGTTTTCGAGTTCGCCCGTAACCGGCGGAATGTCGACCGGCGACGGCAGGAAGTCGATCACGGCGTCGAGCATGCGCTGCACGCCCTTGTTCTTGAACGCGGTACCGCACAGCATCGGCTGGATTTCGCAAGCGATCGTACGGTCGCGCAGCGCCTTGACGATTTCAGCCTCCGACAGCTCTTCGCCGCCGAGGTACTTTTCCATCAGGTCTTCGCTCGCTTCAGCAGCGGACTCGACCATCTTTTCGCGCCACTCGTTGCACGTGTCGACGAGTTCAGCCGGGATGTCGACGTAGTCGAACTTCGTGCCTTGGGACGCCTCGTCCCAAACGATCGCCTTCATCTTGATGAGGTCGACGACGCCCTTGAAGTTTTCTTCCGCGCCGATCGGCACCACCACCGGCACCGGGTTCGCCTTCAGGCGCAGACGGAGCTGGTCGTAGACCTTGAAGAAGTTCGCGCCGGTACGGTCCATCTTGTTGACGAACGCGAGACGCGGCACCTTGTACTTGTTCGCCTGGCGCCACACCGTTTCCGACTGCGGCTGCACACCGCCCACCGCGCAGTACACCATGCACGCGCCGTCGAGCACGCGCATCGAGCGCTCCACTTCAATCGTGAAGTCAACGTGCCCCGGCGTGTCGATGATGTTGATGCGGTGTTCCGGATAGTTGCCGCCCATGCCCTTCCAGAAGGCCGTGGTAGCAGCGGACGTGATCGTGATGCCACGTTCCTGTTCCTGCTCCATCCAGTCCATCGTCGCTGCGCCGTCGTGAACTTCACCGATCTTGTGGTTCACGCCGGTGTAAAACAGAATGCGCTCGGTCGTCGTCGTCTTGCCGGCATCGATGTGAGCGCTAATACCGATATTGCGGTAGCGCTCGATAGGAGTCTTACGAGCCACTTTGATCCTCTATTGGGTTGGCGCGATGTGGCCCTTGCCACATCGCGCCTGAACACAAACGGGCGAGGCGCCTGAAAAGCGCACCCGCCCGGAATTTTTTCCGCTAAAAGCCCAGCCTGGCGCTTAGAAACGGAAATGCGAGAACGCGCGGTTGGCTTCCGCCATGCGGTGAACCTCATCGCGCTTCTTCATCGCGCCGCCACGGCCTTCGGCCGCTTCGGAGAGTTCACCAGCCAGGCGCAGAGCCATCGACTTCTCGCTGCGCTTCTTCGCAGCCTCACGCAACCAGCGCATCGCCAATGCCATACGACGCGACGGGCGCACTTCGACCGGAACTTGATAGTTGGCACCACCAACGCGACGGCTCTTCACTTCGACCACCGGCTTCACGTTGTTGAGCGCAACCGTGAACACTTCCAGCGGGTCCTTGCCACCCTTGGTCTGGATTTGTTCGAATGCGCCATAAACGATGCGTTCCGCGACCGACTTCTTGCCGGACAGCATCAGCATGTTCATGAACTTGGCTACATCTACGTTGCCGTACTTCGGATCCGGCAACACTTCCCGCTTGGGAACTTCGCGACGACGCGGCATGTTTCTTCCTTTATTTGTTCAGTTGGAGCTGCTTCCAGCCCCGCGGCCACCAACTAACCCGATCACATCTAACGACTAACCAGCTTGGCCGGGTGACCACTTACTCGACAGCACCGGCAATCCGGCACCACCGCCTTGACCGCCGTGAGGCGACCTCCAATGGCAGACTGCTTACTTCGCAGCCTTTGCACGCTTCGCGCCGTACTTCGAGCGCGCTTGCTTACGGTCCTTGACGCCCTGCGTATCCAGCGAGCCGCGAACCATGTGGTAACGCACACCCGGCAAGTCCTTCACACGGCCGCCGCGGATCAGCACAACCGAGTGCTCCTGCAGGTTGTGGCCTTCACCGCCGATGTACGAAATCACTTCGAAGCCGTTCGTCAGACGAACCTTGGCGACCTTACGGAGTGCCGAGTTCGGCTTCTTCGGCGTCGTCGTGTACACGCGCGTGCACACGCCGCGACGCTGGGGGCAGTCCTGCAGGGCCGGGCTCTTGCTCTTCGTCGTTTCCGACTGACGGCCTTTGCGAACCAGTTGGTTGATGGTTGGCATTGTTTATTCCTGAAATTGAACAAAATCCGCACATCGATTTCGGGCAAAGCGAAAATCGAGCGCGGTTGACCTCCGAACCCCGCAAATCGGCACGAACTTTCGAACGCGACCAGACCCACCAAGGACCGGAACCTGGCATGATATTCTGGAAATACCAAACAAGTCAACAGCTTGCGTGATTCCATCGATGCCCGGGCACGCCGCCCGGCGCGTCGTCAGGCGGACTCGATCACGTCGATGATCTCGTCGCCGAAACGCTCCAGCTTGCGGATCCCCATGCCGGGAATGTGGCGCAGATCGTCGATCGTCTCAGGTGCATTGCGCGCGATCTCCGCGAGCGTCGCATCGTGGAAGATCACGTACGCCGGCACGCCGTCGGCCTTTGCGGTCTCCGCGCGCCACGCGCGCAGCGCATCCCAGCGCGCGCGCTCGCGCGTGCCCATGCCGGCCGTCGGATCGACCCGCGTGCCGCCGCGGCTCGACGACTGGCGCACGCGCTGCGGCTTCACGTAGCGCCGCAGCGTGACCCGCTCCTCGCCTTTCAGCACCGGCTTCGCGGCCTCGGTCAGCACCAGCGCACCGAAACCGCCGTGGTCGACCGCGAGATAGCCGTAAGCGACCAGCTGCCGGAAAATCGCCCGCCACTCGGGCTCGGACAGCGACGCGCCGATACCGAAGGTGCTGAGCGATTCGTGGCCGCGCTGCAGGATCTTCTCGTTGCGGCTGCCGCGCAGGATCTCGATCAGGTGGCTCGCGCCGAAATTGAAGCCGCTCGCACGCTGCGCGCGGAACGCGCACGACAGCGCCATCTGCGCCTCGCGGGTCGCATCCCACGAATCGGGCGGCTCGAGGCAGGTGTCGCAGTTGCCGCACGGCTGGCTCGCCTCGCCGAAATAGTTCAGCAGCCGCACACGGCGGCACGAGATCGTCTCGCACAGGCCGAGCAGCGCGTCGAGCTTCGACGTCTGCACGCGCTTGTGTGCGTCGTCCGCGTCGGATTCGTCGATCATCTTGCGCTGCTGGACGACATCGCCGAGGCCGTATGCCATCCATGCGTTCGCAGGCAGCCCGTCGCGGCCCGCGCGGCCCGTCTCCTGGTAGTAGCCCTCGACGCTCTTCGGCAGGTCGAGGTGGGCGACGAAGCGCACGTCGGGCTTGTCGATGCCCATCCCGAACGCGATCGTCGCGCACATCACGATGCCCTCTTCGCGCTGGAACATCTCCTGGTGCTTCTGGCGCACCTCGAATTCCATTCCCGCGTGATACGGCAGCGCGCGCACGCCCTGCGCCTTCAGCCACTCCGCCGTTTCCTCGACCTTGCGCCGCGACAGGCAGTACACGACGCCGGCGTCGGTCGTGCCGTCCGCGTTCGTGTGCTCGGCCCGGATGAAGTCGAGCAGCTGCGCGCGCGCATTGTCCTTCTCGACGATCCGGTAACGGATGTTCGGCCGGTCGAAGCTCGAGATGAACACGCGCGCGTCGTCGAGCGCGAGACGATGGACGATCTCGTCGCGCGTGATCGCGTCCGCGGTCGCAGTGAGCGCGATGCGCGGCACCGACGGGAACCGCTCGTGCAACACCGACAGCTTGATGTATTCCGGCCGGAAATCGTGCCCCCACTGCGACACGCAATGCGCTTCATCGATCGCGAACAGGCCGATCTTCGCGCGCTCGAGCAGATCGAGGAAGCGCCCCGTCATCAACCGCTCCGGCGCGACGTACAGCAGGTCGATCTCACCTTCGCGCAGCGCGCGCTCGGTCGCGGCCGCCTCGGGGCCGGACAGCGTCGAGTTCAGGTATGCCGCGCGTACGCCGACTTCGCGCAGCGCGGCGACCTGGTCCTGCATCAGCGCGATCAGCGGCGACACCACGATGCCGGCGCCATGCCCGGCCTCGCGGCGCAGCAGCGCGGGAATCTGATAGCACAGCGACTTGCCGCCACCGGTCGGCATCAGCACGAGACAGTCGCCGCCGGCAGCGACGTGCTCGACGATCTCGCCCTGCTGGCCGCGAAACACGGAATAGCCAAATACTTCGTCAAGAATTTCGAGCGCGCGGGACATGAATGGAATAGAAGACGGCAGACATCGATGACCCGGATTTTATCAACCCGTTCGCATGGCACGCGGCGACGCGCGCAACATTGGCCATCGGGCCAGTGGCGACAAAAAAAAACCGCCCGGTGGAACCGGGCGGTTTCGGCGACAGCGACGTGAGGCGGCTCGCGCCGCCCGCACTTACTCGGCTGCCGGGTGTTGCGGCTCTTCGGCCGGCGCAGCCGGGGTGCCGAAGTCGAACGCTTCTTCCGCTGCGATCTGGTCGAAACGCTCGCGATCCGACGCTTCCCTGCTCTTGCGCGCCTTGTGGAACGCGAGACCGGTACCGGCCGGGATCAGACGGCCGACGATCACGTTTTCCTTCAGGCCACGCAGATCGTCGCGCTTGCCCATGATCGCCGCCTCGGTCAGCACGCGGGTCGTTTCCTGGAACGATGCCGCGGAGATGAACGAGTCGGTCGACAGCGACGCCTTCGTGATACCGAGCAGCACGTTGTCGTACGACGCCGGGCGCTTGTCTTCGGCGATCATGCGGTCGTTTTCGTCCAGCATGTCCGAACGCTCGACCTGCTCGCCCGGAATGAAGCGCGTATCGCCGTTGTCGGTGATCTGCACACGACGCAGCATCTGGCGAACGATCACCTCGATGTGCTTGTCGTTGATCTTCACGCCCTGCAGACGGTACACGTCCTGCACTTCGTCGACGATGTAGCGCGACAGCGCCTCGATACCCTGCAGACGCAGGATGTCGTGCGGATCGGCCGGGCCGTCCACGATCATTTCGCCCTTGTTGACGACCTGGGCGTCGTGGACCAGCACCTGCTTTTCCTTCGCGATCAGGAACTCGTGCTGGTTGCCTTCGAGATCCGTGATGACGAGACGCTGCTTGCCCTTCGTGTCCTTGCCGAACGACGTCGTGCCGGTGACTTCCGCGAGAATGCCCGCATCCTTCGGCGAACGCGCTTCGAACAGCTCCGCCACCCGCGGCAGACCGCCGGTAATGTCACGCGTCTTCTGCGCTTCGGTCGGGATACGTGCGAGCACTTCACCCACCTGCACCTGCTGGCCATCCTTCACGGTGATCAGCGCGCCGACCTGGAAGCCGATCTGCACCGCGTGTTCCGTGCCCGGGATCTTCACTTCCTCGCCGTTCGCGTCAAGCAGCTTCACCTGCGGGCGCACGCTCTTCGACGCCTGCGAACCACGGCGCTTCACGTCGATCACGACGAGCGTCGACAGGCCCGTCACGTCGTCGATCTGCTTCGCGACCGTCACGCCTTCCTCGACGTTCTCGAACTTCACCGTACCGCCGTACTCGGTGATGATCGGACGCGTCATCGGGTCCCACGTGGCGAGCTGCGTACCGGCCTTGATGGTCGCGCCGTCGAGCTGCAGCAGTGTCGCGCCGTACGGCACTTTGTGGCGCTCGCGCTCTCGGCCGAAATCGTCGGTGATCAACGCCTCGCCCGAACGCGAGATGACGATCTGCTCGCCCTTCGCGTTGGTCACGTAACGCATCGTGGCCGTGAAGCGCACGATACCGTTGCTCTTCGCTTCGACCGACGATGCCACTGCCGCACGCGATGCCGCACCACCGATGTGGAACGTACGCATCGTCAGCTGCGTGCCCGGCTCACCGATCGATTGCGCCGCGATCACGCCGACCGCTTCGCCGACGTTCACGAGCGAGCCGCGGCCGAGGTCGCGGCCGTAGCAGGCCGCGCACAGGCCGTAACGCGTTTCGCAGGTCAGCGGCGTGCGCACGCGCACTTCGTCGATGCCGAGGCGCTCGATGTCTTCGACCGCGGTTTCATCGAGCAGCGTGCCCGATTCGTACAGCGTTTCCTGCGTTTCCGGATTCACGACGTCCGCCACCGCGACGCGGCCGAGAATACGGTCGCGCAGCGCTTCGACGACTTCACCGCCTTCGACCAGCGCCTTCATCGCGACGCCGTTCGACGTACCGCAATCGTCCTCGACCACCACCAGATCCTGCGTGACGTCGACGAGACGACGCGTCAGGTAACCCGAGTTCGCGGTCTTCAGTGCCGTATCAGCCAGACCCTTACGTGCACCGTGGGTCGAGATGAAGTACTGCAATACGTTCAGGCCTTCGCGGAAGTTCGCGGTAATCGGCGTCTCGATAATCGAGCCGTCCGGCTTCGCCATCAGGCCGCGCATACCGGCCAGCTGACGAATCTGCACCGCGGAACCCCGGGCGCCCGAGTCGGCCATCATGTAGATCGAGTTGAACGATTCCTGGCGCGTTTCGTTGCCGTCGCGGTCCGTCACCGGCTCCGTCGACAGCTGCTCCATCATCGCCTTGCCGACCGCTTCCGACGTCGCCGACCAGATGTCGACCACGTTGTTGTAGCGTTCCTGCGCGGTGACGAGACCCGACATGTACTGACGGTCGTATTCCTTCACCTTCTTCGCGGCGTCGCCGACGATCGTTTCCTTCTGCGGCGGCACGAGCATGTCGTCCACGCAGATCGAGATGCCGGCGCGCGTCGCGAGACGGAAACCCGACTGCATCAGCTGATCGGCGAACACGACCGTCGCACGCAGGCCGCACTTGCGGAACGCGGTGTTGATGAGGCGCGAGATTTCCTTCTTCTTCAGCGGCTTGTTCAGCACCGAGAACGGCAGGCCGTGCGGCAGGATCTCCGACAGGATCGCGCGGCCGACGGTCGTCGCGTACAGCGAGATCTTCGGCACGAACTGCGGCGCGCCTTCCGACGTGTCCTCGTTGCGGACCATTTCGGTGATCCGCACGTTGACGCGCGACGCCAGCTCGACTTCCTTGTTCTCGTATGCACGCAGCGCTTCCGACACGCCCGTGAACGTCATGCCTTCGCCCTTCGCGTTGACCGCTTCGCGGGTCGCGTAGTACAGGCCCAGCACGATATCCTGCGACGGCACGATCGACGGATCGCCGTTCGCCGGGAACAGGACGTTGTTCGATGCGAGCATCAGCGTGCGCGCTTCCATCTGCGCTTCGAGCGACAGCGGCACGTGGACGGCCATCTGGTCACCGTCGAAGTCGGCGTTGAACGCCGCGCAGACGAGCGGGTGCAGCTGGATCGCCTTGCCTTCGATCAGCACCGGCTCGAATGCCTGGATACCGAGACGGTGCAGCGTCGGCGCGCGGTTCAGCATCACCGGGTGCTCGCGGATCACCTCTTCGAGGATGTCCCACACCACCGGCGTCTGGTTCTCGACTTCCTTCTTCGCTGCCTTGATGGTCGTCGCGACGCCCATCACTTCGAGCTTGTTGAAGATGAACGGCTTGAACAGCTCGAGCGCCATCAGCTTCGGCAGACCGCACTGGTGCAGCTTCAGCGTCGGGCCGACCACGATCACCGAACGGCCCGAGTAGTCGACGCGCTTACCGAGCAGGTTCTGACGGAAGCGGCCGCCCTTGCCCTTGATCATGTCCGCGAGCGACTTCAGCGGACGCTTGTTCGCGCCCGTCATCGCCTTGCCACGGCGGCCGTTGTCGAGCAGCGAGTCGACGGCTTCCTGCAGCATCCGCTTTTCGTTGCGGACGATGATTTCCGGCGCCTTCAGCTCGAGCAGACGCTTCAACCGGTTGTTACGGTTGATCACGCGGCGGTACAGGTCGTTCAGGTCCGACGTCGCGAAGCGGCCGCCGTCCAGCGGCACCAGCGGACGCAGTTCCGGCGGCAGCACCGGCAGCACTTCGAGAATCATCCATTCCGGCTTGATGCCCGAACGCTGGAAGGCCTCGAGGACCTTCAGGCGCTTCGCGTACTTCTTGATCTTCGCTTCCGAACCGGTGTTCTTCAGCTCGGCACGCAGCGTCTCGACCTGCTCGTCGATGTTGATCGCGCGCAGCAGCTCGCGCACGCCTTCCGCGCCCATCTCGGCACGGAATTCGTCGCCGTATTCCTCGACCTTGTTGTAGTAATCCTCTTCGGTCATGATCTGACGCGCCTTCAGCGGCGTCATGCCCGGTTCGATCACCACGTACGCTTCGAAGTACAGCACGCGCTCGATGTCGCGCAGCGTCATGTCGAGCACCATGCCCAGACGCGACGGCAGCGACTTCAGGAACCAGATGTGCGCGACCGGCGAGGCCAGCTCGATGTGGCCCATGCGTTCGCGACGCACCTTCGCGAGCGTCACTTCGACGCCGCACTTCTCACAGATCACGCCACGGTGCTTCAGGCGCTTGTACTTGCCGCACAGGCACTCGTAGTCCTTGATCGGCCCGAAGATCTTCGCGCAGAACAGACCGTCGCGTTCCGGCTTGAACGTGCGGTAGTTGATGGTCTCCGGCTTCTTCACTTCGCCGAACGACCACGAGCGGATCTTGTCCGGCGAGGCCAGACCGATCTTGATCGCGTCGAAAACTTCTTCTTGTTGGACTTGCTTGAATAGATCGAGCAGAGCTTTCATTGCTTTCTCTCCGTAGTCCGATTAATTGCGGTCGAGATCGATGTCGATACCGAGCGAGCGGATTTCCTTCACCAGCACGTTGAAGGATTCCGGCATGCCGGCGTCGATCACATGATCGCCCTTGACCAGGTTCTCATAAACCTTGGTCCGACCGTTCACGTCGTCCGACTTCACCGTCAGCATTTCCTGCAGCACGTAGGACGCGCCGTACGCTTCAAGTGCCCACACTTCCATTTCACCGAAACGCTGGCCACCGAACTGCGCCTTACCGCCCAGCGGCTGCTGCGTCACGAGCGAGTACGGGCCCGTCGAACGCGCGTGCATCTTGTCGTCGACCAAGTGGTGCAGCTTCAGGTAGTGCATGTAGCCCAGCGTCACGCGGCGTTCGAACATCTCGCCGGTGCGGCCGTCGTACAGGCGAACCTGGTTCTTCGACTCGTTCATGCCGAGCTGCTCCGCGATCGCGTCCGGGAACGCCAGGTCGAGCATCTTCGACATTTCTTCTTCGGTCGCACCGTCGAACACCGGCGTTGCGAACGGCACGCCTTCGCGCAGGTTCTTCGCCAGTTCGAGGATTTCCTCGTCCGTGAAGCTTTCCAGGTCTTCCGCGCGGCCCGACTCGTTGTAGATCTTCGTCAGGAATACACGCAGCTCCTCGATCTTCGCCTGACGCTGCAGCATTTCGCCGATACGCCAGCCGAGACCCTTCGCGGCCCAGCCGAGGTGCACTTCCAGAACCTGACCCACGTTCATCCGCGACGGGACGCCGAGCGGGTTCAGCACGACGTCGGCCGGACGGCCATCTGCCATGTACGGCATGTCTTCGACCGGAACGATCTTCGACACGACACCCTTGTTACCGTGACGGCCTGCCATCTTGTCGCCAGGCTGCAGACGGCGCTTCACCGCGAGGTACACCTTGACCATCTTCAGCACGCCCGGCGGCAGTTCGTCGCCTTGCGTGAGCTTCTTGCGCTTCTCTTCGAACGCGAGGTCGAACTGGTGACGCTTCTCTTCGATCGAGTTCTTGATCGCTTCGAGCTGCACCGCTGCTTCGTCGTCCGCGAGGCGGATGTCGAACCAGTGGTAGTGATCGAGGTCTTCCAGGTACGCCTGGTCGATCTTCGTGCCCTTCGCGAGCTTCTTCGGACCGCCGTTCGCGACCTTGCCGACGAGCATGCGCGCGAGACGCTGGAACGCGTCGCCTTCCACGATGCGCAGCTGGTCGTTCAGGTCGAGGCGATAGCGCTTCAGTTCGTCGTCGATGATCTGTTGTGCACGCTTGTCGCGCTGGATGCCTTCACGCGTGAAGACCTGGACGTCGATCACGGTGCCGCTCATGCCCGACGGCACGCGCAGCGACGTGTCCTTCACGTCCGACGCCTTCTCGCCGAAGATCGCGCGCAGCAGCTTTTCTTCCGGCGTGAGCTGGGTTTCGCCCTTCGGCGTCACCTTGCCGACCAGCACGTCGCCCGCTTCGACTTCCGCACCGATGTACACGATGCCCGATTCGTCGAGACGGCCGAGCTGGACTTCCGCCAGGTTCGAGATGTCGCGCGTGATTTCTTCCGGCCCGAGCTTCGTGTCGCGAGCGACGACGTTCAGCTCTTCGATGTGGATCGACGTGTAGCGATCGTCGGCCACGACCTTCTCCGAGATCAGGATCGAATCCTCGAAGTTGTAGCCGTTCCACGGCATGAACGCAATCAGCATGTTCTGGCCGAGCGCGAGCTCGCCCAGGTCCGTCGATGCGCCGTCGGCCAGCACGTCGCCGCGCGAGACCTTGTCGCCCATCTTCACGATCGGACGCTGGTTGATGTTCGTGTTCTGGTTCGAACGCGTGTACTTGATCAGGTTGTAGATGTCGACACCGACCTCACCCGCGACCGCTTCGTCGTCGTTCACGCGAATCACGATACGGCCCGCGTCGACGTAGTCGACGACGCCGCCGCGATACGCCTGAACCGTCGTGCCCGAGTCGACCGCGCAGGTACGCTCGATGCCCGTACCGACGACCGGTTTCTCCGGACGCAGACACGGCACGGCCTGACGCTGCATGTTCGAGCCCATCAGTGCACGGTTCGCGTCATCGTGCTCGAGGAACGGAATCAGCGAGGCTGCAACCGACACGATCTGCGACGGCGCCACGTCCATGTACTGGATGCGGTCCGGCGTGACCATCATCGTTTCGCCGGCTTCACGCGACGACACCAGTTCATCGATCAGCTGGCCGCCGTCGTCGATCCCGGCGTTCGCCTGCGCGATCATGTAGCGACCTTCCTCGATCGCCGACAGATAGTCGATCTGGTCGGTTACCTTGCCGTCCACGACCTTGCGGTACGGCGTTTCGAGGAAGCCGTACTCGTTCAGGTGCGCGTACAGCGCCAGCGAGTTGATCAGACCGATGTTCGGACCTTCCGGCGTTTCGATCGGGCACACGCGGCCATAGTGGGTCGGGTGCACGTCGCGGACTTCGAAGCCCGCGCGCTCGCGCGTCAGGCCGCCCGGGCCCAGTGCGGAAACGCGGCGCTTGTGCGTGATTTCCGACAGCGGGTTGGTCTGGTCCATGAACTGCGACAGCTGCGACGAACCGAAGAACTCGCGGATCGCCGACGAAATCGGCTTCGAGTTGATCAGGTCGTGCGGCATCAGGTTTTCGCTTTCGGCCTGGCCGAGGCGTTCCTTGACCGCGCGCTCGACGCGCACGAGACCTGCACGGAACTGGTTTTCCGCCAGTTCGCCGACGCAGCGCACGCGACGGTTGCCGAGGTGGTCGATATCGTCGACTTCGCCCTTGCCGTTGCGCAGCTCAACGAGGATCTTGATCGTCGCGAGGATGTCGTCGTCCAGCAGCGTCATCGGGCCGGTGATCTCGTCACGGCCGACGCGGCGGTTGAACTTCATGCGGCCGACCTTCGACAGGTCGTACGCGTCTTCGCTGTAGAACAGACGGTTGAACAGCGCTTCGACCGCTTCTTCGGTCGGCGGCTCGCCCGGACGCATCATGCGGTAGATCGCGATGCGCGCGGCCGTCTTGTCCGCGGTTTCGTCGACACGCAGCGTCGACGAGATGTACGGACCCTGATCCAGATCGTTCGTGTAGAGCGTCTGGATGTCCTTGATCTTCGCGTCGCGCAGCTTGTCCAGCACGCTTTCGGTGACTTCGTCGTTCGCGTTCGCGATCACTTCGCCGGTGTCGCCATCGACGACGTTCTTCGCCAGCACGCGGCCGAGCAGATAGTCCTCCGGCACCGAGATGAACTTGGTCTTCGCGTTTTCGAGATCGCGGATGTGCTTCGCGTTGATCCGCTTGTCCTTCTGGACGATGACCTTGCCGTCGCGATCCGTGATGTCGAAACGCGCGACTTCGCCACGCAGGCGCTCAGGCACGAACTCGAGCTGCGCGCCCTCGTCCATCAGCGTGAAGTTGTCGAACACGAAGAAGTTCGCGAGGATCTGTTCCGGCGTGAGGCCGATGGCCTTCAGCAGGATCGTGACCGGCATCTTGCGGCGGCGGTCGACGCGGAAGTACAGGATGTCCTTCGGGTCGAATTCGAAGTCGAGCCACGAGCCGCGGTAAGGAATGATCCGCGCGGAGAACAGCAGCTTGCCCGAGCTGTGGGTCTTGCCCTTGTCGTGCTCGAAGAACACGCCCGGCGAGCGGTGCAGCTGCGAGACGATCACACGCTCGGTGCCGTTGATGACGAACGAGCCCGTCGGCGTCATGAGCGGAATTTCGCCCATGTACACTTCCTGCTCCTTCACTTCCTTGACGACCGGCTTGTTCGGCGACTCCTTGTCGAGAATCACGAGCCGAACCTTCGCGCGCAGCGCGGAGCAGTACGTCAGGCCGCGCTGTTGGCATTCCTTGATGTTGAATGCCGGCGTGGACAGCGCAAAGCTCACGAACTCGAGACGCGCAAAGCCGTTGTGCGAAACAATCGGAAATACCGATGTGAAAGCGGCCTGCAAACCTTCAGGCTTGCGTTGTGCCAGCGGAACTTCGGCTTGCAGAAACGTGCTGAATGATTCAAGCTGGGTAGCCAGCAGGAAAGGAACTTGGTGAACGATGGGGCGCTTCGCGAAACTCTTGCGAATGCGCTTCTTCTCGGTGAAGGAATATTGCATACGATCTCCGAATCACGGCGGGTGCCATCGAGGCGGGATACCTGGACGTTTCAAACCCGTGTGTTCACCGACTGAAACCCGATGGCCGTCCGACGGCTTGAACGAGCCGAGAAGCTTGGTGGTTGGCCGCTACCAACCGCTGGCTGACGGCAGCGGATGCCTGTGTTGCCCGCTACCCGACCAAACTTGCCTTCTGCAGTCGCTTCAGAAGACAAAGAGAACCGCCAATCGTGACCAATGACAACGATCAGGCGGTTTTCTTTGGCTTCTGGGGCCAATTATTCGGGCTCACGAATGAGTGCCAGAATAACGTCCCCACAAAGCACAAAAAGGCCGGCGGTGAAAATACCGCCAGCCTTCGCACAGCGCGCCGAAACTTACTTGATTTCGGCCTTCGCGCCCGCGTCTTCCAGCTTCTTCTTGGCTTCGTCAGCAGCAGCCTTGGGCACCGCTTCCTTGACGGGCTTCGGTGCGCCGTCAACCAGATCCTTCGCTTCCTTCAGGCCCAGGCCCGTCAGTTCGCGAACGGCCTTGATGACTGCAACCTTGTTGCCGCCTGCTTCGAGCAGCATGACCGTGAATTCGGTCTGCTCTTCAGCAGCAGCAGCAGCGCCGCCGCCTGCCGGGCCAGCGACTGCCACTGCAGCTGCCGACACGCCAAACTTCTCTTCGAATGCCTTGACCAGTTCGTTCAGTTCCAGAACGGTCATCCCTTCGACTGCTGCCAGGATGTCTTCTTTTGCGATTGCCATTTGAAATACTCCTAAATTGAATTCGGATACAGCCAGCGATCAATAACGCTGATGCATGTTCGCTTACGCAGCTTCTGCTTGCTTCTTCTCGGCCAGCGCGGCGAGAGCGCGCGCGAAGCCCGAAACAGGCGATTGCATAACGAACAGCAGCTTCGAGAGCAGTTCTTCGCGGCTCGGGATGCTTGCCAGCGCTTGCACGCCAGCCTTGTCCATCACCTTGCCATCGAACGAACCAGCCTTGATGACCAACTTGTCATTGCTCTTGCTGAAGTCGTTGACGACCTTAGCAGCAGCAATTGCATCTTCCGAGATGCCGTAGATCAGGGGGCCAGTCATCTGCTCTGCCAGCGGAGCAAACGGCGTACCTTCGACGGCGCGACGCGCCAGCGTGTTCTTCAACACGCGCAGGTAAACCTGTTGCTCACGCGCCTTCGCGCGCAGCTTGGTCAGATCGCCAACCGCAATTCCACGATACTCAGCCAGCACAACGGTCTGGGCCTTCGCGACTTGCGCGGCAACCTCAGCGACGACGGCTTGCTTGTCTTCTCTATTAAGCGGCACGGTTAGCCTCCAGAAACGATACGTTCGGCATGATGCCTCGCGTACCTCGGTCAACAACGGCGTCCGACTCGTTAGGAGTATTTCCACCTCACGCCGCGAATCGCTTCACGGCCTGCGGCTTCACCACTGCAAAACTTTTTCGGGTTCGCCATCTGCGTTGGCTTGAATTAAGGGATTGCCTGACTGCGGCGCTCCCACCAACGGTCTTTGATAACCGGCTGCCCGCCTCACTGCGCGGGCAACCGCCCAAAGCCCAGTTGGGCCGCTTCGCAAAGCGGCCCGAATTTCTTGCTTACTGCGCGGCCAGCGTAGCCTGGTCGACACGCACGCCGACGCCCATCGTGCTCGACAGTGCGATCTTGCGCAGGTAGACGCCCTTGCTCGTTGCCGGCTTCGCCTTCTGCAGCGCTTCGATCAGCGCCGACAGGTTCGAACGCAGCGCGGTCGACTCGAACGATGCACGGCCGATCGTTGCGTGGATGATACCTGCCTTGTCGACACGGAACTGGACCTGACCAGCCTTCGCGTTCTTCACGGCGGTCGCGACGTCCGGCGTCACGGTGCCGACCTTCGGGTTCGGCATCAGGCCGCGCGGGCCGAGGATCTGACCCAGCGTACCGACGATACGCATCGTGTCCGGCGACGCGATCACGATGTCGAAGTCCATCTGGCCGGCCTTGATCTGCTCGGCGAGGTCTTCCATACCGACGATTTCAGCGCCTGCTGCGCGTGCTTGCTCGGCCTTCTCGCCTTGCGCGAACACGGCAACGCGAACCGACTTGCCCGTGCCTGCCGGCAGGACGACCGAACCGCGAACGACCTGGTCCGACTTCTTCGCGTCGATGCCGAGCTGGACTGCGACGTCGATCGACTCGTTGAACTTCGCGCTCGCGCATTCCTTCACGAGGGCGAGTGCGTCTTCGATCGCGTACAGCTTCTGACGGTCGACCTTGGCGGCAAATGCCTGACGGCGCTTGGAGATCTTAGCCATTTACACGCCCTCCACAGTGATGCCCATCGAGCGTGCGCTACCAGCGATGGTGCGAACGGCTGCGTCCAGATCAGCTGCCGTGAGGTCCGGCATCTTGGTCTTCGCGATTTCTTCGGCTTGAGCGCGCGTGATCGAACCGACCTTGTCGGTGTGCGGCTTGCTCGAGCCCTTGTCCACCTTCGCCGCCTTCTTGATCAGGACGGTCGCCGGCGGCGTCTTCATCACGAACGTGAAGCTCTTGTCAGCGAATGCCGTGATGACGACCGGCACCGGCAGACCCGGCTCCATGCCTTGAGTCTGCGCGTTGAACGCCTTGCAGAACTCCATGATGTTCAGGCCGCGCTGGCCCAGTGCCGGACCGACCGGCGGCGACGGGTTGGCTTTACCTGCAGGAATCTGCAGCTTGATAAAGCCGACAATCTTCTTTGCCATTTGAAAACCTCGTAGGAACGCCGAGGAGGCGTTCGATGAGTGATAACGCGCGTTCGCGGCGACGCTACTGACGCTCCTCAACGGTCATGACGCGGACCGTAAGCGCGAAGGCGGGCAGCCGAGGCTGCCCACCGAATCGGGATTAGACTTTTTCGACCTGGCCGAATTCGAGCTCGACCGGAGTTGCACGACCGAAGATGGTGACCGACACACGCACGCGCGATTTTTCGTAATTCACTTCTTCGACGGTGCCATTGAAGTCCGTGAAGGGGCCTTCCTTGACCCGAACCATCTCGCCCACCTCGAACAGGGTCTTGGGGCGCGGCTTCTCGACGCCTTCCTGCATCTGCGACATGATCTTCTCGACTTCCTTCGGGGAAATCGGGCTCGGGCGGTTACGCGCACCGCCGACAAAACCGGTGACCTTCGCAGTGTTCTTCACGAGGTGCCACGTTTCGTCCGTCATTTCCATTTCCACCAGCACATAGCCGGGGAAGAAACGACGCTCAGTCACAGCCTTGTGGCCGCCTCTGACTTCGACCACTTCTTCGGTCGGAACCAGGATCTGACCGAATTTGTCTTGCATGCCAGCACGTTCGATGCGCTCTTGAAGCGCACGTTGCACGCTCTTCTCCATGCCGGAGTAGGCGTGCACCACGTACCAACGCTTTCCGCTCGGGGATGCCGGAGTATCGCTCATATCATTTCCAACCCAGAATCGCCGAGAAAATCACCCACTCGATGGATTTATCGCTCAACCAGAGGAAAATTGCCATCACCAGCACGAAACCGAACACGACGAGTGTGGTTTGCGTTGCTTCCTTTCGGGTTGGCCAAACGACCTTGCGGACTTCCTTGTACGAGTCCTTGGCAAACGCGATCAAGCCCTTGCCAGGCGCGGACATCAGTCCAACGGCCACACCGGCGATCAACCCCACCGCCAACGCGGCACCGCGGACGTACCACTCCTGACCACCGAGCCAGAAGAAGCCCACGAATCCGGCCAAGACCAACAATACACCCACGGCCAGCATCAGCTTGTCGCCAGAGGTATTTACAGTTTCGACGGATGGATTCGCCATAACACCTTAAAACAAATGCCACGTTGAACGTGGCTTTTTTGGCAGGGGCAGAGGGAATCGAACCCCCAACCTTCGGTTTTGGAGACCGACGCTCTGCCAGTTGAGCTATACCCCTAAACCATGTTGGGGCCGGCTGATGCCAGCCCCAAAACTGTCGGATCAACGAATAACTGGCTTACTCGATGATCTTTGCGAC
>NZ_JGVW01000103.1 GCF_000687455.2 Burkholderia sp. lig30
CGCCCGGCGTCGAAATCGGCCGGCCGAACGATACCTATCGTCGCATACGCATCGAATCGGGCTTCGGCAAGATGACCGTGATCGCAACGGATGGCCATCTGCCTTATCCGTTCGGTCGGGAAATGACCGGCTATGAAGTGCCGAATCTCGCCACGACGCTGCAGAAGGCGCAGGGCGCGGGCGTGACGGTGCTCGTGCCGCCGTTCACGTCGGACGGGCGCGATGCCGCGATCGTCCAGTTCCCGGGCGGCTATATCGCCGAAATCCACGCGAGTGCGGGGAAATGAAGTCCGAAGACACGATCCTCGCCGCGATTGCCGGGTTCGTCGATACGCTGAGCTTCGTCGCGCTGTTCGGTCTGTTCACGGCGCACGTGACGGGCAACTTCGTGCTGATCGGGGCCGGCGTGGCGGGCTACGGTCGGGGCATCTTCCTGAAGCTGATCGTGTTTCCGGCATTCGTCGGCGGGGTCGTGTTCAGCAGCCTGCTGGTGCGGTCGTTGTCCGAACGGCACGCCCGTCAGGGCGCGCGTCTGCTCCATGCGGTGCAGGCCGTCCTGATGTTCGGCTTCTGCGCGGCCGGCGTCTGGGCGATGCCGGTCAGCCAGCCCGACAGCCTGCCTGCGGTCGTGGCCGGCATCCTCGGCGGAATCGCGATGGGCGTGCAGAACGCGCATCCGCGCTTGATCCAGCGTCCGGGCGTGCCGAACACGGTCATGACGGGAAACGTCACGCAAGCGATTCTCGACGTGGTCGACATGTTGTCCGCGCGCACCGCCGACAGCGTGCGCGCGGCGGCCCGCGCGCGGTTCGCGAAGATGATGCCGGCCATCGTCGCGTTCGCGATCGGCGCGACGGCCGGGGCGCTGGGCTTCCGTTACGCGGGATTCTGGGCGCTGCTCGTTCCGGCGTGCGCGCTCGCGTGGCTCGCGGCGGCCACCGGGGAACACGAGCGCACGACGACGGCGGGGCGCGTCTGATTCGGCGGGGAAGGGAGGGAGCCCCCGAACGCGCCCGGTGGGCGGGGGCGGCAGGCACAACTACGAGCCGACAACGGCAAGGGAAATCATGGTATCCATCGCGCTGCGCGGGCGTCGATTCAAAAACGCCGCAAGCATTCCCGTCGTCGCGGGGCTGCTGTTGACGGGCGCCGACGCAGTCTTCGCGGAGCCGCTCGCGGAACCCGCTGCTGCGGCCGGCACGCCGTCAGGCGGCAGCGCTTCGGCGGCCGCCTGCAACGTCAAACGGCCCGTCGTGCTGTTCAATCGCTGGCAGGAAGACTGGTCGGTGCTCGCGAACCCGTGCGTTCAACGCCAGCCGTTCGACACGCTGAAGTACATGCCGCTCGGCGGCGACCCGAAATCCTATCTGTCGCTCGGCGTGAACCTGCGCGAGCGGGTCGAAAGCAACCATGCGCCGCTGTTCGGCATTGGTTCCGCGCAGTCGGATACCTATCTGATCCAGCGCGTCGAGGTTCACGCGGACGCGCATCTCGGCGAGCACTGGCAGGCCTTCGTGCAGCTCGATGATGCGCGTGCGTACGGCAAGAACACGGTCACGCCGGTGGACAAGAACCCGCTCGACGTCGAGCAGGCGTTTGCCACCTACAGTGGCGGGCTCGGCGGCGGCACGTTCAAGTTTCGCGTCGGCCGGCAGCAGATGGCGTTCGACTTGCAGCGCTTCATTGCCGTGCGCGACGGCCCGAACGTGCGCCAGTCGTTCGACGCGGTCTGGGTCGACTACGAATACCAGAAGTGGCGCTTCATCGCGTATGCGACCCAGCCCGTACAGAATCGTGACCAGTCCACGTTCGACGACGTGTCGAACCGCGACCTCACGTTCAGCGGCGTACGTTTCGAGCGCCAGTCGGTCGGGCCGGGCGATCTTTCCGGCTATTGGTCGCGCTACAACCGCAGCAACGCGCGCTTCATCGACGCCAGGGGCGCCGAGCATCGCGACGTGTGGGACCTGCGCTACACGGGCACGCACGCTCGTTTCGACTGGGACGTCGAGGCCATGCTGCAGACAGGCACGGTCGGCAACAACACGATCGGCGCGTGGGCGATGGGCTCGATCGCGGGTTACCGGCTCGACCTGCCGTGGTCGCCGCGCGTTGCGCTGCAGGTCGACGCGGCGTCGGGCGACCGGCATCCGCACGATGGCCGGGTAGAGACATTCAATCCGCTGTTTCCGAACGGCTATTACTTCACGCTCGCCAGCTACACCGGCTATTCGAACCTGATTCACGTCAAACCGTCCGTCACGCTCAAGCCGTCGGCGAATCTGTCGCTGCTCGGCGCGCTCGGTTTCCAGTGGCGGGAGACGACCGGCGACGCGGTCTATCAACAGGGGAGCCAGGTCGTGCCGGGGACGGCGGGCAGGGGCAGTCTGTGGACGGGGATGTATGTGCAATTGCGCGCGGACTGGACCATCGCGGCCAACCTGATCGGCTCGGTCGAAGCCGTGCATTTCCAGGTCGGCGATACGATTCGGCAGGCGGGTGG
>NZ_JGVW01000104.1 GCF_000687455.2 Burkholderia sp. lig30
TCAGGCGAACGCCGAGTGGCAACTGGTGATCCCGAAGTCGCAGTGGAAGAAGACCGATCCGGTGAGGCTCGTCGTGATCGACAAACGGATGGAGCTGGAGTGATCGGGCGATCGACCGGCGCGCCCGGGCGAACCTCTGACGGCAGATCTCTGCCGTCCGGCCCGCGTGCCGCGCGTGGCCGGGCGGCCACCGCAACACGCAGGGTTCACTGCATCCCGCCCCCTCACTCGCTGCTCGTCCACTCCACATTCGCGCCGACCGAGCGCAGGTTCTCGACGAACCGCGGATGCGCGCGGCGGATCGGCAGCGCGTTCATGATCTCCGAGCGGCCTTCGATGCTCGCCGCGACCATCAGCAGCGCGATCGCGACGCGGATGATGTACGGGCTTTCGACGCGCGCGGGCGACAGTTTCAGCCCGCCGAACGTGATGAGCCGGTGCGGATCGGAAAGCAGCACGTGCGCGCCGAATTTCGACAGCTCGCCCGACCAGCCCAGCGCGCCGTCGTAGACCTTGTTCCAGAACATCGCGCTGCCTTCGGCCTGCACGCCGAGCGCGATGAAGATCGGCAGCAGATCGACCGGCAGGTACGGCCACGGCGCGGCCTCGACCTTGGTCAGGATGTTCTGCGTAAACGGCCGCCGCACGCGCAGCGGGCCGTCGCGCTCGGCGCGCGACCAGCCATCGCGATGCGTGACGTGGACGCCGAACTTCGCGAATGTGCGGTCGATCAGCGGAAACTGCTCGGGCGCGGAATTCCTGACGACGATGTCGCCGCCCGTGATCGCGCCGAGCGCGAGAAACGTCGCGATCTCGTGGAAATCCTCGGCGAAGCGGAATTCGCCGCCGCCGAGCCGGCGCCCGCCGGTGACGCTGATCCGCGACGTGCCGATCCCGTCGATCGCGACGCCGAGCATCGCGAGGAACTGGCAGAACTCCTGCACGTGCGGCTCGGACGCGGCGTTCATCAGCGTCGACGTGCCGCCGGCGGCGGTCGCGCACAGCACGAAGTTCTCGGTGGTGGTCACCGACGCGTAATCGAGCCAGTGATCGTTTGCCTTCAGCGCGCCGTCCGCGCGGACGATCAGCGAGTCGGGCGTGCGCGCGATGTGCGCGCCGAAACGCTCGAACACCTCGACGTGCGGATCGATCTCGCGCACGCCGAGCGTGCAGCCTTTCACATCGTTTTCGAGGCGGGCCACGCCGAAACGCGCGAGCAGCGGCGGAATCAGCATGATCGACGAGCGCATCGCCTCGGGCAGCCGGTGGACGGCCGGATCGAACGTGGTCGCGCGGTGGTGCAGGTCGAGGACGCCGGTCGCGTAATCGACCGACACGTCGCTGCCGAGCGTGCGGAAGATTTCGAGGATCTTGCGCACGTCGGTGATGTCCGGCACGCCGACGAGCCGCAGCGGCTGGTCGGTCAGCAGGGTGGCGCACAGGATCGGCAGGACGGCGTTCTTGTTGGCGGACGGCTTGATGTCGCCACGCAGCGGCGTGCCGCCGTGGACGATGAGGTTCGACATGATATGGGGGCGTATCGTTGACTGACGTAGGCCCATATGATGCCATCGGTCGGGGGCGCGAGGAAAAAGTGCGGGTCCGGCGGGGGGGAAGATCGCGGGCGTCATGACGTTTTTTTGCATGATGCCGCGACCGAACGGGGCGCCGCGCCGGGCGTGCGGCCCGGCGCGGGGGGCGGGCATCGCGGCCGGGATGGCGGCGACGCCCGCGCGGTGCATCAGTGCTGCGCGGGCCGCATCCGCGCCGCGACGATCAGCGAGATCAGGCAGCCGGCCGCGAGATACCCGGCGACCGCATGCCACGAACCGCCGGCGAAGCTGACGAGCGCCACCGCGATGAACGGCGTGAAGCCGCCGCCGACCACGCTCGCGAACTGGTAGCCGACGCCTGCGCCGCTGTACCGGTATTCCGCGCCGAACAGCTCGGTGAAGAGCGGCTGCTGGACGCTGACGACCATGTCGTGCGCGACGTTCGCGAGCAGCATCGAGAAGATCACGATCCATGCGATCGAACGGGCTTCCAGCGCGACGAAGAACGGCACGGCGGACGCGAGGCCGATCAGCGCGCCGATCAGGTAGATGCGGCGCAGGCCGAAACGGTCGGCGAGCCACGCGAAGCACGGGATCGTCACGCAGCTCACCGCGCCGACCAGCAGGCCGATGTTCAGGAACAGGTCGCGCGACATCCCGAGGTTGGCGGTCGAATAGCTGAGCGCGAACGCGGTGACGATGTACATCGAGAACAGTTCGGCGAGACGCAGCGCGACGATCAGCAGGAACGCCTTCGGATGGCGCGTCAGCGCCTCGAGCACCGGCAGGCGCAGCTTGCGGTGGCCGTGCTCGACCTTCTCGACGAATTCCTGCGACTCGTCCATGCTCTTGCGGACCCACAGGCCGATCAGCACCAGCACGATGCTGAACACGAACGGCAGGCGCCATGCCCATGCCTTGAACGCCGCCTCGCCGAGCGTGTGGTTCAGGATCGACACGATGCCGGTCGCGAGCACGAGGCCGACGCCGTAGCCGACCTGCACGCCGCTGCTGTAGAACGCCTTTTTCTTCTGCGGCGCGCTTTCGACGGCCATCAGCGCCGCGCCGCCCCATTCGCCGCCGACCGCGAAGCCTTGCAGCGCGCGCAGCGCGACGAGCAGCACGGGCGCCCACCAGCCGATCGTCGCGAAGCCCGGCAGCAGGCCGATCGCGACGGTCGACACGCCCATCAGCATCACGGTCAGGACGAGCATCCGCTTGCGCCCGAGCCGGTCGCCGTAGTGGCCGAACACGACGCCGCCGAGCGGGCGGAACAGGAAGCCGACGCCGAACGTCGCGAAGGCCGCGAGCGTACCCATCGTCGGGCTGACTTTCGGAAAGAACTCCGAATTGAACACGAGCGCGGCGACGATGCCGTAAAGCAGGAAGTCGTACCAATCGACAACGGCGCCGACAAAGCTGCCGATCGCGGCCTTGCGGGCCTGACTGCGCGCGCGGTTGGTGGCGACCGCGTCGAGGGTATCAATGGCTGGGGTCATGCTGGTGTCTCCTGACGCGGCGCTTCGTATCGTCGTGGCGGCGCCGCTTGTCATGCGGTATTGAAGAACGGTTGGGTGACTGGAGAATAGGGCGCACGTCCGTTGCCGGCAATCGCCCGCTCGCGGCAAACGTGCGATGATCGTCCAAGTTCGTGCGATCACCGAACGAATTCGGGGTTTGCACTAGGCAGGAGGCCTGATGCCGTCCGTTCGGCGGGTGGGCCGACATGAACGGTTTGGTTAAAATTGGCGAAATTGAACAGGGTCGCGCGGCGCGATCCGGCAGCTGGCCAGGCGTGCGCCGGCCAGACCGGGCGAGCCGCGCGGCGCGCACGTTATCGATCCTGCTTGCCCCGGAGAATGAAATGCTCGGCAATCCTCCTTCACTGTCCAGCGACACGCCCGCCGTCGGCGATCCGTCCGCCAATCCGCTCGGGATGGCCGGGCTGGAGTTCGTCGAATTCGCGGCGCCGGTGCCCGAGGCGCTTGCGCAGCGTTTCGCGCAGTTGGGCTTCAAGGCGATCGCGCGGCACGTCAGCAAGGACGTCACGCTGTACCGGCAAGGCCAGATGAATTTCCTGATCAATGCGGAGCCGGATTCGTTCGCCGCGCGTTATGCGGAGGAATACGGAATGGGCGTGTGCGCGATCGGCATTCGCGTGAACAACGCGCGGCGCGCGTTCGAGCGGGCGCTGACGCTGGGCGCGTGGGCGTTCGAGGGCGAGCGGGTCGGCGTCGGCGAATTGCGGATTCCGGCGATCCAGGGCATCGGCGACTCGCACATCTATTTCGTCGACCGGTGGCGCGGACGGGACGGCCAGCGCGGCGGCGTCGGCGACATCTCGATTTTCGACATCGACTTCCGGCCGATCGACATCGCCACCGCGCACACCGATCTGGAAAACGCCGGCACCGGCCTGCAGGTGGTCGATCATTTCACGCAGACGGTCGGCGCCGGGCGCATGCAGGAATGGCTCGACTTCTATCGCGATCTGCTGCATTTCCGCGAGATTCACGAGATCGACGCGCACTGGCATGTGTCCGAGGAATCGCGCGTGATGGTGTCGCCGTGCGGCGCGGTGCGGATTCCGGTGTATGAGGAGGGCACGCGGCGCACGGAGCTGATGCACGCGTACCTGCCCGACCATCCGGGCGAAGGGGTCCAGCACATCGCGCTCGCGACCGACGACATCCTGTCGTGCATCGATGCGCTGCGCGCGAACGGCGTCGAGTTCATCGAGCCGCCCGCGCGCTATTACGACGAGGTCGACGAGCGGCTGCCCGGCCACGGCCTCGATCTGGACGCGCTGTGCCGTCACGCGGTGCTGGTCGACGGCGAGATTGGCGCCGACGGCGTGCCGAAGCTGTTCTTCCAGACCTTCGTCAAGCGGCGGCCGGGCGAAATCTTCTTCGAGATCGTCCAGCGCAGCGGGCATCACGGGTTTGGGGAAGGCAATCTCGGCGCGCTCGCGCGGGCGCGGCAGGCGGGTTGAAAAATCCGCTCCGGCGGCGAATTCAACGGGTGTGTTCGCCGTCCGGGGCGGCATCCAGTTGCGGTATTCCCCTGATCGCCATTGCATCACATGCGATGGTATGCTGGCCCGCATGTAGTCGTATGGCAGGTTGCATGCATGGCGAAACTTGCGTTCGCGCATCCAGACGAGACGTCCGTTCCTCAAGCCCGCTTCACGGCCGCGATACGCGGCCGGCACGCGCGCTCCGTCCTGCGCGTGCGCATCTGTCACGCCGGTTTCCCGCACGCCTGCGCCGCCCCGCGGGCCATGCCCGTCCCCCCGATTCCCGCCCGATAATCTGGAGACACCCCATGCAGCGAAACACGATGGCCGAGCCGTCCCCCGGCATGCACAGCACGCCGCCCGCGTACGTCAGGCATGCGCGGCTGATCGAATGGGTGGCGCGCATCGCCGGGCTGACCGAGCCCGATCGCGTCGTGTGGTGCGACGGCTCGCAAGCCGAATACGACGCGCTGTGCGCCGCGATGGTCGATCAGGGCACGCTGGTGCGCCTCGATCCGGCCAAGCGCCCCAACTCGTATCTGGCGCTGTCCGATCCGTCCGACGTCGCGCGCGTCGAAGACCGCACGTTCATCTGCAGCGCGTCGCGCGACGACGCCGGCCCGACCAACAACTGGGTCGCGCCCGACGAGATGCGCGCGACGCTCGACGGCCTGTTCCGCGGCGCGATGCGCGGCCGCACGCTGTACGTCGTGCCGTTCTCGATGGGCCCGATCGGCTCGCCGATCGCGCACATCGGCGTGGAATTGTCCGATAGCCCGTATGTCGTCGTGAACATGCGGATCATGACCCGCATGGGCCGCGACGTGCTGGAAGCGCTCGGCACCGACGGCCCGTTCGTGCCGTGCGTGCACAGCGTCGGCCATCCGCTCGCGCCGGGGCAGCAGGATGCGCGATGGCCGTGCAACCCGCTCAAGTACATCGTCCATTTCCCGGAAACGCGCGAGATCTGGAGCTTCGGCTCCGGCTACGGCGGCAATGCGCTGCTCGGCAAGAAGTGCTTCGCGCTGCGCATCGCATCGACGATGGGCCGCGACCAGGGCTGGCTCGCCGAGCACATGCTGATCCTCGGCGTGACCTCCCCGCAGGGCAGGAAATATCACGTCGCGGCCGCGTTTCCGTCCGCGTGCGGCAAGACCAACTTCGCGATGCTGATTCCGCCGAAGGGCTTCGACGGCTGGAAGGTCACGACGATCGGCGACGACATCGCGTGGCTCAAGCCGGGGCACGACGGGCGGCTCTATGCGATCAACCCGGAGGCCGGCTACTTCGGCGTCGCGCCCGGCACGAGCGAGAAGACCAACCCGAACGCGCTCGCGACGCTGACGGAGAACGTGATCTTCACGAACGTCGCGCTGACGGAGGACGGCGACGTCTGGTGGGAAGGGCTGACCGACACGCCGCCCGCGCGCCTGCGCGACTGGCAGGGCAACGCGTGGACGCCGGAAATCGGCCAGGCCACCGGCCGCAAGGCCGCGCACCCGAATTCGCGCTTCACCGCGCCCGCGTCGCAGTGCCCGTCGATCGACCCTGACTGGGAGAATCCCGCGGGCGTGCCGATCGACGCGTTCATTTTCGGCGGCCGGCGCTCGACGACGGTGCCGCTCGTGACGGAAGCGCGCGACTGGGTCGAGGGCGTCTACATGGCGGCGACGATGGGCTCGGAAACGACGGCCGCGGCCGCCGGCCAGCAGGGCGTCGTACGGCGCGATCCGTTCGCGATGCTGCCGTTCTGCGGCTACAACATGAGCGACCATTTCGGCCATTGGCTGTCGATGGGCGAGAAGCTCGCCGCGGGCGGCGCGCGCGTGCCGAAGATCTACTGCGTGAACTGGTTCCGCAAGGACGCGGAAGGCAAGTTCGTCTGGCCGGGCTTCGGCGAGAACATGCGCGTGCTGAAATGGATGGTGGATCGTATCGAAGGGCACGGCGGCGGTCACGACAACGCGTTCGGCGTGTCGCCGGCCTATGACGACCTGCACTGGGACGGGCTCGACTTCACGCGCGCGCAGTTCGACACGGTGATGTCGATGGACCCGGCCGCATGGCACGACGAGCTGGCGCTGCACGCGCAGTTGTTCGACATGCTGAAACTGCGCTTGCCGGCCGCGCTCGTCGAGACGATGACGAAAATCAGGCACCGCCTCGGCGAGTGACGGCGCTCAGCGCGGCAAATCGTCAGGATCGTAGCGGTTCTGCGCATTCCACAGCATCCAGCCGTCGGTGCCGACCGCCTCCGCCGCGTCCGTCTGCGCGCGAATCTCGGCGGCGCCGAACGCATGATGATCGAATGCATAGTCGCGAAACGCCTGCAGCCACGGCCGGAAGCGCACCGGGTCGAGCCGCGTGCGCGCGATCGCCTCGGTCAGCGAGCGGCGCACGATCTGCCCCGGGTCCGACGTCGGCCGGGTACAGCCCGGCAGCCCCCACGTAAAGCCTGACGGATACAGCATCGGCGAGATGTAGTCGAGCGGATCGCCCAACAGCTCGATCTGCTGGCCGATCGACGTGTCGTTGAGATTCCAGCAGACGTATCCGAAGATGTCCGCGGCGACGAACACGTTGTACGGCGCGAGCCGCGCGCGGGCCGCATGCAGGAAGCCCACGATCGCCGACGTACGGCTCTCGCGCGTGCTCGGCTCGCTGAACCGCACCCCGGACGCATCCGGAAAACGCACGTAGTCGAACTGGATTTCGTCGAAGCCGAGCCGCGCAGCCTCCTCGGCCACGTCGAGGTTGTGCAGCCATGCGTCGCGCTTGAACGGATCGATCCAGCGCAACCCTTCGCGATCGCGCCAGATCCCGCCGCTCGCGTCGCGCACGGCCCATTCCGGGTGCGCGGCCACGAGCGGGTCGTCCTTGAACACGACGATCCGGGCGATCAGGTAAAAACCCTGCCGATGCAGATCCGCGACCAGCGCGTCGAAATGAGGCAGTTTCGGCGACGCGGGCACCGCGCCCGCGATCTTCGCGAGCGGCGCGCGCGCGGCGCTCGGGTAGGGCGTGATGCCGCGATCGCCTTTGGTGTCGATGACGAGCGCGTTGATCGAACGGGTCGCCTTCAGCTTGACGGCGGCATCGCGCAGCACCGGGCTCGTGATGCCGAACACGGACAGGTAGACCGCGTGCGGCCGGAACGGCACGAGCGCAATCCGCAGCGGATCGCCGCCGGTCGCCGGCACGGACGCGCGCAGATATCCGGGTGCGCGCACTGCGACCGCCGCATGGTTGCCCGGCGCGACGAACCCGCCGTGCTCGTCGGCGCGCAGCACCGCGCGATCGACCGTGACGATCGCGCGGGCGACCGGCGTGCCGCTGTTCGCGTCGATCACCACGCCGCGCACGTCGGCGTGCGCCGTCGCCATCAGGCCCCATCCCAGCCCCAGCGCGAGTGCGGTCATGCCGGCCGTCACCACGCGCCCGAGTGCCGTCATGGTTTCGCCTCGCGAGGCGACACGCCCGCCACGGCGTGTGCGCGCTCGCCGAGCAGGCGCGCGAGGCACGCGGACGAGCACGCATCGACCATCAGGAAGCGCGGCAGCGCGAGCAGCGCATCGCCACGCCGCGCCTGACGCGCGTCGAGCGTGAACGCGGCGGTGTAGCCGGCTTGCGCCGCGAGCGCTTCGAGTTCCGGGTCGTGAAGCCCGAACGGCCACGCGATCAGGTCGACCGGCCCGCCGAGTTCCGCGGCGATCCGCTCGCGCGAATGACGGAACTGCGTGAGCGCGAATTCGCGGAACGCGTCGGGCGCCTGCTTGCGCCGCTCGATATGGAAATTGGGGTGCCACCAGGTGTGCGATTGCACGTCGAACCAGCCGGTCTCGTGCAATTCGCGCAACTGCGCCCACGTCATCGCATACGATGCATTCGAGATCGCGGACGGATAGACGAACAGCGTGACCGGAATCCGCTCGCGCAGCACGATCGGCCGCATCACGTCGTAGACGGAGCTGTGGCCGTCGTCGACGGTCAGCGCGACCGCCTTGTCCGGCAGCGGCGCGGACGGATCGCGCAGCCACGCGACGATGTCGCGCAGCGGCACGATCCGGTAGCCGTGCGCGCGCAGGAACGCGAGATGGGCTTCGAAGGTGGCGGCCTGCACCGTCATCTCGTCCGGCACGCCGGATGCGGAAAAGCGGTGATAGGCGAGAATCGCGGCCTGCTGCGTCGCGGGAGGGGCCGCCGCGGACGACAGCGGGGTGGCGCTCGCGATCCATCCGGCGCACAGCCACCCGGCCAGTCCGCGCCAGCTGGTGCGGTGTTCGATCATATGATGCACTTGTTGTTCCGGTTATTTCCCGCCATTCGATGCGAAATGCGCGGGATCGTGCTTGACCTGCATCAAGCGTTCCAGCCGGCCGCCGGGCCGCGTCGCGCATGGGGCGCGATAGGGCCAGGTTTCACCGGAGCCGCGTGTGCTTGACGTGTGTCAAGCACACGGCCCGACAGGCCACTACGCTGAGGACTTGCCATCGCGGTCTGCGTCACGCAGGCCGCCGTCACTCGCCCAACGGAGAACCATCGTGAATGCAGGGAGCCTGTGCACTCGGGACGTCGTGACCTGCCGGATGACCACCTCGGTCGTCGAGGCGGCACGGCTGATGCGCGATCGTCACGTCGGCGATCTGGTCGTCATCGACGACGCGTCGGGCGTCGTGCGGCCGGTCGGCCTCGTCACGGATCGCGACATCGTGCTGTCGGTGGTCGCGAAGGAAGTCGACCCGTCGAACCTGTTCGTGTCGGACATCATGTCCGCGCCCGCGGTCGTCGCGCAGGACGCCGACGATCCATGGCGCCTTGCGCAGCACATGCGGCTGCACGGCGTGCGGCGGATGCCTGTCGCCGACACCGAGGGGCGCCTGGTCGGGCTGATCTCGATCGACGACATCCTGTCCGCCGCGTCGGGCCTGATGTCCGAGCTGTGGCTCGTCACCGGCCGGCAGGTGCATTTCGAGGAAAAGCGTCGCGCGTGATCGCGTGGCGACCGGCGTCCGCCAGCAGGCGGCAGGCGGCCCGCACCGCCCGCCGCGCTGGCGCCGTGTTCAGGAAATCACGTCGCGCAGCGGCCGGCGCGGCGCATGCGGCACCGCCGGGCCGCGCCCGACGCGAATCAGCAATTGCGGCTCGCCGGTCATCCGCAGCAGCGTGCGCAGCCGCAGGCGCAGCGCGTCGACCTCGATCGGCTGATTCAGATACGACGCGGTGTAGCCCGTGTCGGCCGCCGTGAGCAGCACCCGCTCGAGCGCCTGGCCGGCCGCGAGCCACGCGTCGCGGTCATCGCTTTCGGTGCCGATGCCGATCAGCACCGGCGATCCCTCGACGAGCCGCTGGTGCACGGCCGCCATCCCGCCGCCGACGTCGAAGGTCCGGATCACCGACGCGACCACCGGCGTCGCGAAATCGAGCAGCCCGGACACCCGCGCGCCGTAGGCGGGCATGCCATCGTCGCGACGGCGCGGATGAATCCAGCTCGCCAGCTCGCGCCGGAAGCGCGGGTCGGCGAACTGCATCCGGTCGGCCTCGGCGATCAGGTCCGCGATCAGCGCGCGCTCGGCGACCGACGTCACGCAGACGGCCTGCGCGCCTTCGGTCGCCGCCGCGTCGACGATCCGCTGCAGCAGCGCGTCCGGCAGCGGATCGTCGCCGAACGGCTCGCGCGTCGTCACGCGATCGGGGATCGCCGCAAACAGCGCGCCGAGGCGCGGATCGCGAAAACCGTCCTGCACGATCCGCACGCGCGCGATCAGATCCGGATCGACATCCGACGGGAACGTCCCGATCGTGTAGCCCATCCCGAAGTGACTCAACGCGACGCGCAGGTTCAGCAGCGCCGCGCCGCAGCTGATGATCAGCTCGCGGTCGAACGGATCGACGACCGGCAGCGCGCGCAGGCGGTCCGCGCAGACCAGCACGGTGTCGTCGTCGAGCAGGAAGCGCCACGGCTGGGTGTTGTGGCTCGACGGCGCGAGCACCGTGTATTTCAGCGCGCAGCACAGGTTGTCCTCGACGCTCGCCGACGGATCGAAACGGCGCGCCTCGAGGTCGCGTGCGGAGGAATGCGTGGTGTGATCCATCTCGGATGCTCCTCTGAGCCGGCGCGGCACGCGCCGGAATGGTGCCGCCCGGCAGGCGACCAGGCCGCCGCGTCGAGAAGACGGCGCGCACGCGCACGACCGGCCGCGCTCCGTCGCCATGCAGCCGGGCGCCGGCCCGCTCGCCGCGCCGCCGCTTCATTCAATTCGATACATTCGCCGCCCCGGCGGCTTGATCTGCGTCAAGCGCCGGGGACGGTCGGCGCGTGCGTCGCGGGCCCGTTCGCCCCCGGTCCGGCCGTCTTCCCGCGGTCGCACACGTGCGCGACCGCGCTCACGCGGGGCGCACTTGATCCTCGTCAATTTGCACGCCTGTCGGTGCGCGATGCTGGATATATCGCGGGACGGGGGTGGCGGACGCGCGCCTTTGCCCCGCGATCCGAGGGAGTCCGCGATGAAATCCGACGCAGCGCTGAAGCAGGATGTCGAGGAAGAGCTGTTCTGGGATCCGACCGTCGACGCGCGCCAGATCGCGGTCGCGGTGCGCGACCGCATCGTCACGCTGCACGGCGCGGTGTCGAGCTGGGCGCAGAAATTCGCCGCGCAGAAGGCGGCGCAGCGCGTCGCGGGCATCCGCGCGCTGGTGCTGGAACTGACCGTCGCCGCGTCGCCCGGCATGCGCGCCGATCAGGACCTGGCGGCCGCAGTCGTCACCGCGCTCAGGTGGCAGGAAGGGCTGCAGGATCAGACGATTCGCGTCGAGGTCGAGCACGGTTGCGTGACGCTCGACGGCGTGGTTGACTGGGGCTACCAGCGGCACGCGGCCGAGGCGCTGGTGAGCCAGATGGCCGGCGTGGTCGGCGTCACCAATCGCATCACGGTGAGCGTGCAGCAGACGGCCGCCGACGTCGGCGCGCAGATCGCGGCCGCGCTGGCGCGGCGCGCGCAACGCGAATCGTCGGCGATCTCGGTCGAAGCGACGGACGGCGTGGTGACGCTGACGGGTACCGTCGATTCGCTCGCGGAAAAACGTGCCGCATGCGGCGCGGCGTGGTCGGTCAAGGGCGTGCGCGAGGTCATCGACCGGCTGACGGTCGCATGAACGGCGGCGCGTTCCATTCATTTGACGAAACGAGGCGATGATGAACCACTCGAATCAGAATCAGGCCCGGCAGGGGCTGCGGCGCGACATGCAACCGCAGGCGCACACCGACGACAGCTATCACGCGCCGAAGCGGCTCAAGGCCGCGACGCATTGCGGGAGTTGCGGCGCGACGTACGAGGACGGGCGCTGGACCTGGCGCGCGGCGCCGGGCGACGCGAAACAGCTGCAATGCCCGGCCTGCAAGCGCACGCAGGATCACGCGCCGGCCGGCGAACTGGTGCTGCGCGGCGGCTACCTGAACGGCCATCGCGCGGACATCCTCGCGCTGCTGAACCATCAGGCGGGCGACGAGAGCAAGCAGCATCCGCTCGAGCGCATCATGGAGATCGACGACGGCGACTCGGAAGTGACGGTGCGCACGACCGGCGTGCATCTGCTGCGCCGGCTCGGCAAGGCGATGCTGCGCGCCCATCACGGCGAGCTGACGCTGCATTTCCCGGACGGCGAGGGCGTGCTGCGCGGCGAATGGACGCGCGCCGGCGCGTAGCCGCGCGATACCGACCCCGTGCCCATGGACAAGAAATTCGACTACACCGGCCTGCTGATCGCGATCGGCTTTGCAATCCTGTTCGCGGTGCAGCTGCTGATGATCCACACGCCGACGACGCCGATCGCCTACAGCGACTTCAATCGCCTCGTCGCGACCGGCCTCGTCGACGATCTGGAGATCGGCCAGACGTCGATCGCGGGCACGCTGCGGATGCCGCAGGCGGGCGCGGCGCTGCAGGCTTCCGACGCGGCGGCCGTCAAGGAGGCGGGGGCGCCGTGGCACTTCACGACCAACCGGGTGCCCGACGACCGCCTCGCCGAGCGCCTGACCGCGGCCGGCATCCGCTACCGTGGCGCGCCGGACACCAGCTGGCTCGCGACGCTCGCGTCGTGGGTGCTGCCGCTGGTGGGCTTCGTGTTCATCTGGAACCTGATGCTGCGGCGGCGCGGCGGGCTGCAGGATTTCAGCGGGATCGGCAAGAGCCAGGCCCGCGTCTACGTGCAGAAGGAAACCGGCATCACGTTCGATGACATCGCGGGCATCGACGAGGCGAAGGCCGAACTCCAGCAGATCGTCGCGTTCCTGCGCAACCCGGAGAAGTATCAGCGGCTCGGCGGCAAGATCCCGAAAGGCGTGCTGATCGTCGGCGCGCCCGGCACCGGCAAGACGCTGCTCGCGCGCGCGGTGGCCGGCGAGGCGGAAGTGCCGTTTTTCTCGATCAGCGGCTCGGCGTTCGTCGAGATGTTCGTCGGCGTCGGCGCCGCGCGCGTGCGCGACCTGTTCGAGCAGGCGCAGCAGAAGGCGCCGTGCATCGTCTTCATCGACGAGCTGGACGCGCTCGGCAAGGTGCGCGGTGCCGGGGTGATGTCAGGCAACGACGAGCGCGAGCAGACCCTCAATCAGCTGCTCGTCGAGATGGACGGCTTCCAGGCGAATTCCAGCGTGATCATCATGGCCGCGACCAACCGGCCGGAAATTCTCGATCCGGCGCTGCTGCGGCCCGGGCGCTTCGACCGCCACATCGCGATCGATCGCCCCGACCTGGTCGGCCGCAAGCAGATCCTGTCGGTCCACGTGAAACGCGTGAAGCTGGCGCCGGACGTCGATCTCGCCGAGCTGGCGTCGCGCACCCCGGGTTTCGTCGGCGCGGATCTCGCGAACGTCGTCAACGAAGCCGCGCTGCATGCGGCCGAGCTGGGCAAGGCGGCCATCGACATGGCCGACTTCGACGAGGCGATCGACCGCGCGATGACCGGCATGGAGCGCAAGAGCCGCGTGATGAACGAGCAGGAGAAAGTGACGATCGCCTATCACGAGGCCGGCCATGCGCTCGTCGCGCAAAGCCGCGCGCATTGCGATCCGGTGAAGAAAGTCTCGATCATCCCGCGCGGCGTCGCCGCGCTCGGCTATACGCAGCAGGTGCCGACCGAGGACCGCTACGTGCTGCGCAAGAGCGAGCTGCTCGACCGCCTCGACGCGCTGCTCGGCGGACGCGTCGCGGAGGAGCTGGTGTTCGGCGACGTGTCGACGGGCGCGCAGAACGATCTCGAACGGGCGACCGCGATGGCGCGGCATATGGTCGCGCAGTACGGGATGAGCGAAGCGCTCGGTCTTGCGACCTTCGACGAAAGCACGCAGCCGCCCGGCGCGCCCGGCGGCTGGAATCCGGGCGAGTCGCGCTGCAGCGAGCATACGGTGCAGCTGATCGACGAAGAGGTCAGGGCGCTGCTCGCCGACGCGCATGCGCGGGTCGCGGCGACGCTCAGCCAGCGGCGCGACGCGCTCGAACGCATCGCGCAGCGCCTGCTGCAATGCGAGGTGATCGATCATGACGCGCTGCAGGCGCTGATCGAGCCGGCCGCGTCAGCGCCGGATGCTCCGCCCGCCGAGCCGGCCGCGTCGGCGCCGGATGCACCGCCCGTCGAGCCGGCGGGTCAGCCCGCGGCCCCGGGCGGGCCGGGCAACGCCGCCGCCGACACGCATGCGTGCATGACGTACAGCGCCGACAGCCGCCACGACGGCCGATGACGGTCGCGGCGCCCGCAGGCCGGGGCAAGCCCGGAAAATGCCGATTGCGCGCGTCGCCGCTCCCGCGGACAATCTTCCGTCTACCGGCGCGGCGTCGCGCCGTATTTTCCCTTTCCTGTTTTCCCCATTCTTTCAGACGGAGTTTTCATTCATGAGCGAAGAGCGTGTGTCGGTCGATGTCGCGCAACTCGAACGCTTCCGCTTCCAGGCCAGGTTTTCCGGCACCGACCTGCCGCCCGTGCTGACCGACGAGCCGCCGCCGCTCGGCCAGGGGCGCGGGCCGAACCCGATCCGGCTGCTCGCCGCGTCGGTCGCGAACTGCCTCGCGGCCAGCCTGCTGTTCGCGCTGGAGAAATACCACAACGATCCGCATCCGGTGACCGCGCATATCGACGTCTCGATGGTGCGCGACGAGTCGGGGCGCGTGCGCGTCGGCTCGATGGCGGTCGAACTGGGTGTCGGCAAGCCGTGGGCGGATCTGCTGCGCGCGTCGCGCGCGCTCGAACAGTTCGAGGCGTTTTGCGTCGTCACGCAAAGCGTGCGGGCCGGCATCCCGATCTCGGTCGACGTGTGCGACGTGAACGGCGCGGTGCTCGAGGACGTCGAGACCGGGTTCTGATCCCCCGCGTCACTGCTGGGCCGGGGCGTGCGTCGCGTCGGCGAGCGCATCGAGAAAGCGGGTGCGCCACCAGCGCACGTCGTATCGGCGCAAGGTCGCCAGCAACGCCGCGTGGCGTTGCCGCCGCTCGTCGAGCGGCATCGTCAGCGCGCGCTGGATGGCCTGCGCGGTGCCCTGCGTGTCGTACGGGTTGACCAGCAGCGCCTCCTTCAGTTGTTCCGCCGCGCCCGCGAAGCGCGACAGCACGAGCACGCCGGGATCGCTTTCGTCCTGCGCGGCGAGGAATTCCTTTGCGACGAGATTCATCCCGTCGCGCAGCGGCGTGACGAGGGCAACGCGGCTGGCCCGGTACAGGCCCGGCAGCCGCGTGCGCGCGATCGTCCGGTGGATGTAGCGGATCGGCATCCACTCCAGTTCGCCGTATTCGCCGTTGATCGCGCCGCACAGGCTGTCCATCTCGCGCCGCAGGTCATCGTAGGCGCCGAGCCCCTCGCGGCTCGGCGCGGCGATCTGGATCAGCGTCGCGCGGTTGCGATTCTCCGGATAGTCCTCCAGCAGCTGGCGGAACGCCTGCATGCGCTGCGGCAGGCCCTTCGTGTAGTCGAGCCGGTCGACGCCGACGAGCAGCTGGCGGCGCGAATACTCGTCGCGCATGTGCTCGAACATGTCGATCCCGTCGCGATTGCGTGCGAGCGCCGCGAATTCGTCGACGTCGATGCCGATCGGGAACGCGCCCGCCGACAACGTGCGGCCGAACGCCTGCAGCCGCCCGTCCGGCAACCGGACGGCGCCGGCTTCCGACGCGACGTAGCGCTCGAAGTGCCGCAAGTCCGCCTCTGTCTGAAAACCGACGAGGTCGTACGCGAACAGCGAGCGCATCAGCCATTCGTGCTGCGGGATCGCGGTCATGATCGGCGACGGCGGCATCGGGATGTGCAGGAAGAATCCGACCGGATCGGTCCAGCCCATCGCACGCAGTTCGGCGGCAAGCGGAATGAGCTGGTAGTCGTGCACCCACACGATGTCGCCTGGCTCGAGCAGCGGGCGCAGCTTGCGCGCGAACAGCCGGTTGACGCGACGATAGCCGTCCGCGAAGCGCCGGTCGAATTGCGCGAGGTCGAGCCGGTAGTGAAACACCGGCCACAGGACCTTGTTCGAATAGCCGAGATAGTATGCGTCGTAGTCCTTGGCATCGAGATCGATCGTCGCGAGCTGGATCCCGCCGGCCGTCTGGATCTGCACCTCGCCGCCGCGCTTCGCGCCGTCGTCTTCGTCGCCGGCCAGCTTGCCGCTCCAGCCGAACCACACGCCGCCCGTCTGCTGCAGGCTGTCCCGGACCGCCACGGCGAGACCGCCGGCGGCTGCCTTGCGCGGATCGGCGATGCGATTCGAGACGACGACGAGGCGGCTCACCCGTCCTCCTGGCGCATATTGGGGGTGGTGCGGTCACCGCACGCGCGGCATGCGGCCCGAAACCGTCCCGATCGCACCGCGCGCAGGCGCTCGGCCCGGCGCGCGATCGAGGGTGTTTTTCAGGATACTCGGCGATCGTCGGTTTTAAAAGTTCGGCCGGCCCGCGCGGCCCGGCGAACCGCCCGTGCCGCAGCGCGTCACCGCGCCGGCGGCGCGAGACCGCGTCACGCGAGCGCGTTCAGCACGCGACGCAGGACAGCGTCTCCGCCTGCCCGGACGCATCGCCCACGACGACCGAATCGAGCGCCGGATCGGGACGAAAGATCGTGATGCCCTTCAGCCGCTCGCGCCATGCGGCGAAAAACAGCGCGTCGACCTGCGCGAGCGAGCAGCGCCGGTCGACGGTCACGGTCTTCGAAATCGCGGCGTCGACGCACGGCTGCAGCGCCGCGAGCATCGCGACATGGTCGGCGGGCGCGACGTCGGACGCTTTCGCAAAATAGCCGGGCAACGGCGCGTGCTCGCCGTGCAGTTGCCGGAACAGCCGGTACGCATGATTTTCCACCCGGAACGCGTGCACGCGGTTGTCGCCGGTGCGGACGTTGCGGCGCTGCACCCAGTCGTAAGCGGGCTCGATGCCGTTCGAGCAGTTGTCGCCGAACGCGAGGCTCACGCTGCCCGCGGGCGCGAACGACAGCAGGTGGCTGTTGCGCAGGCCGTGGCGGGCGATCGCCTCGCGCACCTGCGCGGGCAGCGGCACGCCGTACGCCGGCGCGCCCAGGTAATCGTCGGGATCGAACGCGGGAAACGCGCCGCGCTCGGCGGCAAGCTCCGCCGATGCCGCATACGCGTGCTGGCGCATCGTCAACGCGATCTCGCGGGCGAGCGCGCGCGCGGCAGGGCTGTCGTAACGCACCCGCAGCATCGTCAGCGCGTCGGCCAGCCCCGTCACGCCGACGCCGATGCGCCGCTTGTCGTGCGCCTCGCGCGCATGGGCGGCGAGCGGCCACGCGGTCAGGTCCAGCACGTTGTCGAGCAGGCGCACCTGCACGCGCACGGCATCGGCGAGCGTCGCGAAATCGAAGCGCGGCTCGCCGTCGATGCCGAACGGATGGCGCACCAGCCGGGACAGGTCGATCGGCCCGAGCACGCAGCTTCCATACGGCGGCAACGGCTGCTCGCCGCAGGGATTCGTCGCGCCGATGCGCTCGCGCTGGCGCAGCGGATTCACCGTATTGATCGTGTCGAGGAACAGCAGGCCCGGCTCCGAACTGTCGCGCGCCTCGTTGACGATCGCATGCCAGAGCGTGCGCGCCGGCAGCGTCGCATACGCCCAGCTGCCGTCCGGCAGCGCGGCTTGCGAAGGGCCGGGCAAAGCGGGCGGGGCGCGATGCCGCAGCGTCCACGGCAGGTTCTGCGCGACCGCTTCCATGAACGCGTCGGTCGCGGCGACCGATATGTTGAAGGTCGGCCAGCGGCGCCGCCCGTGCTTGGCCTCGACGAACCCGAGCACGTCGGGGTGATCGCAGCGCAACACCGCCATTTGCGCGCCCCGGCGCGGCCCGGCGAACGGCAGCGTGCGGCACATCGCGTCGAAGCGATCGATCGCCGCGCACACGCCCGGCACGTCGGTGCAATGGCGTTCGTAGCTCGCGGCCGGCGGCAGCGTGGAGAAATCGTAGCCGACGCCGCCGCCCATCAGCAGCGTGATGCGGGCTTCGTCGAGCGCGCGGGCGAGCGCGGCCTGCACGTCGTCGTACGAGGTCGCGCCGTCGGCGGCGACCGGATGCACGAAGCAGTTCACCATCGTGCCGTCGGCGGGCGAGCCGGCATTCGCCATGATGCGCCCCGCGCCAATCGCGCCGCGCTGCATGTTCCGGCAGAACAGCTGTTCCACCTGCGCGCGCGTCGCCATCGGCTCCGCGAGCGACAGCGCCTTCGCGACGCGCCGGAAGATCTGCACGCGCAACGTCTCGCCCGGCAGCGCATAGCGGTCGGCGAGCACGGCGGCACACAACGGCTGTTCGTCCATGACGGCACCCTTGTTCAAGCCCTGCTGTCCACTGTACGAAGCGCGCGGGCGACGATCTTGATCGAACGCAACCGGGCCGCGGTTCGTCGCGCACCGCGCGCCGCGCGTCGGTTGATCCCCGTCAATCGGCCCGGCGCCGCGCATGGCACCCTCGGTCTCGTCGAGGCGCCGTGATCTGACCGAGACGCTGCCCGCACGGTATGATCCCGCTCAGCCGCTGACGGGCGCCGGCCAGACAGGCGACAAGCGCAGCGTGCGGTTTTTCCGGGACATCACGATCCATGCGGCGCCTGCCGTGGACGTTCCAGGGCTACATCAGCATTTGAGCGGACGCGCCGCGTCCCCGTATCTTTCGTTTTTCCATGCCGGACATCGTCACACTCACACTGAATCCTGCCGTCGACGTCGCCACCTCCGTGGAGCACGTGGTCGATACCCACAAGCTGCGTTGCGCGCCCGCCCGCCGCGACCCCGGGGGCGGCGGCATCAACGTCGCGCGCGTCATCCACCGGCTCGGCGGCGATTGCGTCGCCGTGCACGCGGCGGGCGGCCTGACCGGCCGCATGCTGACCGCTTTGCTCGCGGCCGAGGGCCTGCCCGCCGAATGCGTCGAGATCGCCGGCGAGACCCGCGAGAACTTCTCCGTGCACGAAACCTCGACCGGGCACGAATTCCGCTTCGTGCTGCCCGGGCCGTCGCTGAGCGAGGCCGAATGGCGGCGCTTTGCCGCGTACCTGGAGCGGGACGGCACGCCGCCGCGCTACGTCGTGCTGAGCGGCAGCCTGCCGCCCGGTGCGCCGGCCGACCTGTACGCACAGCTCGCGCGCGCCGCGCACGCGCGCGGCAGCCGGGTGATCGTCGACACGTCGGGGCCCGCGCTGCGCGCGGCGCTCGACGCCGGCGTCTACCTCGTCAAGCCGAGCCTCGGCGAGCTGTCGGCGCTGGCGGGCCGGCCGCTCGACGAAGACGCCGCCCAGCAGGCCGCCGCGGCGCTGGTCGCGGCGGGCCAGGCGGAAATCGTCGCGCTGACGCTCGGTGCGCAAGGCGCGTGCGTGGTCACGCGCGACGCCACGCTGCGGCTCGCCGGCCGGCGCGTTGCGGTGCGCAGCGCGATCGGCGCAGGCGACAGCTTCGTCGGCGGGATGGTCTGGGCGCTCGCGCGCGGCGCGCACCTCGATGACGCGTGCCGCTATGCGCTCGCCGCGTCGGCCGCGGCCGTGCTGAGCGCGGGGACCGGACTGTGCGCGCCGCAGGACGTCGAGCGCATTCATGCGGAGATGAACGGCGAAGCGCAGGGGTAACTGGCCCCGCAATCCTGTCGTATGCTAGGCCACCTTCATTGCCCACCGCGCCCCCCGCATGACCTGGCAAATCGATCAAGTGACGTTGCGGCTGTTCCTCGCGGTCTGCGAGGAGGGCTCGATCGCACGCGCCGCCGAGCGCGAATTCATCGCGCCGTCCGCCGTCAGCAAGCGGCTTGCCGATCTCGAGGCGCTCGCCGACGTCGCGTTGCTGTCGCGCAGCCAGCGTGGCGTGCGCCCGACTGCCGCGGGCGAGGCGCTCCTCCAGCACGCGCGCCAGATCATGCGCGGCTATGAGCGCCTGCAGGCCGAGCTGAGCGAGTATGCGGCGGGCGCGCGCGGCTACGTGCGGGTGCTCGCGAACGTGTCGTCGATGGTCGAATTCCTGCCTGAAGCACTCGCCGCGTTCCTGCAGGCGCATCCGCAGATCCGCGTCGACCTCGACGAGCGCGTCAGCGCGGACATCGTGCGCGGCGTCGAGGAAGGGCAGGCCGATCTCGGCATCTGCCGGGGCTTCGTCCCGACCGGTTCGCTCGAAGTCGTCCCGTACCGTACCGACCACCTCGCCGCGATCGTGCCGGCCGGGCATCCGCTCGCGTCGCGCGACGCCGTCAGCTTCGTCGAGACGCTCGATTACGACCAGCTCGGGCTGGCATCGAATGCGTCCGTCAACGCGCTGATGCAGCGCATCGCGGCGGAGAAGGGCCGCGAGCTTGCCTACCGCACCTGCGTGTCGACCTTCGACGCCGCGTACCGGTTCATCCAGGCGGGCCTCGGCATCGCGGTGCTGCCGCGCGAGGCGCTCGAGCGGCGCGGCGGCGGCCCCGGCACGCTGACCGCCGTGCCGCTGCAGGAGACGTGGGCCGAGCGCCGCTTCGTGATCTGCATGCGCGATCGCGCAGCGCTCGCATTGCCCGCCGCGCGCCTCCTCGACCATCTGCTCGCGTCTCCCGATTAACCCGTAGAGGTTTGCCCGACCCTGCCGCCGCGCCCCGCGCGGCGCGGCGGCGCGGCCATCGCGCCACGCGATGGACTGCATCGTGAATCCAGACTGTGCACGGCCGGCGCGGCACCGCACGCTGACGCCCAGGTTCCTCACACGACAGGGTAGACACGATGGATTCACGCGACGGACCGGCCGGCGAGCCGGTCACGATCACCGAGGTCGGCATGCGCGACGGCCTGCAGAGCATCGCGCGCACGATGGCGACCGACGCAAAGCGCCGCTGGATCGACGCGGCCTACGCCGCGGGTGTGCGCCACATGGAAGTGGCGTCGTTCGTCCCGGCGAAACTGCTGCCGCAGATGGCCGATGCCGACGCCGTCGTCGCGCACGCGCTGACGTATCCGGATCTGCAGGTCAGCGCGCTGGTGCCGAACAAGAAGGGTGCCGAGCGCGCGCTCGCGTGCGGCGCGCACCGGCTCATCGTGCCGGTGTCGGTCAGCGCCGCGCACTGCCTCGCGAACGTCCGCAAGACGCCCGACGCGATGATCGACACCCTCGCCGCGATCTGTGCGATGGCGCGCGGTCGCGCGCAGACGGTCGCCGGGCTGTCCACGGTATTCGGCTGCACGCTGCAGGGCGCGGTGCCGCTCGCCGACGTCGCGCGCATCGCGCAAGCCGCGCTCGCGGCCGGCGCCGACGCGATCGCGCTCGGCGACACGACCGGCCACGCGACGCCGCGCCAGGTCGGCGACGTGATCGATCGCGTGCGCGCGCTCGCCGGGGAACGGCTGCGCTCACTGCATTTCCACGACACGCGCGGGCTCGGCCTCGCGAACACCGTGATCGCGCTGCAACACGGCATCCGCGAATTCGACGCATCGCTCGCCGGCCTCGGCGGCTGTCCGCACGCGCCTGGCGCGACCGGCAACGTCAACACCGAGGATCTCGTCTTCATGCTGCACGGCATGGGCTATGCGACCGGCATCGATCTGGCCGGCCTCGTCGCGTCGCGCGACGTCCTCGCCGACGCGCTGCCCGGCGAACCGCTGTACGGCTACGTCGCGCGCGCCGGCGTGCCGGCCCACACACCGAACGACCAGGTGAACGCATGACTGCTTCCGCTTCCTCGTTGCCGCTTGCCGGCATTCGCGTCGTCGAGCTTTCGCACATGGTGATGGGCCCGACCTGCGGGATGATCCTCGGCGACCTCGGCGCCGACGTCGTCAAGGTCGAGCCGCCGCGCGGCGACAGCACGCGCCGCCTGCTCGGCACCGGCGCGGGTTTCTTCCGCACCTTCAACCGCAACAAGAAGAGCGTCGCGCTCGACGTCGACACGCCCGACGGGCTTGCCGCGCTGCAGCGCCTCGTCGACGGCGCGGACGTCTTCGTCGAGAACTTCAAGCCGGGCCGCATGGCATCGCTCGGCCTCGACTACGAGAGCGTCAGCCGCCGCAATCCGCGCATCGTCTACGTGTCGCACAAGGGCTTTCTCGACGGCCCATACCAGCATCGCCTCGCGCTCGACGAAGTCGTGCAGATGATGGCCGGCCTCGCGTACATGACTGGGCCGGTCGGCCGCCCGCTGCGCGCCGGCAGCTCGGTCAACGACATCATGGGCGGCATGTTTGGCGCGATCGGCGTGCTGGCGGCGCTGTACGAGCGGCAGACGACGGGCAGGGGCAAGGACGTACAAAGCGCGCTGTTCGAGAACTGCGTGCTGCTGTCCGCGCAGCACATGCAGCAGTATGCGGCGACCGGCGTTGCCGCCGCGCCGATGCCCGAGCGCATCAGCGCCTGGGCGGTCTACGACGTGTTCGAGCTGGCGAGCGGCGAGCAGATGTTCATCGCGGCGACGGGCGACGCGCAATGGCGCGCGCTCTGCACGATCCTCGGTCGCGCCGACCTGCTCGACGATCCGGCGCTCGCGACCAACAACGACCGCGTGCTCGCGCGCCCGAGGCTGCTCGCGACGCTCGCCGATACGCTGCGCGGGCAGGCGGGCGCGACGCTCGCGCCGCTGTTCGAGCGGCACCATATCCCGTTCGCGTCGATCACGAAGCCGGAGGAACTGTTCGACGATCCGCACCTGATCGAGAGCGGCGGGCTCGCGCCGCTGACGCTCGACGACGGCTCGCAGACGCCGATGCCGCTCCTGCCGTTCTCGCTCGATGGCCGGCGGCTGCAGCCCCGGCGGCCGATCGCGCGAATCGGCGAGCACACGGCCGAGGTGCTGCGCGAGCTGGGCTACAGCGATGCGCAGATCGCATCGCTGGGCGCACCCGCGACGGCGCCGGCAGCATGACGCCGCGCCCGTTCCGCATCGATCGGGCGCCGCGCGCCCGGGCAGTATCCTGAACAACATACGACCGGCAACAGACCGGACACCACGGAGACAGACGATGAAATCGTCCAAGGTGATCTTTTCCGCCCATCCCGCCGCCGCCCGCGGGGTCGGCGTCCCCGACGACCTGCCGGCGGGCGCGTACCCGCATGCCGCCGACACGCGGCTCGCCGCGGCCCGCCTGTCGGCGCGCCTCGACCGGCTGCCCGCGACACGCACGATCTGGCAGCTCGTGATGCTGCTGAGTCTCGGGCTGTTCTTCGAGCTGTACGACCTGATGTTCTCCGGCTACATCGCGCCGGGGCTGGTCAGGAGCGGCATCTTGAGCGCGACGACCCACGGCCTGTTCGGCACGAGCGGCGTCGCGAGCTTCATCTCGGCGCTGTTCGCGGGGCTCTTCATCGGCACCGCCTGCTGCGGCTTTCTGGCGGACCGCTTCGGCCGCCGCGCGATCTTCACGTGGTCACTGCTGTGGTACACGGCGGCCAACATCGTGATGGCGTTCCAGGACACGGCGTTCGGCCTGAATCTGTGGCGCTTCATCGCCGGCATCGGGATCGGCGTCGAGATCGTCACGATCGGCACCTACATCTCCGAACTGGTGCCGAAGCACATCCGCGGACGCGCGTCCGCGTGCTCGCAGGCGGTCGGCTTCTGCGCGGTGCCGGCTGTCGCATTCCTGTCGTATGCGCTCGTGCCGCGCACGGTGTTCGGACTCGACGGCTGGCGCTGCGTGGTGCTGATCGGCGTCGCGGCGGCGATCGGCGTGTGGTTCATCCGGCGCCGCCTGCCGGAGAGCCCGCGCTGGCTCGCGCAGCAGGGTCGGATCGACGAAGCCGAGGCGGTGATGGCACGCCTCGAGGCGCGCATCGAGCGCGAAGCGGGGCGGCCGCTGCCGCTGCCCGCCGAGCCGGAGCCGGCGCGCCCGCGCGCCGCGTTCCGCGACCTGCTGGTGCCGCCTTACCGCCGGCGGGTGGCGATGCTGGTGATTTTTCACGTCTTCCAGACGGTCGGGTATTACGGCTTCGCGAACTGGGTGCCGACGCTCCTCATCAAGCAGGGCATCACCGTGACGACGAGCCTGATGTATGCGTCGATCATCGCGATTGCCGCGCCGGTCGGGCCACTCGTCGGCATGCTGATCGCCGACCGCTTCGAGCGCAAGACCGTGATCATGGGAATGGCGGCGCTCAACGTCGTCTGCGGGCTGCTGTTCAGCCAGGCGCGCGAGACCGTGCTGCTCGTGAGCCTCGGCGTCTGTCTCGTGCTGGCCGGCAACATCATTTCGTACAGCTATCACGCCTACCAGGCCGAGCTGTTCCCGACCAGCATCCGGGCGCGCGCGGTCGGCTTCGTCTACTCGTGGAGCCGCGTGAGCGCGATGTTCTCGTCGTTCGTGATCGCGTGGTGCCTGCGCGAGTTCGGCGTGAGCGGGGTGTTCGTGTTCATCTCGGCGGCGATGGTGATCGTGATTGCCGCGATCGGGCTGCTCGGGCCGAGAACGCGGGATGTCGCGCTGGAGGATATTTCGCGTTGAGGGGCAGCGCGGCATTTCGCTACAGCCCCCGCACCCGCGCAGGCCATGCTCGCGTTGACGCACGTCAATCCCGCCCCGCCTCGCGCACGGATACTGATCCGTTCATCGAACCTGACAGGAGCGACGAATGAAGCCACTCATGAAAGCCGCGGTCGTGCATGCGTTCGGGCAGCCCCTTCGCATCGAGGAAGTGCCGGTGCCGACGCCCGGCCCGGGCCAGATCCTCGTCAACATCAAGGCCACCGGCGTCTGCCACACCGACCTGCACGCCGCCGACGGCGACTGGCCGGTCAAGCCGACGCTGCCGTTCATCCCCGGGCACGAGGGCGTGGGCTTCGTCGCGGCGGTCGGCGCGGGCGTGAAGCACGTTCGCGAAGGCGACCGCGTCGGCGTGCCATGGCTGTACACCGCGTGCGGCCACTGCGAGTATTGCCACAGCGGCTGGGAAACCCTGTGTCACGACCAGCAGAACACCGGCTATTCGGTCAACGGCAGCTATGCGGAATACGTGCTCGCCGATCCCGATTACGTCGGCCATCTGCCGGACCAGGTCGCGTTCGACGAGATCGCGCCGATCCTCTGCGCGGGCGTGACGGTCTACAAGGGCATCCGCGTGACCGACACGCGCCCCGGCCAGTGGATCGCGATTTCCGGGATCGGCGGGCTCGGCCACGTCGCCGTGCAGTACGCGCGCGCGATGGGGCTGCACGTCGCGGCGATCGACGTGTCGCCGGACAAGCTCGCGCTCGCGAAACAGCTCGGCGCGCAACTGACGATCGACGCGTCCACGGACGATCCGGCGGCGGTGATCCAGAAAGAAATCGGCGGCGCGCACGGCGTGCTGGTGACCGCCGTGTCGCGCAGCGCGTTCGCGCAGGCGCTCGGGATGGTGCGGCGCGGCGGCACGGTCGCGCTGAACGGCCTGCCGCCGGGCGATTTCCCGCTGCCGATCTTCTCGACGGTGCTGAACGGCATCACCGTGCGCGGCTCGATCGTCGGCACCCGGCGCGACCTGCAGGAATCGCTCGATTTCGCCGCGGACGGGCTGGTGCGCGCGCATATCCACCGCGACCGGCTGGAAAACATCAACGACGTGTTCGCGAAGCTGCGCGCGGGCAAGGTCGAGGGCCGCGTGGTGCTGACCGACATCGGCTGAGCCTCGGCGGCGCGCGCCGGGAACACGGGACGATTCGCCCGCCGCAACGAACGCCGCCCGAAAGGCCGGAGCCGTGCCCGGCTTTCGGGCGCGACGTCAGCCGGGTGGGAGAATCGCTTTTCCGGCGCCCCCGCGCTCGCTCGGGCCCACGTCGTCGCACCGGCCGGCAGCCCGCACGACCCGCCGGCCCGTCACGCCATCTGGTTGATGGTGTTGCGAAACCGCTTCAGCGACAGCAGGAACAGCGCACACCCGATCACGAACAGGATCGCGAACTGCAGCCATACCGCATCGAGGCCCGCGCCCCGATACAGGATGCGCTGAGCCAGCTCGACGAAGTGGGTCGTCGGCGCGGCGAGCATGATGTCCTGCACCGCAGCCGGCATGCTCTCGCGCGGCGTGAGCCCGCCGGACAATAGCTGCAACGGCAGCAGCACCAGCACGAGCAGCATCCCGAACTGCGGCATGCTGCGCACGAGCGTCGCGAGAAAGATGCCCATCGACGTGGTCGCAAACAGGTGCAGCGCCATGCCCGCGACGAACAGCCCGACCGAGCCGGGAATCGGCACGTGCAGCGCGCCGCGCACGACGAAGGTCAGCGACGCGACCGCCGCGATCATCACCACGAGCCCCATCGACCAGACTTTCGCGAGCATGATCTCGGCGGGCGTGACCGGCATCACGAGCAGGTGCTCGATCGTGCCGTGCTCGCGCTCGCGGATCAGTGCCGCGCCGGTGAGAATCATCGACAGCATCGTCACGTTGTTGATGACCTCCATCAGCGCGCCGAACCAGACCTCGTCGAGATTCGGGTTGAAGCGCATGTGCACCGCCAGGTCGACGGGGAGGTCCGTGCCGCCGCGGTAGCGGCGCACGAACGCGTCGATCTCGCCCGACACGATCTGCTGCACGTAGCCGCTGCCGGAGAACGCCTGGCTCATCCGCGTGGCGTCGACATTGAGCTGGATCGCCGTGCGGCGTCCCGCCAGCAGGTCGCGCTGCAGGTTCGGCGGGATGTCGAGCGCGAACGTGTAGTCGCCGTCGTCGAGGCCGCGATCGGCGGACGCGGCATCGACCATCGCCGGCGGCGTGAACTGCGGCGGAAAGAACGCCTGCGCGATGCGTGCCGACAGCGGCGAGCCGTCCTCGTCGACGATCGCGATCGGCGCCTTGTGCAGCGTGTCCGGCCGCGCGGTGGCGGCCGAGTAGATCGACGCGCTGAACGTGTAGATGATCAGCACGAGCAGGATCGGGTCGCGCGCGAGGCTCCACAGTTCCTTGACGCCGAGCCGGTAGATGGTCATCAGACGCTGCATGTCAGGTTTCCTGCTTTCTGAGCATCGCGACGGTCGCGATCAGGATGACCGGCACCGACGCGAGCATCGGCCAGAACTGCGACGACAGATCGGCGAAGCCGAGCGCCTTGTTGTACACGCCGCGGCTGATCGCGAGCATGTAGGTGGCCGGATAGATCGTGCCGATCCACTTGCCGCTGCCTTCGAGCGACGACAGCGGCGTGAGCAGCCCCGAGAACTGCACGACCGGGACCATCGTGCCGATGATCGTCATGAAGATCGCGGCGATCTGGCTGCGCGTGAAGGTGGACGCGAGCAGCCCGATGCCGGTCGCCACGACGTTGAAGATCAGCACCGCGGTCAGCAGCGTCAGGAAGCTGCCCTTGATCCGCACGCCGAACGCGAGATCGGCGAGCACGACCATCAGCAGGAAGTTCAGCATCGCGAGCACGATGTACGGCGCCTGCTTGCCGATCAGGAATTCGGTTCGCGTCACCGGCGTCACGTACAGGTTGACGATCGAGCCGAGCTCGCGCTCGCGCACGACGGCGAGCGCCGTCAGCATCGCGGGCAGCATCAGCAGCAGCATCGGCATGATCGCCGGGATCATCGCGGGCAGGCTCTTCACGTCCGGGTTGTAGCGGTAGCGGATCTCGATGTCGACCGGCGACGCGAGCGTCGCGCCGAGCCGCCGCCTGGCCTGGTCGCGCAGCCAGTTCTCGTGCATCCCGGCGACGTAGCCGCGGATCGTTTCCGCGCGCATCGGCATCGCGCCGTCGATCCACATGCCGACCTGCACGCGCTGCCCGCGCGCGACGTCCCGCGCGAAATCCGGCGGGATCTCGATCGCGAGCGACAGCTGGCCGCTGCGCATCCGGCGGTCGAGCTCGTCGTAGCCGGACAGCGGCGCGCGCTCGACGAAGTAGCGCGAGCCGGCGATGTTCTGCGTGTAATTCTGGCTCAGGATCGTCTGGTCGCGGTCGAGCACCGCGAACGTGAGGTGGTCGACGTCGAGGCTGATGCCGATGCTGTTGACGCACATCAGCACGAGCGAGCCGAGCAGCGCGAGCGTGGCCCGCACCGGGTCGCGGCGCAGCTCGAGGAGCTCGCGCCACATGTAGCTGCCGGCGCGCGCGAGACTGAAGCGCGGCGCGCGTCGGCCGGGGCGGGGGGCAGGGCCGGTGCTCGCGGCCGTGTCGCCGAGCCACGCGCCGCCGGACGCCGCGGGCGGCGCGTCGCTCGCGCCCTGAGCGTCGACGAGATAGCCGATGAACGCTTCCTCGAGCGTGCGCGCGCCGCGCTGCCGCACCAGCTCGGCGGGCGCGTCGCTCGCGAGCACGCGGCCGGCGTGCATCAGCGAGATCCGGTCGCAGCGCTCCGCCTCGTTCATGAAATGCGTCGAGATGAAGATCGTCACGCGGTCGCGGCGCGCCAGCTCGATCATCAGGCGCCAGAAGTCGTCGCGCGCGACCGGGTCCACGCCGGACGTCGGCTCGTCGAGAATCAGCAGCTCCGGCTTGTGCACCATCGCGACGGCCAGCGACAGCCGCTGCCGCATGCCGAGCGGCAGGCGCTCCGGCAGCGCGTCGAGCGCATCGGTCAGGCCGAAGCGCCCGGCCATCTCGGCCACCCGCGCGGGGATCTCCGCCTCCGGCACGCCGAACAGGCGCGCGTGCAGCACGAGGTTCTGCTGCACGGTCAGTTCGCCGTACAGCGAAAAGCCCTGCGACATGTACCCGACCCGGCGGCGGGTGTTGATGTCGTCGGCGGCCACCGGCTGGCCGAACAGCTGCGCGCTGCCTTCGGACGCCGGCAGCAGCCCGGTGAGCATTTTCATGGTGGTGGACTTGCCGCAGCCGTTCGAGCCGAGAAACCCGAAGATCTCGCCGCCGCGGATCCGGAAGCTCACGTGGTCGACCGCGACGAAATCGCCGAAGCGCATCGTCAAGTCGTGCGCCTCGATCGCGTAGCCGGCCGACGCGTCGGCCTGCAGCGGCGTGATCCGCACCGGTTCGTAGCCGCGCCGCCGGTCGTCGGGCAGGAGCGCGATGAACGCGGATTCCAGCGTGTCGCAGCCGGTGCGCGCGAGCAGCTCGGCGGGCGTGCCGGTCGCCAGCACGCGGCCGCCATCCATCGCGATCAGCCAGTCGAAGCGCTGCGCCTCGTCCATGTAGGCGGTGGCGACCAGCACGCTCATCGACGGGCGGGCCGCGCGGATGCTGCCGATCAGGTCCCAGAACTGCGCGCGGGCGAGCGGATCGACGCCGGTGGTCGGCTCGTCGAGGATCAGCAGGTCGGGATCGTGGATCAGCGCGCAGCACAGCCCGAGCTTCTGTTTCATGCCGCCCGACAGCTTGCCGGCCGGCCGGTCCAGAAACGGATCGAGGCCGGTGCTGCGCGTCAGGGTGTCGATGCGCCGCCGCCGCTCGGCCGCGTCGTGGCCGAACAGCCGCGCGAAGAACTGCAGGTTCTCCTCCACCGACAGCGTCGCGTACAGGTTCTTGCCGAGCCCCTGCGGCATGTAGGCGATCCGGCTGCACACGCGGTCGCGGTGCGCGCGCGACGCCATGTCGCCGTCGAGCGCGATCACCTGGCCTTGCTGGATCGCGCGCGCGCCCGACGCGAGCGCGAGCAGGGTGGACTTGCCGACGCCGTCCGGGCCGATCAGCCCGACCATGCGCCCGGCGGGGATGTCGAGCGTCACGTCGTCGAGCGCGCAGGTCGCGCCGTAGCGCATCGTGACGCCCGACAGCCGCGCGACGCTTGCCGTCGCGGCCGCGTGCGGCGGGCGCATCGCGCGGCCGGTGTCGTCTTGCGCGATCGTCACTGCGTCACCTTGACCGCGAGCCGCGCGGGCCACGCCGCGGCCGGATCGACCTTGAGCCACGCGACGCCCGGCAGGCCGGTCTTGACGAGCTTCAGATGCCGCTGCAGCAGGTCGCGGTCGATGCGCGCCTTCACGCGGAACATCAGCTTCTGCCGCTCGCTGGCGGTCTCGACCGTCTTCGGCGTGAACTGCGCGGTGCTCGACACGAACGACACCTTCGCCGGGATCACGTACTGCGGCGCCGCGTCGAGCACGATGCGCACGTCGGCGCCGAGCGGCACCCGGCCGACGACCGTTTCCGGCAGGAAGAACGTCATGTAGACGTCGGACAGATCGACGACGTTCATCACCTTGCCGCCCGCGGGCAGCACCTCGCCGGCCTCCGCGACGCGATACTGGACCCGGCCGTCGCGCGGCGAGGTCAGCTCGCTGTCCGAGATGTCGGCCTGCACGCGCGCGACGGTCGCCTGCGCGGCCGTGACGGCCGAACGGGCGGCGACGAGCTGCGCCTGGGTCGCGTCGATCGCGGCCTGCGCGGCCTCGACCTGCGCCCGCGCGGCCTGCACGGTCGCTTGCGCGCTGCGCGCGCGGGCGCGGTCGTCGTCCAGTTCCTGCATCGACGACGCGCCTTCGCGCGACAGCGTCTCGGAACGCGCGAGCCGCCGCTCGGCGGCATCCAGCTCGCTTTCGCGCTGCACGACCGCGGCCACGGCCGCCGCCTTGTCGCTCTTGCGCTGCGCGACCTGCGCGTCGACGCTGGCCGCCGTGCTCAGCGCCTGCTGCTGCTTCGCGCGCGCCTCGTCGATCTGCGCCTGCAGCACGACGACGTCCATTTTCGCGAGCGGCTGGCCGGCCTTCACGAAATCGCCTTCGTCCACCAGCATCGCGCTGACGCGCCCCGGGAGCTTGGTCGCGACGTCGATCTCGGTCGCCTCGATGCGGCCGTTGCCGCTCACGAGCCCCGCGTCCGCGTGGCCGTCGCGCCAGCGCGCCCAGCCATAGTAGACGGCGAAGACCGCGAGCGCGGCCGCGCCGATCCCGATCAGTTGTTGGCGGGTGGGCATTTTCATTGTGTGGAGCCTGAATCGGTCGAATCGTGAGCCAGGGGAGCGGCGGCATCCCCGGGGGGTGCCGGCGTGGCGCCGCCGAGCGCGCCGAACAGCGCGACGCGGCTCGACAGCAACGCGCGGCGGGTCTGGACGAGCTGTTGCTGGGCATTCAGCAGGTCGCGCTGCGCATCGAGCACTTCGAGAAAGCGCGTCGCGCCGCTGTCGTAGCGCAGTTTAGCGAGCCGCGCGCGGTCGGCCTGCGACGCGAGCGTGTCGCGCTCGATGCGGACCTGCTCGGCGAGCCAGTAGCGCGCGGCCAGCGCGTCGGAGACGTCGCGGAACGCACCCTGCACGGTCTTTTCGTATTGCGCGACCGCCTCGTCGCGCTGCGCCTTCGACGATGCGAGATTCGCGCGGTTGCGCCCCGCGTCGAAGATCGGCATCGCGAGGGTCGGCACGACGTTCCACGTGCCGGTGCCGGCCGCGAACAGGTTGTGCAGCTCGCTGCTGCCCGAACCGATCGCGCTCGTCAGCGAGATGCGCGGGAAGAAGGCCGCGCGCGCCGCGCCGATGTTCGCGTGCGCCGCGCGCAGCTGGTGTTCGGCCGCGATCACGTCCGGCCGGTTTTCGAGCAGCGCGGACGGCAGCCCGGGCGCGAACGTCGGCGTCACGGCCGCGTCGTCCAGCGTGAGCGGCGCGGCGGGCAGGTCGGGGGCCGCGCCGACCAGCAGCGTCAGCGCGTCGGCGGCGGCTGCACGCGCCTGGCCGAGCTGCGCGCCGAGCGATTCGGCCTGCTGCAGCAGGATCTCCGACTGCGTCAGGTCGAGGCGCGAGATCGCGCCTTCCTGGTAGCGCCGCCGGAAAATCCGCAGCGACTCGCGACGGCTGTCGATCGTCTCGCGGGTCAACGCGATTCGCTCGTCGAGCGCGCACAGGGTCAGGTAGGCGTCCGCGACCTGCGTGACGAGGCTGAGCGTGGTCGCGCGGCGCGCTGCGTCGCTGGCCAGATAGCGTTCGAGCGCCGCGTCCTTCAGGCTGCGCACGCGCCCCCAGAAGTCGATCTCCCATTGGGTTTCCGCAAGCTGCACGTCGAAGGCCTGCCCGTCGAGCGGGCTCGGCGTCAGCAGGCCGCCGGGCGTGCGGAACCGCACGTAGGCGGCGCCGGCGTTGATCGTCGGCCATTGATCGGCACGGCGCACGCCGTACGCGGCGCGGGCCTGATCGACGCGCGCGACCGCCGCGCGCAGGTCGCGGTTGTTGGCGAGCGCCTGGCCGATCAGCGCGCGCAGCCGCGGGTCGGCGAAATAGGTCTGCCAGTCGAGCGGCGCAGGTGCGGCCGACGCGTTGTCCGCGTCGCCGCCGGGATACGCGGCCGGCACGGGCAGTGCGGGGCGCGTGTAGTGCGGCGCGAGCGACAGGCATCCCGACAGCAGTGCGCTACATGCCAGCGCCACGGCAAGACGCGCGGCCCGCGCGACGGCGATGCCGGCGGGGGCGCGCAAGCGGGCGGGGAGCGCGGGGGAGCGCATGGACATCCTCGGAATCCTTCGGGAAAACAGGGCGCCGCTGCGTGGCGCAGCGGGGCGGGGCGGCATCCGGAGGGCGCACGAGGCAAGTCGCGCGTCGGTACGCCGGGCCGTCCCCATTCTTATCTGACGATTGTCTTTCCCGCTTGATCTGAATCAGCTGCTTGGGCAGGTATTTCGAGGGGTTCCTCGCTTGACCGGAGCAGAGGGAAGGCGGCTTGACAGCGAGACGGGCTTGCGCTGGCCGCCAGAAGGGCAGAGCGCGACGAGCATGACGCGGCGGCCGGCCCGTCCGGCGGCCAACCCCACGAACGAATGTTCAGGAAAACAGGAGAACGTGCCTGACCGGCCGTGCCTAGCCCGCGCGAATGAAGCGCGCGAACGCATTCGCCGCCAGCGGGCGGCTGATCAGATAGCCCTGTGCGGCATCGCATCCGATGTCCGCGAGAAAGTCGCGCTGCTTCCCGCTTTCGACGCCTTCGGCGACGACGCGCAACGACAGCGCCCGGGCCAGCTTCACGATCGCATCGACGCGCAGCATCGCCTGCGCGTCGTGGCCCATCCCGCGGATCAGCGACCGGTCGATCTTCAGCGTGTCCAGCGGAATGTGCCTGACATAGTCGAGATTCGATTTTTCCGCGCCGAAATGGTCGAGCGCGACGTGCGCGCCAAGCGCCTTGAGCGCGGACAGCGCATGCGTGGCCGCCTCGTAATGACGGATCATCGTCGCTTCCGTCACTTCGATTTCGAGCTGGCGCGCATCGAGCCCGTAGCGATCGATCGCGGCCGCGATCCTGTCGACCAGGTCGCTGTCGGTCAACTGCCTGAGCGACAGGTTCAGCGCGACGACGAAATCGCTCGCGACCGTGCCGTCGCGCTGCCATGCGGCAAGCTGGCGGCACGCGCGATCGACCACCCACGCGTCGATCCGGGCGATCAGCGGCGATTCCTCGGCGATCGCGATGAAATCGGCGGGTGCGAGCAGCCCCCATGACGCATGACGCCATCGCAACAAGGCCTCCGCGCCGCGCGCACGGCCTTCCCGCAGGCAGACCTGCGGCTGGTAGAACAATTCGAATTCGTCGCCGGCCAGCGCCTGATCCATCTCGTGGCGGAGCCGCACCTTCGCGTGGCGGCTGCTCGTCAGATCGCTGTCGTACAGCCGGACCGCGCCGCCGCCCGTCGCCTTCGCCTCGGCCATCGCGGCGGCGGCCTTGCGCAGCAGCTCGCTCTCGTCGATGCCGTCGCGCGGGAACTGCGCGATGCCGACGCTCGCGCTCAGGTGAAACCACTCGCCCGCGGCCTGGAGCGGCTCCGTCAGCGCGCGCAGCCAGCTTCCGGCGACCGGCATCGGATTGGCTGCCGCCGAGTCCGACAGGATGCCGACGAACTCCGCGCCGCCCGCGTGGCCGACGTAGTGCCCTTCGGCCGAAAACGACGCGACGCGCCGCCCGAGTTGCGCGAGCACTTCGTCGGCGCCGGCGTAGCCGACCAGCTCGGTGATTTCGCGGAACCGGTCGACGTCGAGCAGGATCACGGCGAGCGTCCCGCCGTCGTGCCGCGCCTGCGCCAGCGCGGCGCCGAGCCGGCGCATCGCGCTCACCCGGTCCGGCAGGCCTGTCAGCGCATCGTGCCCGGCCGCCGCGATGGCGTGGGCCGCGCCGGTGTCGCGCAGGAACACGATCGCCTCGGCGCCGCAGCGCTGCGCGACGAGCTCGACCCAGTGCCCGGGCATGCCCGGCAGCTCGAGCGCGGCCGTGCCCGCGCCGGCGGCGAACGCGGCGTCGCAGACGTCCGCGATGCCGGTCTCAGGCAATGCGCGGCGCACGTTCGCCCCGGTCGCGTCGCCACCGCGGATGCCGAGCAGATCGGCCGCCGCGCCGCTGATGTGGGTGAGCGTGCCCGCCCGATCGACGATCATGAGCGCTTCGCGCGTCCCTTCGAGCATCGACTGCGTGCGCCGCGCGGACGCGTCGAGCGCGTAAAGGACCGTCGGGCTTTCGTCGGAGAGGTTCCGCATCAGCATCGCGGCACGCCGCTGCTCCTCGCCGCGCAGCCGCACCCGCTTGCTGAACGCGACCGCGAGCTGGCGCACCTCGGCCGGGTGGAACGGCGCGCACAGCACCACGAAGCGATCCGTGCGCCCCGCGCGCTCGACCATCTGTGCCCACGTGTAATCCTTGTGCGGCGCGCAGAACACGATCTGCAGATCCGGATCGACCTGCCAGAGCCGCCGCGCCGTCTCGACGCCGTCCCATCCGCCGGGCAGGCGCACGTCGAGAAACGCCATGATGTAGGCGGCGCGATTGACGGCCGCCTCGCTGACCAGCTCGAACGCCGTCTCGCCGTCGGATGCGGTATCGACGACGAACTTGAGCGGGGCCTTCTCGTGCCGGCCGTCCGCAGCCTTGTGGCGGGCGCCGGGCGCGTCGGGACGCGCACGCGGCGCGCGCCTGTCCGGATCGCCGTTCGTCAGGACGCGGCAATACAGGTCGAGCATCGACGGATCGTCGTCGACCACGAGAATGCGCTGCGGAAAGCGCGGCAGTGACCGATGCCCGGCGGCAACGGCGTGGGGCTCGGCGGAGGACAGGGCGGACGAAGTCGCGGCAGCCGGGTTCGCGTCGGGGTCGCGCGCGCCGCCTTCCGGACGCGTGCCAGAGGGTTCAATCATTTGTTTTGCCGGGGTACCGGAAGGTCGAGGGCACGCTGATAGTGTCTCGCCCACGTGACCGTGATGCCGATGATAGCCGAAAGCGCCCGCCGGCCGGGTAGGAAAAAACACTTACGCCGCGCCCGCGACGACCCGGCAGACATAAAAGATTTGCATCTTTTCTTATCAGGATATTGCGTTTGTCTTATGACGATCGCTGCCGTATCGTCTTCTTTCCCGGATGCGTGCCGCCCGGTCCGCCGTTCGAGGCGGCAAGCGGGCGCGACATCGGCGCCCGCCCGGCCATCCGTCCAACTACTCGGGGAGATCACGTTGCTGAGCCGAATCGTCACGACGCTTGTGCTTGCGCTCGCCGCGCAGCAAGGCATCGCGAAAGACACCGTCACGCTGCGCGTCGGTGAGCAGAACTACTTCAACATCCAGGCGTCGATGGAGGCGTCAGGCGTCCTCAAGGATCTGCCTTACACGATCGAGTGGAAGCACTTCCAGGCCGCGGCCCCGGTCGCCGAGAGCCTGAACGGCAACGCGATCGACATCGGCTTTCTCGGCGATTCCCCGCTGCTGACGCTCGCCGCGCGCGGTGCGCCGGTCAAGGTCGTCGCGGTGTCGCGGCAGAGTCTCGACGGCGTCGCGATCCTCGTGCCGAAGCATTCGCCGGTGCGCACGGTCGCCGACCTGCAAGGCAAGACGATCGCCGTGTGGCGCGGCGCGTGGAGCCAGCAGCTGGTGCTGCGCGCGCTCGAGCACGCGGGCCTGCGCGCCGACTCGGTCAAGTACGCGTACCTGATGCCGATCGACGCGACCAACGCGCTCGCGAACGGCTCGGTCGACGCGGTGTCGCTGTGGGAGCCGTTCGTCAGCACGCTGGCGCTTCGGCAGGGCGCGCGGCCCGTCGTCACCGCGCAAGGCCTGATGCCGGCGCTCAGCTTCGTCGCCGCCAACGAGCAGGCCGCCACGGCCCGGCGCGCGGAGATCGCCGATTTCCTGCGCCGCGTCGTTGCCGCGCGCCAGTGGGTCGACAGCCATCCGCGCGAATACGCGGACCTGTGGGCGACGCGCGCGAAGCTCGAGCCGGACGTCGCCTATCGCTGGCTCAACAACGCGCACCAGCGCGTCGGCCCGATCGACGACACCGCCGCGAAGGACGCGCAGAACACCGCCGACTTTCTGCACAAGGCCGGCGTGATCCCGGCCCCGTTCGATACCGCGAAGCTGCTCGACCGCTCGTACGCCGGCGCGTTCGCCGCCCCCGCGCAGAAGACCGCCGCGGCCCGTTGAGCGGCGCAGCCCGTTGAGCGGCGCGCGGCCCGCCCGCCGGGCGGCCGCGCGACGCGTGCCGGCCTCCACCCGAACCCTGAAGGACATCCCGACATGCCAGTCGACATCATCGGCATGATCACCGCGACACCCGGCGCGGAGGTCGACGTGCCCGGCGGCGCTGCCGTCCAGCCCGACTACGTGCGGCGCTTCGCGCACGCGCATGAAGCCGCCGGCTTCGACCAGATCCTGGTCGGCCATTTCAGCAACGCGGCGGACGGCGTCGTCGTCGCCGCGTGTGCGACCGCCGCGACCGAGCGTATCCGCCTCCTGCACGCGCACCGGCCGGGCGTCATCGCACCGTCGGCCGCCGCGCGGCAGATCGCGACGCTCGACGTGTTTTCCGGCGGGCGGCTCGCGATCAACATCGTGTCCGGCGGCGACGACGCCGACCTGCAGCGTGATGGCGATTTCCTGCCGCACGACGCGCGCTACCGGCGCACCGACGAATACCTCGACGTGCTGAAGCGGATCTGGCGCGCGGACACGCCGGTCGATCACGACGGCGAGTTCTACCGGCTGCGCGGCGCGTCGCCGCTCGTCAAGGGCACGCAGGCGCCGCACGTGCCGATCTACTTCGGCGGCTCGTCGGCGGCGGCGCTGGCCGTCGCCGGCCGGCACGCGGACGTCTACATGACGTGGGGCGAGCCGCTCGCATCGGTGCGCGAGCAGATCGCGCGCGTGCGCGCGGCCGCCGCGCCGCACGGGCGCGCGCCGCGCATCAGCGTGTCGTTCCGGCCGATCGTCGCGGACACGGAAGGCGCCGCGTGGGCGAAGGCGGAAGCGATTCGGGCGCGGGTGCGGGCAACGCGGCTTGCGAACGGCCAGCCGATCGACGGCCACGCGCCGCAGAACGCCGGCTCGCAGCGCCTGATGGCCGCCGCCGCGCAAGGCGACGTGCTCGACGACCGGTTGTGGATGGGGGTGGCGAACCTGACGGGCGCGCGCTGGAACTCGACCGCGCTGGTCGGCACGCCGGCGCAGATCGCATCGGCGCTCGGCGCGTATTACCGCCTCGGCGTGACGACCTTCCTGATGCGCGGCTTCGATCCGCTCGACGACGCGATCGAGTACGGCCGCGCATTGATTCCGGCGATCCATGCGCATATCGCCGAGCTGGACCGGCAGGGCGCGGCGCTGCCGGCCTGAACGCCGCGCGTCGGCGCGCGCCCGCGTCACGCGGGCGCGGCGGCCGGCTCGGCAAGCTGGAACACGCAGTCGCCGCGCTGCACCTGCGCCGGCACGCGCTTGCAGACGACCTCGCCGTCGCCCGCGAAGCGCAGCAGCGCCGGCTCGCGCAGCGGCGTGTCGGGAAAATGGATCCGCGCGGCGGGCTGCCCCGCGCGCACCCGCTCGCCGAGTTCGGCGAGCGGCTCGTAAAGCCCGCGCTCGTAGGCGTAGACGAAGTGATGGTCGCCGCCCACGCGCATGAACCGCGTGACGGCGGGCGGCGCGGCCGGCACGAGCGGGCCGTGCAGCAGGCCGATGAAGCCGAGGAAGTGCAGCAGGCCGTGACGGCCGAGCCGGATCAGCGCCGGATTCGACATGCCGGCGCCGCCCAGTTCCGTCACGATCGAGATCGCGCCCTGGCGGCGCGCCGCCGACGCCGAGTGCACCGGGTTCGGCGCGTGCAGCAGCGCATTCGGCAGGCCGAACGCGACCAGCAGCGCGTTGAGGCGGGCCGCCTCGCCGGCATCGAGCGGATCGATCGCCAGCATGTTGCCGCCGTGATAGAGGAGCGAGCTGCCGCCCGAGTGCAGGTCGACCAGATACTGCGCGCGCGACAGCAGCGCGTGCTCGATGTAATCGGCGATCGTCGCGGTCGGCGAGCCGGCCGGATCGCCCGGGAAGCTGCGGTTCAGGTTGCCGCCGTCGAGCGGCGACACGCGCAGCCCGGCGTCCGCCGCCGGAAAGTTCGCCATCGGCAGCAGGATCAATTGCCCGCTCACCACGTCCGGCTCGATCTCGCGCATCAGTTGCGACACGATGATCTGGCCTTCGTATTCGTCGCCATGATTGCCGGCCATCACGAGCGCGACCGGCCCGTCGCCGTGGCGGATCGACGCGATCGGGATCGGCAGCCAGCCGTAGGCCGAACGGTGCACCGAATAGGGCAGCCGCAGAAAGCCGGCCGCTTTCCCCTCGGCATCGAGATCGATCTCGCAGTGGATCGGATTTCCGGTGTGGGACGTATCGGTCATGGCGCCCTCGGCGACGAGCGGAGCATGCGCCATCTTATCGGGAATCCGCGCCCGCGCGCGAGCGGCGGCAGGCCGGCCCGCATGCGGCGCTCGCGCACGGCGGGCCAGCGACAACGCGCACTGTCAGGCGCGCGGCGGCGCGAAGGCCGGCCGCGCGCGGCGCGTCATGCGCGCTGTGTTTCAGCCTCGATACGGCCCTCTTCCCAGATCGCCCACAGGCGGCTGCCCGCGCGATACGGATTCCCGCGGCGCTCCGGGTGATCGAGGATGCCCTGGCGGTAGGCGCCGTACAGCGACAGCGGCGGATTCTGCACGGGGGCCGCGTCCCGACGGGCAGGGCGGCGCCCGGATATCAGGCTGGTGATCAGCGATGCGCCGTCGATCACGTCCAGATCGTCGATCGGTTGGCCCGCGCTTACGACTTCGAGGATATCCATGTTGCGCTCCTGGCACGTGGTTGCCCCGTTATCAGCAACAACGGTGCCAGGATTTCATTTGCCGCCTTTTGCCCGCTTCTCCAGCCAATATGCGTTTAATTTCGCAGCCACGCCGCGCCGATGTTACGGAACATGTAACGTGACATCGGGAACGGGGCCGGTACGTTACACGGATGAAACGCCGGTTCCCGCACGCGTCGCGCCGGCCCGCGCTGGCCCGGCACGGGATGCCGGACGCCCCGGCCCGCCGGTCAACGCGCGCCGGCCGCCAGGCGCGCGCCGTTCTTCCTGTCGTTCGAATAGAAACGGAACACGCCCTTGCCGCCCGACTTGGCCTCGTACAGCGCGTTGTCGGCCTGCCTGAGCAGATCATCCGGCGTATCGCCTGCGCCGGCGAGCGCGATGCCGATGCTGACGCCGAGCGTGACCGTCCCGCCGATCGACAGCGCATAGGGCGCCGAGATCTGCCGGATGATCAGCGCCGCGAGGATCGCGCAGGCGTGCGCGCTCGATTCCGGGATCACGACCACGAATTCGTCGCCGCCCACGCGCGTCGCCAGTTCGCCGTGCAGCAGCGTCTTGGCGAGACGGGCGGCGACCTGGGTCAGCACGTCGTCGCCGGCGTAATGGCCGAAGCGGTCGTTGATCGCCTTGAATCCGTCGAGGTCGAGATACATGACGGCCACGGCCGTGCCGCGCCGGTTCGGGTGCCGCGCCAGCAGGCGCGTCAGCTCCGTGCGCAGTTCGTGCCGGTTCGGCAGCCCGGTCAGCGGATCGTGCCCCGCGAGATGGCGGATGTCCTGCTCCGCGCGGCGGCGCACCGTCACGTCCTCGACGATGATCACCGCGCTGCCGTCCGGCACGTGATGGCGCGTCATTTCCAGCTGCCGCCCGTCGGCGAGCGTGACGTCCAGCGGCGCCGGTTCGGGGCCGAGCCAGGCGCGGCACCGCGCACCGATCTCGGCCGGCCCCGGTTCGGCGGCGCAGCCGGCCGCGAGGCCCGCGATGGCGTCCGGGAACGGCGCGTTGAGCGCGATCTCGCGGGGCGAGCCGAACAGCTGCGCGGTACGGCGGTTCGCGACGATCACGCGGCTTTCCGCGTCGATCATGCACAGGCCGTGCGGCATGTGGGTCAGCGCGGCGTCGAAGCGCGCGACGAGCTCCGCGTTGCGCTGCCGGGCCGCCATCAACGCGACGAGCACCTTGTAGTGACGCTGGACGACCGTGCGCATCGCCGCGAGATAGATCGCGAGCGGCGGCAGCAGGATCGAAGCGCCGAGACGCGGGGACAGCAGCGCGCCCACGCCGATCGGCAGCACGCCGAGCGCGATTTGCGTCATCGCGAGCCGCGGCAGCGCGGCGTTGCGCGACGCGATCCCGCCGAACACGCCGCCCGCGACCATCACCGACAGCGTGCCGAGCTCGACGTCCACGGAATCCACACACCCCATCGCCCCGAGGCCGAGCAGGAAGCACGCGGCAAGCGACACGGGCGCGTAGCGCATCGCCCAGCGTTCCGGGTGGTCTTCGCCAGCGTCGCGCTGCGCGACGTACGCGCGAGCGATGCCGAGCCGTCCGCCGACGAGCCCGAGTTCGGCCAGCACCCAGACGAACGCCCAGGTCTGTTGCAGCCGCAACAATGCGACCGCCGCGACGAACAGGCTCGCGACGCCGGACAGGACCATCGGCCGGATGTCTTCGAACAGGGTGGAGAGCAATGACGGGCGCAGCGCTGCCGTCACGTAGTGGTTGCCGGATGGCGGGGTGGCGAGGATGAAGTCCAGCAGGAACGCCCTGACTGCCATGATCGGTTTCCTCGATACGATGTCTGCGGATGACGCTCGTACGGCTGCGATTCAAGCGGCGCGGGTGGCCGGATTCGCACGACGATATCACGAAATATCGGCGTGTTGTCAGACGAGATGCGGGTGGTATCGACGGATCGGGAAATCCGCCTGGGGGGCGGGCGCAGCGGCGATCCGCCCAGGCTCACGGGGTGGGGCGGGCAGGCATCGAACGGACGGGCGTCAGGGATTTCGCCCGTTGGCGGATGACGCAGGATCGGCAATCAGCGACAGCACCCGCGCGACTACGCGGTCACACTGCGCGCCGCAAAAATCGAACGCGTCGCGCTCGGCGAGATCGAGATCCTGCGCGAGCGACGCGCGCAGCATGCGCCGCGCGCGATGATGCCGGCTGCGAACCGTCGCCTCGGGCAGCGCGAGGCAGTGCGCGGTTTCCTCGACCGTCATCTCCTCGACCGAGCGCAACACGAAAACCACGCGGAACACAGGCGGCAGCGCATCGATCCGGCGTTCCAGAAGATCGCGCAGTTCGGCGCGCGAAGCCGCGCGCTCCGGCGAATCGGATGAAATGTCGATCATGTCGTCCTCGTCGAGCTGGCCGTCGACGTCGAGCGTCGGCGCGAGATCCGATCGACGCCTCGCGCGGCGCACGCGCGCGAAACATTCGTTGAGCATCAGGCGGGACAGCCAGGTCAGGAGCGTCGCGTCGCCGCGGAACCGCGCGATCGACCGGTATGCGGACAGGTACACCGCCTGAAGCGCGTCCTCGGCCTCCGCGTCGTCGCGCAGGATCGCGCGCGCGAGCCGGTACAAGCGCCGGTTGTGGCGGCGCATCATTCCCTCGAACGCGGCCGGATCGCCCGCCGCGACACGGCGCGCGAGGTCGAGATCGTTGCCGTCGACGGCCGGCGCGCAGGTGTCGAAAGAATCCGTCATCGCTCGTCCTCCCCCATCAGCGCACGATCAGCCGCCCGTGCATCGACGGATGGAACGCGCACCCGTACGGAAAGCTGCCGCGCTCGCGCGCCACATAGCGCCACGACGCCTGCGGCGCGATGCTGCCCGAGTCGAACGCATGCGCGGCCGCGGTCGCGGTGTGCGGGAACAGGTCCCGATTGACCCACAGCACCTGATCGCCGCGCCGCACGGTCAACTCGGCCGGCGTGAAACGCATCTGCTCGACGACGATCACGTGCGTGTCGGCCCGCGCTGGAGCCGGCACGCCGGCGGCCGCGAGCAGCATCATGCACGCGCAGGCCGCACTCGGCCATTGTGCGCCGAAACGGGAGCGGGCCGGGCGGCCGGCGATCTCCGGCCGCGCCGCCCGGTCATCGTCGGCCCGCTTCACTGCTTGCCGCCGAACGACGCCTGCAGATGGCGCGCATGGTCGAGATGCGCGACAAAGGCCGGCTCGACCTTGACGAGCAACGCTTTCAGTTCCGCGTTCCGGGCCGAAGGGATCAGCGTATGGTCGATCGCGTCGAGCACGGCGACGTGATACGCGACCTCGTGGTCGATGTAGGCCCGGTCGAAACGCGCGCCGTCGAGCTTTCCGAGCGTCTGCAGGTTGTCGTCCCCGCCTTTCTTGAGGTCGAGGCTGGTGGCGTTTTCCTCGGGCGTCACGCCCAGTTTGTGTACGAGATCGACTGCCGCCTGATTCACGCCGCTGTGGTCCGTGACCATGCGCTCGGCAAACGACCGGACGTCCGGGTTATGGGTCTTCGACTCCGCGAGCCGACCCGCGTCGATATCGACCTGATTGGCAGTCACGACGATCGCCGCGATCTGAGGGTCGGTCGGGCCGCCTTGTTGCACGCATGCGAGCGGACCGGCCGCGAGAAGGGCGCCGCATAGCGCCGCGTGGACCATTGCTTTCATCTGACATCCTCCGGTGAGTGGCGAACGACGTCGTGTCGTCGCGCGCGAGCGGTTCAAGGCCGCTCATGGAGATGGATGTCACGGGAGGGATTTCCGTTTCCGGCCGCCCGGCCGCCCGGCTACCCGGTGCTTCCGGGGGACGAACGACACGCGGGCGCGTCGCCAGGCGCACCTGACGTATGAACGAAATCGACGGCCATGCGCGCGTCGGCCACCGCCGTACGCCCGGCAGGCCGTTGCGAGGCCGCTTTGCGAGGCGGCTATTTCTCGAGCAACCGCCCCCCGATCAGCAGCGCATCGACATCATTGCCCGCAAACCCGCGCAGCGCGTCGGCCGGCGACTCGACGAGCGGCTCGCCCGCGACGTTGAACGACGTGTTCAGCAGCACCGCGATGCCGGTGTGGCGCTCGAACGCCCGCAGCAGCCGGTGGAGCCCCGGATTGTCCGGCTGCGCGACGGTCTGCGGCCGCGCGGTGCCGTCGACGTGCGTGACGGCGGCAAGGCGCGCGCGCCATTCGGGCCGCACCGCGCAGATGCGCAGCATGTACGGGCTCGGCGCGTCCAGCTCGAAATACCGCGCGGCGTCTTCCGCCGGCACGCAGGGCGCGAACGGCCGGAACGCCTCGCGACGCTTCACCTGCAGATTCATGCGGTCGCGCGCGTGCGCATGGGCGGGGCTCATCAGCAGCGACCGGTTGCCGAGCGCGCGCGGCCCCATCTCGGCCCGTCCGGCGTGCAGCGCGACGCACCGCCCGGCAGCCAGCAGCCGCGCGGCGCGCTCGGCCAGCTCGTCGGCCGTGCCGCGCGTGTCGCGAAAGCGCTCGCGATCCGGCAGCGCGGCCAGCGCCGCGTCGATGTCCGCATCGTCGTAAAGCCTGCCGCCATACGGCGAGAACGGCCCCGGCCGGAACGGCTCGCCGAGGACGCCGTGATATCCCCACAGCGCCGCGCCGAGCGCCGTCCCGCAGTCGCCCCCCGCCGGCCCGGCGAAGACCGCGTCGAAACCGGCCTCGCGCGCCACCAGATCGTTGGCCCGCCCGTTGAGCGACACCTCGCCGGCGAGACACAGGTGACGCATGCCCGTCATCTCCCGTGCGACCCGCGCGAGGTGCAGCATCGCGCGCTCGCACTCGCGTTGCGCCGCGCGCGCGAGCGCGGCGCGCGCCGTCAGCGCCGCGTCCTCGTCGGCCGGCAAGGGCGGGGCGTCGAACAGGCGCGTGCCGTCGGCATCGCAGCGGCTGCGGTAGTCGACGTCGAGGCCGTCGAAGCGCCCGCTCGGATCCGGGGCGGCCGCGTCGTCGCCGTACGGGGCCAGCCCCATCGTCTTGCCGGTCTCGTGCGCGCCGAAGCCGATCGCCCGCGTGACCGCCTCGTACAGCGCGCCGATCCCGCACGACTCGCTACGCCGCAGCAACTCGATGCGCCCGCCACGGCCGACCCACAGGCTCTGCGATGCGTGAATCGAACCCTGTTCCAGCCGATGGCCGTCGACGACAAGAATCGCGGCCTCGTCGAACGGCGAGCAGTAATAGCCGGCGGCCGCATGGCACAGCCCGTGTTCGACGAGCACGTTCGGCACGCCGTCCACGCACGGCGCCGCCGCGTTGCCGGTATCGACGCGCGCCACCAGCGCGGGGCGCGCGTCGGCCGGCAGCCCGAGCGCGGCGCGGCACGCGTTCACCGCGTCGGCCGGGTAGGCAGCCGAGTTCTTGACCCGGTCGAAACGTTCCTGCCCGGCATGCGCGACCCTGCGCGCACCGGGCGCGGGCAGGACCCACGCAGCACCTGTGTTGAGCGCCGGGCCGGCCTGGATGCCGAGCACGCCGCCGGACGCGGGGCTCATTCTGTCTGACATCAACGATGCAATTCCTTCAAAAATCGCGGCGCAGCCGCACGCGCCGATGCGCCGGCCGCGCGCTGCCGCCATCGCTCGCGGGCCGGCTATCCGCGGTCATGGTCGGCGAGCGTCGCAAAGCCGACGCGGCGCCGCCACCGGTAGAGCGCGGCGAAGCCGAGCCAGCTTCCCGCGCAAAGCGCGACGATAACGTATCCGACCGTACCGAGGTTCGCGTTCAGATCGTCGAGGCGCGCCCACAGCGCCCCCTGCATGCCGAGCTTGTCGCCGATCAGGCCGAGGCCTTCGATGCAGCCGATCAGCAGCGCGACGGCCGCGGACATCGCGGTGATCCCGATGTTGTAGTACAGCTTGCGGACCGGCTCGCGAAATGCCCAGCCGTAGACCCCGAGCATCAGCGCGCTGTCGGCCGTGTCGACCAGCGTCATGCCGGCGGTGAACAGCACCGGAAACACCATGATCGACCAGATCGGCATGTCGTGCGCCGCGCTCGCCGCGGAGATGCCGAGCACGCCGATTTCCGTCGCGGTGTCGAAACCGAGACCGAACAGGAATCCCAGCACGTACATGTGCCAGCTTTTCGTGACGACGCGCAGCACCGGGCGCAGCAGCCGCGCGAGCAAGCCGTGCTGAGGCAGCCCCGTGTCGGCGTGCGCATCGGCGTGATGCTCGCCGCGCCGCACGCGGCGCAGCGCCTGGACGACCGAATGCAGCGTCACCAGGTTGGCGATCGCGATCGCGAACAGGAACGACGTCGAGACGATCGTGCCGATCATGCCGGCGACGTCGTGGAACGCCGCGAGCCGGTCGCGCAGCCCGGCCGCCGTCGCGGCAATGGCCGCCGACGCGAGGATCACGATCGACGAGTGGCCGAGCGAGAACATCAGCCCGATCGTCACCGGACGCTTGCCTTCGTGCATCAGCTTGCGCGTCACGTTGTCGATCGCGGCGATGTGATCGGCGTCCACTGCGTGGCGCAGGCCGAACGTATAGGCCAGCACGCAGGACCCCATCAGCGCCGGATGCGCGCCGAACATCGCGACGGCCCATGCCCAGGCCGCGAGGTTGAACGCCGCGAGCGCCGTGAACAGGACGACGAGCTTGCCGCGCACGCCGGCGGCCGCCGGTGCCGCTTGCGCGGAAACGTGGGCCGTCATGACGCGTCGCGGTGCGGCGCGCGCACGCGGCCGGTGACGGGGCGGACATCGCGCAGCGACTGGCGCCGGTTGCAGGGCGGGCGCCGGAGCGCACGGGTCGGGGAGGGCAGTGAAGAATCCATCTTGTCGTGGTCGTAGTCGAAACGGGCGCACGCTCTCGCACCGCGGCTCGCGCGCATGGCGCGAGTGTGCCGCAGTGCGGAAACGGCTCGCCGCGACGCGTCGCCCGGCCGATGCCGGCGCGCGCCGCAGCCCACACTTTCAAGCAACTTTCGTTCCCGTTTTTATTCGCGCGGCGCGGGGCGGCCGCTGGGACATGCTGTCGCGGGGCGCGCAAGCGCGCGCTCACGCGGCGACGCCCGCCGGCCGCGCGGTGCCGGCCACGGGCCGCCGCGCTGGTCAATCGGTTGCCAGTTTGGTCGCTCAACCGGACGCGCCGTAGCTAGTTGAGCGCGTGCGGCGTGCAAATTCCGCCGCGTTCCCGGTCGGCATTTTTCCCTATTGATCCGGATCAATAGCGCAGCCCGAGTGCGCCCGCACCCGATTCATGCACACCTGGCACGATTCTTGTTTTTTAAGCGGTGGACTAACGCTGTAGCCGGGGCTCCGGCATTCGCCCGGCATCGACCGCCCGCCGTTGCCGCGAACCGGACGGCTATCAAGGAACCACACCGTGATTGAAACCTTTTACGAAGTCATGCGACGCCAGGGCATCTCGCGCCGCAGCTTCCTCAAGTTCTGCTCGTTGACGGCAACGTCGCTCGGCCTCGGGCCGGCGTTCATGCCGAAGATCGCCCACGCGATGGAGACCAAGCCGCGCACCCCGGTGCTGTGGCTGCACGGCCTCGAGTGCACCTGCTGCTCGGAATCGTTCATCCGCTCCGCGCATCCGCTCGCGAAGGACGTCGTGCTGTCGATGATCTCGCTCGATTATGACGATCTGCTGATGGCGTCCGCCGGCCACCAGGCCGAGGCGATCCTCGAAGAGGTGATGACGAAGTACAAGGGCAACTACATCCTCGCGGTGGAAGGCAATCCGCCGCTCAACCAGGACGGGATGAGCTGCATCATCGGCGGCAAGCCGTTCGTCGACCAGCTGCGCCGCGTGTCGAAGGACGCGAAGGCGGTGATCTCGTGGGGCTCGTGCGCGTCGTGGGGCTGCGTGCAGGCCGCGAAGCCGAACCCGACGCAGGCGGTGCCGATCCACAAGGTGATCACCGACAAGCCGATCATCAAGGTGCCGGGATGCCCGCCGATCGCCGAGGTGATGACGGGCGTGATCACCTACATGCTCACGTTCGACCGGATACCGGAACTGGATCGCCAGGGCCGGCCCAAGATGTTCTACAGCCAGCGCATCCACGACAAGTGCTACCGCCGCCCGCACTTCGACGCGGGGCAGTTCGTCGAGTCGTGGGACGACGATGCGGCCCGCCGCGGCTACTGCCTGTACAAGGTCGGCTGCAAGGGGCCGACCACCTACAACGCGTGTTCGACCGTGCGCTGGAACGGCGGCACGAGCTTCCCGATCCAGGCGGGCCACGGCTGCATCGGCTGCTCCGAGGACGGTTTCTGGGACAAGGGCTCGTTCTACGACCGCCTGACCAACATCAACCAGTTCGGCATCGAGGCGAACGCCGACAAGATCGGCGCCACCGCGGCCGGCGTGCTGGGCGCGGCAGCCGTCGCCCACGCCGCCGCCTCGGCGATCCAGCGCGCCAGCGCGAAACACGATCGGGACGACCGCAACGCCCGCTAGCCGCTCGCCCCGATCCGGGGCAGCGCACACACGCACAGGAACAGTCAGCATGGCAGCATATTCCACTCAAGGGTTTCAGCTCGACAACAGCGGGCGCCGGATCGTCGTCGATCCCGTGACCCGCATCGAAGGCCACATGCGGGTCGAGGTGAACGTCGATTCGAACAACGTGATCCGCAACGCGGTGTCCACCGGCACCATGTGGCGCGGGCTCGAAGTGATTCTCAAGGGCCGCGACCCGCGCGACGCGTGGGCGTTCGTCGAACGCATCTGCGGCGTGTGCACCGGGTGCCACGCGCTCGCGTCGGTCCGCGCGGTGGAGGATGCGCTCGGCATCCGCATTCCGCCGAACGCGCACCTGATCCGCGAGATCATGGCCAAGACGCTGCAGGTGCACGATCACGTCGTCCACTTCTATCACCTGCACGCGCTCGACTGGGTCGACGTCGTGTCGGCGCTCAAGGCCGACCCGAAGCTCACGTCGGAACTGCAGCAGCGCATCTCGCCGTCGCATCCGCTGTCGTCGCCCGGCTACTTCCGCGACGTGCAGACCCGTCTGCGGAAATTCGTCGAGAGCGGGCAGCTCGGACCGTTCATGAACGGCTACTGGGGCAACCCGGCCTACCTGCTGCCGCCCGAGGCCAACCTGATGGCCGTGACCCACTATCTGGAGGCGCTCGACCTGCAGAAGGAATGGGTCAAGATCCACACGATCTTCGGCGGCAAGAACCCGCACCCGAACTACCTGGTCGGCGGCGTCCCGTGCGCGATCAACATCGACGGCGATCTCGCCGCCGGCGCGCCGATCAACATGGAACGCCTGAACTTCGTGAAGGCCCGCATCGACGAGGCGCTCGAGTTCTGCCGCAACGTCTACCTGCCTGACCTGCTGGCGATCGGCACGATCTACAAGCAGCGCGGCTGGCTCTACGGCGGCGGGCTCTCGGCGACCAACGTGATGGACTACGGCACGTATCCGCTCGTCAACTACGATCCGTCGACCAACCAGATGCCGGGCGGCGCGATCCTGAACGGCGACTGGAACACGATCCTGCCGGTCGATCCGCGCGATCCGGAGCAGGTGCAGGAGTTCGTCACCCACTCCTGGTATCAGTACCCGGACAACGACCGCGGGCTGCACCCGTGGGACGGCGTCACGGAGCCGCACTACGAGCTCGGGCCGAAGACCAAGGGCACCCGCACCGCGATCGAGTCGGTCGACGAAAGCGCGAAATACTCGTGGGTCAAGGCGCCGCGCTGGCGCGGCCACGCGATGGAAGTCGGCCCGCTCGCGCGCTACATCCTCGGCTATGCGCACGCGCAGCAGGGCAACCCGCATGGCGCGCGCATCAAGGAGCAGGTCGACGCGGCGCTGGTGTCGGTCAACCGCGACATGCCGAAGCTGCTCGGTCTGCCCGAGACCACGCTCGGCGCGAAGCAGCTGCTGCCGACCACGATCGGCCGCACGCTCGCGCGCTCGCTCGAAGCCGAATACTGCGCGGAGATGATGGCGGACGACTGGCAGCGGCTCATCGACAACATCCGCAACGGCGACACCTCGACGGCCAACGTCGAGAAGTGGGACCCGTCGACGTGGCCGGCCGAGGCCAAGGGCGTCGGCACGGTCGCCGCGCCGCGCGGCGCGCTCGG
>NZ_JGVW01000105.1 GCF_000687455.2 Burkholderia sp. lig30
AAATTTGAGCGGACCAAGCCGCACGTGAACGTTGGTACGATTGGTCACGTTGACCACGGCAAGACGACGCTGACGGCAGCAATCACGACGGTGCTGACGAAGAAGTTCGGCGGCGAAGCGAAGGCATACGACCAGATCGACGCGGCGCCGGAAGAAAAGGCGCGCGGCATCACGATCAACACCGCGCACGTCGAGTACGAAACGGCGAACCGCCACTACGCACACGTCGACTGCCCGGGCCACGCTGACTACGTGAAGAACATGATCACGGGCGCGGCACAGATGGACGGCGCGATCCTGGTTTGCTCGGCAGCTGACGGCCCGATGCCGCAGACGCGTGAGCACATCCTGCTGGCACGTCAGGTTGGCGTTCCGTACATCATCGTGTTCCTGAACAAGTGCGACATGGTGGACGACGCTGAACTGCTCGAGCTGGTCGAGATGGAAGTTCGCGAGCTTCTGTCGAAGTACGACTTCCCGGGCGACGACACGCCGATCATCAAGGGTTCGGCCAAGCTGGCGCTGGAAGGCGACACGGGCGAGCTGGGTGAAGTGGCGATCATGAACCTGGCCGATGCGCTGGACTCGTACATCCCGACGCCGGAGCGCGCGGTTGACGGTGCGTTCCTGATGCCGGTGGAAGACGTGTTCTCGATCTCGGGCCGCGGTACGGTGGTGACGGGTCGTGTCGAGCGTGGCGTGGTCAAGGTCGGCGAAGAAATCGAAATCGTCGGTATCAAGCCGACGGTGAAGACGACCTGCACGGGCGTGGAAATGTTCCGCAAGCTGCTGGACCAAGGTCAGGCAGGCGACAACGTCGGTATCCTGCTGCGCGGCACGAAGCGTGAAGACGTGGAGCGTGGCCAGGTTCTGGCGAAGCCGGGTTCGATCACGCCGCACACGCACTTCACGGCTGAAGTGTACGTGCTGAGCAAGGACGAAGGCGGCCGTCACACGCCGTTCTTCAACAACTACCGTCCGCAGTTCTACTTCCGTACGACGGACGTGACGGGCTCGATCGAGCTGCCGAAGGACAAGGAAATGGTGATGCCGGGCGACAACGTGTCGATCACGGTGAAGCTGATTGCACCGATCGCGATGGAAGAAGGCCTGCGCTTCGCCATCCGTGAAGGTGGCCGTACCGTCGGCGCTGGCGTCGTCGCAAAGATCATCGAGTAA
>NZ_JGVW01000106.1 GCF_000687455.2 Burkholderia sp. lig30
TCAGGCGAACGCCGAGTGGCAGCTGGTGATCCCGAAGTCGCAGTGGAAGAAGACCGATCCGGTGAGGCTCGTCGTGATCGACAACCGGCTCGAGCTTGGGGCCGCGCGGCATGGCGGATAAGCAAATCGACACGATTCGGCCCGGGGCGTGCCAGATGCTTACGTTGTGAGTGACTGCTCGATGGCCAGCCCGCAGCGAACCACAGACGGGCGACGGCGCAATGCGTCGCCCGCTGCCATTCAAGTTACCGCATCAGCGCATCGAACCCGTCCAGCAGCCGCTCGATGTCCGCCGCTTCGATCGCGCCCATCGTCGAGATGCGGAACAGCGCCTTCGACAGCCCGCCTTGCCCGGCATAGATCACGAAGCCGCGCGCTTTCAGGCCGTCGTGCAGCTGCTCGTACGACACGCCTGACGGCAGCCGGTACGCGCGCAGCACGACCGACGACGCGCCGTCCGGCAGCACGAGCGGCATGCCGCGCGCGGCGAGCCCCGCGCGGGCCTGCTCGGCGAGCGCCGCGTAGCGCGCATGACGCGCGCGCCAGCCGCCCGCTTCGTCGAACTCGCGCAGCGCCTCGACGAGCGCGTAGTACGCGTGCACCGACGGCGTAAACGGCGTGTTGCGCTGATCCTGCAGTTTCGCGAGCCGGCCGAGATCGAGGTAGTACGTGCGGCTCGCCGCCAGCGCGAGCGCCGCGCGCCGCACGATCACGAACGCCGCGCCCGGCACGCCGTGCAGGCACTTGTTCGCGGTCGCCGCGACCGCGTCGATGCCGCCGAAGTCGATCGCTTCCGCACCGAAGCTGCTCACGCCGTCGACCAGCATCTTCACGCCGCGCGCGCGGCACACCGCGGCAATCGCGGCGAGGTCGTTCAGCCGGCCGGTCGTCGTTTCATGATGGATCACGGCGACATGCGTGAAGTCGCGATCCGCGTCGAGGCGCGCGGCCACTTGCGCGATATCCGGCGCGTCCATCCAGTCGTGCTTCAGCACGTCGTGCGGGATCGCGTATTGCGTCGCGATCTGCGTGATCCGTTCGCCGTAGACGCCGTTCTCGATCACCAGCAGCTTGCCGTCGCGCGGCACGAGCGCCGCGATCATGCTTTCGACGGCGGCCGTGCCGGAGCCCGTCATCAGCACGGCGGCCCAGTCCGCCGGATCGAGATCGTACGCGGCGACGAGGCGCGCGCGCGCCTCGTCCTGCAGATCGAAGAATTCGCTTTCGCGATGGCACAGGTCGGGTTGCAGCAGGCTGCGGCGCACGCGTTCGGTCAGCGTCACCGGGCCCGGGTTGAGCAGCAGCATGATTAAACTCCTTCGGGCGCGGCACCGATGTGCCGCATCAGGCGGGTCTTGACCTCGACCGGCGTGACGGTCGGGCGCGGCAGGCCGTCCGGCACGCCGCAGCGGGTCGCGATGCCGACGAAGCGCGCGCCGGCCGGCTGCGCGGCGTCGCGCGCGGCCGCGAGCGTCGCGTCGAGCACGTCGAGCGTGTCGCCTTCGATCGCGAACGCGTACCCGCACGCAGCGGCGACGCCCGCGAACGACACGTGCCGCGACACGGTCGCCTGGCCGCCGGTCGACTCGTGCGCGCCGTTGTCGAGCAGCACGTGGGTGAGGTTCGCCGGGCCGTAGGTGCCGAGCGTCGCGAACGCGCCCATCCGCATCAGCGCGGCGCCGTCGCCGTCGAGCGCGACGACGTGCAGGTCCGGCCGCGCAAGCGCGAGGCCGAGCGCGAGCGTCGTCACGCAGCCCATCGAGCCGACCATGTAAAGCTGGTTCGGGCGGTCGTCCAGCGCGTACAGCTCGCGGCCGCAGAAGCCGGTGGATGCGAGCACGACGGTCGAATCGGCCGGCGTGTGCGCGATCACGCGCGCGAGCGCGTCGTGACGCGTCGGCCATGCGTCGGCCGATGCGGCGCGCGGCACCGATTGCGCGACGACATGCGGGCGCGGCGCGTCGGCCGGGTTCTGCTTCAGCTCATACGGCGCGACGCTGCCTTTCTGCATCACGAGCGCATACGGGCGGCCCGTCTCGTCCATGTGCGCGACCGCGCGGTCGAGCGCCGGCCCGATGTCGGCGGGATCGGTCGGGAAGGTCTCCCACGGGATCTCCATCGTGTCGAGCATCGCCGGCGTGATCGGGCCCATCAGCGCGTGCTGCGGCTCGTCGGGCACGCCCGGCTGGCCGCGCCACGTGACGATCAGAAGCTGCGGCAGGCGGAACGTCCACGTCAGCGACGTGAGCGGGCTCACCGCGTTGCCGAGGCCGGAGTTCTGCATCATCGCGATGCCGCGCTTGCCGCCGAGTGTCGCGCCCGCGATCAGCGCGACCGCGTCGCCTTCGTTGGCCGCCGACAGGTAATGCAGCGTCGGGTCCTGCAGCACGTAGTTGATGAACGGCGTCAGATACGAGCAGGGCACGCCCGCATACCAGTCGAACCCGCGCGCGCGGGCCGCTTCGACGAATTGCGCGGCTTCGATCATTGCTCGTCTCCGTTGCCGGCGTCCTGCGAGGAGAACGGCGTCTGGCCGTGCGCGAAGTCGCCCGCGCGGCGGAAATCGTCGAGGTCGTTCACGCCGCGCCAGTGGCCGTGCACGTACTGCACCTCGATCTTCTCGCCGGCGTCGATCAGCGCGTTCAGCAGCGCGGGGATGTCGAGCGTGTCGAAATCGCCGCGCGCGCCGAGCGTCGCCAGCATCGCGTTCAGGCGGGCGACGCCCGCGCCGCGCACGTTCAGGAGGCCGATCCAGCGGCCGTTCGCCGTGCCGTTCGCCGCGTCGCTCGACACGCGCTGCAGATAGACCTTCTGGCCGAACAGCCCGCGATCGTCAGCAGCCGAGCAGAACGCGAAATCGCGCACGCTCTGGTTGGACGGCTGCGTCTGCGACGAATCGACGACGACGCTGAACTCCGCCTCGCTTTCCGCGAGGTCGCGCAGGATGTAGCTGCGGAACAGCAGGTCGCCGTACGAGATCACGGTGTCGCCGGTCAGGCGCGCGGCGGCACAGGCGAGCGACACCAGTTCGCCCGTCTGCGCATAGCGTTCGTTGACGACGAGCTTGATGCCGGACGTGTCGATCGCGTCGGCGCGATAGCCGCCGACCACGGTGATGTCGTTGACGCCGTGCTGCTTGAAGCCGTCGACGAGCCAGCGCAGCAGCGGCTTGCCGGCGACCGGCAGCATCACCTTGGGCCTGTCCTCGGTGACGGCCTCGAGCCCCTTGCCGCGGCTCGCGGCGAGCACGATCGCAGCGTTCGACGCGCGCGACGACGACGACAGGTAGATGCGCTCGGCCGCCGAGTATTCGGCGGCGTCCTGCAGGCGGAAGATCTCGTTGACGCTCGCGACGCGATCCTCGACGTTGACGAGGGTTTCGCTGTCGTGGATCTCGCGCGCGACCGCCTGCATCGACGAAGCCGCCGCGCGGATCAGGTGGTTCGCCCAGATCACGGTGCTGATGCCCGCCTGGCGGAACACGTCGGTCGGCGTGCTGTAGTACTTGGTCGGCACGATCACGAGCGGCGCGCGATTGCCCCATTCGCGCGTGAACGCGAGGATCTCGTCGGGACGCGACAGCTTGCTGTGGATCAGGATCGCGTCGGCGCCCGCGTCCGCATACGCATGCGCGCGGCGCAGCGCCTCGTCCATCCCCCAGCCCGCGATCAGCGCCTCGACGCGCGCGACGATCGAGAAATCCGGGTCGCCCTGCGAATCCTTGCCGGCCTTGATCTTGCCGCAGAACTCGTCGATCTCGGCGAGCGGTTGGCGCTCGCCGTCGATGAAGCTGTTGGTCTTCGGGAACTGCTTGTCCTCGATGCACACGCCGGCGATGCCGCGCTGCTCGAGCTTCTTCACCAGGCGGCGCACGTTGTTGAAGTTGCCGTAGCCGGTGTCGCCGTCGAGCAGGATCGGCAGGTCGCTCGCGTCGGCCATGAATTCGAGCACGTCGACGACCTGGGTCCAGCTCGCCTCGTTGTTGTCGCGCACGCCGAATTGCGCGGAGATCGCGAGGCCCGAGGCCCAGATCCCCTTGAAGCCGGCCTCGCGGACGATCCGCGCCGACAGGCCGTTGTGCGCTTCCATCAGGAATTCGAGCTCGCTGGACACGAGCATCCGGCGCAGCCGCGCGCTGCGCGATTCGGTGAAGTTCGGTTCGCGGGCGTTCATCGTGCGGCTCCTGCGGTCGTGCGCTGGATCAGCGGCAGCACGTCCTGTGCCGCGCGCGCGACGTCGTTCGGGAAATCGATCTCGATCCACGGCGCGCCCGTCACGTCGGCGACGTCGAAGTGGCGGCCGCCTTCGAGCAGCAGGTCGCGCACCGCCTCCTCGTGCGGCATGTTCGCGCGGCCGCTGTCGACGTAGCCCGCGACGATCGTCGCGAGGCGGCGCGCGGTGTCCTCGGTGAAGCGGAAGAAGCCGACCGATTCGCCGATCGTGTCGTAGTCGAGATCGACCGCGAGATGCTTGCGCAGCTCGACCGGCACGCCGTTCTTCAGGCACAGCTTCACCGGCTCGTCGCCGCTTTCGAAGTCGCGGTCGATCAGCAGGCGGTCGACCGGCTGGCCGGGGTTCGCGACCAGCGCGTGCAGGATGCTTTCGTCGTACAGCACGTCGGCGTCCATCAGCAGCACGTCGCCGCCGCGGGTCATCGCGTCGGCGGCCGTGTGCACGGTCAGCACGCTGCCGAGGTCGTAGCGGTCGTTCAGCACGATCTCCGCGCGGCGGCCGAGACGGGCGAGTTCAGCCTCGACCTTGCCGGACTGGAAGCCCAGCGCCAGCACGATTTCGTCGACGCCGGCGGCTTCGAGCACGCGCAGATGGCGCTCGAGCAGCGTCATGTCGTCGAAGCGCAGCAGGCATTTCGGGAATTGCGCCTCGGGAGGCTGTTGCAGGCGCAGGCCGAGGCCCGCCGCAAGAATGATGGCTCGCATGAGTTCTCCAACCAAAGATCAGCCGGATCGAATCGTGTCCGATCAGTCGGCCAAGGGCAGCGGCGCGCGGCGACGCTGCCAGTTTCGTTCACTGAAATGCAGGTAGAGCAGGCCGGGCAGGCCGAGCGCGAGTTCGCGCGCGCGCTTCGCGAGCGACAGCGCGAGCGCCGCGTCGGGCGGCAGGCCCACCAACGGCGCGAGCAGCAGATAGCCGCCTTCCTGCGCGCCGAGCGAGCCGGGGATCGCGAACGCCGCGCCACGGATCGCCTGGCCGACGCTTTCGAGGAGCAGCGCGTCGAGCCAGCTGACCGGATGCCCGAGGAAATGCAGCGCGAGCCACACTTCCGCCGTGCCGACCACCCAGCCGACGAGGCTGATCGCGAAGGTCGACGCGACCTTGCCGCGTTCACGGTACAGCGCGCCGACCGCCTGGTCGATCGCGTCCGCGCGCGCCGCGAGCGACGACCAGTCGCGCGGGCCGAGCAGCTTCGACGCGACCCGCAGGCCGCGGCCGAACAGGCCCCGCCGCTGCGCGGCGTAGAACAGGGCGGCGCAGCCGCCGAGCACCGCCGTCGCGATCAGCGCGGGCGTGCGCAGGTGCGCGACCGAATCGTGTGTCGCATGCGCGCTGAACGCGGCGATGCCGATCAGCGCGAACGCCATCTGCGCGAGCGCCTGCATCGTCGTGCTGACGGTGACGACCGCCGCCGCGTCCGTCAGCTGCGCGCCGCGCTGCGCGAGGTGGCGCACCATCAGCACCGGCCCGCCGATCTGCCCGGCCGGCAGCAGGCTGTTCACCGATTCGCCGGCCCAGCGCGCGCGCAGCGCTTCACCCAGCGTCGCGCCGGGCTGCCCGCGCCGGAACATCACCGCGATCGCGGCCGCGTCGATCACGAGCGGCACCAGATGGAACGCCGCGACGAGCGCGAGCCCCCAGCCGGCCGCGAGGAACGTCGACGCGACCGCGCCGACGCCCTGCCACGCGAGCAGCGCAACGAACAGCACTGTCCCGACGGACAGCAGGATCATGCCCGCGCGCGTCATGAACCGGTCGTTCGGCGCGGCGCCAACTGCTTGAATACCTGACGGAAACCGAAGTACGCGATCGCGTCCTTCATGTTCGAGATGAAGCGCTTCCACGGCCGCATGCCGGCGTCGGTCACGTATTCGAACGTGAGCGTCACGCGCATTTCGTTCTGGCCGAGCGGCGTCACGCGGTGGCGCAGCTTGTCGCCGTCGAACAGCACGATGCCGCCGTCGGCGATCTGCGCCGAGCCGGGTTCGTCGGGAACCGCCGGATTGCGGGTGTGCAGCTCGTAGTCGAGCCGGCACGACGAATCGTCGATCACGCCGAACAGCAGCGTGTAGCGGCGGCCGTCGTAGTACGACGTATCGTAGTGCCAGCCGATGTGGTCACCCGGCTTCGTGTAGTAGTACAGCGCATACGCGTGCGGATCGTCGTCCGGCGACGGCAGCAGCGTGTCGCGGGTGAGCTTTTCCAGAAAGCCGATCAGCGCCTTCGACCGATACAGCTCGGCGATGTACGGCGCCTTCGCGTCGATCGTGTGGCGGCTCACGCTGCCGCCCTGCTTGTGGCCGGGCAGGTAATTGCGGTTGATGTCGGCCTGCAGCGCGCGCGCGGCGTCGGCGAGCTTCGCGGCGGCGTCGGGCGGCAGGAAGCTGTCGAGATACAGGAAGGCATCCTGACGGGCGAACTCCCGCTGCAGGTGGTCGATGTCGAGCTGGGCGACACGTTCGGCGACGGTGCGGTCCGGAGACGGTGCGGCGCCGCGTTGCCGTTTCAGCGCGGGGTTTTCGCGCGTGCGCGTGGTCATTTTGTAGCCTGGATTTCGGTGGAATTCTGCGGCAGGCTGCCGCGCCGCGCGATCCGCCAGTAGTCGATCACGACCCAGGCGGCGAACAGCGGGGCGCCGATCGAGGCCGCGAGCAGGAACGGCTCGACGCCGTTCGAGAGGGTGACGAGCGGCAGCAGGTAAAGGACGTCCTCGGTCTCGAAGCCGCCGGCGAACGCTTGCTTGGTGCCGGCCTTGCCGGCGAGCGATTCGATGCGCATCCGCAGGTAGAAGATCAGCGCGACCGCCGCGCCGGCGACCGCGCCGAGCAGCACCGGCGACGCGGCCATCTGGCCGCCCTCGGCGACGATGCCGGCACCCATGCTGACGAACAGCGCGACGGTGACGAACGCGTCCGCCGCAAGGTCGTAGAAGTGGCCGATCTTGCTGGTTTTCCCGCTGATGCGCGCCAGTTCGCCGTCCGTATGGTCGACGAAATTCGATAGCACGATCAGCAGCGCGCCGGCGTTGCCCCAGCCGAAGCCGCCTTGCGCGAGGCACCAGGCGCCGGCGAGGCCGATCAGCAGGCGAAGGGTAGTGAGGTGGTTCGGCGTGACGGCGCTGTCGACGAGCGGCCGGACAAGCGAGCGAGCGAGTCGCGCATCCCAGGTGCGCGGCAGGGGAGGCTCGGAGCGTGTGGAAGTTTTTCTTGGGTCCATCGGCGGAATATATACGGAATTGTAATTTTTTGCTTTTTCCCGATCGATTCGGCGACGTTTCCTGCGATCCGAAGAATGTGGGGCGCAGCGCGCCGGCGCGCGCGGAGGCAGGCCCGGCGGGTCTTGCGGCGCGAGGCGCGATGTGGCCCCCGGGGCGATCGCGGACCGGCCGCGCGCGGGGTGGCCGGTCCGCGGCGCTTTGCCGCTGTGTCACAAAAGTATGGTATGGCATGCGCCGGTCGAAGCATGCCGCGCAGGCTCGGCTCAGCCGCCGGTCGCCGGCGCGCACCATTCGGCGACCACCCGGCCGCCGACGATACGTACGGGCAGGCGTTGCACGCACAGGCCGCTCGTGCCCGGCATGCGGCCGGTGGTCAGATCGAAGGTCAGGCCGTGCGCGGGGCAGCGCAGCCGGGTGCCGTCGAGCGGGCCGCTCGCGAGCGACGCGCCCTGGTGCGGGCAGCTGTTGTCTATGCCGTACAGCATGCCGCCGATGTTGAAGACGACGATGCTGCGGCCGTTCGCGAACGCGAGCGCGCGCTGGCCGGGCGCCAGTTCGTCCGCCGCGCAGACGTCGATCGTATGCGTCATGGCGGCCGCTCAGCGCCCGAGCGCGTGGTGCATCGCAGCACTCAGCGCGTCGGCGGGAACGGCGCCCGATATCAGGTCCGTTCCGTTGAACAGAAATGCCGGCACGCCGCGCGATGCCGCGAGCCGCACCGCCGGCGATGGCGGTTCGCAGGCCGGCGCGCGGGCGACGAGTGCGCGCACCGCATCGGCCGCGAGGCCGCAGCGTTCGGCGACGTGCACCAGCACGTCGGGATCGCCGATGTCCTCGCCGTCGATGAAATAGGCGGTAAACACGCCGTCGATCAGCGCGGCATGTTGATCTGGCGTGCCGGCCGCCGCGTGGGCCGCAACGCGGTGCGCCAGTTCCGTATTGGGCATCACGCGAATCCGCTCGAAGGCCAGTTCCAGCCCGGCGGCGCGCGCGGCGGTGCGCACCTGCTCGCGCCGGGCGGCGACCGCCGCTTCGCTGCCGAGCCGCGCCACGTAGAACGCCTGGTACGGCGTGCCGGCGAGCGGCGTGTCCGGCAGCAACTGCACGCCGTGCCACGCGAGCCGGGGGCGGACATCGGGGGCGGTTTCGGCGAGCCGCGCCAGCGCGCGGTCGAGCTGCCGTTTGCCGATCAGGCACCACGGACAGACGAAGTCGAACATCACGTCGATCGTCAGCGCGGCGCCCGGGCGGGCGCCCTCGCTGGTTTGATCTGGGTCAAGCGTTGACATGGATCATTTCCTTGAGTCGTGCGCGGCGCGACAATCCGCTGCAAGCGTACGCTGCAGCATATCGGCTTGCCGCACTGCGCAAACCCCTCGGTGCGAGGGGGGTGTGTGCGTTGCTGCGCCGCAGCACGCGCGGGACGCTCTGGCATAAAACATGCGTCCGATATCCGGCAAATCCAGCAACGTACTTTTTCATCTGGAGAACACTCGGGATGCGCGGCGTCTGCGATACTCGGCCGGTACCCTGTGGTGCCGGTCGCCGGTCGTGGACCGCCTGGGTTTCGCGCCGCTCATGAGACACCCCGCTGCGGCGTCAACGTCGTCATACCAAGACTCGCTCGACACAATCTGCCATGTCTTCTTCCCGCATCCTTGCTCCCGCACTGCGTTCCCTCGTCCGTACCGCCGACGAAGCCGCTGCGATGATTCGTCCCAACATGACCGTCGCGATGAGCGGCTTCACCGGCTCGGGCTACCCGAAGGCGGTGCCGACCTCGCTTGCGTCGCAAATCGAAGCAGCGCACGCACGCGGCGAAGATTTCCGCATCAACGTGCTGACCGGTGCGTCGACCGCGCCTGAGCTCGATGGCGCGCTCGCCCACACGGACGGCATTTCGATGCGCCTGCCGTACCAGTCCGATCCGACGCTGCGCAACAAGATCAATGCCGGCGAGGTCGAGTATCAGGACATCCACCTGAGCCACGTCGCGCAATATGCATGGTTCGGCCTGTTCGGCGAGATCGACGTCGCGATCGTCGAAGTGGCCGGCATCCGCGAGGACGGCCTGCTGATTCCGTCCGCGTCGGTCGGCAACAACAAGACGTGGCTCGAGCAGGCCAAGAAGGTCATCCTCGAAGTCAACTCGCGCCAGCCGGCGGGCCTCGACGGGATGCACGACATCTACTACGGCACCGCGCTGCCGCCGAACCGCAAGCCGATTCCGCTGACGAGCAGTGCTGATCGCATCGGCGAGCCGTACCTGCGCTGCCCGGCCGACAAGATCATCGCGATCGTCGAGACCGATGCGCCGGACCGCAGCAACGCGTTCTCCGCGCCGGACGAGACGTCGAAGCAGATCGCGCATCACCTGCTCGACTTCCTGAATCACGAAGTCAAGCGCGGCCGCCTGCCGGCGAACCTGCTGCCGCTGCAGTCGGGCGTGGGCAACATCACCAACGCCGTGCTCGCGGAACTGAGCTCGGCAGGCTTCTCGAACCTGACCGCGTTCACCGAAGTGATCCAGGACGGCATGCTCGACCTGCTCGCCAACGGCACGCTGAGCTTCGCGTCGGCGACCGCGCTGTCGCTGAGCCCGGATGCGGTCAAGCGCTTCGCTGACGAAATCGCGATGTTCCGCGAGAAGATCGTGCTGCGCCCGCAGGAGATCAGCAACCATCCGGAACTCGTGCGCCGCCTCGGCTGTATCGCGATGAACGGGATGATCGAAGCCGACATCTACGGCAACGTCAACTCGACGCACGTGATGGGCACGAAGATCCAGAACGGCATCGGCGGCTCGGGCGACTTCGCGCGCAACGGCTACCTGTCGTGCTTCATGTCGGCCAGTACCGCGAAGGGCGGTACGATCTCGCGCATCGTGCCGATGGCGAGCCACGTCGACCACACCGAGCACGACGTCGCGGTGGTCGTCACCGAGCAGGGTCTGGCGGATCTGCGCGGCCTGTCGCCGAAGCAGCGCGCACGCAAGGTCATCGCGAACTGCGCACACCCGGATTACCGTCCGATGCTCGAGGACTACTTCGATCGCGCATGCCGCGACAGCTTCGGCAAGCAGACGCCGCACCTGCTCGCCGAGTCGCTGAGCTGGCACGAGCGCTTCGTGCGCACCGGCACGATGAAGGTCTGACGGGAATTGGGCGGGCAGCGCGGCGGTTGATGCCGCGTAGTCCGCAAACGGTCGCGGTGTATGAGTCGCGGCCGGTAACGCGTGCGAAGAACGGGGAGAGTTGCCCGTTCTTCGCACGCGTTTTGTTTTTCGGGGCGCGGTCGAGCGCTCCGGCTTCCTTCCTTGTGGGCGGGCGGCGGCATCGCCGCGCGTCGTGACGACGCTTGCCTCAGACCATCACCGCTAGATTTCGCCCGATTCGGGCGATTACCCGCCGGCAGCGCAGTCGCGCTGCAGCCCGTTCGTTGACGGGTAGACCCGACCGATGCCGCGTCACGCCGCGGCCCGAACTTGTTCATGATCTGGCGGGGCGTGTTGAATGGCTTTTTCGCCCGGCGGCACCTGCCAAACGTGAATTCGCGGTGTTCGTCAACTTCTTCGAGACGATGACGGCGATTCGAGAGCGACGAGTGAGGCGGCTATTGGATTTATCTGATTTTGTATAATTAAATAGGGTATTTATCTTAATTAATATAAGACGATATTTTTGAGATTGATTGTCGTTATTTAAATAGAACTATTGCTATTGAATTGAGTGGAAATTCGCGTTAATAATTCGGCTCTTGTTGCGCCAGCGGCTTGTGGATGGCGCACTCGTCGCCGTTGAACGCGCATGGGCTAACCGCTTTGTCAATCACATGTCCTGCGATGACTGCCTGAGCTAGCCGCCGTGTCGCCCACGGCTATCCGAACGGGGTGAAGGGAGGGCTCGCGAAATGAACGTGAAATGGCCAGAACCGATGTCGGAAGGTGGGCGCTTGCAGAACCCGGAAGCGAACGATGCGTGGGCGACGGGTTATTGCAACGTGGCCGATCCGAAACTGACGTGTCAGCAGACCCTGCATGTCTCGCTGATTTTTGACGGCACGAACCACAACGACAAAGGTAACGAATGAATGTGAAACGATGGGCCGGAGTGATGGCCGTCTTGGCGGTGCTTCTCGCCGGATGCACCGGGTTGCAGACGAATGCGTCCACAACGGTTGAGGTGCCTCGGCGGGTCGAACTGAGTAGCGGCGGGACCAAGACGTTCAATTACACGCCGTGGTACATCCACACGTTTTCGATCTCCGGGCCGAAAGGGTCGCGTATCGGTGGTGGCGGGCCGAATGTGATGCCGGCACGTGGGGACGGGCGGCCCTCTGGCGGGGGGGCGGAATCTTGCTGTACGCGCTACCCGCGGGAATGG
>NZ_JGVW01000107.1 GCF_000687455.2 Burkholderia sp. lig30
CGGAAATTGGGCTAGCCTCACCGGCGAGCCCACTAATTTACGAATAGTGTACTCGGCGGGGTAAAGTCAGGGGGAAGAAAACGGCGTGGGCCTTCGCAGCCGTGACCAAGATTCGTGGAGGGCGTTGGCGCCCGTTGGCAGATCGATTCCAGGCCAAGTCCAACCACCCCTACCCTGTTGCCCGCCCCATGCATCTGTACTTAATCACTGACTGGCGTGTCCAGAAATCCACTCGAATTCCAGCCTGTCGACGTACTGCTCGAAGTCTTCAGTGAAAACTTGGTGCCTTCTGAATATTCCATGCTTGAAGAACTCTTGAACATCGAATTTTGTGCGCGACAAAGCGGCACAGTCAATTTTCAATATTTCACGGACTAGATAGTATTCCGCGATAAGTCCTGTAAGAATTAAAATTGCACCTGCCACCCTCAAATTTACTTCGTGATCTAATTTTTGATCGGAACGAATCGTCCCTCCGTGCGCAATACCATTCCTAACTGTGTTAAGACGACGAAGCCGGCTAGTCTCTTCTTCCGTTGGCTGCAGTGGGAACAGGTCAAGAGCCTGTAAAAACCACGTCATCTTTTGCAGCGCGGAGGGCGAGGATAGCCCACGAAGCCGAGCAAGAATATCGGCCGTTTCCTCCTCTGAAGCCCCTTCTTTCGGAAATACTCGTGTAATGAGCTTTCTGGCCTGGTAAAGCAATGACTTGTCAATGGCGTTCACGACCTTGTCTCTTGCCTTCTTGACAATTGATTGATTCTCATACCTCGTCTTCCCAAAAACCTTGGCCCAATACGTGCAAACGGTGTCCAGTGCAGCGTTTGCATATGCTCCACGGCCGATTGCCTCCGGAGCCAGCGGCGCAAATACGATGCAGTACATAGCGTCCCCCAAACCAGTCGCAGCCAAATGTTGCAACCTTGGCCAAATGTGCGGCAACACTCGTTGGAGCGTATGCCCCTCTATGGCCCACTCTCCTGGTGTCAAGCGATGGTCACCATCGATTTCATTCTCCAGATATACTCGTCGCCCTGTAAGGAAGGAAAGCAAAAGGACGAGATCGAACAATGCCGTCACACCAGTATTGTTCGGAAACAGTTCCGATCGACCTCCCTCGCCCTGGCATTCAGCGACCGTCGTTTCAGCGAAGCCTCCATGCGTTGATGAACTTCGCCTGAGTACCGGGTTCAGATTCTCATCGTAGGTCTCAGAGAAGCTTCTGTTGCGTTTCAGAAGTGAGAGATTCTCGCAATGCTGTTCCGTGATCCGAAGGGTGAACGGTCCGACTCGAATCGCTTGTGGCTTTCTGAAACCGTGGTCGAAATTATAGAGCTTCATAGTGAATTCAATTTAATTGTTCATTTTATCTTACAGCGACATTTCTTGTCGCAGAGTCGCGACCAATTTTCCCATTCTTCCACGTAGGCACTATCAATCACGTTGTTGGGTCTCACTTAACAACAACCTTTGAGTGATCAATCCGCGCGCGTAAGGCGCGCTGGCGAGCATGGATCTCGCCAATCTGAAACCTTTTTCCGCCTGGGCATCATCGCCCAGGTGCAGCACGCCAAATCCGCCACGCGTGCGCGTGAAGACCGGCGGCACCCGCACACGTGCAACCCGCCGGCTGTCGGCGAGCAGATCTCGCTGTTCTGCCCTAGCGTCAGGTGGAACCAATTCCGTCTCCTCGCCGATTTGCGCTTCTGCTCTGCCCGCGAGCGTACGTTACCAGCTCCCGATCTGATGATTACGGCAGGAGCTATTTCGACAGCCTGCTAGTCATCACCTGCTCATCCCTAAAACGCCTAATGACTTCCTCCTGTTTCCGAACCGGGCCTTCATAGCAGGCTGCAGATTCACCTTTTACAAATTCCAGTCCTTTGTAAAGAACTCCGGCTCGCACGTCTTCGTGCGTGTACGTTGGGATAATCGATGGGCCCCGCTCGGATTGCTGAAATGGAATGTATTCGCCTCCTACCATCGAGCTGGGCGATATACTATTTCCCACATCAATAATGTGATTGGCCGCCATTATAAGGTTATAAAACAAGCGCCTCAAAATATCTTTTTTGTACTCCACATAGTCGCACTGCTCATGATAGCCGAGCTGACCCACATCCACCCAATAGGTGTAGTAATCCCCAACGGGATTATATCGCCGCTCATCAAGGATCGCGGCATCGACAATATCACGCGAAATCGCATTAAAATTATCAAAGGCAACCCTCAGTCTTTCATCAATATCAGGGCAACGACTTCGATCGAAAAGCGTTTCAGACTGACAGACAAACGAAAGCAATTTAGAAATGAATTGCTCTCTATACTTTACTTGATGCCCTAAAAATGGAAAATAGCACGCATTTTGAAAGATAAAATTTCTTCCGAAAAAACCACTCCAGTATTTGTAGGAATACTCACTTGAGTTAATTGAATTAACTATTGACGAATAATACCTAACGAGTATATCTCGATGATTGTGAATTCTATCCTGAATTTCACCCCAGCCAAAAAAATTGACGGAAAACAGTCCTTTTTCCTTATGCTCTTCCGTTATCTCTCTCGCGACTTCTTCCAGGTTCGGATCACTAGGCGTCGTGGTTGCAAAAATAAAATAACTCAGCTTCGGGTTAAATTTCAATGCTTTCCTGACTTCATCTCTTATCTCTTGCTCCGAGACCTTCGACTGAGAATGGATATCTTTCTTCTTGCATTGTATGCCGCACAATCTTCTGTCTTGCGTATAACCATATATATCGACCCCATGCTGGGGAAAACCCGTTCTCCCATGCTTCTGTGTTGTCGGGTCGCCCCACTCGGCGGAAAATACATCTCTACAAAGAGATTCAAACGCTTCCCAATTTGAGGGAGGTGGTAATTGATAGATTGCGTAGCCCATGATGTCGTCTATATTTTCTGAGATCCTACTATCCAGCGGGTGACGCCCGCAGTGTCAATGTATTGCCAAATGGCGTAGTGCAGGGGAAAGCAAAGTTGCAACAACTCCGCCGGCTCGGCTATCAATGCGCGGCCGGCCCAGTCAGGTTGCCGTCAAGACGTCGCTCCAACCGAGCGCCCGAGCCCCGCGCCAAGCCTCACGAATCGCTGACGGCTGCTCCTCTGTCGAGGTTGGTGTATCGACATTGAACAGAAGGTAACAGCGTCCCGTCAGCATAGGCCAACAAACGATAGCTGACTCTGTGTGGGCGAATGACCGTTGGCCGTCTGAGGCCAGACGCTGCAGTTCAGCAATCGAGGAAGCCTGGCATTGGAACGTCCGCAATAGTCCGGAACCTGACGGAGAATCTTCCATGGTTCGGGGTCATTGCTTCCGTCATAACACAAGCATCTAATCGTCCGCCTTAATCTCCATCTGAGCGACATTGTCGCTCTTTTCGTCGGTTGGTGCTGCTGGAAACGTTACACGCCCATTTGATGACAAAATGGCCTGTCTGCATGCTCGCGCGTATTCGGAATCTTTGGATGCAACCAAATACTGCACTGGAGGAAATAGATCGGGAGTAAAAACTAAGGCGGTAGAAGCAGCTCCAGCAGCGCTGTGGCATTTCTCCGTGAAAGGGTCCCCACGGTCACCTAACGGCTGAAGTCGGAAGCCATTGCCAAATAGAACGGGTTTGGCGGGCACCGTTATTTCGTCCCGCTGAAAATCTTCGTGGATATTCATGGAGAGTTGACGCAACTTATCAATATTCACAGATTTATTGTCTTTTCCTTCTGCCTCCCCGATAAGCCGCCCCTCGTCACATTCGAACACAACATCAAACTCAGACTCCGAATTCTTAAAGGGCTCGGCCTTGAAACCGAGAAGCCGAAGCGCATCTATAATTGCCGCCTCCAAAGCTTTACCCTTTTCATACAACAACGCTCTTAGTGCTCCAGCAGATTTGAGGGATTCCGATATCTCTTCCTTTCGTTTTTGCACTTCTTCGACTTGTTTTTCGGCGGCGAGCAGTTGGACGTTTAGATTCGCTTCGGATACGAGCATAAACCGGCTCTCGCTTGCCCATGTGGGTTCTGGAGTCACCTCAAGTGCGCTTCGCAACGCTTTGTCTAACCCGATAATTGATGCCACTAGACGCTTGGAGAATTGTTGGCCTGTCTTTGACCATGTCGACTCATCGCTATCTTCGTCGAAAAACTCATCGGCATAGAAATCGATGTCAGGTAAGCATAAAAGCGCCCCCCCCGACGTCTTGGCTCGATAGAGGGCGCCGACAAGTTTTCCGCCAGAGCGAGTTACGAGGCATCCGGGTACGCTTTCATCCGTGAGAAGTACTTGGTATGTTGAAAGTTTTTCGAACTCGCTCCAATAGCCAGCAAGAATCTCGGAACCACGGTCCACCAGCTTCATCGCAGTTCCGGAAGTCGGCACTGGAGACAATGAGACAGGTATCGCCTCGTAGTTGCTATAAAGGGCAACGTGCGTAGTTGTTTTTTGATTGCGACCGGTCCCGGAATAGCTGCGCCTGCCAGTGTCGACATATACCTCAGTCATGGACGGAAGATAAGCTATTACTGTCTTGCCAGTATCGAAGGCTTGTTTTAGTTCTCGACGCCAGTGCTCACAGCACTCTTTAAGACGAAAAGAGACGCTTTCGTTCAGACTCGGTTTGCCTTGAAACTGGTCGCTGTAGGAAACGAATTCGCCAATATCAGGTCTGAACAATACAATATCCCAGTCCAGCAGGGATACTTTGGATCGAAACTCGGTGGATTCCACTTCTGGTGAAGCAAGTTCAAAGCCAACGGTAAGTATTCTCTTGCTCATAATGCCGTCCTTTGGGTTTGTTATATTCCGCGCAGCGATTACGGATTAGGCGATTATACTGATGTGTCAAGACGTCCGACACTGATTTACGCATCGATATGTCAGAGGCCATTCCTCGGAGGATGTGTGCGGATCGGATCATCGCCGCCTTCTGCTGCCCGCGTGGGCTGGGATAGATAAACGGTCGCCAGCGCGCAAGACAGGGAAGCCAGCTTTTACCCTGGGACTAGGTCGCGCGTGGAGCGGATGCTTGCGGGCGTCGTCTGGCTTGCCGCCGCCCCACGGTGCCCGATCATCGACCACCGGCTATGGCCGATGACTTGTCATTCAATGAGGGTACGGAATGACCGTTCCATTTTGGAAGCTGCCTGAGCGATGGCGCCGGGTTGACGGGCCGATGTGGATCGGTACACGCCATCCCCAGAAATCCGCGAAAAACCATAAAAAAAGCCCGGCAATCACCGGGCCCAAGAGCGACTAACAAGGAGACTCCGTCCGTCACGCGTCGGACGGTCACGCCGCTTCTACACAACGTTCTTTTCAACGATCGGACGATCCTCGAGCACACGCTCCCACCCCAGCGACGACAGATCCAGCGACGCATACCGCCCACCGAGGATCAGCTCGCTCACCCCGCGCCCCGTCGCCGGCCCCTGCTGCAGCCCATGGCCGCTATAACCGTTCGCGAACACGCAGTTATCGATATCCGGGTGGTACCCGATGATCGCGTTATGATCAAACACGTTGTATTCGTAATAACCGGACCAGCAGTTCTCCACCCGCAACGCCTCAAACCCCGGCACGCGATGCGCGAGCGTCGGCCAGATCACTTCATCAAACAGCGCGTGATCGACTTCGTCGAGCGGCAGGTCATCCGGATCGTTGTCCGCGCTCGGCGACGTGCCGCAAATATAGGTCTTGCCCTCCGGCCGGAAATACACCCCCGTCGGGTCGACCAGCAGCGGACAGTCCGTCAGCCGCGCCGGCGACGACACATTGAAAATGCTGCGGCGCCTTGCGAACACCGGGATGTCGATGCCCATCATCGCGGTCAGCTTGCGCGTCCAAGCGCCGGCCGCGTTCACCAGCGTATCGCACGCGTAGCGCTCGCCGTCGCCCGTCACGACATGCGTGACCTTGCGGCCGTCGCGCACGAGCCCGGTCACGTCCGACGCGACGTAACGCGCGCCGAGCGCCTGCGCCTTCTTGCGCAGCGCCTGCACGAGCCCGTAGCCGTCGAACCAGCCCTCGCCGCTCAGGCCGTATGCGCCCGCCACGAGATCGTCGACGTTCAGCCAAGGGAATTTCGCGCGGAGCGCGGCCGCGTCCATCAGGCCGATGTCCGCGCCGAGGCGCGTCTGCAGCGCGTGGTTGTCGCGCAGCGTCGCTTCGCCCGCCGGCGTCGCGAGGAACAGGTAGCCGCCTTCGTGCAGGTCGATCGACGGCCGGTGGCCGTCCACTTCGAGCCGCTCGCCGATGTCGCGGAGAAATTCGATGCCGAACAGCGACATCTGGATCGACAGCGGCGTCGAGAATTGCTGGCGAATCGACGCGGCCGACAGCGCCGACGACGACTTCGCATAGGTGGGATCGCGTTCGATGACCGTCACGGACACCGTCGGATCCGACGCGCGCAGGAAATAGGCAATCGAACTGCCGATGACCCCACCGCCGACGATAACGACTTGAGAACTCACGACTGACTCCCTTCACCGAGAACGATTTGAAGGCATTGTGGGTAGCCAATACTGGCGCTTCAAGCGATATCTCGGAATCAGGTTGTGAGCATTTGTCATCAAGTTCGATACCGCGGCTGTCTGGCGCAACCCGTGCGAAGCCCGCGCCGCCTGATGTCCCGCCGCCGGCGAACGATGCCGCCCGCGGACACGAACGAACGGCGCGCGTTACCCGCCGTCCAGCGCGCGCTTCGCGAGCTGCGCGATGTGCAGCGGCGCCCTGCCCGCGCCCTGTTCGATCTGCTCGCGGCAGCTGAACCCGTTGGTCACGACGATCGCGTCCTCCGGCGCCTCTCGCACGAGCGGCAGCAGCTTGCTTTCGCCGATCTTCATCGACAGGTCGTAATGCGCGGCGTCGAAGCCGAACGATCCGGCCATCCCGCAGCACCCTGTGTCGAGCAGCGTCCAGCGCACGCCGAGCTTGTCGAGCAGCGCGGTCTCGCCCTTCATCCCGAACAGCGACTTCTGGTGGCAGTGGCCGTGGACGATCACGTCCGCATCGAGCGTCGGCCACGCGAAATCCGCCTGCGCGACAAAATCGGCAAACAGGAACGTCTGCGCCGCGAGCCGCGCGGCCAGCGGTTCGTCGGGCAACTGCTTCAGCAGTTCGTCCTTGAACACCGACAGACACCCCGGCTCCAGCCCGACGACCGGCACCCCGGCGGCGATCTCGTCCGCCAGCTCGTCGAGCGCGCCGCGCAGCAACGCGCGCGCCTCGTCGAGCAGGCCGTAGTCGTACAGCGGCCGGCCGCAGCACAGCCGCTTGCGCGGCAGCACCACGTCGAAGCCGAGTGCGGTCAGCACGTCGAGCGCCGCCGACGCGATGGCCGGCGAGAAGTGCTCGTTGAACGTGTCGATCCACAGAATGACCTTGCGACGCGTGGACGGCGCGGCGCGCTCGCGCCCGGCCCGCTGCCGCTTCGCGATCGCGCTGAACGGGCGCGGCGCGAACGCCGGCAGCGTGCGCTGCGGCGCGACGCCCGCGATCCGCTTGCCGATCCCCGCGAAAACCGGCGCCGACATCATCCAGTTCGCCAGCCGCGGCAAGCGGCCCGCCACGGGCGCCCATTGGCCGATCCGCCCCATGAACATCGCCTGCCGGGGCCGGCGATGGGTCTCGTAATAGTGCGACAGGAATTCCGCCTTGTACGACGCCATGTCGGTGTGCGTCGGGCAATCCGACTTGCAGCCCTTGCACGCGAGGCACGCATCGAGCGCTTCCTTGACCTCGGCGCTGTTCCAGCCGTCCTTGATCACGTCGCCCTGCAGCATTTCCCAGAACAGGTGCGCGCGGCCGCGCGTCGAGAATTTCTCCTCGCGCGTCGCGCGATAGCTCGGGCACATCGTGCCGCCGTCGAGCGAGCGGCACTTGCCCATGCCGATGCAGCGCTCGACCGCGCGCTGCATGCCGTCGCCTTCCGGGCTCGCGAAGGTCAGCTTCGTCGTCAGCGTCACCGGCTTGTACGCGGGGCCGAGGCGCAGGTTCTCGTCGGCGCGATACGGGTGGATGACCTTGCCCGGATTCATCCGGTTGGCCGGGTCCCAGATCGCCTTGAACTCGGCCATCGCCTGCATCAGCTCCGGCCCGTACATGATCGGCAGGAATTCGGCCTTCGCCTGGCCGTCGCCGTGCTCGCCGGACAGCGAGCCGCCGAAGTCGACCACGAGCTGTGCCGCTTCGCGCAGGAAATCGCGCCACACCGCGACGCCCTCGGCGCTGCGCAGGTCGAACGTGATGCGCGCATGCACGCAGCCGTCGCCGAAGTGGCCGTAGAGGCAGGTCTCGTAGCCGTACCGGTCGACGAGCGCCTGGAACGCGCGCAGATAATCGCCGAGGCGCAGCGGATCGACCGCCGCATCCTCCCAGCCGGCGACCGGATCGGGCTTGCCCGGATCGACCGACAACGCGACCGCCGACGCGCCGGTTTCTCGGATCGACCAGATCTTCTGCTGCAGCGCCTTCTCGACCACGACGAAGCCGCTCACGTCCGGCCCCGCGCCGCCGCTGTCGAAGTGCGCCGCTGCGGCGCGCGCCTGCGCGAGTGCCGCGTCGACGGTGTCCGCGCCGAATTCCAGCACGACCCAGGCGTCGCCCGGCGGCAGCAGCGCGATCTCGTCCTGCTTCAGCCCGCGCGCCTGCAGCCCGCGAATGATCGCGCGGTCGAGCCCCTCGATCGCAATCGGCGCGAAGCGGTTGAAATGCGGCACGGCATCCGCCGCCGTGAAGATGTCGGTGAAGCCGAGCACGAGCAGCACCCGGCACGCGGGGCTGTGGACGAGGCGCACCTTCGCCTGCAGCGTGACCGCGCAGGTGCCTTCGGTGCCGACCAGCGCCCGCGCGACGTTGAAGCCGTTCTCGGGCAGCAGCTGATCGAGGTTGTAGCCGGACACGCGACGCTTGATCTGCGGAAACTCGCCGCGAATGCGCTCCGCGTAGCGGTCGCGCAGTTCGCGCAGCCGGCGATAGATCTCGCCGCGCCGGCCGCCTGCGGCGACGATCGCGTCGATTTCGTCCTCCGTCGTCGGGCCGACCCAGAAGCGCGCGCCGTCGTAGGTGACGATCTCCAGCGCGTCGACGTTCTCGACGGTCTTGCCCGCCATCACCGAATGCGCGCCGCACGAATTGTTCGCGATCATCCCGCCGAGCGTGCAGCGGCTGTGCGTCGCCGGGTCCGGCGCGAACGTGAGCCCGTGCGCCTCGGCGGCGTCGCGCAGCGTGTCGCACACAACGCCCGGCTCGACGATTGCCGTCTGCGCGTCCGGGTCCACCGACACGACGCGGTTGAAGTGCTTGCTGGTGTCCGCGACGACCGCGACGTTCACGCACTGCCCGTTCTGCGACGTGCCGCCGCCCCGGGTCAGGAACGGCACGTCGAGGCGGCGGCAGACGTCGAGCGCCGCGACGAGATCGTCCGCGTCGGCCGGCACCACGACGCCGAGCGGCACCTGCCGGTAATTCGACGCGTCGGACGCGTACAGCGCCTTCGAGCCGGCGTCGAAGCGCACCTCGCCGCGCATCGCGCCGCGCAACCCGGCAGCGAGCACGTCGAGTTGCGCCTCCCCCACTTCGATCGGTGTCGCGCGCTTCACGGTCACTTCGCTTCGTTGGCGGTCATCTTGAAGATGCCTTGCGCGTTGCCGGCATCGAAACGCAGGTCGGTCGTCCAGCCGCGCGCCGCCTGGTCGAACGTGCGCTTGCGCGTGATGAACTCGTAGAACGAGCCGGGGACGTTGCGCTTGACGATCCCGCCGTCGCCCGTCCGGAACTCGCGCTCGACGACGTCCGCGCGGTAGGCGGTCTGGAACACCCGGCCCGAACGCGAGCGCTCGACCTCCGGCTTCATCGGCCGGCCCTTGGCCTTTTCGTCGTCGGACAGCTTGAACACGTCGGCGACGCGATCGGTCGCGTGGTTGAACGCATTGCCTTCGGTCGCGATCCACGCCATTTCCGGCGATTCGCGCAGCAGCACCTCGTAGTCGGATTCGCGCGGCACGTCGTGCTGGCGCGCGAACGCGCCGACGATCACCGGCAGCAGCGCCTGTGCCGCGTCGAGCGGCAGCCAGCCTTCGCGCTCGAGCTCCCACAGCTGCGCCACGGCGGCCGGCGTCAGCGGATCGCGCGATGCGCCGACCACCTGCGTGACCGCCTGCTGGAATTCCTTGGAGAAGCGCTCCGGATGCAGCTCGCTGACGAAGAATTGCGCGATCTCGTCGGGCGCGTCCTCGTGCGCGTACGCGCGGCCGGTCATGCCGAGCTTGTCGAGCGGATAGCGGCCGTTGAGGCGGAACCCGAGCGGCCGGAGGATGCGCGTGAACGCCGCCTCGCCGGGCGGCAGCGCGCCGGTGTGCGGCCAGCGCACGGTACGCAGAGCGCCGTGATCGAAGTACACCGAACCGCCGTTCGCGATCGCGTCGGCGGTGTACGCGCGGCCGTTCGGCGAGCGCGCGAGCAGCCCCTCGAACAGTGCCATGTTCATCGCCTGCGCCAGTTCCGCGCGCGTGACGACACCCGGCTCCCAGTCCTGCAGCACGGCGGGGATATTGAGGGTCGCAAACAGTGCGTCTGCCTTCGCCTGTCCGAGCAACGTCGACAACAGGCTTTCGATATTCGAATTGCGCATCGTGTATCTCATCAGGAGGATCGGGCCGGCATCGGCGGCGCCGGCGATTCGTCGGCCAGCCGCCCGACGGACGCCAGCCTTGCCTGCGACGCATTATTCGAACGCTTGCAGGTGGCGTAAAGCGAGATTAAATTGCTAAGTGATGCGTTTTTGGAACTAACAGGCGTATGCGCAAATTCAAGATCCCGAACATGGGCGCGCTCGTGGCATTCGAAGCCGCCGCGCGCCACGAGAGCTTCACCCACGCGGCCAAGGAGCTGTTCCTGACCGAAAGCGCGGTGTCGCGGCAGATCGCGACGCTCGAATCGAGCCTCGGCGTGCGGCTGTTCGCCCGCGTGAAGCAGCGCGTGGTGCTCACGCGCGCCGGCAAGCTGTACGGCATGCAGGTGCGGCGCGCGCTCGAAACGCTCGACCGCGACACGCTGTCGATCATCGCGCACGGCAGCGGCGGCGGTTACCTCGAACTCGCGGTGCTTCCCACCTTCGCGTCGCACTGGCTGATCCCGCGCATCAAGGACTTCAACGACCGGACGCCCGACGTGCGCGTGAACATGGGCATCCAGACCGATGCGTTCTCGTTCGACGACACCCATTTCGAGGCGGCGATCCATTACGGCAAGCCGACCTGGCCGGGCACGTCGGCCGACTATCTGTTCGGCGAGGAAGTGGTGCCGATCTGCTCGCCGGCGCTGCTGAAGGGGCCGGTGCAGCAGGTCCACGAGCTGCTCGCCTACCCGCTGCTGCACTCGACCACGCGCCCCGGCGCGTGGTCGCAGTGGTTCGGCCCGCTCGGCGTCGAGGACAACCGGACGATGCAGGGCGTGCGCTATGAGCTGCATACGATGCTGATCAGTGCGGCTGCAGCGGGGTTGGGGATCGCGCTGGTGCCGAAGTTCTTCGTCGAAGGCCAGTTGCAGCAGTTGGGCCTGATCGTGCCGTTCGACGCGGCGGCCGTCGCGGATGACGCGTATTACCTCGTCTATCCGACGGAATTCAGCCATAGCAAGCCGCTGGAGCTGTTCAGGGCGTGGCTGCTGGAGCAGGCGAGCGCGTATGCGGCGCCGGGCGGGGAAGGGAGGGAATGATGGGGGAGTAGGCGCGGACTTGATGCCCCCCACACCGGCCGCCGCGTATGTAATGTCCGCCACGTGACTGGATGGGTCGGGCCCCGTCTGCTTCGTGACATGGCTTCAACCGGCGATCGCTCGATGTGATGCCTCGCCAACACCCCCGACACCTTGAAGATCGCACTTCCATGAGGGCGATCGCGCCCGCCCGTTCGCGCCACGATGCGATGCGTGACGCTCCCCGCGGCCGCCGGCACATGCCGCCGATGCCGCAATCGACCGTTCGGAACGTCACCTGATTGCGCGCCACGCGCAATTACCGCCATTGCGATTGGTCAGTACGGCAGGTCATGCATTGATTCGAATTGAAGCTCGCGTGCACGACGAGCGCCACGTGTAACGTCCAATCGTCGAATTGCTGCAGGGTCGACACAGTCACGCGACGACGAATCATTCTTTAACAATCCGCTCGCGCGTGCCCGTCGCCTCGGCCGTGTCCCCCAACCAGCTTCGCAGTACCAACTTGCGGCCCGGAGCCCCCCTTTTAGAAGGGAATTAGCCGACGTCGGCGGACAAATTCCGCACTTTTTCGTTTGACGAAGAACACGATCCGAACGAAGAATTTTCCTTTCCTGCCGACCTGCAACCGACGGCCCCCTCACCCGACGGACGGCCATGAAGATCGTGCGTGCCAACTCGTCCCTCATCACACCGGCAGCAGGTTCGGACTGCCTGCATCGCAGCAGCGCTTTTACGCGACTTTCCCGGGAGGATTCATGCCAGATATGTTTGTCAAGATTGATGGAATTGCGGGCGAATCTCAGGACGAATTTCACCCAAACGAAATACAAATTGAGAGTTGGCGGTGGAAAATGGCCCAGCAATCATCCATGCTATCCGGTTCAGGCGGTGGAGCGGGTAAAGCAACGATTAACGATCTGGAATTCGTTCACCAAATAGATCGCGCCAGCGCCAACCTGATGCGCTACTGATTGACCGGCAAACACATTCCAAAAGTAGTGTTGACGACTCGAAAATCCGGAGGTAAGCCTCTCGATTTTCTCAAGATCACCATGGAAGACGTCATCATTACGGAAGTGATGCCGATGGTGTCCACGAATAGTTGCTACGAGCATGTCAGCCTTTCGTTCGCTCGCGTCAAACAAGAGTACAAACTGCAGAGCAGCCTGGGTGTAAGCGCTGGCACGGTGACGGCAAGCTTTGACATCAAGGAAAATTTTTCACGATGACGCGAAAAAATTACTTTGCATTGGGAATAGGAATCGCCCTTTCCGTCATAACGGCATACTGGATCATATCGAAAATTGAATTTCTCATGTCATCGGAATTGACTACTGGAAAGGTAGTCAAGCTGGAGTTCGGCGGCCACCACCCCGAAATTGAATTTAGTGCCAAGAACGGCCAACATTATAAGGTTTCAGCTAGTTCACGGTGGTCTGTCGCGGTTGGACAAACCGTCGAGATTCGCTATGCCCCCCAAGACCCAAAAATGTCTGCCACGCTGAATACCGTACTCGACATATGGTATTACACGATATTCGCGGCATTCTTATCAGCAGCCGCAATCACTACAGGACTACGCGGCGAATCACTAGGGAGCATCAGATAATGACTATTTTAAGAGAAAGTCACTGGGAATTTATCACAAGCGCAGGCATGGGAGCAGAATTCGGCATTCTTGGTTATGAAACCGGCATGTTCGTGCTTAAAGATACATCAGACCGGCTTCACAAGTATCTGTACAGTGGCTTCGGAATCGCCAGCTCGCGAGGACTATCCACATTACTGCGTGCACCACGCCTCGCCCTTCCGAAAATTATCGTAAAGAATGGTCAGTTGAGCGGATCTGGTTCCACAACAGGCTTCACCAGTCTGGGGAAGCTATTCCTGACAGATGCTTTTAAAAATACCGCCCTCACCGACCCCAAAAGTCTCGAAGGCGGCACGATCTACCTGACCGGTGCTGCCGGATATCTGTACGGCGGCGCGATGTCCTTCATGTTTCTGGGGCTAAGCCGTGCGCTCCTCGTCATGGGAGTGGCGAAACCGGACTTCATCGGCATGGCGATCAGAAGTTCGCCCGCAGCGCTGCTTATGGCTGGCGACAACGCTGGGCTGCAGGACGCGGCGGGAATTTCGTATATGTTCGGCCAGATCGACTACAAAGGGCTGTATGACGAGAACTAGTATCCCTCTGCCTCGGCGCTTCGTCCCTCACGGCCACATATGCCGCATGCGAGCCCGCAGAGTACGAGCCGGGGCGCGATGATGGGGGTGCAAGAATCCACCGGTCTGCCATCGACGCGGCGCTTTTCCGGACTGCGTTGACGCAATTGAGCGCGAGCGCGCCGCAGCCGGCGGACGAGAGGTTCGATGGCGCGTGGGGCGACCGCGGCTGAATTCTCTCCGCAGTGCGGAGAGAATGCGTGGTGCGCCGCTCGGGGTTCCGCGGCCGCGGGGTTTCCGGTAACGTGGTCGGTGGCCGGCGCTGCGCGCCGGCCACCGATTCCCACGATTCCCGACAAGATGAACGAACTGATCTCCGTGTCCCTGCTGACCGACGTCCGTCGGATGATCGATACGGCGCGTGCGCGCGCGGCGGCCGCCGTCAATGCTGAATTGACGCTGCACCAGTCGATTGCCGCGGCGCGCGCACGGCTCGACGACAAGCGCGAGCCGAGATCATGAGCGAGCCGACGAACCCGCGATAGAAGCGCGGGATGTTCGACGCTTGCCCGCGGCAGTCCCCGACGTTCGCGAATGCTGCGGACTCTGAACAACCAGCTCCGCCACCCACTCGATGAACACGCGAAGCTTCGGCGACAGATGGCCGCGATGCGGATACAGAATCGACACCGGCAATGACGGCGGACGGTAGCGAGGCAGGATCTCGACCAGCACGCCCGCCTCCAGTTGCGGGACCACGTGGTATCGCGGCACCTGAATGATGCCGAGCCCCGCTTCGCACGCCGCGACGTACGCATCCCCGTTGTTGACCGACACCACCGCCGGCAGCTCACGCGTCTCGACGCTGCCGTTCACCGTAAATTCGAGGGGAATGCGCCTCCCGTCGGATGCCGACAGGTACGCAATCTCGCGATGCCGTTCGAGGTTCGCGGGATTGCGCGGCTTGCCATGCGCTTCGAGATAGCCGGGACTCGCGCACGTCACCTGCTCGAGCAAACCGACGCGCCGAGCCACCAGCGAAGAATCGCTCAGTTCGCCGATCCGCACGACGCAATCGACGCTCTTGCGCGCCAGGTCCACGCGCCGGTCGCCGACGCTGATGTCGAGCGTGACCTGCGGATATCGCGCGAAAAACCCGGGCAGCGCGGGAATGACGACGAGGCGTGCGAACGAGCCGGACAAATCGACCTTGAGCACGCCTTGCGGATGCTGCGCCGCATGTGAAAAAGACGCTTCGGCCTCGTCGATCCCATTCAGAATATCCACGCAGCGCTGGTAGTAGGCCGCGCCATCCAGCGTCGGGCTGACGTGCCGCGTCGTCCGCACGAGCAGGCGCGCGCCGAGGTGCGCCTCCAGCTGCTTCATGATCTGCGTCGCGGACGCCCGCTGCATGCCGAGCTGCTGCGCCGCACGCGTGAAGCTGCCCGAATCGACGATGCAGGTGAACAGCCGCATCGCCTGTAATCGATCCATCGTGATCCCGAACTGTTTATCCAGAATAAACAGTGTTGATAGCTTTCGATGAATTGTCAATTGCGGCGTCTCCACCGAGAATGACTGCGCGCCCGGTTCTACGCAGCATGCGGCGCGCCGTTCGGCCGCGGGACGTCCGGTCCGGCCACCGAACACGATCATCCCAATCGCCTCCTTGCCCCGACGATGACCCAATTGAATCCCCAAGCCGGCGCCGTGCGCGCGCTCACCAGCGACTGGTCGGTTTCCACCGTCACGGCAGGATTCCTCGCCGTCCTGATTTCCTATGCCGGCCCGCTGGCGATCTTTTTCCAGGCCGCCCAGGCGGCACATGCGTCGAGCGGGATGGTCGCGTCGTGGGTATGGGCGATTTCGATCGGCGCCGCCGTATCCGGCATGTTCGCGAGCTGGCAACTCAAAATCCCCGTCGTGACCGCGTGGTCCGCGCCCGGCACCGCGCTGCTCGTCGGGCTCTTTCCGCAGCTGACGCTCAATCAGGCGGTCGGCGCGTATGTCACCGCCGCGGTCATCATCCTGCTGATCGGCATCACCGGCTATTTCGACAAGCTGGTGCGCCATATTCCGCGCGGCATCGCATGCGGGATGATGGCCGGCATCCTGTTGCCGTTCGGCACGCATGCGTTCGCCGCCGCGTCGACGCAACCGCTGCTGGCGTTCGGCATGATCGCCGCCTACGTGATTTTCAAGCGCCTGCTGCCGCGCTATAGCATCGTGCTGGTCCTGCTGACGGGCGCCGCGCTCGCGATGTCGCTGGGCATCACGCATTTCGGCGACATCTCTTTCCAGATGGCCCGGCCGATTTTCATCCGGCCCGAATGGACCGTCGGCACGACGCTGAGCCTCGCCATTCCGCTCGTCGTCGTCAGCCTGACCGGGCAGTTCCTGCCCGGCATGGCGATCCTGCGCGTGTCCGGCTACCACACGCCCGCGCGCCCGATCATCCTGGCGACGAGCCTCGTGTCGATCGTCGTCGCGTTCTTCGGCGGCATCACCATCGTCATTGCCGCGATCACCGCCGCGCTCTGCACCGGCAAGGACGCCCACGAAGATCAGGACAAGCGCTACGTCGCAGGGCTGGCAAACGGTGCGTTCTACCTGGTCGGCGGGATTTTCGCCGGCACCATCGTGACCGTGTTCCTCGCGTTGCCGAAGGAATTCGTCGCGGTCCTCGCCGGACTGGCGCTCATCGGCGCAATCATGGCGAACGCGATGGGGATGTTCGAGGACCAGGCGCATCGGGAAGCGTCGGTCATCACGTTTCTGGCCACTGCGTCGGGGATGACGTGGATGGGGCTCGGTTCCGCGTTCTGGGGGATCGTGATCGGTTCACTGTCTTATCTGGCGCTGAGCGCGGTTCGGCGGTAAGGGCATGTTTGAAAGTCGGCGTTGCAGATCGATGTGTGGCGCATCAACGGCGTTTCTGTGTCGCGGAACCATAACTTGTCGCAAACGACAGGTTACGGTTCCTTTGCACTGTGCGACAAGTTATGGTCCGCACTATTGTCCTCCTGAGAGTACGGGGCATCCGTCGCACTCTCTGTAGGAGCAACCAAAACGCGAGAATTTGCATCCTTTCGAATCAACGGGTTACGCCGGTCCACGAAGAATAAGCTGAGACAGGCACAGCCATAAACCGAGAATTTGCCACGCCGGCGACGCCTGACCAGACGGTCCGATTGGCCGGTTTATTGTTCCAGAAAGGACGCTACCGTATCCCAGTTGTCGTTCTCAAAAGCAGGCGCGACCTTGTCGATTTCATCATCACCCATCCCCACGGCCGGGGACCGGGCGAGTCGTTTCCAGTCGTTCAGGGCAGCCATCATCCGGGTCAGGATTGCATGAGCGTCGTCATCGGACACGCCAAAGTATGCCGCTGCCTCCAGCGCCTCCTGGATATCTCCGGTTTCACCGGTCGCTTCGGTCACGGCGGTTTTCAGGATGGGTTCCTTGTCGGGGAACGGGTTCACGTCAAACAGCGGGGCGAGCCGCCACTGACCCCCGCCGCTGTGCAGGAATCCGTGGTTGTGCATGTGGTCATCCACGTTGGTAATGAGCATGCTGAAGCAGATGCGCGCCCAAAGCTCCTGCTTGTCTTCGAGAGGTCTCGGGGAGAACCTGTCAATTGCCTCCGCAATCTGCGTGTATGCGCCATCTTCCCTGGAATCCATCTGCAGCAGCGAGGCCGCAGACAGGTAAGGGATGCGACCGCCAGCCCGGGGTCGGTCAAACCGCACGATAAGCGCGACAGCCTGGGTGCCAGACATGACGACTTCGGCCTCGGATGCATTCAGGCCCGCCTCTTTCGCGAGCAACAGCGCCAGCACCTCACCGCGCGCCACGTCACGCGTATCACTCACGCTCGGAAACTTGGCGATGGTCAAGGTGCCGTCGGGCTTCAGGACCGTTGCTTTGGGTCGCATACCGCCGAGCGAGGTGCCGCGCCCTTTCAGATACGCGAGGTCCGTCGCCGTTTCCTTGCCGGATTCGACCGCTTGCGACGCCTGAATCAAGGTCTGCAGCGGGACCTCGTGAGTTCCTTCAGGCAAGTTGTCGTCATGGAGCACATCGAGGAAGGGGCTGTCGGCATTGTCCCGGAAGCGCAGTGCGCCAATGCGGCTGGAATCCAGCACCCCCAGCAAATAGTCCAGGTCTGACAGCTGTGCGGAACCGGCGTCTCGGCCGGCGTCTTTTTCAGCCTTGCGCCGTTTGGCATGGGCGCGGTTAATGACACGGCGTCCCCAGCCATCAGGCTCAGTATCGGCAATGGCACCCGCAAAGGTAGAAGTCTCCTTGCTTCCCGTGCGGTATTGAAAGTCGGTGCTCAGGGGGAGGTCCGGAGACAGTGCGAAGCAATCTGGATTACTGAGCCAGGCGGGGGAGTACCGGAATGCCGAGACCTCTTTTTGCCCCTCTCTGGAAAATTGCAGTTCGCCCACTTCCAGTCCCGTGTCGCCCAGATAGACGAGCAGCGTCCGCGTTGTGCTGGTTTTTGCTTTTTTTGTCGTTGCCATTACAGGGCTCCACTGTCCGGGTTGATTTTGCGTACCCGGATGCGTTTGGCCACCGCCTTGTTCATGAGCGCTAGGCCGAGCGCATCATTGGTGGTGTTCAGGGCCTTGTTGAGTTCGGGGAGGAGGTTCAGGATGTTCAGGACCCGAACCACAGTGCCCCACGACACTCCGGGGTCGCCCTGTTCCAGCCGGTAGAGCGTCTTTTTTGAGATGCCCGCCCGCTCCGCCATGGATGACGTAGAAAGCCCCCGGCGTCGGCGGGCCAGCGCAAGGTCATCTCCGGCAGCAACCAGCGCACGCTCGACCGGTAAGGGCATCGGACTTTCGGTGAAGCGGCCGGAAGGTTTGGGTGTCGCCGCTGCTTTTGTTTTATCGGTCATATCTGAACCCTTAACTAGTTAATACGTCATATTTGACCACTATACGACATCCCTTAGATGGACGCCAGCGCACTGTTTAAAGCGGTCAGATATGGGTCAATATTTTACTTAAGAGGTCACATCTGACTCGTTATATTGGAGCCAGGCGCGAGAAGGGGCCGGAGGCTCCCTGTTGAAAAACGCCCACCCAACCGTGAGCGCGACATCCTGTTCCTGTCGATGGTGGCCGACCCCGAGCGCTGCCACGCGCTTTCAGGGAACGCCTATGACCAGCGTTTCAACGTCGCGGCGAGTCGTGCGCGTGACCGCATGTATCTGGTCAGGTCGGTAACAGCCGAGCAGGGTGAAGAGCAGCGCCTATCGTCTGGACATGGTCGCGGAAGGAGTGGACCGGGTGGGTCAGAGACCGGCTCGGTGCGCAAACGCCACCGATTTATCTCATCACGTTTGGTCCGATTCCGGATGGGCAGTGCCCCGCTTCTCCCGTCCCCACCGCTCCCGCTACGAAAGCGATCCCACCGGCCGGCATTCGAACGCTACCGCAGTCCGGATTCCATCCGTTCGCACGCCCGC
>NZ_JGVW01000108.1 GCF_000687455.2 Burkholderia sp. lig30
CGTCTCGGTCGCCGCGGCGACGTTCACGTCGCCGGCGGCCGCCAGCGTCGCATTGCCCTTGTCCAGGCTGATCGCGCTGCCGATCACGTTCAGATCCTTGCCTGCCACGATCGCCACGCTGTTCCCTCCGGTCAGCGTCGAACCGGTCAACTGCTGATCCGAAGAGTGATACGTCTCCGCATAACTGCGGTTCCCTTCGCTGCCGGCACTGTTGCTGTTCACGATCGACGTCGCGCTCGCCGCGCCCAGCGTTACGTTGCCGCCCGCCACGACCGTGCCACCACCGCCAAGCTCGATCTGCGCGCCTTTGGCCGTCAGGTCGCCGCCGACTGCAATCGCCGATGCACCGCCGACCTTGACGGAACTGCCGACCGCCCGGTTGATTTCCGTATCCGACACCCCGTTCGCGCGCTCGACGATCTTGTGCTCGCCGGTCTGCTGCGCGCCGAGCATCCAGTCGCCGCCAACCTGCATCCCCAGGTTTCCGCCCACGGTCAGCGCGCCCGCATTCTGCTGGACGTTGCCGCCTGTCACGATTGTCGCGTCGCCGGCGACATCGATGCTCGCCACGGGCCCGAGTGTCGTCGTGACGCGGGTCGCGCCGTCGGCGTTGACCTGCCTGCGCGTCTGCGTCGCAGTGTCGAGGATCAGGTCGCCGCCCGCCTGCAACCGCAGGCTGCCAGCGTTCACGCTCGCCGACGTCAAATCGACGTCCCCCTTCGTCGCGAGCGTCATCTGGCCGCCGCTTCGCAGTGTGCCGAAGCGGTTGTCGAGGCGTTGTCCGTCGATCGACAGGCTGTTCGATGCGCTGATCGTGCCGCTGTTGGAGAACGACTGCACGTTCTTCAGGTCGATGTCACCGGCCGCGATCAGCGGGCCGTTGCCCGTGTTCGACTGATCGGCCTGTGCCAGATAGACGACCGGCACGAGCACGGACTGGCCGTCGACGATGCGCGACTCCATCAGGATCACGTTGCTTTTCAGCCGCGCCACCTGCTCTGCCGACAGCCCCATTCCCAACGGCAGATCGAGCGTTTTGGCGAGCGTCGCGCCGGCACCCAGCAGCGCCTCGTACATCGACTGCACGTCCGTGTACGGCCCCGGCACCGCCTTGCCGGTCAACGACGTCATCTGATTGCGAACGAGCCATTGCTCGTAGAAGCCGTCGCCGAGCCGCTTTTCCGTCTGGCCCGGATTCAGTCCGAGTTGCCGCAGGTAGTAGTCGCTCGAGATGAACGAGCGCATGCGGGTGAACGCCGGATTCGTCTCGATCAGGTAGTGGGCATTCGGCGCGGGATTCGGACGGAACAAGCCGCCCTGCGGAATCGTCAGGTTCGTCAGTACATCGGCGGCCGTCGTGCTCGCGCTCACCCGGTTGCTGCCGCCGAACGGCGGCAGCGTCGCGTTGCCCGCCGGGTTGTCGATCCTCACGTCAGTGCCGCCCAGCGAACCGTTCGCCACGAAGCTCGATTCGTAGCTCGGCAACGCGTAGTGACGAGCGTCGGACGGGGCGTTGCATCCGGGCGCATCGCAGAACGAATAGCTCCAGAATTTGGAACCGTCGTAATTGCGATACCAGTATCGTCCGGTGTATGTCACCTGAATTTGCTGCGCCGCTTGCCCCTTCCAGCTGTCCTGGTCGAGCAAGCCGGGCATCGCAATGTCGCCGGCCGCAGCCACCCTGCTCCAGTAATTCTGGAACGTGCCGACCGACGAGGCGTCCAGATTCCCGCCCGCCACGATCTGCGCCGCCGGGCTGATCCTCGTGACCAGGTTCGCCAGCAGCGTCCCCGTATAGGTCGTGTACTGGTACGTGCTGTTGTATTCGCCGCCGTGCGGCGGCTCGACGTACACCCCGCCGATGCTGTCCGGGTCCTTCACCCCGACCTGGCCCGTGCGGCCGCCCAGGCTGATGCCCAGGCGTTCGAGCAGCGCCGGATCGACCTGCGTCGTCCATGCAGTCCGCATCTCGCGCCGCGTGTTCGTCACGCGATCCGCTCGCAGCGTCATGTCGCCGTCCGACTGGATCAGCCCCGACTGGTTCAGGATGCGCGCGGCGTTCCGGTAGTTTCCGTTCGTGTCCTTGCCACCGGCCAGCACCACGCTGCCAAGGCCATAAATCGCCGTCAGCGCAGAGGTATCGGCCGCCGTCGTGTCGTCGCGGTTCTGAATGTCATTGGCGAGCAGTTCGAGCGTGCCCGACGCATCCGACGCACCGATCAACGCGGCCGGACCGACGTTCGCCAGCGTCGACGCAGCCGACAACGACACGCTGCCGCCCACCATCGTGCCCGTGTTCGTCAGCGTGTTCGACTGCGTTCGCAGCCAGCCGCCCGCCGCCACCGCGCCGCGGTTGACGATGTCGCCCGCGTCGATGCTCAGGTCGTTCACGCTCGCCAGGCCGCCGGTATTGCTGAACGTGCCTGGCAGGCTGAGCGCCAGGTTGCGGCCCGCGTCGAACCGGTAGGCCGGCGTGTTCGTGAAATCGCCTTGCAGTTTCAACGTCAGATCGTTCGCGGCGCGGTACGTGCCGCCGCCGAGCAGCGTGCTGGCGCTCACCGCGAGATCGCGCGTCGCGCTGATCTGACCTCCCGCATTGGACACCGCGCCCGTCGCTGAAATGCCGACGTCGCCGCCTGCACCGGCCATGCTGCCGATCTGGCCACCGTCGTTGCTCAGGTTGCCCGTTCGAATCCGCACGTTCGCGCCGCTCAGCGTCCCGCCTTGCGTGTTGGCGAGCGAGCCGGAATCGACCGTGACGTCACCGTTTCCGCCGATCACGCCACCTTGCGCGCCGGTCGCGGTCGTGCCATTCGCGTTCGTCAGTTGGCCGATCGTCGACAGCGACAAGCCATCCCCACTGAGCGACACGATCCGGCCGGCCGTGTTGTCGAGCGACGTGCCCGATGCCGACAACGCGCCGCCACTCTGGATCGTGCCCTCGCGGTTGGCGATGTCGCCCGCATTCAGCGCCAGCGCACCGTCCGTGACCAGCGTACCGCGCTGGTTCGCGAACTGTCCGGACGTGTCGATCGCCAATGGTCCGCCCGCGGAGATCTGCCCCCCCTGATTCGACAGGCTGCCCGCGCGGATCGTCGTGCCGGCCTGGCTCGACAGCATGCCTTGGTCGTTGCGCAGCGCGCCCGACGCATACGCGTCGATTGCGCGTTGCGCGCTTGTCGTCGCGTTCGTGAGATTGAGATCGCCCGCTTGCGCGCGCAGCGAAACGTTTGCGTTCGCGGCCGTTCTCGAACCGGACAGATCCACGCCGCTGCCCGTCAGCGTGACGTTGCCGCCCGCGACGTTCTGGCCGGTCGCCGTCAATTGGTTTGCGGCCGTCACGCTCAGGCTGCCGCCATTGCCGACCGCACCGTCCGAATTCACGCCGGCGCCCAGCGAGCCGGTCGACGACACGTCGCCGCCCGAGACGTTCAGGTCCTGCTGTGCGGCCAGCGTTCCGCCATTCGACAATGTGCCCGAGGTCGTTACCGATACGTTATGCTGACCATAGGTCACGCCACTGTTCCGAATTCCGTCCCCTGCGGAAATCGACAGGTTGCCCGTCGCATTCGTCCTTCCCGTCAGCACGAGCAGACCGTTCGACTGCAGCGTCAGGTCGCCAGCTTGTGCCGCCAGCACGCCGGCGTTGCTCACGCCGACGCCACTTTCCGTGCCGACCAGATGGATGCTGTCCGCATACATCCCGCCGAGCTGGCTCACGTCGATCGACACGCCGGGCGCGGCCCCGTCGCCCCGGATCGCCGTCGCGTCAAGCGTGTCGTGAGCGACCCGATTCGCGCCGGTAACGACGTTCAGGTTCTTCGCGTAGATCGCGGCATTGACTCGCACGGCACGGGCCAGCAAGTCCACTTGATCGACGTTCGACGCGTTCAGGCCCGCCCCTTGCACCGTGATGAGGCCGCGGTCGACATGGAAACCGGCAAGCGAACCGTCCGCGCCGTAACGGGGCTGACCCGTGGTCAGCGTCGCGCGACTGGTATTGATGAAGCCGCCGCCATCGACGTGAATCCCCGCACTGTTGGCCAGCACGACCTCGGCGCGATTGCCCGCCACTTCGACGTAACCGCGCAATTGCGACGGCGCATTGCTGTTGACCTGGTTGACGATGATCCGCGCCGACTGGCCCGGCCCGAAATTCGGGTTGCCGTTGATCATGCCCGCTTGCTGCGTCCGGACCATCGTCGGCGAGTTGTTCAGGATCGAGCCGGCCTGCTGTACGTCGAACTGGTTGTACGTATTGACCGACACGCCCGCACCGGACGGCTTCGCGATATTGACCTGCGGCAGCCCGTTCGGCGTCTGGATCACGTGCGTCGGCGTGCCCGGCGTCGGCACGATCTGCGCGGGCGCGATGGCGGGCATCGCAGCCAGCACGGCGGCAGCCACGACGGCCACCGTGCCGCGCGACACACCGCGCCGGCTCGCCCGTGTTTCACCGTTGGCCGACTTGCCCGAAGCGGAAGCCGTTTCCTCCACGGCGACCGCCATCCCTCGAAGTCCGGAATACACGAGACGGTAGGTCTCTTTGTTCATCGTTCTGGAAGTGGCAATTTCTAGACCGATGAACCATAGCCGACAACATCGAAAGGATAACGATATAAATATGATGGTGTTTCGCAAACAATACGAAACCACCAAAATCAGACTGGTCTGATTGACGATCCTTTTATGTCGCGCAGAGACGTGAAAGCGAACACGAGGCCGGATGCCTCGTGTTCAGCACAGTGCGACGTCGTCCCTGCGCTTCAGCGCCGCCGCTCACAGAAACCAGCGATACTCCCGCGCGTTGATCTCGTTCATGAAATCGAGCTGCTCCTGCCGCTTGTTTTCGCAGTAAACCATCACGAACTCGCTGCCCATCCCCTCGCGCACGGCCGGATGATCCTGCATCGCGGTGACGGCCGACAACATGTCCTTCGGAAAATCGATGCCGCTGCCGCGATCGTCGTTGAGCGGCGCGATCGGCTCGATGCCCGCGTCGAGCCCATATTCCATCCCGGACAGAATCGCCGCCAGCACGAGATACGGATTCGCATCCGCACTCGCGAGGCGATGCTCGATCCGCAGGTTCCGTGCATCCGATTCGGGAATGCGGATGCACGCGTCGCGATCCTCGAAGCCCCAGCTCGCGCGGCTGGCCGCATTCACCATCGAGCCGTAGCGCCGGAACGCGTTGTGATTCGGCGCGAACACAGGCATGCAATGCGGCAACAGCGCGAGACAGCCCGCGACCGCATGGCGCAGCGGACGCTGGCCGTCCGCCGCGAGCAGGTTGCGCCCCGCCTCGTCGTACAGGCTCACGTGCACGTGCATGCCGCTGCCCGGTGCATGCAGGTACGGCTTGCCCATGAAGCTCGCGCGATAGCCGTGCTTGAGCGCGACGCCGCGCGTGCTGCGGCAGAACAGCGCCGACCAGTCCGCGGCACGCAGGCCGTCATCGGTATGGCCGAAGTTGATCTCGAACTGCCCCGGCCCCAGCTCGGCGGTGATGACCGTCGCGTCGATGTCCTGCTCGCGCGCGGTCTCCACCATGTCGTGCAAGACGTCGGCAAAGCGCGACAGGCGCTCGATATGCATGTTCGGCTGGTCGTCCCGATCGTCGCAGAGGCGGTCGCGCGGGAATTGCGGCAGGCCGTCGGCGAGGCGCGCGGCAAACAGGTAGAACTCCAGCTCGAACGCGACGACCGGCCGGATGCCGCGCCGCACGAGCCGCTCGAGCACCCGCGCCAACACCTCGCGCGGCTCGAACACGATCGGCGCGTCGGTACCGTCCGAGCTGATCAGCATCTGCGCGAGCGGCTGGCTCTCCCAGCGCACCGGCTTGAGCGTGCCGGGGATCAGCCGGCGCGTCGCGTCCGGGTCGCCGTCGTTGAAGCAATAGTCGCCGATCTTGTACAGCCCGCCCTGCGTGCCCAGCAGCACGCAGTTCTGCGGCAGCTTGAGCAGCGCGCCGGACGCGACCTTCTCGAGCGCGTCGATCGGATAACGCTTGCCATAGAAGTGGCCGGGCAGATCCAGGCAGATCAGGTCGACGTAGCGGATCTCGGGGTGAGCATCACGAAATGCACGCACTTCAACGACCAGGTCAGAAGCAACGGAAGCCATGTCCTCATCCTTCTCATACGAAAGTGACGATGCCGCGTGAAAAGCCGCGGCGAACCGGATTCGATCGGCCGGCGCGCACATCTGATGCACGCCAGTCGATCTGTACTACAAAATATTTTCGTTGGCCGGCGCGATGCCGGACACCGTTTACCCGCCAGGAACGCGCGTCAGGTGAACACCCAGATCACCCGCGTCGGTTTGTCGGTCAGGTTCGCATAGCGGAAGCGCGCATGCGCGGGCAACTGGAAGCCGTCGTTGGGACCGAGCGTGATCGGCTCCTCGTCGCCGTTCAGCCAGATCGTCAGCTCGCCTTCGAGCACGAAGCCGCCCTGCTCGTCGCTGTCGTCCACCGGCCGCTCGCCGCTGCTCGCGCCCGGCGCGAGATGGCTTTCGAGGATCGAGAAGCGTGCGCGCATGTTCGGCGACACGAGGACGTCGGTGATCCCCGCCGCGTAATACACGGTGCGGCGTTCGGCCGGGCGCGTGACCCACGGCACCGAGCGCGGCTTGCTGAGGCTGTAGAAATAGGTGGTCGGCGTGCCGAGCGCCTCGCCGATCGCGGTCAGGTCGGCGACGGTCGGCCGCGACAGCCCCCGCTCGACCTGCGACAGGAAGCCGACCGAGCGGCCGATCCTGTCGGCCAGCTCGCGCAACGTAACTTTCCTGTGCTTGCGCAGATCGCGGATCAGGATCGCCAGACTCTCTATTTCTTCCTGCTCGTTCATTGTCTATTCCTTGCTCAAACCTCAAACCGTGTCGCGCAAACGGTACCAGGCCTTGCCGATCGCCTCCAGCGGCGCCGCCAGCCGCTCGCCGCCCGGAAAGCGCCGGTTGCGGATGCGCTGGTACAGCGCGAGCAGCCGATCGTCGCCGAGGATCGCGTCGGCGACGGCGCGCGCGCCCGCGAGCGTCGGCAGCACGCCGTGGCCCGAAAAGCCCTGCAGCCAGTAGCGCTGCCCGCGGCGGCCGATATCGGGCGTGCGGCGCATGCTGATGTCGAGATGGCCGCCCCATGCGAAGTCCAGCTTCACGCCGCGCAACTGCGGAAAGGCCCGCTCGAGCGGCGGCCGCGTTGCCGCCGCGATGTCCGCTGGAATGCCGCCGAGATACGTGCAGCCGCCGCCGAACAGCAGCCGGTGATCGGGGCTCAGGCGGAAGTAGTCGGGCACGAACTGGTTGTCGATCACGCAGCTGTCTTGCGGCAGCAGCGAGCGCGCCAATGCGGGATCGAGCGGCGCGGTCGCGACCTGATAGGTGCCGACCGGCAGCATGCGGCACGCCAGATCGGGCTCGAGACGATCGACGTACGCATTGCAGGCGAGCACCAGCACGTCCGCGCGCACCTCGCCTTGCGTGGTGCGCGCCACGTAGCCGCCGGATGTCTCGCGGTAGTCGAGCACGCGGCTTTGCTCGAAGATGTGCCCGCCGTTGCGCTCGATCGCCTGCGCGACGCCGAGCGCCAGCTTCAGCGGATTCAGGTGCCCGGCTTCAGGATCGTGGAGTGCGGCGAGATAGCGCGCGCTGCCGATCCATTCGGACATCTCGTCGCGAGGAATCACGCGCAGCGCGTCGTAGCCCCAGCGCTGCGCGGCTTCGTCGCGGGCCTCATGCAGCAGCGCGACGCGGCGCGGCCGCACCGCCGCCCACAGGCTGCCCGCGCGGTAGTCGATGTCAAAGCCGTGCCGCCCCGGCAGCGCGCGGATCTCGCCGGCCGCCCAGCGCATGCTGTCCCACAGCTCGCGCGCGCCCTCGCGGCCGAGCGCAGCCTCGATCGGCGGCATGTCGCACGACCAGCCGAGCAGCGCCTGGCCGCCGTTGCGGCCGGATGCGGCCCACGCGACCCGGCTCGCTTCGAGCACGACGACGCGCTTGCCGGACAGCGCCAGGCGCAATGCGGTATGCAGGCCGCTGAAGCCCGCGCCCACCACGAGGACATCGGCGTCGATGCGCTCGTCCAGCGCGGGGCGCAACGGGATCGGCGCCGGATGCGTACCGGCGTAGTAGCTCGCGACGTGGTGGGCCGACTGAACGAACATGCGCGCTCCGATGAAAATTCGGCGGTGAACTTTCATGAAAAATTAGCACGCCAATTTCACGGTCGCAAGCGGATCGAGGGGACGCAGGATGGCGCGAAGCTCAGGGGAGCGAACTCATTGCCGCTATCGCCTTGCCCGGCCTCGCTCACGCCGCCCCTTTCAGGGTTTTCCTCATATTCCGGATCGGCGGATCGAACCACGACGCTCGCGCCGCAGCCGCACTGCCAGACTTCGAACACGCTCACTGGCGCAAAGCCAGTCGCGTCGCGGCGATACGCTGACGCTTCGCATCTTCGAGCAATGCCTTGAGCTTTCTCGCAGCGGATGAATCCCCGTTCGGGTGGAGCGTCGCAAGATCGGCCATGACAAGCATGGCCTGACGCATATCGTCGTAGTAGCGCAATTGCGCGTCGCGGAATGGCTGACGCGGAGAACCCGCCGGCAGAGGCGCATGGCTCACCGTTTCGTGAAGCGCGTTCCATTCCGGCCATACCGTCGTATGGATCTGTGCGGCGACCTCCGCCTGCCTCGACGGTATCCGGACCATTGCCGCGATCGTCTTCAGATCGGCGACGGCTTTCTGCTCAAGGGGGACCGTCTTCTCCTCCATCACGGCAAAGGCCAGCTCCTTTTGCCCGTCGGGGCTGGACGTCGCGCGCACCGCCTGCCAGCCGAGCCCGGCAAACACGAATGCGGCGAGCGAGCATGCGAGCGCACCTGTTCGACGCGGGTCCGGACGCGGTTCGCTGCGGTCAGCCGGTCGCGCCAGGATCCAGCCCATCGCAAACCCGGCGATCAGCCCGCCAAAGTGGGCAGCGTTGTCGACGCCGGGATGCGTGAGGCCATTGACCAGACTGTAGATAATGATCGAGGCCACCGTCCTGAAGCGTTTGGCGTGGAGGGTGCGCGGCATCGTGGACCAGAAGCGAACCACATAAGCGAGCAACGCGCCAAGCACACCGAAGATGGCCCCCGATGCGCCCGCACTGTTGAGTCCGTAGTGCAGGCACAGGCCCGTGAGACTGGCGGCCAGTCCCGCAAACAGGTAAAGCGCCGCAAAGCGCGCGTTGCCGTACAGGCGCTCGACGATGATGCCCACATACCCGAGCAGCAGCATGTTCAGGACGATGTGTGCGAAGCCGAGATGAACGAACATCGACGTCAACAGCCGCCACGGCTCGCCGTTCACCGTGTCCGGGCCGAAGTTCGAGCCGAACGCGATGGCCGAGTGGAGGCTGATCTTCGGGAAACCACCGCCGGTCCTGACCATGATCGCGTAGACGAGCACGTTCAACGCAATGATCGCCCACGTCACCCAGACGCGCGGCGTCAGCGTTTCCACGCCGTCGAGAAAATTCTCGAGCGCCGCCGCCTCGGCCGCAAATGCCGGCGTGACCGTATTGGGCAGCCTCGACGCGATCTCGCGGGCCTCGCGCCGGCTTCGCGCACGCAGGACGACCGTCCGGAGCCGCCCGTCTTCGCTGGCGGCTTCGAAGCCGACCAGCCGCTCATTGACGACGACATTGAAAATGTCAGGTGGAGCGAGCTGCAGCTTCGTTTCGATGCGTGGACCGAACAGCCTCGGAGCCGATGCGTCGATGCGCACCCGAGCGTCGGTGAACTCGATCGCGCCAATGGCCTTGAACGCGCGCGCACGATATTCGCCGCCCCTTCGCTCGGTGCCCGAGCCGTATGCAATGTCATAGCGATCAGGCATCGCGGGGGCACGACTCAGTCCGGCAGTATTGGCGTTTTCAGGCTCCCGCGATGAATCGACACCGTTCATAATCCGCCCCCGTGATCATGGCGTGAACTACATCAAAGCGACACGAGACCCAAGAGAAATCATCAACAAAGAAATTCGCATCGCCGGATGAGATGCCATGTTTTCCGAAAATGTCGCCCTGCGCATGAGGGCACTTTTTGTATAAATCCCCCGACTACGAAAGGTTACACGCCGTCGATAACGCCGACAATGGTGTATAAGCCGATGCGGCTTATACACTTGAATCCCGGAAGCGCCCTGTCCGTCATTTCGGCGGCAATCGGATCCCGGCATCGAGACGGATGCATTCGCCGTTGACATAGCCGTTTTCGACGATGAACTGCGCCAGATGCGCCACCTCGTCGGGGCGGCCGAGACGTTGGGGGTAGAGCGGGCTTTCGGAAAGCGCACGGACGGCGTCTTTCGGTAACCCGTCGAACATCGGTGTATGGATCAGCCCTGGAACAATGGTGTTCACCCGGATTGCATACCGCGACAGATCGCGTGCAATCGGCAGCGTCATCGACACGACGCCGCCCTTCGACGCGCTGTAGGCCGCCTGACCGATCTGGCCTTCATAGGCTGCAATCGACGCCGTGTTGATGATCACGCCACGGTCGCCGCTTGCAGCGTCAGGTTCATTCCTGACCATCTCCACCGCAGCCAGGCGCAGCACGTTGAATGTTCCCACCAGATTGACGCTGATGACCTTCTGGAAGTCGGCGAGCGGGAACGGGCCGTCCTTGCCGATCGTCTTGATCGCGTTGGCGATGCCGGCGAAGTTGCAGCACACGTGGATCGCGCCGAAGTTCGCGATCACCCGTTCGATGCCCGCCTGAACCGACGCTTCGTCGACGACGTTGATCCTCGCATACATCGCATGCGGGCCGAGTTCGCTTGCGATCGCCTCGCCGCGCGCATCGTCGATGTCCAGCACGGCAACCCTGGCGCCCAGTGCCGCAAATCGGCGAACCGTCGCTTCCCCAAGACCGGACGCGCCGCCGGACACGACAACAACTTTATCGGTGATATTCATGGATGGGTTTCTTCAAAAATGGCCTGCCGCTCCCGCCGGACAATGCCCGCCGGGAATGAAATTCGATGACGCCGCCGCTAACGTACGGACCGGCTCTCGTCTTCCCAAAAGCGCTCGCGCAGCTTGTACTTGAGGAGTTTTCCGGCACCTGAAAGCGGCAGCTCGCCACGGAATTCGACGCTGCGAGGACATTTGTAGCCTGCAATGAGATCCTTGCAATGCGCCTTGACCTCGTCCTCGGTCGCGTGAGCGCCTGGCTTCAGCACGATGACGGCATGGACGCTCTCACCCCACTTTTCGTCAGGAATACCAATCACAGCGCACATGGCAACTGCCGGATGTTTGGCAAGCGCGTTCTCCACCTCGACCGAATAGACGTTCTCGCCACCGGTGACGATCATGTCCTTGATGCGGTCGACAATGAAGACGAATCCGTCCTCGTCCATGTAACCGCCGTCGCCGGTATGCATCCACCCGTCGCGAATCGCCGCGGCCGTTTCGGCGGGCTTGTTCCAATAGCCCTTCATGACCCCCGCGCCGCGCGCCACCACCTCTCCGGCGCTGCCGCGCGGCACCTCCCTGCCCTCCACGTCGACGATGCGAACCTCCGCATAGAACGTTGCGCGGCCGGCCGCGCGCAGCTTGCCCATCTTGCAGCCTTCCGGCGTGTGGAAAAACGGCGGCAGCACCGCGGCAACGGGCGACAGTTCCGTCATGCCGTAGAGCTGCATGAACGCTACGCCGGGAAGCGCAGAGAACGCACGACCCAGCACCGCCTCGCTGATCGGGGAAGCGCCGTATTGAATCAGCCGGAGACTGCTGGTGTCGTGAGCCTTCACGGACGGGTGATCGACCAGCATCTGGATCATGGTCGGCACCAGCAGCGTGTCGGTGACGCGCTCCCGGGCGATGACTTCAAGCGCTTCCGCGGGGGTGAACGCGGGCAGGAAGGCATGCGTGCCACCACGCAACAAGATCGCCAGCATGAGCGTCACATCAGCCACATGAAACATCGGTGCCGCGTGCAGGCCGACGCAGTGGTCGGCGATGGCGCCCTCGGCGAGCATGTTGAGCGCATTGCTGAACAGGCTGGCATGGCTCAGCATCACGCCCTTCGGGATGCCGGTTGTCCCGCCGGTGTACAGGATGCCCGCGAGGTCGTCCCCCGAGCGCATGGCGTCAGGGACCGGCTCGGCCGCAGCGAGGATGCCCTCGCACGGCAGCATGCCTGCCGGTGTCTCGCCTTCGCCGGCGTGGATCACGGTGCGCAGCGCCTTTGACTTGCTGCGCAACTCGGACACCATCGGCACGAACGTGTCGTCGACCAGCAGAATCGCGGTGTCGCAATCATCGAGCGAATAGGCGATTTCAGTCGGGCTCCAGCGGATGTTGATCGGATTGACCACACCGCCTCCCCAGAAGACCGCGAGGTAGTACTCCAGGTAGCGGTCGGAATTCAGCGAGAGCATGGCGACCCGGTCGCCGGCATGCATGCCCTGCGCCTGAAGCGCGGCGGCCAGCTTCGCCACGCGCTGGCCAAGTTCGCCAAAGGTCCGGCGACGCCCCCGGAAGGTCGTCGCGACGGCATGGGGATGGTGTTGCAACGCGCGATGCAGCCCAAGTGTCAGATGCATGAGGAATCCTGACTGAGTATCGAGGTTAAAGGATCGGGAAGACGGCTCAAGCGCGTTCGAAGATGGCCGCGATACCCTGCCCGCCGCCGATGCACAGCGTGACCAGCGCGTACCGGCCACCCGTTCGGTGCAATTCGGCGATCGCCTTCGTGGCAATGATCGCCCCGGTAGCGCCGACGGGGTGGCCCAGCGAGATTCCCGAGCCGTTCGGATTGACCTTGGCCGGGTCCAGATCCAGTTCCCGGATCACCGCACAGGCCTGGGCGGCAAACGCTTCGTTGGCTTCGATGACATCCATGTCCTGCGTCCTGAGGCCGGTGCGCTCCAGCACCTTGCGCGTGGCCGGAACGGGACCGATACCCATATAGGCAGGCTCCACCCCGGCGTGGGCGTAACCCACCAGCCGCGCGAGGGGCTTGAGGCCCAGCGCCTTGACCCGCTCGCCGGTGGCCAGCACGACGGCGCCCGCGCCATCGTTGATGCCCGACGCATTACCGGCGGTGACGAGGCCGTCCCTCTTGAAGACGGGCTTCATGCCGGCAAGCGTTTCCACCGTGGCGTCGGCACGCACGTGTTCGTCCGTATCGAACAGCACGGTGCCTTTGCGGGTCCTGATTTCGACAGGGACGATCTGCTCCTTGAAACGGCCTTGCGTAATGGCCAGCGCGGCGCGGCGCTGGCTTTCGGCGGCAAGCGCATCCTGCGCGTCGCGCGAAATGCCATAGCGCGCGGCGACGTTCTCCGCCGTGATGCCCATATGCATTTTTTCCCACGGGTCATGCAGGATGCCGACCATATAGTCGATCAACTCGGCGTTGCCCATGCGTGCGCCATAGCGCGCGGCGGTGTCGAAGTACGGGCCGCGGCTCATCGACTCCGCCCCCCCGCCCACGGCGATATCGCAATCCCCGTGGCCGATGGCCTGCGCCGCCGACACGATCGCCTGCAGGCCCGAACCGCACAGGCGATTCACGTTGAAGGCCGGCGTTTCGATCGGGCAGCCTGCGTCGATGGCCGCGACGCGGCTGAGGTACGCGTCGTTCGGTTCCGTGGGGATGACGTTGCCCATCACGACATGGCCGATCGCATCGGGGGCCACACCGCTGCGCTCGATGGCTGCGCGCACGGCGGTAGTGGCGAGCCGGGTGTTGGGAACATCCTTGAGGGCGCCGCCAAACGTGCCGATGGCGGTGCGGGCGGTGCCGACAACATAAATGTCGTGCCGAATCATGGTTTCTCTCCGGAAGTCAGAATGGATGGATCAGTGGCCGGCAAAGCGGGCATCCTGGCGGGCGTAGAAGGCGTCCACGCCGGCTCTGAAATCTCGTGTGGCCGCGCATGCCTCGAAGGCCGCGGCTTCGGCGCGCAGCTGGTCCGGCAGGCTGCGGTCGAAAGACTCGCGCATCAGACGCCGCATCGCGCCATAGGCCAGGGTCGGGCCGCACGCCAGACGTTGCGCCAGCGCATGGGTTTCGGCGTCGAGGCGTTCCGCGGGCACGACCCGGTTGATCAGCCCGAGCCGCTCGGCGTCGACCGGGCCGAACGTTTCCCCCAGCATGGCGATTTCGAGCGCGCGCCGCAGCCCGACCAGACGAGGCAGCATCCACGAAGTGCCCGAGTCGCAGCTTGCGCCCAGGTTGATGAAGGCCGAGTTGAGGCGCGTGCCTTCCGCCACCCACACGAAATCGGCGTGCAGCATCAGGCTCAGGCCGGCGCCGGCCGCCACGCCGTGCACCTGGGCGATCACGGGCGCGTTCATGGTGGTCAGAATCGAGATCGCCTCATGAAACGGCGTGATCAGATCGATCGCGCCTTGCACGGGGTCGGCCCGCAATGTCGCCAGATCGCCGCCGGCCATGAATGCGTTGCCGGCTCCACGCAGCACCACCGCACGCACGGTCGCGTCGGACGCCAGATCCCTGGCGGCGGCCAATAGCGCACGGGCCATGCGTACGTCCAGCGCATTGAGCGCAGCCGGGCGGTTGAAGGTGAGCGTGGCCACCGCAGCGTCGCGCCGCAATTGCAGCACGGAGGGTTGCGACGTATCGGTCGAAGGACGAGCAGTCATAGTCATGGCCGTATCAGGAAGTCCATAAGCGACGGGGGGTTCACCGCCTTGATGGAACCAGGCCCCCACCGGCCATGATCCCGTTCCACCGCCAAACGCAAGTCACGCCATCCAGGTGCAACAACCGCATGGCAGCCGCTGTGGCGGCCTTTGTTACTTTTAAGTAACATAGTTACGTTTCGGTCAGATTATAGAATCCGAGCAATACTCAACTATCAGTGCTTTCCCGGGGCGCTTCTCATGTCCAACCACGCATCGGTACCCAAGGCGCGACAGCCCGCCACGAACGACTCGCCATGGACGCCCGCCGCCGAGCGCGAACAGCAGCGCGAAGCCAAGCGAAATGCAGTCCTGTCGACCGCCGCCCGACTCTTCAACGAGCGGGGGTTCCATGCCACGTCGCTCGACGACATTGCGGCCGAGCTCCATGTGACCAAGCCGACGCTGTACTACTACGTCAAGAACAAGGACGACATCCTGCTGCAGTGCGTGCGCAAGGGTCTGGAGATGATCCTGGAGGGCATCGAGCAATCGCGCAGTGCGGGTGGCAAGGCGGTCGACCAGCTTGTGGCCTCGATGCACGTGTATGCGCGCATCGTCACCATGGATTTCGGCATGTGCCTGATCCGCGTGGGTGACGAACAGTTGCCGCCCGACAGCCGCAAGGAGCTGCGGCGGCTCAAATCGTTGATCGACCAGCAGTTCCGCCGTCTCGTGGCGGAGGGCGTGGAAGAAGGCTCGCTGGCGCCCTGCGATCCCAGGATGGCTGCCTTCGTGATTGGCGGGGCGCTAAGCTGGATCGGGCGCTGGTACCAGCCCGGCGGCGAGTACGTTCCCGATCAGGTGGCCGACCAGTGCATTGCGACGCTGTGCGGCGGGCTGCTGCGGCGCCCGGGTGCGACCGCCCAATCCGCACCCGCGGCCGCGAAAGGCGGTGCCAAAGCCGCCGCGCGCAAGCGGACGGCGAGTTGACGCGCGCCGAGGCGGCAGCGCTGTTGCATTTTCGATGTCACGCCGTCGCCGGCCCGCTCGCGAGCCAGCGAACGAACCACGCGGCGGCGATCCGCGCGACGGCATCGAGCGCGCCCGGCTCCTCGAACAGATGGGTCGCGCCCGGGACGATTTCGATCGCCGTGTCGCACGTCAGGCGCGCAGCCGCCAGCCGGTTCAGATGCAGCACCTGTTCGTCCCGCGCACCGACGATCAGCAGCGTCGGCGCGACCACGTGCTCGAGCGCATCGCCGGCCAGGTCGGGACGGCCGCCGCGCGACACGATCGCGCGCACGGCGGGTTCATGCGCGGCCGCGACGAGGGCCGCCGCCGCGCCGGTGCTCGCGCCGAACAGGCCGAGCGGCAGCGCCCGGCACGCCGGCTGAGCGCCTACCCAGGCGATCGCGGCTGACAGCCGGCGCGCAAGCAGGCCGATGTCGAAGCGGTAGACGCCCGTGCTGTCGTCGGCACGCTCCTCGTCGCGGTCGAGCAGATCGAACAGGAGCGTCGCGAGTCCCGCGCTCACCAGCGTCGCGGCGACCGCGCGGTTGCGCGGACTGAAGCGGCTGCTGCCGCTGCCGTGCGCGAACACGACGATGCCGCACGCGTCCTGCGGCATCGTCAGCGCACCGTCGAGCCGGGTATTGTCGATCGGGATCGCAATCTCGCTCACCTGCATGCCGAACCTCGCTTGCCCCGCCCCGGACGAAACGACCGTCAACCGGCCGAACACCTCGCGCGCGCGTCGTGCCGCACTGGGGGAATCGCATCGATACCTATCACGCTATGTCTCGTGAAGCGGGGCGCGATTGATCCAGGTCAGTCGCGCGCCGCCGCGGCACCGCATCAGGCGCGGCGGCCGGCGGCGGATAACGGTCGGAATCCCAGGGCATCGCCGCGAGGTGAAGCGCACGAGCGTCAATAGAGCAGATACGCGGCCCGTTCGCGCACGAACGCCGCGCTTTGCGCGTCGGCGACGCGCTCGATCGCGTCGAGCGGACGCCCCGCTCCGAGCATGTCCGCAATCGCCCGCGAACCGACCGACGCGCGGATCGCATCGATACGGAAACGGTCCGGATAGCGCCGATGCAGCGCGAGCGCGAGCGCGAATCCCACGGCGCCCGGCTGCATGGCGCCCGGCAACCGGACGATCCGCACGCCTTCGCACAGCGCGCCGCGGTAGGTGCCCTCGGCCGGCACGAACCGGGTCGGCGCGAATTCCGCGTTCACGTGCATCGCGCGGAGATCGTCCGCGAGCGCCCGGCCGTCGATCCACGGCGCGCCGACCACGCCGAACGGCGTTGCGGTGCCGCGTCCCACACTGACATCCGCGCCCTCGATCATGCCGACGTCCGGATACAGCGACAGCGCGACGGTATCGCGCAGATTCGGTGACGGCGGCACCCAGCCAAGCCCGGTATCGTCGAATCGCATCGCACGCCGGTAGTGTTCCATCGGCACGACGACGAGTTCGGCACCGATCCGCAGGCGGTCGTTGAACAGTCTCGCCAGTTCGCCGGCCGTCATCCCGTGCATCAGCGGCAGCGGGGAGTAGTTCGTGAACGATCCGCCATCGGCATCGGAGACCGGTCCGCCGACCTGGTCGGCGCCGAGCGGATTCGGCCGGTCGAGCACCACGACCGGAACATGCGCGGCGGCCGCCGCCTCGAGCGTGTAGCCGAGCGTCGCGAGGTAGGTGAAGAAGCGCACGCCGGCGTCCTGCAGGTCGAATACGAGCACGTCCACGTCCGACAGGTCGGCCGGCGCCATCCGCCGCCGCGCGCCGTAGAGGCTGCGGACCGCCACGCCCGTGCGCGCATCGACCGTATCGCCGTACGTCGTGTCGAGATCGGTGCCAAGCCCGTGCTCCGGCGCGAAGATCGCCGTGACACGCGCCCCCGGCGCCTGCGCCAGCAGGTCGATCGTGCGCCGTCCCGCGCGATCGAAGCCGCTGTGGTTCGTGACGATGCCGATACGCTTGCCGGCAACCGCCGCGAATCCGCTCGCCGCAAGCACGTCGATGCCGGCCAGCACCGGGCCTGCCGACGTCGGCAGGCGCGCCGCCCGGGCGACGGCCGGCGCCATTGCAGGCACGCGCGCGGCGAGCTGCTCGCCCGACACCGGCGGCGCGCCGCTCGACACGCTGCCGAGCACCTGGGCGCGCAGCGGCTGCGCGTCGCCCGTCGCATCCGGATACAGGCGGCTCGTCAGCACGATGACGAAGCGGCGGGTAACGAGATCGATCCACAGTCCGGTTCCGGTATAGCCGAGATGGGCGAGCGTGCCCGCGGCCGGCAGCCGGTAGCGGTTTTCGACGAGCGGCGGCTGCAGCGCCCAGCCGGCCGTGCGCGCGTCCCCGTCGGCGTCGAGCGTCGCCGGCGCCTCCAGCATGGCGACGCTCGCGGGCCGCAGGATGCGCCGGCCGGCGAGCTCGCCGTCATGAAGCAGCATGCGTGCGAAGCGTGCGAGATCGTCGGCGGTGGAGAACAGGCCCGCGTTGCCCGACACGCCGCCCATCGCCGCGGCGATCGGATCGTTCACGCGCGCGAGCGCAACGGGCTGCTCCCGCGCGCGCGTCGGCGCAATGCGCGGAATGGCGCGGACACCGGGCCGGAATTGCGTATCGCGCATGCGCAGCGGCGCAAAGACGTGCGCGGCACACCATGCGTCGAGCGGTTCGCCGCTCACACGCGCGACGATTTCGCCGAGCACCACGTAGTTGATGTCGCTGTAGATCACGCGTACGCCCGGCGATGCGACCGGCGGCATGGCGGCGACGTCGGCGAGGACCGACGCGCGCGTGCGCAACGCCCGCGCCGACGAGACGCCTGCAGGCAGGCCCGACGTGTGCGCCAGCAGCTCGCGGACCGTGATGCCGTCCTTGCCGTGCGCGCCAAAGGCCGGCCAGTAGCGCGCGGCCGGCGCATCCAGTGCGAGCCTGCCCCGCTCGGCGAGCTGCATGATCGCCGTCGCGGTCGCGACGGCCTTCGTCAGCGAAGCGAGATCGAAGATCGTGTCGGCCGTCATCGATTCCGGCGCGGGCGCAGTCGCGCGCAGGCCTTCGGCGATCCGGTAGCGGACGCCCTGCGCATCGCCGACCAGCACGACCGCGCCGGCAAGATGACGATCCGCGATTTCGGCTGTGACGGCGGCGGTGATTCCGGCCACCGCCTGCGCGCCCGGATCGCGGATATCGTCGGCACCGGGCGCGGCGCACGGCACGAACGGCAAAAGCAACAGGCAAACGATCGACCGCACGGTCACGACGCACCTCGTGCAATGCTTGAAAACACATTAATCGTCACGACAATGACTGTTATCGTATATTTTTACGTACAACAATCATCAAAATGCTTTTTGATCTGGCGACCGCTCAGGAAGGAAGGACGCCGCATGAAGAAGCTCACTGTGGTCTACGCCGGCTGGGGCGAGCGGTTCCCGCTGGCGCAACTGCCCGACGACGGCCGCAACCTGCTGTTCCAGTACACGCCGGAGGCGCTAGGGCCCGAACTGTCGCCCGACCCCTGAAGCTGTCGCGGGACGCGTACGGCAATTTTCCCACTCACCAGCATCGCCTGCCGGGCCTCGTGAGCGACGCGCTGCCCGACGGCTGGGGCATGCTGCTGATGGATCGACTCTTCCGCAAGAACGGCATCGATAATCGCCACGGTCTCGCCTCTCGACCAGCTGGCCTTCATCGGAGAAGACGCGATGGGTGCGCTGGCGTTCGAGCCCCCACTGCGCAGCATCTGGAAAAGCGTGACATCGAACTGCTCGGGATTGCGAGAAGCGTGCGCAACGTCCTCTCGGGAAACGGCGAGGACATGCTTCGCGAGCTGGCGCTGATGGGTGGCTCCCCGCACGGCGCCCGCCCCAAGGTCCGCCTGAACCTCGATCCGGTCACGGACGCTGCGTCAACGGCGGAGGATGCGCCCGGCACGCCGTGGCTCGTCAAGTTTCCCGGACAGGGAGAGAATCCGGAGGTCTGCGCGATCGAATACCTCTACGCCGAGATGGCACGGCTGGCGGAAATCCCGATGCCGGCGACGCGCTTTTTCGCCCTTGCCGATGACCTGACCGCGTTCGGCATCGAGCGGTTCGATCGCGTGGACGGGATGCGTGTCCCCGTGCATACGGTTTCCGGACTGGCGCATGCGGATTTCCGGCACCCGACGCTAGACTACCTGTCCGTGCTCCGACTCACCCGCCTCCTGACGGCAGACGAGCGCGAGGTTCTCCAGATGTACCGGCGTTGCGTGTTCAATGTGGTGTTTCACAACCGGGACGATCACTCGAAGAACCTGTCGTTCCTGATGCAACGGAGCGGTTGGTGGTGCGTCACCCCCGGATACGACCTGACCTTCAACGAGGGTCCGGGCGGCTATCACCAGATGGATGTCTGTGGCGAGGCGATGCGGATCGAACGCTCGCACCTGCTCGATCTGGCGTCGAAGGCGGGACTCGGCAGGAAAGATGCCCTGGCGGTCATCGACCAGGTATGCGAGGCCGCGGGACATTTCCCGGCCGCGGCCGGCAACATGCCCATCCGGCCCTCGACCTGGGCGCATATTTCTGCGAAGGTCGCACGCTCGCGCCAGTGGGTCGGCACACGCACATAATCAAGCGCGCGGCCTTGCTTCGCGGAGGATCGACCAGCGGGGACAAACCCAATACCCGCGCAGACACGTAGCGTCTTACCTTCCCGCCCCCGTCGACAACACGTCTTTCATCGACCACGCACGCGCCCGGACGCGCGGCGTCGGCCGGCAGAACGGCCCGCCACCCGTTGCAGCGGCGGGCCTCGAGTGCGGTCCGCCCGCGACCGGATCGCGTTCGGTCGACTTCGACTCAACCGAACGCGCCCCGCGTCAGATCCCTGTCGAACTCCGCGGTCCACGCCGTGCCGTGGCCGGTGCGGTATCCCTTTTCCCGGTGTGTCGAGCAGCGGGTGACGGTCACGTAGCCATGCAGCGGGTAGACCTCGTCCACGGTCTCCGGCGTATCCGTCTCCTCGATCGTGAATTCCGACTCGGCGAAGTGATGGCGTTGCAGGACGGCGACGAAATTCGCCTTTTCGTCTGGAGCAATGATTGACATCTCGCGCCCCCTCTTGACTGAACGAGTGACGCTTTCAAGCTAGCACACCTGCGCCGACGCTGTGGCGCAACATCGCCGCCTATGGCAGACCCGCGAAATTTCGCCAATAATGGCCGAACATCCACTACGGGAGGATGGCGGCCATGGATTACCGTCCCGAAGCCATCCGCACGATCGCTCTGGTCGGGCACGCCGGTTGCGGAAAAACATCGCTCGCCGAGGCGCTGTTGCACCAGGGCGGCGCGGTTCACGCGCCGGGCAGCGTGAACCGCGGCACCGCGCTCTGCGATTTCGATCCGCTCGAACGCAAATACCACCACTCGCTCAGTTCCGCCGTCGCCCACGTCGACTACCGCGACACCCGCATCTATCTGCTCGATACGCCCGGCTACCCGGACTTCGCCGGGCTGTCGATCGGCGCGCTGCCCGCGGTCGAGACGGCCGCCGTCGTGATCGACGCGCGAACCGGCATCGAAATGACCACCCGCCGGATGATGACCTGCGCGCAGCAACGCAAGCTGTGCCGGATGATCGTCGTGAACGGCATCGACGGCGAAAAGGTCGACCTTCCGGCGCTGCTCGCGCAGATCCAGCAGATGTTCGGCAAGTCCTGCCTGCCGATCAACCTGCCCGCCCACGGTGGCCGCGACGTGGTGGACTGCTTTTTCAATCCTTCGGGCGAAGCCGACTTTCTTTCGGTGGAAGCCGCGCACAATGCGCTGATCGACCAGGTGATCGAACTGGATCCGGCGTTGATGGAGCTGTATCTGGAACAGGGTCAGGCGATCCGTCCGGAACAGCTTCACGAGCCGTTCGAGCGCGCGTTGCGCGAAGGCCATCTGGTGCCGGTCTGCTTTGCGTCGGCGGCCACCGGCGCCGGCATCCCCCAGTTGCTCGACGTGTTCGTGCGCCTGTTGCCCAACGTCACCGAAGGCAACCCGCCGCTCTTCTACCGCGAAACCGACGGACGGGTGGAGACCGTGCGTGCGGAGCCCGCCGCCGACAAGCACGTGCTCGCGCACGTATTCAAGATCGTGATGGACCCGTACATCGGCAAGATGGCGGTGTTTCGCATCCATCAAGGCACGGTCATGCGCGACAGCCAGCTCTATATCGGCGACGGGCGCCAGCCGTTCAAGGTCGCGCACCTGCTGATGCTGCAGGGCAAGGAACACGCCGAAATCCAGCGAGCCGGCCCCGGCAACATCTGCGCGGTGGCGAAGGCCGACGAGATCGACTTCGATGCCGTGCTGCACGATGCGCCCGAGGACGGCAACATCCACCTCACGCCGCTCGATTTCCCGACGCCGATCTATGGCCTCGCGATCGAACCGGCGCGCCGCGGCAACGAACAGCGCTTGTGGGAGGTGCTGCAAAAGCTCGCGGCGGAAGACCCCTGCCTGCTGATCGCGCACCCGTCCGGCACCAACGAGACCGTCGTGCGCGGCCTCGGCGAGCTGCACCTGCGCTACATGCTGGAGCGGCTGACCGACCAGTACAAGCTGGACGTGGTGACACGGCCGCCCACCATCGCGTGGCGGGAAACCATCGGCGGCAAGGCGGAGAGCCACTACCGCCACAAGAAGCAGACCGGCGGCGCCGGGCAGTTCGGCGAAGTCATGCTGCGCGTGGAGCCATTGCCGCGCGGCGCGGGCTTCGAATTCGTCGACGTCGTCAAGGGCGGCGCGATTCCGTCCCAATTCATGCCCGCAGTGGAGAAAGGCATCCTGCAGGTCATCGAGAGCGGGCCGCTGGCCGGCTTCCCGATGCAGGACGTGCGCGTCACGGTGTTCGACGGCAAGAGCCATCCGGTCGATTCAAAGGAAGTCGCGTTCGTCACCGCCGGGCGCAAGGCCTTTATCGACGCGGTGCTGAAAGCCCGGCCGATCGTGCTCGAACCCATCGTCGACATCGAGGTGATGACGCCGGAAGCGGCGATGGGCGACATCATCGGCGACCTGTCCGCACGCCGCGGCCAGGTGCATGGCACGCGCACGGCCGGCGGCAATGCGATGGTCATCACCGGCAAGGTGCCGCTTGCCGAGCTCAACGACTACCAGTCGCGCCTGAATGCGATCGCGGGCGGACACGGCAATTACAGCATCCAGCTGAGCCACTACGATCCGGTGCCGCCGGCCCAGCAGGAGCGGCTGGCGGCGCAGCACAGGAGCCGCGTGGGCAACGCCGAGTGAGACCGTCCGACGCGGATCGAAGAACCTCGGCGCGGAACATGCCGGCGCCGACGAACCCGATGGAGCACATGCGATGCGCTGCTGCGCGGCATCCATTCTGATCGTGTCGGCCTGCGCCGCCGGATTCGCGGCACGGACCGGCGCCGAGGAGCACACCATGAGCCTGACCCTGACGTCGCAATCCTTCCACGCGGGCGGCGAGATTCCCGCGCGCCACACCTGCAAGGGAGCGGACGTGTCGCCGCCGCTTGCGTGGTCCGGCGTACCCGCCAACGCGAAAAGCCTCGCGCTGATCGTCGACGATCCCGATGCGCCCGACCCGGCCGCGCCCCGGATGACGTGGGTCCACTGGGTGGTGTACAACATCCCGCCGACGGCGTCCGGCTTGCCGGAAGGCGTGGCCACGGGCGCGCTGCCGGCCGGCACGCTCGAAGGCACCAACGACTTCCAGCGCACCCGGTATGGCGGGCCATGCCCGCCGATCGGCCGTCACCGCTATTTCCACAAGCTGTACGCGCTCGACACGGTGTTGCCCGATCTTCACCACCCGACCAAGGCCGCGCTGGAGAAGGCGATGCAGGGCCATGTGCTGGCGCATGCCGATTTGCTCGGTACGTTCGCGCACTGACGGCACTGACGCGCGAAAATCATCCGTGGCGCGCGTTCTTCGCGACAGGCCGGGGACGAACGCCCCGCCGCCCGTCGGCGGGCGCGACGATCAAACGCAGATGCGGATCGGAATCCGCCGTCCGCCAGAGGGCGAAGCGTACCGCTCGAACCGGCCGGCCACCGGCGTGCGGCACTTCGGGCACGCGCCGTCGGCCGTCAGCCGGTAATGTTCGATCCGGTGCCAGTCGCGCACGATGAGCGCGGCGCCGCATCGCGAGCAGAAGGTGGTGCCGCCGTCGACGTCGCGGACGTTTCCCGTATAGACATATCGCAGCCCCTCCGACAGCGCGATCGCCCGGGCGCGCGTCAGCGTTGCGGGCGGAGTGGGCGCGACGTCGGTCATTCGGTAATCGGGGTGGAATGCCGTGAAGTGCAGCGGCACGTCCTCGCCGAGCGCTGTCGCGATCCACTGCGCTTCGGCGCGGATTTCCGCATCGCCGTCGTTCTTGCCTGGGATCAGCAGCGTCGTGATTTCCAGCCAGACGCCGGTTTCGTGCCGCAGATACTCGAGGGTCTCCAGAACCGGCGCCAGATGGCCGCCCGTGACCCTGACATAGAAATCGTCCGTAAAGGCCTTCAGGTCGACGTTGGCGGCATCCATCGTCGCGTAGAAGTCGCGGCGCGCCTGCGCGCCCATGTAACCGGCAGTCACGGCGACGGTCATGATCCCTCGCGCGTGGCAACTGTCCGCCACGTCCATCGCGTATTCGGCGAAGATCACGGGGTCGTTGTAGGTGAACGCGACACTCCTGCAGCCATAGGCCTGCGCGGCCTCGGCGATGGCGTCCGGAGTGGCGGCATCGGCGAGCGTATCCATGTCGCGCGACTTGCTGATGTCCCAGTTCTGGCAAAACTTGCAGGCCAGATTGCACCCCGCGGTGCCGAACGACAGCACGCTCGTGCCGGGGTAGAAATGATTGAGCGGCTTCTTTTCGATCGGATCGACGCAGAACCCCGACGAGCGGCCGTACGTGGTCAGGATCATGCGGTCATCGATCCGCCGGCGCACGAAACACGCGCCGCGCTGCCCTTCGTGCAGGCGGCAGTTGCGCGGGCACAGGTCGCACTCGATGCGTCCGTCTTCCAGAAAATGCCAGTAGCGGCCGGGGTAAGTCGAGTCCTTCATATCGGCAGGAGCTTCCATCAGCGAACCTCCGGATTCATTATCGACCCGATCGGCGCGTGCCGCGCTCCGTCACCATTTGAATGTTCCGGATTCGGCGGACGGCGGGAGCCGACGGCCATCGCGGCGCGCGTTCGGCGATCAGCCGCAGCAACGAAATCCGACGAACAGGTCGTTGCGGTGAGGCAGGTAGAAATTGCGGTAGCGGGGATGCCGGATGCGACTGCGCGTGACGAACGATCCGCCACGCACCGCGCGATGCGTGTGGAACCACGGCACCGAATACGCCTGGTACGGATCGGCCGAGAATCCGGGATACGGCACGAAAGGATCGGCCGTCCATTCCCACACCCCGCCGCCCCACTGGACCAGGTCGCGCGCCGCCGCGTACTCCCATTCCGCTTCAGTGGGCAGGCGCTTGCCGGCCCAGCGGCAATAGGCTTCCGCCTCGTAGGCATTGACATGGCACACCGGCCGGTCGAGCGGCAGCGGCACCCACTCGCCGAACCAGCGCCATTCCCAGTGCATCCCGGGGCCTTCCGCCACTCGCCAGCGCGCCGGACGGGTCAGGCCGCTCTGCCGCAGCCACGCGAGGCCGGCATCGGACCACCACTGCCGGTCGCGATAGCCGCCGTCCGCGACGAATTCCGCGAAAGCGGCATGGCTCACGCACTCGACATCGATCCGGAACGGCGAAACCCGGACCGGATGCGCCCACTTCTCGTTGTCGAAGACGAATCCGCCGCCGGCTGGCGATCCCATCAGGAACGCATCGCTCCCCCCCGTACCGATCCCGCATCAGGCCGCACCGCCGGCAGGCCGGCCGCGACCGGCAGCGAATAATCGAGGGTCTGGCGCATGTAGGTCAGCGCCTCCGCGTGCATGTCTTCGTGGAACAACGCGAGCCGGAAGAAATAGAGCGCGTCGTCGGTGTCGTCCGAGGCGTCGAGCGTGGCGAGCACGCGCTCCAGCACGGCGGCGGCATAGCCGCGCAGCGCGGCGAGCGGGGGCATCGCGAGATGCCAGCGATCCGGGTGAGCGACGCGCATCGAATCGAACAGGCGATCGGCGTCGGCCAGCATCGAAGGCAGCGTGGCGGTCAGGCGCCCGTCCTGGCCGGGACGCGGCGCCCTCAGCACCCAATGCTCCGTAAACCACGCGATATGGGCATACTCCCAGATGGGCGGGTTGATCCCCGGATCGTAGCGGACCTGCAATCGCGACGGCGACAGGTCGTCGAGGATCGCCCAGGTGCGCCGGTGCGAATCGGCCAATGCCGCGCGCAGCCCGGCCCGGCCGATCGTTCTTGCCGCCAACCCCTCAGACCCGTTCGCCATGCATCCTCCCGAGGCCACCGTCGCGATTATCAGCCCGGCGCTGCGTAAAGCCAATAACGGCAACTGGCAGACCGCCCATCGCTGGTCCCGCTTTCTGCAGAAGGATTACGACGTCACGCTGGCCGCCGAATGGACGGCCGACCACGAAGGCGGCGCCCTTCCGGCATGCCTGATCGCGCTGCACGCGCGGCGCTCCGCCTCGTCCATCGCCAGGTTCGCCGCTGCCTGCCCGGGACGCCCGCTGGTGGTGGTGCTCACCGGAACCGATCTGTACCGCGACATCCGTCACGACGCGTCCGCGCGGCACTCCCTCGCACTCGCGACCCACCTGGTGGTGCTGCAGGACGAAGGGCCGGCCGAGCTGCCCGCCGCGCTGCGCGGCAAGTGCCGGGTGATCTACCAGTCCGCTCCCGCATGCCGCGCGCCGGCAGCGCCACGGGACGCGTTCGACGTCGTGCTGGTCGGCCACATGCGCGCGGAGAAGGACCCGCTCACGCCGATGCGCGCCCTCGCGCTGCTTCCCGACGATTCGCGCGTGCGCCTGACCCACATCGGCAGCGCGCTCGACGATGCGTATCGGCAAGCGGCCCAGGCACTGCAGTCGCGAGCCTGGCCGGGCGTGCGGCGCTATGTGTGGCTGGAGAACCTGCCGCACGCCGACACGCGGCGGCGCATCGGACAGGCGCAGGCGATGGTCGTCTCCAGCGTGATGGAAGGCGGGGCCAACGTGATCATCGAGGCGGTCACGAGCGGCGTGCCCGTGCTGGCGAGCCGCATCCCCGGCAACGTCGGCATGCTGGGCCGCGACTACGACGGCTATTTCCCGCCCGGCGATGCCGCGCAGCTCGCGCTGCTGCTGGAACGCGCGAGCCGCGACGCCGCCTTCCTCGAGCGCCTGCGGCAGCAGTGCGCGCGCCGGGCGCCGCTGTTTTCGCCGGCACGGGAGCGCGCGGCGGTGATTGCCCTCGTTGCCGAAGCCCTGCAGGGGACTTAGACTCGCGAACGCAACGGGATACGGCGCGCAATGGCTTGTATCGAAATAGAACACGCTTCGCCCGGTAGAGGGGACGGCTCATGGTGACACTGCGTTCGTTGGGTGCGATGCTGGCGCTGCTGGCGCTCGTCGCGTGTGCCAGCCTTCCGCCGCTGGCCGACCGCGAAACGACGCATGCGATCGCCGACACCGACAATACGCGCCTGGCGATCGCATTCCGGCCACGGGCCGCCGCTCACCCGGGCCAGGACGCGTTCCACCTGCTGCGCGACCCGGTCGATGCGCTGGACGCGCGCGTGCTGCTCGCCGATCGCGCGGATCGTTCGCTCGACCTTCAGTACTACATCTGGCACGACGACCTGACCGGGCACGCGCTGGCCGACGCGGTCATTCGCGCGGCCGACCGGGGCGTGCGCGTACGCGCGCTGCTCGACGATCTCGGCACGAACGCGGACGACCGCAAGCTGCTCGAGATCAGCGCGCATCCGAACATCGAGATCCGGCTGTTCAACCCGGTCGCCGCCCGCACGTTCAAGAAGATCGGCGCCGCGCTCGAGTTCGCGCGCGTCAACCGGCGCATGCACAACAAGGCGATGATCGCGGACAACCAGGCCGCGATCATCGGCGGGCGCAACATCGGCGACGAGTATTTCGGCGCATCGTCGATGCTGGAGTTCGGCGATCTCGACGTCGTCGTGCACGGCCCCGTCGTGACCGACATCTCGACCGAATTCGATACGTTCTGGAATTCTCCGTATGCGTATCCGGTCAACACGCTCGTCGGCCACGACGCGCCACCGGGCGGGCTCGACGAGGAACGCGGGCGGTTGCGCGACTCCCTGCGGGCCATGGAGGACAACCCGTACGTGCTCCTCGCGAAGCAACGGCTCGACCAGATCGTCCATGGCCAGGGCACCGAACTGTCCTGGGGGCACGCGACCGTGCTGTATGACGATCCGTCGAAGATCGCGCATGCGCCGGACGACAGCGAAGGGCACCTGATGCCGCAACTGCGGGCGCTCGCGCTGCAGCCGCAGCACGAACTGCTGATCGTGTCGCCGTATTTCGTGCCGGGCGAGGACGGCGTCGAGCGGCTGCGCAAGCTGACGGCGCGCGGCGTACGCGTGACCGTGCTCACCAATTCGCTCGCATCGACCGACGTGGCGGCCGTGCACGCCGGTTACCGGCGCTATCGTCGCGATCTCGTCGAGGCGGGCGTGCGGCTGTACGAGCGGCGGCCGTCCGGGGACAAGAGCATCTCGAAGCAGGTCCTGTTCGGGTCGTCGCGCGCGTCGCTGCACGCAAAGACGTATGTGTTCGACCGCAAGAGCATCTTCATCGGTTCGATGAACCTCGATCCTCGCTCGCTGAAGCTCAATACGGAGATCGGCGTGTACTGCGAGAGTCCGGCGATCGCGGCCGACGTGGCGTCCGATCTGGACTCGCGGTTCGACCAGATTGCATGGCGCGTCGAGTTGCGGGCCGATCCGGCGGGGACGCGTCGTCTCAAGTGGATTCAGACCGCTGCGGACGGGACGACGACCGAGTTCGATGCAGAACCCGACGTGTCGGCGGCGCGCAGGATGGAAATCTGGTTTCTCGGTCTGTTGCCCATCGAGTCGCAGCTCTGAGCGTCATGCGCCTTCACGCCACGCGCAACCCGAGCGCATCGAGGTAAATGTCGAGCGAGCGGCGGACCGACTCGGCGACCAGCCGCGTAATGCCCGTGAAGTCGCCGCTCACGCATGCGTCGTCCAATGCGTCGAAGTACGCACGACGATCCTCGCTGCGGATCACTACCGGGGGATAGCCGGACTTCATCAGCTCGACGTTCAGCAACAGCCGGCCCGTCCTGCCGTTTCCGTCCACATACGGGTGGATCTTCACGAATCGCGTGTGAAGCTCGGCCGCGCGCATGACAGGATGCATCGCCGCCGCGTTCGCGTACCAGTCGACGAGCGCGGCCAGTTCGGCCGGCAGATCGAGGAAATCGGGCGGTGTCGTGGTCGCGCCCGCGATCGTCACATTCTCATGACGATAGCGGCAGGCCTCTTGGCCGGGGCCGCCCTTCAGCACGAGGTTGTGAAGGTTCCGGATCTGCCATACCGACAGCGGCTCGCGATTCGCGACGATTTCCTCGATGTAGGACAGCGCCTCGCGATGGTTCGTCGCCTCGCAGTGCGCCCGCAGCGGCTTTCCGCCCAGCGTGATGCCTTCGAGCACGAGTCTGGCCTCGCCGGGCGTCGGCGCGGCGCGCGCGATTGCATTCGCGTGATGCGTTGCGTCGCGAAGCAGCGTGTCGCGCAGCAAGGTCAGGCGCTGCGGCGTAAGCGGACGCGCCGCGTCCAGCTTCGCCTTGTCGGCATCGATTGCCACCAACCATTTCTGTACGGACAAGGACAAGGCCATCGCATCCCGCCACAGGACGATGCTCGCCGAATGTGGGCAAGCTCAATTCGCATCATGCGCCGGAAATGCCCGGATGAATTGCCGGAGCATGAATCGGAAAACCGTAAAGATCACACCTTCGGCTCGCCAGATTGATCCGGGGCAGCGGCGTGCGCGTCGCGACATGCAGTGCACGCCGGTCGAACGCCCTCGCAACCGAAGGGTCACGAATCAGGCATGACACAGCGCGGTATTTCGCGTAATGTCCCCAGGGTTCATCTGCATGACCTGCTCGACGGCGGCTTCGCCTGTCCGGAAGCCTCGTTGCGCGCAAGCGCCATCGAATCGCCGTCGTACCGACAACATCCATCGCCATGTCCTTTCCGCACTCCCCGAAGCGCCGCCGCCTGATCCAGGCCGCCCTCCTCTGCGTGAGCCTGCCGATCGCGGGCTGCTCGTCGCAGCCGGCCATCGGCGGCACGTTCCTGCAGCTCTGGCGCAGCCATCTCGACTGGTCGCACGAGCAATGGCGCAGCCGGCTCGCCGCCACACGCGAGTTCGGCTGCCAGGAGATTTTCGTGCAGTGGGTCGGCATCGACGGCGAGCCGGGCAACACCTGGAGCGCGCCCGACACGTTGATCCAGTTGCTGCTCGATCAATGCCAGCGCCTCGGCATCGGCGTGCATCTGGGCCTGCCTTACGACGAACGCTGGTGGCAGGCGATCGGCAGCCAGGACGGGCAGACGCTCGACGCTTTCCTGCAACGCACGCACGCGCGCGGCAGCGCGTACATGCGCGACGCCGCGTGGCCGCGGCACCCGGCATTTCGCGGCTGGTACGTGCCGTACGAGCTGGAGCAATACAACTGGGCCGCGCCGGCGCGTCTCGACCGGCTGGCCGGATGGCTGGCCGGCCTCTCGGATATTGCGGTCGCAACGAGCGGCCAGCCGCCCGCCATTTCCACCTATTTCAGCCAGTTGCCGACACCGGGCACGCTCGCCGGCATGTGGAGCACGCTGCTCGACCGAGTGAAGCTGTACCCGATGATCCAGGACGGCGTCGGCGTCGCGGGCATGCGCAACTATGCGTCGCTCGAGCCGCTGCACGACCTGTTCATCGCGCGCCGGGTGAAGTTCGACCTGATTCTGGAGTTGTTCGAGCAACTCCCGGCCGAGAAGGCGGACGGCTCCGACTTCCGCGCGCGCTCGGCCAGCTTCGGGCGGATCGAAGCGCAGTGGAAGATCGCGCGCGATTACGGCAGCCAGCGGCTCGTCGCGTTCGCGCTCGACCCGTGGGTGCTCGGCGATTCTCCCGAGGCCGCGATGCTGCGGCGCGAATGGGCATCGCACATCGGCTGACGTCACCGCCCGTCAGAATTGCTTGCCGATCATCTCGCGCAAAATTTCGCTGGTGCCGCCGAGAATGCGCAACGCGCGCGCATCGGCCCACGCGCGGCCGATCCCGTATTCGGCCATATACCCGTAGCCGCCGTGAAGCTGAAGCAGATCGTCCAGCACCCTGCCCTGCAGCTCGGTCGCGTTCAGCTTCGCCATCGCGGCGGTCACGCCATCGAGCGCGCCCGCCATGTGCTTCGCGAGGCAATCGTCGAGAAACACGCGCAGCATCGTGGTGCCGGCGAGCGCATCGGCGAGCGTGAAGCGCGTGTTCTGGTAATCGAGCACGCGCCGGCCGAATGCCTTGCGCTCGCGCACGTACGCCGTGCTCGCGTCGAGCATCCCCTCGATCGACGCCGCCGCGCGCAACGCGATCGCCAGCCGCTCCTGCGCGAGTTCGCGCATCACGTATTCGAACGCCGCGTTCTCGTCGCCCAGCCGGTGGCTCGCCGGCACGCGCACGGCATCGAAGAACAGCTCGCAGGTGTCCTGGCAATGCTGGCCGATCTTCGCGAGCGGCGGCCCCTTCGTGAAGCCCGCCATCCCCTCCTCCACGACGAACAGCGAAAGCCCGCGCGCCCCGAGATCCGGGTCAGTGCTCGCGAGGACGATCACCAGACCGGCATTCACGCCGTTCGTGATGAAGGTCTTTTGCCCGCTGATTTCGTAGACCTCGCCGCAACGGCGCGCGCGCGTGCGCACCGCCTTCAGGTCGCTGCCGGCGCCCGGCTCGGTCATCGCGATCGCGCCGATCGACTCGCCGGACGTCATCCGCGGCAGCCAGCGCGCGCGCTGCTCCGCGGTGCCGACGTGCGCCAGATACGGCGCGACCATGTCGGAGTGGATCGAAAAGCCGATGCCGAGGCAGTTGGCCCGCGCCAGCTCCTCGATCACGACGGCCGAGTGACCGAAATCGCCGCCCACGCCGTCGGGCGCGGGCACCATGCAGTTCAGCAGCCCGTTCTCCCCGGCCTTGCGCCACAGTGCGCGCGGCGTGATGCCGTCGCGCTCCCACTGTTCGTAATACGGAATAATTTCCTGCTGGACGAATCGCCGAACCTGGTCGCGAAACTGGTGATGGTCGTCGCGAAACACTGCGCGCGCACCGTCCTCTTGCCTGTTGCTCATCGTTGCTTGCCTCGGATTCGGCGCTCAGCGGCCGTATGGATCGGTTTCGCTCAATTGCCCGCGCAGCGTCGGGCGGCCGGGCGTGCCCGTCAGGAACAGGCTGTAGTGGTCGCCCGGCTGCATCGCCGGAAGCGTCAGCGGCGCGGATGCCGTCGCGCCGCACGAGGCAGCCAGCGTCGCGCTCACCGGATTGACGGCACGCGCCGCCGATGCACGCGCCGCCACCTTCTGGAACAGCGCCGGCCCGGACGGCGCGATCTCGACGCGGCCGGCCGCGCAGCCTTCGGCGAGATTGTAGAAACGCAACTCGGCCTTCAGCGCGTCCTGCGCACCGCCCGCGTCGTCGATCACCGCGAACCCCGCGCCGCCGCCGTCGCGTCGCGGCACGAGCGTGCTATAGGTGTCCGGCGCGACGCGCAGTGTGCCGGCCGGCTTGCCGTCGAGCCATACCGTGAAGGCGGCATTCCCCTTGACGATCGCGTACCGGCTCGCGACCGTGTCGCCGGCGAGGCGCTGCGTCGGGCCGTCGGCGATCTTCACTCGCAGCGGCGCGGCAAGCGGATTGACGAGGCGGACAAATGACGAGCCGGCAGGCGGGCGCGCGGCGTACAGTTGCGCGAATGCGCCTTCGGCATGGGCCGCGGTCGCGACGCTCATCGAGCAGATGCCGCCCAGCAGCGCGGCGAACAGCGTTCGGGTCGGTCGATTCATGATCAGGATTCCTGTTTTGTCGTCCGCGTGCGCGACGCGAGGTAAAAATGCTCCAGTTGCTTCCGGTCCGCCTTCTGCGTCTGCGTGAGCGGGAAGCCGTGATAAACGACGAGCTCGGACGGAATCATGTACGGCGGCAGGCGCCGGCCGAGCAGTTCGCGCCATTGCGCGAGCGCAGCCGGCGCCGGCAGCACGCCGGCCGGCCCCGGCACGTCGGGATCGACGAAGCCGACCGTGCGGACCAGCGTGCCGTCGGGCCGCTTCAGCGCGACCGCCGCGCCGGCGCGCACGCCGGGCAGCGTGGCGAGCGCCGCGTCGATCTCCGCCAGTTCGATCCGGTAGCCATGCAGCTTGATCTGGTCGTCGCGGCGGCCGCGGAACGTCACGAGGCCGTCCCCGTCGATCTCGCCGAGGTCGCCGGTGCGATAGCCGCGCTTGCCGTCGCGCGCGAACATGCGCGTCTCGTTCAAGTCGGGCCGGTTCAGATAGCCGCGCATCACGTGGTCGCCCGCGACGCAAATCTCGCCGTCGTCGACGAACACGTCCGCATAGGGCTTCGCGCGCCCGATCGGGAACGGCAACGGCGCGGCCGCCCGCAGCGCGGGCGTGATGTCGACCCAGGTGGTCGAGCACGTCGCTTCGGTCGGGCCGTACGAGTTGACGATCCGCGCGTCCGGAAAGCGGCTCCACAGCGCTTCGGCGACGCTCGGCGTCAGCGATTCGGCGCCGAACACGAACACCCGCAGATCGGGCAGATGCTGGCGGTCGAACGCCGGATCGAGCAATTGCTGGCGCACGAACGACGGCGTCGACGCCCAGACATTGACGCGCGCATCGGCGAGAAACGCGAGAAAGCGCGCGCGGTCGTCGACCACGTCGCGCGGGCACAGCGCACAGGTGCCGCCGGTCGCGAGCGCGCCGGCCCAGTTGAACAGCGAAAAATCGAAGCTGAACAGCATCTGGTCCATGAAAACCGGCGATGCGCCGAGCGCGAGGCAGTCGCGAATCCACGCGGCGAACGGGCCGACGCTTTCGCGGCCGATCTGCACGCCCTTCGGATCGCCGGTGCTGCCCGACGTGAACATTACGTACGCCAGCGCCTTTTCCGCCAGCGCGGCGGCGTCGAAGCCGGTCGCGACGAACGTGCGCGTCTGCGCGTCGTAGCGCTGCGCGGCGTGGACGAGCTCGGCAATGCGCGCGGCGCGTTCGGGCGGATTGATCACGTCGACCGGGACGAACGGAATGCCGAGCCGCAGGCAGCCGAGGATCGCGACAAGAAACGCGGCTTCCTTGTGGCCGGTAATGACGAGCGGCACGTCCGGCGCGAGACCGGCGGCCTCGGCCGCCCGCGTCCAGCCGGCGACGGCATCGGCGAGCGCGCCCCAGCTCAGGGTGTGTCCGGCGTCGATGACGGCCGCCTGCTCGCGTGCCTGATCTGTTTCGACGAAGTCGAAACGCTCAAAATCGAAACGCATGCTTGTCTCCTGGCAACGGCGGCATCGCGTCGGATGCCGCGCGGCGGTCGGTCATCAACGCGCCGCGTGCGACGCGACGTATGCGGCGAGCGCGTGCACCGATTCCAGGTGCACGTCGATTTCCGACGGCGGGATCTTCACGCCGAACACGCGTTCGACGGACAACGCAACGTCGACCGCGGACAGCGAATCGATCAGCCCCGAGTCGATCAGCAGCGTGTCCGGCTCGACGGCCGCGAGGATGATCTCTTCAATAAGCTTCGACACCTTGGTTTCGATATCGGTGAGGGACATGCAAGGGCTCCGGTTCGGAAATGAATGACGTCAGAATTGGAAATACAGGAAGCGCGTTTCCTTGTGCAGATTCACAAGGCAGACGCCGAGCAGCATCAGCGCAAGCGCCAGCCATGACGTGTTCGGCCGCCAGCGCAGCCATGCGCGCGCGGCCTCCTGCGCCTTGAACAGCGCGGGAGAATAACGGCCGAGGATCTGGTGCGCGTTCGGCGCGCACCACGCGATCGCGAGCAGCACGACGACGTAGACGAGCTGCAGGTGACGGCCGGCCAGCAGACGCCACGCGTCGCCGGGCGCCATCTGGAACGCCTGCACGGCCGGGGCGGCGGTCTCGACGCCGCGCAGCCCGAGCATGCCCCGCAGCAGCAGCCACGCATCGCCGACGCCGTGCGCGCGGAAGAACGCCTGCGCGACGAGCACCGCGACGAACGTCGTCAGCAAGCCGGCCACGTGCCGCGCGGCAGCCACCGCGCGCGGGCCGGCCGGCTTGCGGCGGGCAACGAAGATCCGCCACGCGTGGTTGATCGACAGATACGCAGCGTGCAGCAGGCCGAACACCAGATACTGGATGCCCGCGCCATGCCACATGCCGGCGAGGCTCATCGTGAACACGGTCGGCACGACGATCGTCGCCGCGAAGCCGCCCGGCGAGCGCGCGGCAGCCGAGCCGACCGTCAGGCCGCGCGCCTCGCGCGCGCGAGATCGCCATCGCGACCGGGTAATACAGGTAGGCAGTCAGATAGCGCGTCAGCGTGATGTGCCAACGCGCCCAGAAATCGATGATGCTGGTGGCCTTGTACGGCGAACTGAAATTCAGCGGGAAGCGAATGCCGAACATCTTCGCGAGGCCGAGCGCCATGTCGGAATACCCGGAGAAGTCGAAATAGAGCTGCAGCGCATAGGCGATGCTCGTGCCCCACGCCGCCCAGAACTGCAGGCTGCCCGGCGCGGCGAAGCCCGCGTCCGCGTAGGGCGCGACGGCATCCGCGAGCAGCACTTTCTTCGCGAGGCCGATCGCGAACAGCGCACCGCCCACCGACAGGTTTTCCGCGCGGAAGCGGTAGCGTTCCGGGTCGGCGAACTGCGGCATCATTTCCTTGTGATGCAGGATCGGCCCGGCGATCAGGTGCGGGAAGAACGTCACGAACAGCACGTAGCTCAGCAGGCTGCGCTCGCTGACGATGCCCGCGCGGCAATCGAGCAGATAGCCGATCTGCGTGAACGTGAAGAACGAGATGCCGAGCGGCAGGATGAGCGCATCCATCGTGCCGTGCGCGATGCCGAGGCCGGACAGGAAGTTGAACAGCGTCGCGAAATACTTGTAATGGATCAGCACCGCGAGATCCGCGGCGACGCCCGCGCCGGCGATCGCGCCCTGCAGGCGCGGCCGGCCGGCGGTGCGCAGCACGCACTGGCTGATCGCGTAGTTGAACGCGATCGACGCGGCCAGCAGCGCGACGAACTGCGGGTTCCACCAGCCATAGAACACGAATGACGCGACGCACAGCCACGCCGCCGCGACGCGCACGCTGATCGCGCCCGCCACGTAGTGGCCGACGAGCACGACCGGCAGGTACAGAAACAGAAACAGGTAGGAGTTGAACAGCATCGCAGGATCGGTATCAGGCCGGATGGGCGTCGTCGGATAAATGCGCGAGCGCGGCTTTCTCGTCGTCGGTGAGCGGCAGCGACAGCGCGTACTCCGAGAATTCCCAGATCACGAGCCTGAGCGCCGGCGGCCACGACGCGCGTTGCCTGAGCGCCGACAGCAGCGCGCCGGCGAACTGCCCGCCGTCGACGCTGACGTTCCAGACTTCGCGCCCGAGCCCGTCGCCGAGCCACGGCGCGAAATTGCTGCGCCGGCCGTTCGAGCTGCCCGCGAGCATCACGTCGGCGGGCGGCGCGTCGTCGAGCAGGCCGCCCGCGCGCAGCGGCGCGACGGTCTGCGGCGCGACGCGATCGAGCGCGGGGCGCCAGCCGTCGGGCGCATGCGTCAGCCCGGACAGCTGGATCAGATCCCCCATGCGCGGCGCCGGCGCGCCCGGCCGGCCGATCGAAAACGCCTGCGCGCCGCGCGCGCCGTCGAGCAGCGGCAGCGCCGCGCGCGCGACCGCGTCGGCCGCGATGCGCGCGCCGGCGGGCGTCATGTGCACGTCGGTGCGGAAGAACATCGGATCGGCACGGCCCGCCAGCGCGTCGCGCAAATCGACGAACGGCACGCCGTCGCCGCGCAGCGCGTCGCGCCACGCGTCGAGCCGGCCGCGCATCGGCACCGATGCCGCGAGCCCGCACAGGTGCCGCGCCTCGATGCGCGACTTGTCCGGGACCACGACCACCAGCAGCCGGATATGTTGCGCGCGCAACTGCTGGTTCCAATGCCGCATCAGCCGCAGGCGCGCGTCGAGCACGCCGGCGGCGACGCCCGGCTGCGGCCGCAGCCCGTCGCGATAGAACATCCATTGCGGGCAGCCGAGCGCCGCCTGATCGCCCAGATCGCCGAGCAGCCGGTAGCGCGCCGCCGCGCCGGCGGTTTCCAGCCCGGCCTGCGCCGGCAGGCGCAGCGACCGGTTCAGCGCGGCGCCCGCAGTCCCGTCGAGCCATGCGGCCGGCCGCGCGATATCCTGCCGGACGTCCGCATGGCCGAGCGACCACATCCCCCAGCCGAAGCCCGCCGCCAGCAATGTGGCCCAGACGGCGGCCGCCCCCCGATGCTCGCGCGACGCGCGTTCGTCAGTCTTCGCCACGCCGTCAGTTCCTCAACGCGGTCTTCAGGCGCGACAGCCACGCGTCCGCCGACATCACGGATGCGTTGTCCCACAGGCCCGCCGCATCCGGCCCCTGCGCGTAGGTCGGCTCGAACATCTGCCACACCAGCACCTGCGGCGGTTGCGCGCTGAACGCCGGCGACTGTGCGTATTCGAGCAGCATGATCCACTGGCCGACGTTGCCCGGTTTCCAGTTCACCGAGACCGGCCGGTCGATCAGGTTCGACAGCTTCTGCGGAAAGCCGAAGTACGGCTGCACCATGCTGTGGCCGGTCACGTGAACCGGCGCCGGCGCGTCGTCGACGAGGCTCTGCCCCGGCGCCTGGCGGCGCACCGAATACACCTCGCGGCCGACCTGCCGCTTCTCGTCGGCGGTCAGGAACAGCTCGGCCAGGTCGCCGTAGCGGCGCTCGTTGAAGATCGAGCCGAGCGCCATGCCGCTGCCCGGCTGGCCGGCAAGCCGCGGCGCGTCGCGCGCGACCATCTGCGCGGTCGCCTCGGCGGTGGCGTCGGCGGCGGGCTGCGTCCAGTGCTGGTCGGTGCGGTAAAAGACCTCCTGGCCGCCGTCCTTCACACGGCGCAGCACGGCTTCGTCGTCGACCGTCGAGATGCCGGCCTGTTTCAGCTTGTCGATAATCAGCGCGTAGCGACGCTGAACCTCCGCGCTCATCGCGCGCCCGTCCGGCAGCTTGTCCTGATAGAAGCGCGCCTTGTCCGGCAGCAGCAGCACTTCGAGCCTGACGCCGCGCGCGGCCAGCAGGTCGCGCGCCTGCGCGATCAGGCGGGTCGTGTTGTCGATGCCGCGAACGTCGACCGTCGTCAGGCTGCCCCACCCCGGAAACAGCCAGCCGTCCTTACCCTTGATGATGATCGACGACGCGTCCTGCGCGTGCGCGGGCGCCGCGCACAGCGCGCCGAGCGCCCCGGCGCACGCCGCCAGGCGGCGCGCGGCATCGCGCGCCGTGCCGGCCGCCGGACGGCGGTGCCGCGAAAAGAATCCACCCAACATCTGTCGCTGCTCCTTGTATGGGCCGGTGGCGCGCGCGGGCGACGCCGGCCGGCCGATGAATTTGCCGCCGCTCAATACGAAAGCGTCACGGTCATGAATAGCCCCTTCGCGCGGTCGGCCTGGCCGCCGCCGACATTGAAGCGGTACTGCGTCGCCCAGTCGAGATACGAACGCGGCGCGTCGTAGTGATCCTCGCGGAACCAGTAGCGGAAGTTCACGCCCACGCCCGCGCCCATCGACCACGTCCTGCCGCTGCCCTGCAACGCGATCGCGCCGCCGCCCAGGCCGGCCACGTCGACGCGGTCGTTCTCGTGGATGATGTCGCCGCCGAGCACCGCGTACGGGAACGCCACCAGCCGCTCGCTGACCGCATCCAGGCGGAAGCTTCGGCCGACGCGCACTTCGTACGCGGCGAACGCCTGGTCGCGCTTGTAGCGGCCGGTCGCGCGCGCCGTCTCGCGGCCGGTGGACTGATCGGTCAGCCAGAAATCCGACGGCAGGTCTTGCCACGAATAGCCGGCCTGCATGTAGCTCTCGACCGTGAACCAGCTCGGCCGGTCCATTCGCAGCGACGTGCCTTCGTAATAGCCGTAGGTCATGTAGGCGAGCCAGCCGCCGTTGCCGGCGCGCGCGCTGTAATGCGCGCTCATCGGCGTCGTGAGGGCCGGGCCGGTCGGGTTCAACGAATCGCGCCCGCTCAGCGTGCAGCGCAGGCTCGGCGACTGCGGCGTGACGGTTCCGGAGCGCGTCGCGGAGCCGAGCAGGAATTGCCGCTCGAGGCCGAACGTCAGGCCGACCACCGTGGACGGCGTGAAGCGCACGCCCAGCGAGCCCACCGTCGTCGGAATGCCGGACACGCCGTTGTTCGCCGTGCCGTCCAGGTTGATCGGCAGGCCGGTGCACGGATCGACGACGCTCTGCGTCGGCGTCGCGCCGTCGCTGTTCATCAGCGTGCTCGACAGGCGGCCGTAGAACTCCAGCACGCGCGTCGTGGTGTTCACGAAACTCGACGGCCGCCAGAACACTTCGGCGGAACCGAACACCGCATCGCCCGGCACGGTGATCGGCGCGCCGCCGAGCCCCGCGCCCGCCGGACGCGAGCCGCGATAGCCGGCCGACACCGTCGCGCCCCATTCGCGCGACAGGCCGGCAATCGCGTTGCGCGTGTCGAAGCGCTGTTGCGGCGTCATCGGCAGCGTCGCGGCGTCGTTGAGGTCGATCGCGCGCTTGAGCCGCTCGACCGCGCCGCGCTTGTCGCCCGCGTTCGCGAGCGCGTAGCCTTCGTCGAGCACCAGCGTCGGCGGCGCCTTGCCGGTCGCCTGCGCCGCGTGAAAATCCTCCACCGCCTTCTTCGGCTCGCCCTCGCGCTGGTGCAGATAGCCGCGCTGCGTCAGCAGCCCGACGTCGTCGGGTTGCGCGGCCAGTTCGACGTTGAGCCGCCGCTCGGCTTCGGCCATCTGCGCCGGCGTGCCGGCCGACAGCGTGGTCGTCAGCAGGCGCCGTGCAGTCGCGCTCTGCGGGTCCTGCTCGACCGCCTTGCGGGCCTGCGCGATCGCCTCCTGATAATCCTGCCGCGCATAGGCCGCGTACGCTTGCGCGATCGGGCCGCCCGCGCCGGCCGCGTCGAACGGCAGCAACTCGCACGACGTGCCGTACGGCGTGTCGCGGCAATCCTGCACCGGCGCCGGGTAGTTCGCGAGCGTCAGCTCGGCGGGTGCCGCCCGCTTCGCCTTCGCGTCGCGCACGCGCCGCGCGACGGACGCGTCCTTCGCGTCGAGCGTCTGCACCCGCGCCAGCGCGCGCTTCGGGTCGCCCGCCGCGAGCGCCGCATCGGCCGCGATCAGCCGGACATTGCGGCGTTGATCGTCGTCGAGCCAGTTCTGCGCGAGCGCCGCGTCGAAATCCGCATCGGCCAGTGTGGTCTTTCCCTGGCGCTGGCGCAGGTAGGCCCGCATCACCCGCGCGACCGTATTGCCGTCGTCGTAGCGCAGCGCGTCGGTGGCCGCGTCATCGGCCTCGGCGAGCTGGTTGTCGAGCATCAGCGCCGTGATCAGCAGCAGCCGATGGCTGTCGATGTCCGGCGCGAGCGACACCGCTTCGCGCGCAAACGGAACCGCGGCGGCCGGGTCGTTCGCAATCAGCGCCTGATAGCCCTTCTGCGCGGGCACGATCGCGAGACGCCGCCTGAGCGTGTCGCGGCGCGCGGCCAGATCGCTCCGGTTCGGCGCGCCGAGCGAGATCGCCAGCTCGGCCGCCTGCGCGGCGTCAGCGTATTTCTGCTGGCTTTCGAGTGCGTCGAGCCACAGCAGCGCCCACACGCCCTGCGCCGGATCGATGCGAAACGCCTGCTCGGCCCGCCGCGCGCTCGACGCGTAGTCGCGATTGTTGTAATCCGCATAGGCCTGCGCGGCGATCGGAAAGCCCTTGCGGTGCGCGGCGCTGTCGACGTTGACGCCCCCCGCCTGCACGGCGGCGAGATTCTGCTTCGCGTCGCGCAGCGCCGGCGCATCGACGCCCGCGACAAGCGCATCGTCGACGGCCCGCCGCGCGCCGGCGACGTCGCCCTGTTTCTGCAATGCGTAGATCAGCAGCATCCGCAGCCGCACGACGTCCGGACGCAGGCGGATCGCCGCGCGCGCCTGCGCCGCGGCCTGACCGTAGCGGCGGGCCTGATAGCTTGCATACGCCTGATTGGCGAGCGTCCACGCGCGGCCGTCGAGCTGCGCGTCGGCGCTCGCCTTCGACGGCGGCTGGGCGAGCACGGGCGGCATGGCGCCGCCGCAGGTCAGCGCCACGGCCAGCATCAGCGGACGAACGTGAACCTTCATGAGTCTCCGTGTTGACTGATTGGTCGGGACTGCGCGGCCCCCGCGCGGCGGCCGGGCCGGGGTGTGACGACAGCCGCTCATTGGGCTGCCGGCTGTTGCGCCGCCCCGTCGTTCGCGCCCTGCTGGAATGAAATCGCCTCGTGCAGCGTGGCTTCGTCGAGCCAGCCTTCGCGCAGCAGGATTTCGCCGAGCGGCCGCCATTCGCGCCGCTGCTCGTCGAGCGCGAACGCGAGCTTCGTCTCGTCGATCGCCTGCCACGACAGCAGCAGCTCGCCGAGCCGCTGACGCTGCTGCGTGAGTTGGTCGACGGACGGGAAGTCGTGCATCGTCTTGTCCCACACGAGCCGCCTGCCGGTGATCAGATGCCCGAGGAACAGCCGCCATGCGCGCGCCGCCGCCATCGCATTGATGAAATTGCCGATCACCATGCGCGGCAGCGCCATCAGCGCATGCTCCCAGCCGTACATCTGGTAGACGAACCAGCTCCGCTGCACCATGCGCAGCAGCAGTGCGACCGAGTTGATGCCCATCAACGTGACGAGCCAGCCGTTCGGCGAGAACACCGACGGGTAGAAGATCGTCCACCAGCCGAGCGTGTCGGCGAGCACGAACAGCATGAAATTGACGAGCAGCACGTACGCGAGAATCGCGACGAACGACGTGACGAGCCCCTTGCGGTCGCGAAACAGCAGGTATTTGGTCGCGAGCGAGCCGCGCCAGCCGACCTGCGCCCAGCCCTGCAGCCCGATGCCGAGCGTCCAGCGCGCCTTTTGCCGGTACGCTGTCCTGAACGTGTTCGGGAAATACTCGCGAATGCCCATCGGCATCGAGATCGTCGAGATCGTTTCCTTGCCGAGGCCGAACCACGACGTGCGCCGGGTCACGTATTCCACCGGGAATTTCCCGAAAATCTGCTTCATTCCGCGCTGCGCGAGGCGCGTGCCGATGTCGTAGTCCTCGGTCAGCGTGTCGGTGTTGAACGGCTGGTTGTGCGTTTCCGCGGCGAGCTGTTCGAGCGCGTTGCGCGAGAAGCAGGTGCCGACGCCGGCCGACGGCACCATCTTCGACAGGCTCTCGCGCACGACCAGATCCTTCGTGTGCCATTCCGCGAACTCGTCCATGTACGTGCCGGCGACGAGCTCGTACCACTCACGCTCGAGCGACGTGACCGGCAACTGGATGAAGTCGATGCGCGGCAGCAGATAGTTGTAATACTTCAGTTCCAGCGGGTGAAGCACATCCTCGCTGTCGTGCAGGATCACGCCCGCGAACGGCACCGGCTGCATCGTGTTCTGCCGGAAGATCGCCTGGACGATCCAGTTCAGGCAGTCCGCCTTGCAGGTCGGGCCGTCGTGCGGCACCTCGACGCGCACCAGTTGCCGGTAGCGCCGGCGCATGCGCTCCACTTCCATCTTCGTCCGCTCGTCATTGCGGTACGTGCCGACGAAGATCATGTAGTTCTTGTACTCGAGCGTGCTCACCATGTTTTCCAGCATCGGCGCGATCACGTCGTATTCCAGCCACGCCGGCACCATGATCGCGAGCGGCTGCTCGGGCACCGCGCGCAGTTGCGCCGCGTGCAGCGGCGTATACCGGCGGCGGATCGTCAGCGACCGGTAGGCCTCGCGAATCCAGTACCAGGCATCGACGAACAGGTCGTCGATGCTCGACAGCAGGATGATCACGCAGACCGTCGCGCTGACGATTTCGAGCGCGTGGTAATAGTCGGCGACCAGATACGGCAGATAGAGTGCGGAGATCACGGCGGGCCGCTCCGTTCGCTCAATCGCCCGAGCGCTTGTTGCGGCGCGCGCGCAGGGCCAGGATCAGCAGCAACACGAGCACCAGCAGCGCGATGCCGGCCGCCGGCACGCCCCACGAGATGTAGCGGCGCCATTCGTAGAACGCGCTCTCGCCGGCGCCCGGCGGCAGGCTCGCGTCCGGGTTGCTGCTGTCGATCCACGCGACCGGCCCGGCCGCGCCGATCACCGCGAGATTGCCGCGGTTGAGCAGGAACGGCGCATCGGGCGTGTCGGCCGGCGCGCCGAGCGCATACCAGAGCACGCCGTGCTGGCCGTTGCCGCGCACGACCTCCGCCGTCGACAGACGTTGCAGGCCGCGCACGTCGAGCCACGGCGTGTCCTTGCCGCCGATCCGCAGGTGCTGCCCGCCGGTCACGACCGCGGACGGTTTCGCGCCGTCGACGTCGACCTCCATCGCGAGGAACGGCCTGGCGGGCTCGGCCGGCTTGCCGCCGTCGACGACCGTCAACTCGGCGCGCGACGCGGACAGCCCGCTCGCGGCGGCGACGCCGATCACGCGGCCGAGGCTTTCCGGCGCGGCATCGAGGTAGCGCTTCGGCACGATCAGCTGCGGTTCGCCGCCGAGCAGCGGCAGCAGCCCGACGAAGGTGCCGTCCGGCTCCGCGTCACCCGGCGTGATGTAGCTCGACGACGGCAGCACGTCGACCGGATACGCCTGCGGGATCTCGTTGCAATCCGCCGAATACGGCTGGCGCTGCACCGACACGCGCAGCGCGTTGTTCACGCCGAGCGCATAGCCGGGCACGCGCGCCCGCAGCCGTTCGGGCGTGCCGTCCGCCGTCAGCTGGCGGGCGGCCAGCAGCACGCCGTTCCAGTACAGCGTCGCGACCGGACGCGACGACGACGGCCCCGGCGCCGCCGACACGTACACCGTCAGTTCGCTCGGCATCCGGCCGTCCGACGACACCGCGCTCAGCGGGAAATTGACGCTCCAGTCGCCGCGCGCGAGCACGTCGAAGCTCTCCGCCGAGCCGCCGAGGCTCGACAGGCGCACGACCTGCTTGTCGCCGGTCTCGGGCAGCCGCGCGACCGGCGCGGTCACGGCACCCGTCGCCAGCAGATGGCGCAGCCGGTCGTCGAACAGGCTCGCGGCCTGCGCGCCGGCGTCGCCGGCGATCGCGATGACCGGCTGGCCGCCGATGGACGACAGCACGATCTGCTTCGGCGCGAGCGCGCCGCCCGCGAGCAGCGCCCGTTGCGCCCGCCACGCGCCGAATGCGTCGCGCGCGTCGGCATCCCCGGCAAGCTGCGCCTGCAGCGCGTCGAAGGCGGCGGCAAGGCGCGCGTGCATCGCGGCGTCGGCCACGACGAGGTCGCCGCTCACGGCCGGCGCGCCCAACGCGAGCAACGCGCCCAGCTCGGCGTCGTTCGCGAGCCGGTGCGCCGCCGCGTTGTCGCGCAGCGCGGCGAAGGCCGGCACGGCGCTCAGCGCGGCGGGCACGTCGAGCCCGCGCGTGTCGACCGTCTCGCCCGCCGCCGGCAGCGCGCGCACCGCGACGCGCTTGCCGCTGCGCTCGAGCGCGACGCCGATGCGCCACGCGCTGTCGAAGGCATCCGCATTCAGCCTGCGGCCCGCGACGAGCACCGTCGGCGTGCCCGGCAGCATGCTCCATGCGTCGTCGAGGCTCGCCACCCCGCGCGGATCGACGCGGTAGGTCAGCCGGGTCTGCGGCGTGATCGTCACCGCGTTCGCCATCGAATGGTCCTCTTCGCAGCGGCGCACGCCGTTACGCGACAGCCAGTTCACGCCAAGACGCACGAAACCCGTGTCGCGCGGCCGCGGCGACACGGCGATCGCGCGCTGCAGCGGGCCGCCGCCGTCCGGCAGCGACTGCGACACGAGCGGCTCGCCATCGACGGTCAACACCATCGACGCCAGGCCGGGCTGCCCTTTCAGGTAGCGGCCGTCGAACGCGATCGACGCGTCCGCGAGCGTCTGCCCCTTCGGCACCGGCAGATAGAACTCCTGACGGGCGTCGCCGACCAGCGACACCGGCGCGTTCACGCCGAGGTCGGCCAGCGAGACGCTGCGCGTGACGGCGCGGCTTGCGCCGAGCTGGCGGATGCCGTCGCCGAGGCCGCTGGCGTGGCCGGCGAGCGGCGCGCACAGGGATGCCCCCGCGACGAGGCCGGCCGACAGACGAAGGGAGAAGCGCGATGCACGGGTGCTGAACGGTGTTTTCATCGAAATCATGCGAAGTGAACGGGCTGCGACGCGACGCGTCAGTCAGGCTGGCTGGCCGGCTGACGCCGGCAGTACGTTGAATTCTTCGACCGGGCGTCCGCATAACGCGTCGACGATCCGTCTGGCGGCCCGGCCGTCGCCATAGGGATTGATGCGGCGCGAGAACGACGCGTATTGCGCGGTGTCATCGAGCAGGCGCGTCACGCCCGCGACGATGCGATGGCGATCCGCGCCGACCATCGCGACGGTGCCCGCCGCGATCGCCTCGGGACGCTCGGTGACGTCCCGCATCACGAGCACGGGCTTGCCAAGATGCGGCGCTTCTTCCTGGACGCCCCCCGAATCGGTCAGGATCACGTACGCGCGCTGCATCAGCCACACGAAATCGACGTAGTCGACCGGATCGATCAGGTGAACGTTGCGAAAGCCGGCCAGCTCCGTCATCACGACGTCGCGCACGGCAGGATTCAGGTGGACCGGATAGACGATCTGCACGTCGCTGCGCTGCGCGAGATCCGCCAGCGCGGCGCAGATGTTGCGAAAGCCGTCGCCAAAGCTCTCGCGCCGGTGGCCGGTGACGAGGATCAGGCGCCGCGCCGGATCGATCCACCCATAGCGGGCGGCGACGGCGTTCGCGAGCGGCGCGTCCGACTTGAGCCGGTCGCACAGTGTCGACAGCGCATCGACCACGGTGTTGCCGGTGACGGCGATGCTGCCGGACAGGTTCTCCTGCAGCAGGTTCGCCTTCGACGACATCGTCGGCGCGAACAGCCAGTTGCCGATCGCATCGACGACGCGGCGGTTCATCTCCTCCGGGAACGGCATCGACAGGCTCCCCGTGCGTAACCCCGCCTCGACGTGACCGATCGGCACGCGCCGGTGAAAGGCCGCGAGCGCGCAGGCGGCCGCCGTGCTGGTGTCGCCGTGGACGAGCACATAGTCCGGCTTTTCCTCTTCGATCACGGCGTCGACGCGCGCGATCATCCGCGCAAACAGCCCGTTGAGCGTCTGGTTCGGGACCATCACGTCCAGATCGTGGGTCGCCGACAGGCCGAACAGCGCCATCACCTGATCGAGCATATGGCGGTGCTGCCCCGTCACGCAGACGACGCTTCGGATCGACGGCTCCTTGTCGAACGCCGCCACGAGCGGCGCCATCTTGATGGCTTCCGGCCGCGTGCCGAATATGGAAAGTAGCTTCAATGACATTGTCTCGGTTCCGTGCCGCGGCGCGCCGTTTTCAAGCGGCCCCGCGATATTGGCGAACGCTGCCGGCGTTTATTCAAGTACGGCAAATGCATTAATTGATGACATCGGATAGCACCGAAAACCATTCGCGCGCCGCCGGATTTACGCGGCGGCGAGGGCTTTAAATTGAATCCAGCCGAACTGCACGGCGGATACTATTACAAAGTTACGGAATTCGTATAGGTACCTGATTAACCGGATGCAAACCGAGAGATCTACTTTGATTCCATATAAAATCGAACATAGAAAACGTTTGCTTAACTGTATTTGACCTGTAACAGACAGTTACAGCCTCGCCGGCGTGGCGGTTTACGACAGGAAAAAGCTGACCCCGATTTACCTGATTTGACGTAAGTTACTGTCACGCCCGGCCTGACAGCACTTTGTCAACAGGACGACAATTACAAGAAACACCATCAAAAACAATGCATTATGCAAATCACACGTCCAGAAATAAATATCAAAATGTGCGGCTTTTACAGAAAACGCGCGCCATATTGTCGCAATGCCAGTCCGTTCCGTTCACCTTTGTCAAGGATGGTCAAACCACGGCCGACGCAATGATCTACACCGTAGAATCAAGGCGTCGAGTATTGTCGCCATGATCCGCGAGCCGCATGCGTTATGCCCGACAGGAATCGGAACCCCGATCGAAATGGGGTGCTCGCGCGAAAAAACGGATCATCGATCGACGAAAGAGATCGGCGTTCCGCGTATCGCTCGAAATATTTTTAGATGGATCGGAGTGGGGTCGACCACGATTTAAAAGACATCACCGTCGCCCCCCCCCGGACATCGATGCGCGCCAATCCGGGTCATGTTTTTCCTGAATCCGCCCGCCGGGTAATGGAACGAAGATCCCGCGAAAGCACGGCCGCCGCGGCGGACGGCTGGAAACGCCAGCCCGTCCGGCCCGCGCGGCCGAAACGAAGTCAACCGTAACCGGCTCATACCTATTCCTATGCTTGCTCCAGCCGCGGCCATCGGCACTTCGGCAGTGATGTGCGTGACCTTGCTGTTCGCGCTGGCGACGGTGCTGCGCTCCGGCATGCCGGGCGTGCGGGAATGGCTCGCCGCCAATGTCATGATGGTCGTCGCGTTGTCGCTCGTCCTGTTGCGCGGCACGATCCCGGCCGCGCTTTCGGTCGTCGCGGCAAACGCGTTGATGTCGATCGCGGCCTCGGCGTTCTATGCAGGCTGCGCGCGCTTTGTCGGACGCCGGCCATGCTGGCCGGCGCTCGTCGCGGGCGTGATCGCCACGAATGCCTGCGTCGTCTACTGGCAGTACGCCGCCAACGACATTCCGATGCGCGTGCTGGCGGCCAGCGCGTTCGCCTCGGCGATCTGCTTCGCCGTGGCGGCGTTGCTGACGCGTCACGCGCCGCCGGGCCAAGCCGCGTATCCGCGCTGGCTGATGGTCGGGATGGCCGTGATCTTCGGCGCGTCGCAAGCCGCCCGCAGCGTGCACGCGATGACGCTCGCGGACATGTCGAACCCGTTGACGTTCACGTCGCCCGTCAGCGTGCTGCTGATCGTCGTGTCGGCGGCGACGATGCCGATGCTGACGATAGCGGCGCTGGTGATGGTGCATGACGCGCTGCTGTGCCGCGCGCGGGATGCGGCCCATCGCGACTTCCTCACGTCGGCGCTGTCGCGGATGGGGATCGAGGCCGCCGCCACCACGTTGCTCGCGGACGCGAAGGGCAACGGGTCGCCGTTGTCGCTGCTGCTGCTCGATCTCGATCGATTCAAGTCGATCAACGACGTTTTCGGGCACGCGGGCGGCGACACCGTGCTGCGCGAGTTTGCCGCGCTCGCGCTGGGCCAGCTGCGACGCACGGACGTGCTGGGCCGGATGGGCGGCGAAGAGTTCGCGATCCTGCTTCCGCAGACCGGCGAAGCGGACGCGATTCGTCTCGCCGAACGGCTCCGCGCCGCGCTTGCCGCGCATGCGGTCACGACGCCGGACGGCCGGGTGTGCCGCTGCACCGTGAGCATCGGCGTGGCGGAGTCGCAGCCCGACGAGACCTTCGCGCAGGTGTGCATCCG
>NZ_JGVW01000109.1 GCF_000687455.2 Burkholderia sp. lig30
GCAATCCGGGCGTTCCGGATGCGCACAAAAACAAAACGGTGCGACGGCCGCCTGGCCGTTCGCACCGTCAGTCAGCGCATCGGAGGTGAGACTTTACGGGAATCAGTCCTTGATCAGGAAACGCGCGCGATTCTTGCCGAGCCACGCCGGCGCGCGGCCTCGGCCGCTCCACGTCTCGCCGGTCTTCGGGTTCAGATACTTCGGCGGCAACGGACGCTTGGGCGTGGCAGCCACCGCGGCCGCAGGACGAAAACCGAGCTCTTCCGGCGTAATGTCGAATTCCTCGATTTTCGCCCTGATCTCGGCAATCGCATCGGTTACCGCCTTTTCGCGTTCCTTATCGATCTTCTGCTGCAGTTTTTCGAGTTGCGCTGTGAGTTGCCTGTAGGTCGCCATATCGATGGGACTCCCTGTGATTTATTTATAAAAGATAGTTGACTCGGCGCGAATGGAAAAGTGCCATTTACGATTCAGCGCCATCGCCTTTTACGATGACGGCATCAATTTCCACGCTTGCTCGTGCATGCGAAAAGCAGGCTACGCACGCCGCTGTCGACCGTTCGCCGAATCTCGTCGAAATCGCCATTGCAGGTGGCGCGCGCGACGTCCATGCAATTGTCCCAGGAATCGCCGCTCGTACACTGCACAAGCGTGGTCGGACGCCCGTCCGAAGTGAACAGCGGCGCACTTCCGCCGCATCCGCCGAGTCCCGCCATTAAAGCAATCAACCCCGCCCTTCGCAACAACGCGCCGTGCTGCCGACAGACCGACGCAAGGATGTGTTTCATTGTTCTTTCCGTCAATCGTTTTTCAAAACGTCCGGAGTATGCCATGCATGCGCGCGCACACGTCAATCATCCCGGCCCGGCGTCCACCGCGGATGCGCGTGCGGCCGGCGCGGATCGTCTGCAATACGCACGAATCCCTGCGCGACGTCAGGCAGCGCCGCCAGCGCGCACCGCACTGCCGCGCGGCATTACCCGTCGATGCCGAGCGCCGCGAGTTTCTTGTAGAAGGTTGCGCGGCCAATGCCGACGCGCGCCGCCGCGGCCGTCACCTTGCCGTTGCACGCGGCGAGCGCGTCGGTCAGGAATCGCCGTTCCCAGGCCGCGAACGCGTCCGCATACGGCACGGCGGGCACGTCCGGCTCCACGGGCGCCGGCGCCCGCGATACCGCCGGCGTGCCGTCGGGCGACGCGCGCGACGGCCCAAGAAACGGCGCGAGCGCGCGCGCGTCGATCACCGCGCGGTCGGACAGCATCAGCGCCCGCTCGAGCGTGTTCCGCAGCTCGCGCACGTTGCCCGGCCACGGATACGCGCACAGCATTCGCAGCGCGTCGTCGGTCAGTTCGCAATGCGCGGCATGGCCGTGCTGCGCGGCCAGCTCCTCGAGCGTCGCGTAAACCAGCGCCGCGATGTCGGACGCGCGCTCGCGCAATGGCGGCGCGTGGATCGTCAGCACGTTGAGGCGGTAATAGAGATCGGCACGGAAGCGCCCCGCCGCGACGAGCGCCGGCAGGTCGGCCGACGTCGCCGCGATGATCCGCACGTCGGCACGCACGATGCGGTTCGATCCGAGCGGCTCGAACTCCTTGTCCTGCAGCACGCGCAGCAGCTTGCCCTGCAGCGGCAGCGGCATGTCGCCGATTTCGTCGAGAAACAGCGTGCCGCCGTCGGCCAGCTCGAACTTGCCGACCCGTCCCCGGCGATCGGCGCCGGTGTACGCGCCCGGCGCCGCGCCGAAGAATTCCGTTTCGAGCAGCGCGTCGGGGATCGCCGCGACGTTGACGGTCACGAGCGGCTTGAGCGCCCGCGGCGACGCCGCATGAATCGCGTGCGCCAGCAGTTCCTTGCCCGTGCCGGTCTCGCCGAGCAGCAGCACCGGCGAATCGACCCGCGCCGCGCGGCGCGCCTGCCGCTTGGTCTCGAGGCTCGCCGCGCTGGTGCCGACGAAGCTTGCGAACGTGTATTTCGCGCGGCGCGCCTGCGCGAGCGAACGCTGCGTCGCGATCAGCTCCTGCTGGACCTGCAGGTAGCGCGAAAAAATCGGCGTGAGGGTCTTCAGTTGATCGAACAGCGCGAAGCCGATCGCGCCAACCGTCTCGCCCGCCTCGTTCTTCAGCGGCAGGCGGGTCACGACGAGCGGCTCGCGGCCCGTCTCCATGATGTCGAGCAGGATCGGCTGCCCCGTCGCCACGACCTCGCGCATCAGGCTGTGCGGAATCACGGCCTCGCAGTCGAGACCGATCGCCTGCTGCGGGTCGGCGAGGCCGAAGCGCGCGGCATAGCGCTCGTTCATCCACACGATGCGCGCGTCGCGATCGACGATCAGCGTGCCGGCGCTCGAATCCTCAAATGTCCTGAACAGCGATTCGGCGGCACGCCGCAGGATGTCGCCGTAATCGACGGGCAAGCCGGCCCAGTCGTTCATCATGGTGTCGTCGTCTCCGCTTGTCGTGATGCGCCGTCTCCAAAGCGGGACGATTATCTCATTCCCGAGACATCCGGCAATGCCCCGTCAATAAACGGTCAGGATGCCAATTCGAGTTTTCCGTCCGAACATTTCGTCTCCCGAACGAGACGTTTTCTGTAGAATCGACTGACAATTGACCGGCGCTGGCCCGCCGGCCACCGGCGGACACGCGTCCGGCGGCGCACTCCGGCCGATGGCACGAAACCTGCACGAACGTGAGCCGGCCCGCGGCGCGGCATGCCGCACGCGGCCGAACGACAACCAAAGCAATAGGAGACTCTCTTGTCATTCGTGATCGTCCTCGCCGCGCTGGCGTTCCTGATGTTCGCCGCATACCGCGGCTACAGCGTGATCCTGTTCGCGCCCATCGCCGCGCTCGGCGCGGTGCTCATGACCGATCCGGCCGCGGTCGCGCCGGTGTTCTCCGGCATCTTCATGGAGAAGATGGTCGGCTTCGTCAAACTGTATTTCCCGGTGTTTATGCTCGGCGCCGTGTTCGGCAAGGTGATCGAACTGTCCGGCTTCTCCGAGGCGATCGTCCATGCGGCAATCCGCTACATCGGCCGATCGCGCGCCAATGCGGTGATCGTCGCGGTGTGCGCGCTGCTCACCTACGGCGGCGTGTCGCTGTTCGTCGTCGTGTTCGCCGTGTATCCGTTCGCGGCCGAGCTGTACCGCCAGAGCAACATTCCGAAGCGGCTGATGCCCGGCGCGATCGCGCTCGGCGCGTTCTCGTTCACGATGGATTCGCTGCCCGGCACGCCGCAGATCCAGAACATCATCCCGAGCACGTTCTTCAAGACGACCGCGTGGGCCGCGCCCGCGCTCGGCACGATCGGCTCGGTGTTCATCGTGGCCGTCGGCCTGACGTACCTCGAATGGCGCCGCCGCGCCGCGATGGCCAGGGGCGAAGGCTACGGCACATCGCTCCTGAACGAGCCGGAGCGCGTCGAGACGGCGTCGCTGCCCCATCCGCTGCTCGCGATCTCGCCGCTGATCCTGGTCGGCGTCGCGAACTTCGCGCTCACCAAGCTGATTCCGGTCTGGTACGGCGCCGCGTCGTATACGGTCGCGCCCGACGTGCTGCCCGGCGTGCATACGCCGGTGACGACGTCGATCAAGACCGTCGTCGCGATCTGGTCGGTCGAGGCCGCGCTGCTGCTCGGCATCCTGCTCGTCGTCGCCACGGCGTTCCGCCGCGTCAGCGATCGTTTTGCCGCCGGCTCCAAAGCGGCGGTCGGCGGCGCGCTGCTCGCCGCGATGAACACCGCGTCGGAGTATGGCTTCGGCGGCGTGATCGCCGCGCTGCCGGGCTTTCTCGTCGTCGGCGACGCGCTCAAGAGCATCCCGAACCCGCTCGTCAACGCGGCGGTGTCGGTCAGCTCGCTGGCGGGCATCACCGGCTCGGCGTCGGGCGGCATGAGCATCGCGCTCGCCGCGATGTCGGACCTGTTCGTCAAGGGCGCGCAGGCGGCCAACATTCCGATGGACGTGCTGCACCGGGTCGTCGCGATGGCCAGCGGCGGCATGGACACGCTGCCGCACAACGGCGCGGTGATCACGCTGCTCGCGGTCACGGGGCTCACGCACCGCGAATCGTATCGCGACATCTTCGCCGTGACCGCGATCAAGACGCTGGCGGTGTTCTTCGTGATCGCCGTGTATTACGCGACCGGGCTCGTGTGACGCGCGCCGTTCGGCGCATGAGATGAGACAGCCGCCAAAGTCTGTCGTCGCCGTCAGGCTTTGGTGGGCAATGCCACTTGGACCGTCATCAGGCTTCGCTGGCCCAACGCCCGGCCAAGGCGGTTGCGGCCAATCATCGCAACGCTGAAATTCCGTCGAAGATCCTTCACAATACCGGGCGGCGACGCGTTCGCGTCCTGTTCCAGCGAGGGCCACCCGCACCATCCACACGCACGTCACGGCGTCGTGATCGAATCGCCTTTCCCGCGCGCGCCGCCTGCCGGCGATCCGCACCGGCGACCGCCGTCCGCCCTACCCGAACCCGCAGCCCCAGACAGGCCGTCCATGCTGACACCGGCGATCACGATCCTGATTCCCTCGCTGACGAGCCTGATCATCACGGTGCTGCTGGCATCGCTGCGCGGCTCGAACGTGCCCGGAATCGCCGACTGGATCTGGTCGAACGTGCTGCTGGCCGTCGCGCTGCCGCTGCTGCTGTTCCGCCACCTGCTGCCGGACGCGATCGCGATCCTGTTGCCCAACATCCTGCTGATGGCCGCGACCGCGCTGTACTACGCCGGCTGCAGCCGTTTCGTCGGCAAGCGGCCGAACTGGCCGATCGTCGCGCCGCTCGCAGCCGGCGTCTGCGCAGGGTTCGTGTATTACATCTTCGTCGTCGACCACATCCCGGCCCGGGTGTTGCTGATCTCGTGCTATTCGGGCGTGCTGCTCGCGCTGGCGGCCGAACGGCTGCTGACGCGGCCCGCCCGGCCGCAATCCGCGCGGTTGCACGATCTGTCCGCCGCGATCGCCATCGGCTCTTTGCTGGTCCATGTCGCGCGCGCCGTCTATTTCCTGCCGCTCGACGCTCGCACAGGCGAGCTGCTGTTCATGTCGAAGGGCAACGTCGTGCTGATGATCGTCGCGGCGGCCACGCTGCCGATGCTGTCGATGGCGTCGATCATGCTCGTGCATGATGCGCTGCTCGCCGAGGCTCGCCATGCGGCGGACCGCGACTTCCTGACGGGCACGATGTCCCGCCGCGCGTTCGAACATCGTGTCGAACGTCATTTCCCGTCCCAGCCGGCCCACGCCGCCGGCCTGGCGGCGCTGATCCTGATCGACATCGACCACTTCAAGTCGATCAACGATACGTACGGGCACGCCGGCGGCGACACGGTCCTGCGGGAATTCGGCGCGGTGGTCCAGGCGAACCTGCGCGGCGACGCGACGGTCGGCCGGATCGGCGGCGAGGAGTTCGCGGTGTTCGTGCCCGAGCTATCGCTCAAGGAAGCGCTGCGGATCGCGGAACGGCTGCGGCACGCCGTCGAACAGACGCCGGTCATCACCGCGCAAGGGACGTGCCGCTATACGATCAGCTGCGGCGTCGCCGTCCTTGCCGCCAGCCAGGGCTACGAACAGCTGTACGCGCAGGCAGACGCGAACCTCTATACGGCGAAGCATTCGGGCCGCAACCGCGTGGCCGCGTGAGCGCGCCTGCCCGCGTGAGGCGCGGCCTCCTCCACCCATGCCGCGTTTTGCTGCGTGACTTCGTCCATCTGCCCGACCTTCGTGAAGGACTCGACGTATTGCGCGCGCGCCTGCTTGAGCTGGCTCAGGAGCGTCTTGCCTTGCTGCGCGCGAATGAGCTTTTCGAGGGTCTGCACGTTGCCGTTGACCCGATCCTTGTTCTCCGCGATTTTGCGGAAGACCTGGTCTTTGCGGTCCTGCTCGCTGGTGACGATCAATTCCAGGGTCCGGCGTGCGTTGGATCGCATCGTGCTGTCGATTGCGTTCGCTGCCTGAGCGTTGACCCAGTCGGATTCGATCAGCTCGTCGTTCAGGTTTCCGATGTTGATGAAGCGCGATGAGCCGCCATCGCACTCCACCGTACATATTGGGAAATCATCCAGTCCGAATCCTCCCGTTCAGAAGGTCTCCCAACTGGAATTCGCCAGGTCGGCTTCGGCGGAAGATCCCGATCGCGGCAGGCTGGCACCCGTGGGCGCCACCGCACGCGGCGCTTTGACAAAGGCGCTCGCCGCGCGTGTGCGGGACAAGGCTGCCGGTGCCCTGTCCGCACGCAGCGTACGCGCCAACGTTGGCGTCGACGACACGACTGACACTGACGCGTCATGCGCAAAAGTAAACGAGGAAACAGCCTCCTTCATCCGGCCGGCCTGCACGTCGAGCGCTTGCGCGGCGGCGGCGGCCTCCTCGACCAGCGCCGCGTTCTGCTGGGTGACCTCGTCCATCTGGACGACCGCCTGGCCGACCTGCTCGATGCCCCGGCTCTGCTCGTCGGATGCGGCGGTAATTTCGCCGGCCAGATCGAACACCTGCCGGATCGCCTGCTGAACCTTCGCCACCGTATCGCCCACCTCGGTCGCCTGGCGGGAGCCCGACTCGACTTGCTCAAGCGACGCCTCGATCAGCACCTTGATTTCCTTTGCGGCCGCGGCCGAACGCTGCGCCAGGCTTCGCACCTCCGACGCGACCACCGCGAAGCCACGCCCCTCCTCTCCGGCGCGGGCCGCCTCCACGGCGGCATTGAGCGCAAGGATGTTGGTCTGAAACGCGATGCCTTCGATCAGGCCGATGATCTCCGAAATCCTGCCCGCGCCCCGGCTGATCTCGGTCATGGTCGTCACCATTTCCTGAACGGACCGGTTGCTCGCGTCTGCCAGTCCGGTCGCATTCACGACCACCGCATTCGCCTGGCGGGCGTTATCGGCGTTTTGCTTCACCGTCACCGTCAGTTCGGTCATGCTGGCCGCGGTTTCCTCGAGCGAGGCCGCTTGCTGCTCGGTACGCGCGGACAAGTCGAGATTTCCGGCCGAGATCTGCCGCGACGCCGTGCTGACGCTGTCGGCGGCGACATGGACCTGCGCCAGCACCTGGCCGATACGGTCCATCAGGTTGTTGAACGCGACCGCGGTCTGGCCGATCTCGTCCAGGTGCTCGACCGGCACGCGCCGGGTGAGATCGAGAGAGGCATTGACGTCCTGCAGCGTTTTCTGGATGCCCCCGATACCGCGGCCGAGCGAACTAATCTGCACCAGCACGTATGCCCAGGTCACGAGTGCGCCGACCACGAGCATCGAAATCATCATGGTCATCATGCGCTGATAGGCCGCCGCATCACGCTCGCGCGCCGCTTTCGATTCGCTGTTCAACAACGCGCTGAGCTTCATCACGTTCTGAAAAAGACTCACGCCGTACGGACGGACTTCGTTCGTCTCCACCGTCATTGCTTCCGGCACGTTCCCGGCCTGGAACAACTGCACGGCTTTCGATAGCGCCACACTGAATTTTTCGTGATTCCGCACGATCTCGTCCGCCAGCGGCTTGATGGCATCCGCCTTGTCGCTGCGCTCGAACAGCGCGAACTGCTCGTCGCTCGATTTCTGAAGATGCCGAATGAAATCAAATCGCTGCCGGCGCTCCGCCTGATCCGACAGGGCCATCGCCTCCATCACCTGGATGACCTCGACCAAGGTCGCGATGTAGGAACTCTCGATATATTGCGCGGGCAGCGTGAGTTGCTCATAGGTCTGCCGCGCTCGAATGTCGGCATTTCGGATTCCGTTCATTCCGATACCGGCAACGACGAAACACAACGTTCCAAGCATGGCGAAAGCAAGGACAACACGTGTCTTCAAGCTGCGATCAAGGCGATTCATTCGCTGGGGTTCCTCTTGCTTTTTCTATTCAGGTCGTGCCGGCATGCATGTCACCGGACTGGCGCCGCTAACGTGGCAATCCATCGATCATTTGACGCACGATCTTGTCCTGCCTCGGGTTGCGCATGGACATCACGCAAGCCGCATGCCAATCCAGATCGGCATGCGCACCACCGGCGTATCGCACCGGAATGGCCAGTGTCCGCAGGGGAAGCCGTCTGCAGCGCGCGGCACACCGCTCGTGCGCAGGGTTCGCCGAAGCGGGAACCGATTGATGAAATGATCAAGATCGCGAATGGCGGGTGCTTTCAATTTGATGAAAACAGCATCCGTGATTACCCTGAATGGCACCCACGCCGGCGGAGACGGTTGCGCGTACACCTTCATGCACGATCGCACGGCCGCCCTGTCGAGCCTAAAGTTTCCGCACGCGTCTCCGATAACCCGAATGTCGGTGCTTGAACCACGATGGCGTATTGCGCGCACATCGTTACATTTTTTATAACACCAGCATCCCAAGGAGACCGGTAAAGCGCGGCTGACGGGGAACACCCCGAGTCGACCACGCTCAACCTCACACATCACATGATCAAGCGCTACGCAACGAACCTCGCCTTGTCGTCTGCATTGCTTGCCGTTTGCTGCACGGCATTCGCTGCCCCGGCCATCCCCGCGCAGTTCCGCGGAATCTGGACGGCGCCGTCCGAATGCCCGGTCTACAAGCAGTCCGGCGCGACGGACACCGGCGTCTCCGTGACGCCGACCGGTGTTCAGCAGTATGAAACCTACTGTGAGCTCAAGAAAGTCGTGCGCACAGACGCCAGCACCTTTGCCGGACGCTTCACGTGCAACGTCGAAGGCGCAACGTCGACCGAAACGATCAAGCTGACGCTTGCCGGCGGTCAGCTTCGGTACAACGGCGCCGCCGCGCTGTCGCCGTGCCGATAACGCAAACACACGCGTGACGACAGACACACGCCGCGTGACGACATGCCCCGGGCCTGCATAAAGAGGGCGTGCGCGCTTCCTTTCGGGCCGTTCAATCGCCGTTCCACCACAACTTACCGTTATTCCATGAAGACACTTCTCAAGATCTCGATCGTTGCCGCCGCGCTGACCGCTTCCGCCTTCACGCAAGCCGCGGGATGGAAATTCGACCGTGACCAGAACCAGCACCAGGACGATGCGCTGTTCGCGCACGGCTCGTCGGAAAAGGTCGCCGCGGTGGTCGGCAAGAGCTTCGCCGTCGACGTCGGCTGCTATTCGGTCACGCCGAGCCAGTCCGGCATGTTCATCCGGATCTCCGGCCCGAGGACGATGGACGATGCGGGCACGTCGGCCGCATTGCAGATCAACGGCAAGCGCTACCCGCTCAAGATGGCGTTCGTCAACAACGCCGAAGGCTGGATCTGGCAGGACGACGGCACCGACTGGCGCAGCGGCCTGTACCAGGCGCTCGAGAGCGGGAAATCGCTGAAGGTGACGATGCTCGGCACGACCGAGGCGATCCCGATGACCGGCGCCCAGGGCGCGATGGCGAGGCTCAAGCAGGCCTGCAACTAACCCCGGCGCGACAGCCGGCGGGATCGGCGATGCCGGCGGCGTCCGGCATCGCCCGGCGCCGGTTCGCATAGCGATCCGCCTGCCGCGTCGCAAAAGCGCCGAGGGCCGACGCGATCGACAGCAGCCCCTTCGCGACGTACAGGACGATCAGCGCGCCTGCGAGATCGCCGACGCACATCGCCACGAATCGCCGCGCGAGGTGATCGGTATCGCCTTGCAGCGCGAACCAGACGTGATGATCTCCTGATTGAGCCACAGCGACACGACGAACGCGGCGGCCGTGCCCGCCACCGGCCAGAAATGCAAACGTAAGCCAGACGTTGACGTAAAATGAGCGCCGAGCCCGCTCAGCCATGCCTCGTGACCGGCGCAACAGGCTCTCGTACCGCCGCTATTCCTGCATGAACGGAGAGTGCCGCAGCAATGCCGCGTCCAGCCGAAATCTATCTGCGATTCCTGCAGCTCGCCGATGCACTGCGCGGCCTCCCGTCCCTTCCGTCGCTCGACCCGCTCGAAGAGCGCATCCTCGATTTCATCGCGCGCGCCACGCACGCCAACGAGCGCCTCTCGGTGCGCGACATGATGAACCATCCCGAGCTCGCGTCGCCCGCCACGCTGCATGCCCGCATCACGTCGATGCGCGACAAGGGCTGGATCATGCTGAGCGACACCGACGATGCACGGCGCAAGCAGATCGAGCTCACGCCCGCCGCGCTGCGCCATTTCGACAAACTGTCCGAGTGCCTGCTCAAGGCAACGCGGCACAAATAAGGGCATTCCCGCCATCGCCGGCTGCGCTGTCGCTCGCGTTTTCCCCGATACCCAACCGCTTCCGCCAACGCCGTCCGGAGGCTTTTTGGGTGCCACATCATCGGCATGAAACGTCAGACGCCGCGCCGGTACAGCCCTCATTTCGGGCCGTACGAAAATGCTCCGTCGCTGCCGCCGGTTCGCGTTAAACTCTGTGACGCTGTTTGCAACAACGACATCTTCGCCATTACGGCACAAACGACACGAGGATTGGTTCGATGCGCACTACCGGCTCATCCGGGGCTATGACCCTGCTCACCGAACACGACCCGGCCGACGGCCGCGAACTGCGCTCGTTGCGCCTGGAAGCCACTGCCGACGGCAAGAGCGTGCTGCTCGTCGAAATCGACGAACGCAAGCCCGGCGTGCATCGCGAGGTCCGCTACGAAATCACGCCCGCCGAGCTGATCGCCGCGATCCGTTCGAACGGCACCGAGCTGCATGGGGAAAACCATGGCGCGGCATTGCTCGCGCGCAGTTCCACCTGACCCGCCCGGCCGGTGAGCCGCGCACCGCGCGCCGGCTCACCGTCATCGTCGCGCCCCGCCGCCGTCTTGAAAATGGCCGATAATCGGACCACCTGAACGCCGTCCACACGCGTCCGATCCTTCGTATCCCGTCATGCTTCGTGACCTTGTCGCCCAGTACGGGCCGCTCCTCGTATTCGCCAACGTGCTCGCCGCCGCGCTCGGACTGCCGGTGCCCGCGATGCCGACGCTCGTGCTGTTCGGCGCAATGGTCGCGCTGCATCCGGCGGCCATCGGCGCGCAACTCGCGACCGTGCTGCTGCTGTCCGTGCTCGGGGCGCTGATCGGCGACACCGTGTGGTACGCGGCAGGCCGCCGTTATGGCGGCAGCACGCTGAAAACCCTGTGCCGGCTGTCGCTGTCGCGTGACAGTTGCGTGAAAAAAACCGAGCGGTTCTTCGGCCGCTACGGCGTGCGGGTGCTCGCGGTCGCCCGCTTCATCCCGGGCCTGTCGCTCGTGTCGGTGCCGATGGCCGGCGCGCTCGGCACGCGCTATCGCACGTTCGCCGGCTACGACGCGCTCGGCGCGGCGCTCTGGACCGCCTGCGGGCTGATCGCGGGGCTGGCGTTCCACCGGCAGATCGACTGGCTGTTCGCCGGCGCGAGCCGGCTCGGCCGCGCGGCGCTGCTGATCGTGCTCGCGCTGCTCGCCGCGTACACGGCGGTCCGCTGGATGCGTCGCCGCGCGCTGATCCGCCAGCTCGCCAACGCGCGGATCGGCGTCGACGAGCTCGACGCGCTGCTGGCCGATGCGGCGTCGCCCGTCATCCTCGACGTGCGCTCCGTCGAACACCGCAAGCTCGACCCGTTCGCGATTCCCGGCGCGCAGTTCGCGGACGAGCGCCATATCGACGACATCGTCGCGCGTTACCCGCTGACCCAGAAGTTCGTCGTGTACTGCTCGTGCCCGAACGAGGTATCGGCGGCGCTGATGGCCAAGCGCCTCCTCGACGCGGGCTTCACCGACGCGCTCGCGCTGCGCGGTGGCCTCGACGCATGGCGCGACACCGGGCGCGCGTTGACGTCGCTCGCCGTCGGCGTGCCGGCGGGCGGCGCGTACGGAATGCATGCACTGAAAACGGATTGAGCGCCGAAGGCATCGTTCCCGCACGCGACAGCGGCCGGCGCGCGCCGCGGACAGACAGATAGGACTGCGACGAATTTGGCGTCGCAATGGCACTCGGCGCCACGAATCGACAGGCGGGCGCCGGCACCGGCTCGGTAATTTCCCTCAGGCGGCGTTGGGCCGCCCGCATTCCGCTGCGGGCGGCGCAACGCCGTCCTACACTGGAATCAACGCTCCACAAAGAAGCGGCATTCACAGGGAGAGATCGATGAAGAACCGGACGACGCGGCTGCTGCGCCAGCTCGCGGATATCCGCCGCGCGCAGCGCTGCACCGCGTTGCGCGCCGCGCGAGCCGCGGCGGACGTGGATCGCACGCTGGCGGAACCCGCCGAAGGCGAAGCCGGGCAGGACGACGACGACACGCAGGAAGCAGCGCCCGCCACCCCCGGCGAACGCAGCCGCCCGCCGCACTGACGCGTGGCTCGCGGCGAACCCGCCGGACGTCAGCGCACCGGCACGCGCCGCAGCGTCAATGCGCTGTGCGCGGCGGTCAGCGCGACCGCCAGCCAGATCGGCCCGTAAGTGGCGAGCTGCGCGGCCGTCAGCGTCTCGCCGAGCAGCAGCACCGCCACCGCGACGAGCAGCACCGGCTCCACATAGCCGAGGATGCCGAACAGCACCATCGGCAGCATCCGGCTGGCCTTCAGATAGCTCGCGAGCGCGACCGTGCTGAGCGCGCCGAGGCCCGGCAGCAGCACCGCCCACAGCAACGGGCGCGCGCTGACCGGCGTCGCGCTCGTCGCGGCCATCGCCGCCGCCACCGGACACAGCAGCGCGACCTCGGCGGCGAACGCCGCGAGCGAATCGACGTTGATTCGCCGCCGCAGCACGAAATACGGCGGATACCCGAGCGCGACGACGAGCGTCGGCCAGGCGAACGCGCGCGTCGCCCACACCTCGTGCGCGACGCCCAGCGCCGCGCATCCGACCGCCAGCCATTGCAGCGGATCGAGCCGTTCGTGGTAATGGAAGCGGCCGACGAGCACCATCGTCAGCGGCAACAGGAAATAGCCGAGCGACACCTCGAGCATCCGCCCGTGCAGCGGCGCCCAGAGAAACAGCCAGAGCTGCACGCCGAGCAGCGCGGCGCTCACGGGCAGCGCGAGCCACAGCGCGCGGTCGCGCACCATGCGCCCGGCGAGCGCGACCAGCGCCGGCCAGCGGCCGCGCAGCGCGATCAGCGCGAGCGCGCCCGGCGCGGTCCACAGAATCCGCCACGCGAATATGTCGAGCCCCGAAAGCGGCGCGAGCAGCTTCGCATACACCGACATCAGCGCGAACAGCGACGACGCCGTCACCGACAGCGCGATGCCGCGCCCGGTCTCCGGATAGCCCGTCATCGCGCGCTCAATGTTGCTGGAAACGCTCGTAGCGCTTGTCCGAATGCCGCTCCTCGAACGTCACTTCGGTCACCCGCGCCGACGGCGGCCCGTGCCGAAGCCACGCGAGCATCCGGTCGAGCTGGGCGGCCGGCCCCTGGATCAGGGCCTCGACGCTGCCGTCGTCGAGATTGGCGACCCAGCCGCGCAGCCTCAGCGCATGCGCCTCGCGCACCGTCGCATGACGAAAGCCGACACCTTGCACGATGCCGCGCACCCGCACGTAGTAGGTCTCGATCCGTTCGTCCAGTTCGTCGTGGCTCATCGCAGCCTCCCGTCTTTCCCATTCAAGCCCGGCATTGTAGACGTGTGCGGCGCAGCATGTCAGCGCCGCCTCCGCGCGCCGAACACGTACAATCTCGCACGACGCACAACTGCCGCGCGGTCCGCGCGTGCCCCAAAGGACTTGCATGACTGACACCTCACGCGATCTCGTTCTGGTCACCGGCGCTTCCGGTTTCGTCGGCTCGGCCGTCGCGCGCATCGCGCAGCAGAAAGGCTACGCAGTGCGCGTGCTCGTGCGCCCGACGAGCCCCCGCACCAACGTCGCGGATCTCGACGCGGAAATCGTCACCGGCGACATGCGCGACGAGGCATCGATGCGCGCCGCGCTGCGCGGCGTGCGCTACCTGCTGCACGTCGCCGCCGACTACCGGCTGTGGGCACCCGATCCGCACGAGATCGAGCGCGCCAACCTCGAAGGCGCGGTCGCGACGATGCGCGCCGCGCGCGCGGAAGGCGTCGAGCGGATCGTCTACACGAGCAGCGTCGCGACGCTGAAGGTGACGAGCGCGGGCATCGCCTCCGACGAGACCGCGCCGCTCACGGCCGACCAGGCGATCGGCGTCTACAAGCGCAGCAAGGTGCTGGCCGAGCGCGCGGTCGAGCGCATGATCGCCGACGAAGGGCTGCCGGCCGTGATCGTCAACCCGTCGACGCCGATCGGCCCGCGCGACGTGAAGCCGACGCCGACCGGCCGCATCATCGTCGAGGCGGCGCTCGGCAAGATTCCGGCATTCGTCGACACCGGCCTGAACCTCGTGCACGTCGACGACGTCGCGAACGGCCATTTCCTCGCGCTGGAACGCGGCCGCATCGGCGAGCGCTACATTCTCGGCGGCGAGAACCTGCCGCTGCAGACGATGCTCGCCGACATCGCGCAGATGACGGGCCGCAAGGCGCCGACCCTCGCGCTGCCGCGCTGGCCGCTGTATCCGCTCGCGCTCGGCGCGGAGGCGGTCGCGAAGTTCACGAAGAAGGAGCCGTTCGTCACCGTCGACGGGCTGCGGATGTCGAAGAACAAGATGTATTTCACGTCGGCGAAGGCGGAGCGCGAGCTGGGCTACAACGCACGGCCGTATCGCGAGGGCCTGCGCGACGCGCTCGACTGGTTCTGCGAGGCGGGCTACCTGAAGTGACGCGCCGGGCGGCACGCCCTGCACTTTGTTACACGCGACGCGCGAACCGGCATCGGCGCAGCAGGTAAAATCGTGGGTCTTACGTAGAGATATCACGCATGAACCTGAACGATCAGATCGATGCGCTCGACGCCGGCGTCGATCAACTCATCCACGCCGCCGACGCCGCCGGGAACGCGGCGCGTCAAGCCGAGGAAGCCGCGCGCGCGGCAGCCGCGGACGCTGAAGCCGCTGCGCAGCGTCACGCCATCGCCACGACCGAGGCGGATGCCGCCGCGCAACGCCATGCCGCCGCCACGGCCGAAGCGGAAGCCGCCGCGCAGCGCCATGCCGCCGCCGTGGCCGAAGCGGAAGCCGCCGCACAACGCCATGCCGCCGCCGCCGCTGACGCCGAGGCCGCCGTCCAGCGTCACACGGCGGCCGCCACGGACGCCGAAGCGATCGTGCAGCGCCACGCCACGGCGATTGCCGAAGCCGAGGCCACCGCGCAGCGCCATGCCGCCGCGATCGCCGAGGCCGAAGCCACAGCGCAACGCCATGCCACCGCGACTGCCGAGGCCGAAGCCACGTCGCAGCGCCACGCCGCCGCCATCGCCGAGGCTGAAGCTGCCGCGCAGCGTCATACCACCGCGATCGCCGAGGCGGAAGCCACGTCGCAGCGCCACGCCGCCGCCATTGTCGAGGCCGAAGCTGCCGCCCAGCGCCACGCCACCGCGACCGCCGAGGCGGAAGCAGTCGTGCAGCGCCACGTCATCGCCACAGCGGAAATGGAAGCCACCGCATCCCGGCCGGCAGACGCCACCACTGATTCTGCGATCGAATCCGCTGCGGCCGTTGCCGATGCGCCCGCCACGTCCGGCGCCGAAGCGACGCACGACGCAGCCCCGGCCGTCGAAATCGCCGCGGCAGTCGACGCCGGCGCCGCTGGGTCCGCCGCCGACGACGCGGCAATCGCCGTCGCGCCCCATGAAGCGGCACCGGCCGAAGCCGCGCCCGCCGCTCACGCACAGGCGGCTCCCGCCGACGCGGCCGAACACGACGCACCCGCGGCACCCGAGGAAAATTCGACGCTGCAGGTGTCGCGCCCGAGCCAGAACGAGATCACGCTGTCCATCAACGGCCAGTCGATCACGTTGCATCCGGAGCAGTTGGGCCAGTTGATCGAGGAACTCGCGCACGCGCGCGCGTCGATGCAGCCCGAGCAGCCGACGGGCATCCCGAGCGGCTGGCGATTCGTGTCGACGAAGAACCCGATGATGGCGGTGCAGAAGCAATCGAACGGCGACCGCCTCCTGGTCGCGCGCCATACCGGCTACGGCTGGGTGCCTTTCACGTTCTCGCCGGACGTGGTGATTCAGATGTACATGATGCTCACGCAGCGGTGAGCGCGGGGCGGTGATCCGCCGCCCCGTTCGCGCCGGGCGCTGCAGAAGGACGCATACCCTGAGAAACAGAGGCCCGCATATTGAGAAAATCACGGGTTTCGCGCCCTGATGGCTCAACGTCATTGCGTATCCAAGCCCCGGTCAAGCAACCGGGGTTTTGTGTTTGCAGGAAGAGCCCCCGACGATGGCCATCAGCAAGCATCTGCGCGTTCTCGCACGCGCCGGCCTCATCACTGAGGGGCGCGACCGCCAGTTTCGCCCTTGTCGCATCGCGCCTGCGCCGCTCAAGCAGGCCGCCGACTGGGCACTGCAGTACCGCGCCCTGTGGGAGCAGCGCCTCGACCAGCTCGACAGCTACCTGCAGCAACTGCAACAGGAGCCGGCCAGGGACTCTCCCGGAAAGGCTGCACCGAAGACCACGTCCGAAGTTTCCTCAACCCGAACCAGGAAGACTCGCCACCATGACTGACAAACTTTCCGTTCCCTTCGTCATCGAGCGCCGCTTCGCTGCGCCGCGCGAACTCGTATACGCCGCGTTGACTGAAGCCGAGCATTTGAGTGCGTGGATGAGCCCACCCGGGATGGAAATGTCCCACTGCACGGTGGATGCGCGTATCGGTGGCGTCTTTCACTACGCGATGAAGCCGCGTAGTGCGCCCGACGCTCCGGCGATGTGGGGCAAGTGGACGTTCCGCGAATTGACGCCCCCCGAGCGCATCGTCGTCGTCGTGCAGTTCAGTGATGCCGAAGGCGGCGTGACGCGACATCCGATGTCCGCGCTATGGCCACTTCATACGCTATCGACAACCACGCTAAGCGAAATCGAGGGGGGCACCACGTTACTGCATCTCGAATGGCGCGCGCTGGACGCCAGCGAAGCCGAAGAAGCCATCTTCGACGCGTCGCACGCCAGCATGTCTCAAGGCTGGGGCGGAAGCATGGACGCGCTCGACAAGTACCTCACGCAGCAGCAAGCCGAGCGCTGAGTCGAGAGACAAGAAAGAAGCGCACTTTACGGTGCGCTTCCATCCCTGGTGATGGAAGCGCATTCGAGTACCTGCGGAAATGGTCGATGCGTTTCCTGTTGCCGGAAGAAACGGGTCAGCATATGCGCCCTGCTTCTCGGGATTTTCTTCCCCCATCGCCCGCCGAGCCTTGTCTGACAAGAGCCACTTTCCCGGGAGATGGGTTCATCTACACGCTCAGCGGTCCTGCACCGGCGCCTGCACGCGGGCCTTCCACTGGCCGCCCTTGCCGCGCCAGTAGCGCCATGCCGACGCGAAGGTCGCGCCGACGTAGAACAGCGCGACGAGCGGCAGCACCGGCGCCCACCACGGCGAACGCCGGTAGTAGCGCAGCATCGGCGCGTAGGCGGTGCACATCGACGCCCACGCGAGCCACGCCGGCCAGGCGCGCGCGCCGTAGACGAGCGACGCGACCGGCGGCACCAGATAGATGATCGTCATGCCGAGCAGCGTGCCGGCCAGCAGCCACGACGAATAGTGCAGCTGCGTGAAGGCCGTGCGGGCAATCATGTTCCAGATGTCGCGCCAGCTGTCGTACGGGCGCAGCGACACGCTGCGGTCCGCCAGGTCGAGACGGATCGGGTGGCGCCCGTCGCCGCGATGCTTGATCTGCGCGGCGAGGCTGCAATCGTCGATCAGCGCGCCGCGGATCGACTCGATGCCGCCCGCCTCTTCCAGCGCGGTACGCTTCACGAGCATGCAGCCGCCCGCCGCGCCGGCCGTCTTGTTGCGCGGGTTGTTGATCCACGAGAACGGATAGAGCTTCGCGAAGAAAAACACGAACGCGGGAATCATCGCCTTTTCCCAGAACGAGTCGCATCGCAGCCGCACCATCAGCGACACGAGATCTCGGCCTTCGGCCTGCGCGCGGGTGACGAGCTGGGTCACGGCGTCGGCCGGATGGCCGATGTCCGCATCGGTCAGCAGCAGATAGTCGGCCGGCAGCCCGAGCGTACGCACCGCCGCGATCCCCTGCGACTGCGCCCAGACCTTGCCCGACCAGCCGGCCGGCAGCGGCTTCGCGCCGAGCACCGTCAGGCGGTCGGCGCGGCCGATCGCAAGCGCCGCGGCGCGTGCGGCATCGGCGGTGCCGTCGGTGCTGTGGTCGTCGACAATGATCAGATGAAATTCGCCCGGGTAATCCTGTTCGAGCAGCGAGGTCGCGGCCTCGGCGATCACGTCGGCTTCATTGCGGGCCGGCACGACCGCCACCACGGCCGGCCAGCCGTCGGCCGCCGCGGTGCCGCGCGCCTCCGGCGGCAGCGGCCGCGCGGGCTGCGCGCGCCAGAAGCCGCCCCGGCCCGCCAGCAATACAATCCAGATCAGCAGCGACAGGCACGACAGCAGAAAAACGACCGCGAGCATCATTGCCGCCCCTCCTGCCGCACGGCGCGGCGGCCGACGGCCGGACGGCCCGCAGAGGGTGCCGGGACGGCAACAAGGGTCTGGTACGGGGCGCGCGGTGCGGCGCCGGCGGTCCGGCGCGCGTGCGGCGCGGGGCAATGCGCGTAAGAATCGATGATCATCGAGTAGGCCTTGAGATGTGCTCGACCGTCAGGCAACCGAAAGGAAGTCTGCAAAACCGTCTAGTTTACTGGGTTCCGCGCACATGGGCGCCGACACCGGCGAGTTGCGCGGATTGCAACACGATTGCAGGGGCATCGAAGCACGGTTGACCCGATAGGGTTAAAATGCGCGATTAAATTTGGGATGCCGGGTCGTTCCTGCATTCATAACATCTAAGTTGGGGCGATCGGGCCGGCCTGCCGGCTCTCTCGAACCCCGCGTCAGTCGTCGGAGTTCGCTCAGATATGCGAGTCATCCTTGCCCAGCCCCGCGGCTTTTGTGCGGGGGTTGTCCGTGCCATCGAGATTGTCGATCGCGCGCTGCAACAGCACGGCGCGCCGGTTTACGTGCGTCATGAAATCGTCCACAACCGGCATGTGGTCGAAAACCTGCGTGATAAAGGGGCGCGATTCGTTGAAGAACTCGACGAGGTGCCTCACGGCGCTGTCGCGATCTTCAGCGCGCACGGTGTCGCCCAGACGGTCGAGCGCGATGCGGAAGCACGCGGTCTCGACGTGCTCGACGCGACCTGCCCGCTCGTCACGAAAGTGCACGTGCAGGGCCGCCAGTACGTCGCGGCCGGCCGCCGGCTGATCCTGATCGGCCACGCGGGCCATCCGGAAGTCGAAGGCACGGTCGGCCAGATTCCGGGCGAGGTGATCCTCGTCCAGAGCGAGGCCGAGGTGGACACGCTGACGCTGCCGGTCGACACGCCCGTCGCGTACGTCACGCAGACGACGCTGTCGGTCGACGACACGCGCGGCATCATCGAGGCGCTGACGCGCAAGTTCACCGACATCGTCGGGCCGGACACGCGCGACATCTGCTACGCGACGCAGAACCGCCAGGCCGCGGTGCGCGAGCTGAGCGCGCAGGTCGACGTGCTGCTCGTCGTCGGCGCGACCAACAGCTCGAACTCGAACCGCCTGCGCGAGATCGGCACCGAAAGCGGCGTGCCGAGCTATCTCGTCGCCGACGGCTCGGAAGTGAAGGCCGAGTGGTTCGCGAACGCGCAGACGGTCGGCCTGACCGCGGGCGCGTCCGCCCCCGAGGAGATGGTCGAGGATGTGATCGGCGCGCTGCGCGCGCTGGGGCCCGTCGAGGTCACGACGATGGCGGGCCGTGAAGAAAAAGTCGAATTCAAGCTGCCGGCGAAGCTCATGCAAGCTGTCGCCCGCGAAGTTTAAGGAGGACATCCCTTGTCTATTCCGCTGCTCCAGCAAGCCCGTGTCGGCGCGTACATCGTGCGCCAACACCTGTCCGGCAACAAACGCTATCCGCTCGCGCTGATGCTCGAGCCGCTGTTCCGCTGCAACCTCGCCTGTAACGGCTGCGGCAAGATCGATTATCCGGATCCGATCCTGAACCAGCGCCTGTCCGTCGAAGAGTGCCTGCAGGCCGTCGACGAATGCGGCGCGCCCATCGTGTCGATCGCGGGCGGCGAGCCGCTGCTGCACAAGGAGATGCCGGAGATCGTCCGCGGCATCATGAAGCGCAAGAAGTTCGTCTATCTGTGCACGAACGCGCTGCTGATGGAAAAGAAGATGGACGAGTACGAGCCGAGCCCGTACTTCGTCTGGTCGGTCCACCTCGACGGCGACAAGGAGATGCACGATCACTCCGTGTCGCAGGACGGCGTCTACGACAAGGCAGTCGAGGCGATCAAGGAAGCGAAGCGCCGCGGCTTCCGCGTGAACATCAACTGCACGCTGTTCAACGACGCGATCCCCGAGCGCGTCGCGAAGTTCTTCGATACGCTGAAGCCGATCGGCGTCGACGGCATCACCGTGTCGCCGGGCTATGCGTATGAGCGCGCGCCGGACCAGCAGCACTTCCTGAACCGCGAGAAGACGAAGAACCTGTTCCGCGACATCTTCCGGCGCGGCGAAGGCGGCAAGCGCTGGTCGTTCAGCCAGTCGACGCTGTTCCTCGACTTCCTGGCAGGCAACCGCAGCTACAAGTGCACGCCGTGGGGCAACCCGGCGCGCACGGTGTTCGGCTGGCAAAAGCCGTGCTACCTGGTCGGCGAAGGTTACGTGAAGACCTTCAAGGAGCTGATGGAAACGACCGAATGGGACAACTACGGCGTCGGCAACTACGAGAAGTGCGCGGACTGCATGGTCCACTGCGGCTTCGAGGCGACGGCGGTGATGGACACCATCTCGAACCCGCTGAAGGCGCTGCGCGTCAGCATGGGCGGCATCAAGACGGAAGGCCCGTTCGCGCCCGACGTCCCGATGGACAAGCAACGTCCGGCCGAGTACGTGTTCTCGCGTCACGTCGAGATCAAGCTCGAGGAAATCCAGCGCGCCGGCAAGGGCAAGCTGCAGAAGCCGGCCAAGCCGGCAGCGGCGGCGTAAGCCTGCACGGCATGGCGCGGGCCTGACGCCCGCGTCGTCGCGCACCGTCAGGCCTGACGGTCATCGAAAAAGGCGCCATGAATCCGGTTCATGGCGCCTTTTGCTTTTCCGGGCGGCGGCGGCCGCGCGCGCAGCGCGGATTGCCGGGCGGCGGGATAATGGCCGTTCATCGCAGGCGCCGCGTGCGGCGGCGCGCGCGTTCGCATTCTTTTCGAGTCCCTCCATGCCTTCAGCCGACATCAATGCCATCGAAAGCTGGCACGCGCACGTCTACTTCGACGCCGACAGCCGCGACGCCGCATGGGCGCTTCGGGAAACGATCGGGCAACGCTTCGGCGCGAGCGTGGCGCTCGGCCGCTTTCACGAGCGCCTCGTCGGGCCGCATCCGGCGTGGTCGTACCAGATCGCGTTCGAGCCCGCGCGATTCGCCGAGATCGTGCCGTGGCTCGTGCTGAACCACGGCGCGCTCGACGTGTTCGTGCATCCGAATACGGGGGATGCGCTGCGGGATCATCGCGATGCGGCGGTGTGGATCGGGAAGTCGTATGCGTTGAATCTGGCGGCGCTCGGGGGATGACGCGCGTGCCGCGCTTCAAAGACAAAGGCGTCATGGCCCGCAAGCCATGACGCCTTTTTTGCTTCATCAGCGCCGCTTCACCCGCTCAGCAGCACTTCCCCGCCCCCGATCCGTACCGTGCATTCTGACGCTCGCGGAAGAACTCCTCGTACGTCATCACCGGCCGGTCCGGGTGCGTCTCGCGCATGTGCGCGACGTAGGTATCGTAGTCGGGCAGGCCGACCATCAGCCGCAACGCCTGCCCCAGATAGCGCCCTGCGCTGCGCAGATCGCTTCCCAGATCGCTGAACATCGCGGCCTCCCCTTAACGCCCGCTGCCGAGCGCCTGCGCGGCCGGCAGCGTCTCGTACGGCGTCTCGCGCACCGTCGGCTTGGCCTCGCGGCGTGCGCGCACCACGGCGAGCGCGCCATAGATCGCGATGCTCACCACGACGAAGATGAACAGCCCGGCGAGCGCGGCGTCGATATAGTCGTTGAAGATGATGCGCTTCATCTGCGCGATCGACTTCGCCGGCGCGAGCACCTTGCCTTCGTCCACGGCGGCCTGCAGCTTCGCCGCATGCGCCATGAAGCTGACCTTCGGATTCGCGTCGAACATCTTCTGCCAGCCCGCCGTCAGCGTGCAGATCAGCAGCCACACGGTCGGCACGAGCGTCACCCACGCGAACCGCTCGCGCTTCATCTTGAACAGCACGACCGTGCCGAGCACCAGCGCGATCGCCGCCAGCATCTGGTTCGAAATGCCGAACAGCGGCCAGAGCGTGTTGATGCCGCCGAGCGGATCGACCACACCCTGATACAGGAAGTAGCCCCACGCGGCCACGCACAGGCCCGTCGCGGTCAGGTTCGCCGGCAGCGATTCGGTGCGCTTGAGCGCCGGATGGAACGTGCCGAGCAGATCCTGCAGCATGAAGCGGCCCGCGCGCGTGCCCGCATCGACTGCCGTCAGGATGAACAGCGCCTCAAACAGGATCGCGAAGTGATACCAGAACGCCATCATCGCCTCGCCGCCGATCACCTGGTGCAGGATCTGCGCCATGCCCACCGCGAGGGTCGGCGCGCCGCCGGCGCGCGCGACGATCGTCGTCTCGCCGACGGCCTTCGCCGTTTGCGTCAGCATGTCCGGCGTCAGCATGAAGCCCCATTGCGTGACGGTGTGCGCGACCGCGTCCGGCGTCGTGCCGAGCACGGCGGCCGGCGCGTTCATCGCGAAGTAGATGCCCGGCTCGATCACGCAGGCCGCCACGAGCGCCATGATCGCGACGAACGATTCCATCAGCATCGCGCCGTAACCGATGAAGCGCGCGTTGGTTTCGTTATCGAGCAGCTTCGGTGTCGTGCCCGACGCGATCAGCGCGTGGAAGCCCGACACCGCGCCGCATGCGATCGTGATGAACAGGAACGGGAACAGGTTGCCCGACCACACCGGGCCGGTGCCGTCGACGAACTTCGTCAGCGCAGGCATCTTCAGTTCCGGCGCGACGATCAGGATGCCGATCGCCAGGCCGACGATCGTGCCGATCTTCAGGAACGTCGACAGGTAGTCGCGCGGCGCGAGCAGCAGCCACACCGGCAGCACCGACGCGACGAAGCCGTAGCCGATCAGGATCCAGGTGAGCTGCGTGCCGCTGAACGTGAACCACGCGGCGAGCGTCGCCGAGTCGTGCACGTTCTGGCCGAACGCGATTGCCGCCATCAGGCCGATGAAGCCGATGATCGACACTTCGCCGATGCGGCCCGGACGGATGTAGCGCGTGTAGACGCCCATGAACAGCGCGATCGGAATCGTCGCGGCGACGGTGAACGTGCCCCACGGCGAGTTGGTCAGCGCCTTCACGACGATCAGCGCGAGCACCGCGAGGATGATCACCATGATCAGGAACGCGCCGAACAGCGCGATCACGCCGGGCACCGTGCCCAGCTCCATCTTGACGAGATCGCCGAGCGAGCGGCCGTCGCGGCGCGTCGAGATGAACAGCACCATGAAATCCTGCACCGCGCCGGCGAACACGACGCCTGCCAGGATCCACAGCATGCCGGGCGTGTAGCCCATCTGCGCGGCGAGCACCGGGCCGACGAGCGGCCCTGCGCCGGCGATCGCGGCGAAGTGGTGGCCGAACAGCACGTACTTGTTGGTCGGCACGTAGTCGAGGCCGTCGTTGTGCCGCACGGCGGGCGTCATCCGCAGGCCGTCGAGCTGCATCACCTTGCTGGCGATGAAACGGCTGTAGAAGCGATACGCGATCAGATATACGCAAACGGCGGCGATCACGATCCAGAGTGCACTGACCCGCTCGCCGTGCGCGAGCGCGATCGTGCCGAACGCGAACGCACCCAACAGCGCGACCGCAATCCAGATCAAGTAACTGGAAGCCCGATTCATGGCGTCTCCTGTCTATTTATTGATTTTGCGCGGTTGCATGACCGCGCTCCTGTGACGGCAAGGCGTCGTGCATCGGCCTCGCTATGGGCGATGCGGTGGAAACGTAGTATTCCGCGTTCCGGGGCACTCTTACAAGCGGATAACTACGTATCCGGGCCTACGTAATATTACGTACGAAGTGCGAACGACGAGCGGCGCCGTGAGTCGTCTCCTTGACGCAAGGAGACTGTTTCACCACCGATCCTGTTTCCGCGTGACGCTTCTACGGCCGGGCGATCGACGTTTGCCGCCGCGCGATGCATACGCTTCGTGCCGGCCCTGACCACAGCCATCGATACCCCGTCGTCTATCGACGACGCGCGGACATGTATTTCAGGTAGTCGATGATCGCATCGAGATCGGCGTCGCTCATCACCGCCGGCTCGAAGCCGTGCATCTTCATGTCGGGCCATGCGCGGACCGTATCCGGACGCCGGATCAACGCCCGCAATGCCCAGGGCTGGAAATATTCGGTCGGATTGTGCGGCTGATTCAGATCGGGGCCGAGCGATGCGTCGCCGATGCCGTTCATGCGGTGGCAGACCATGCATTGCGTCGCGAAGAGCGTGCCGCCCCGCCGTATCGGCGACGCGGCCGGGACATCGTCGCCGACCGACAGTTGATGCCAGCGATCCTTGCGCGCCGGCACGGCGCGTATCGACGCGACCTGAAACGGCCATTGCTCGCTCAGCACGCCCGCGGCCGCCGGATCGAGCCACACGAGATAAAACGGGCCGATCGCCTGACCCGCAGGCGTTTTCGGCCACGGCTTGCCGGGCGTCTCGATCGCGAGATACGGCACCGCGCGTTGCGTGCCGTCGTTGAAGACCAGGGCCGCCGGCACGGTCGTGACGAAACCGTCCCGGGCAACGACCTGAAGGTCCTCGCCGTCCGGCAGCCCGTTGCCGCCCAGAAGCGCGCGCAACGGCACCGCCCGGTAAGTCATGGTGCGCCGGTAGGAAACGTCGCCCGGCACGTCTATCGTGCGGACGTCGGGCCGGGCCAGCAATTCTTCGGTCGTCAGCGTCTTTTCATGGCCGAGGTTCACGATCAGCTCGGCCGCCATGATCGGTGCGGAGAACAGCAACGCAGCGGCCAATGCGAGCATCGGCACCCGTCGACGATTCATGTTCATTGGCGTCCTTCCGAATCGGCTTGACCGCTGCCGGCTGCAGCGTGACGCGCATCGTAGCACGCGGGTCCGGACGCAAAGTCGTATGGGAGCGCCGCTCGAATACGACGCCGATTCGGTGCCGGCCCCCCGCGAGCCGATCGCAACGCTGCGATTTCCGCGCCTGCGGCATACTGACGAACGCCTCTGTTGAAACGGTCCCGATAACGCGCGTCGCCCATGCTCCTCCACTTCGGCCAGAACCGCTCGGCCAGTCTCGATCGCCGCCTGGCGTGCAGCCTCGCATTCGTCGCCGGCGCACTGAACTCCGCCGGGTTCTATTCGCTTGGCTTCTTCGCCGCCAACATGACGGGCAACGTGTCGGCAGGCGCCGACAAGATCGCGTTGGGCGACATGGTCCAGGGCGCCGCCTACCTGCTGCTGCCGGTCGCGTTCATTTTCGGCGCCGCGCTCGCGGCGGCGCTGGTGGACTACGGGCTGCGGCGCGGCATCAACCGGATCTACGCGTGGAGCATCCTGTCCGAAGCGTTGATGCTGGCGCTGCTCGGCGTCATCGACATCCTGCACCACAACCACAGTACGGTCCTGGTGCTGGGCCTCAGCATCGTCATGGGGTTTCAGAACGCGGTCGTCACGCGCATTTCGAATGCGCAGGTCAGAACGACACACGTGTCCGGCATGTCGACGGATATCGGCATAGGAATAGGACTGCTGGCGGCGCGCACGCTTCAGGGCGAAGCCCACCCGGAAAGGAAAACGCTCATCGAGCGGCTACGCCTGCATGGCTTCACGGTGCTATCGTTTTGCGCGGGCGGCGTGCTGGGGGTCGTCGCAGACAAGATCATCGGCCCGGGCCTGCTGTTTGCCGCCGCCATCCTGCTGATCGTGCTCGCCCTCCCCAGCCTCCTGTCGCCTCGCACGGAAGGCGGTGGCGATGGCGTCGGAAAATGACGACGCCATCGCCGCGTCTCACGCGTTGCGCGAGTACACGCGACGGTGGCGCACCGCCTCGGCGAGCACGTCGAGCACCGGCTCGGTTTGCGGCCAGCTCAGGCAGGCATCGGTGATCGACACCCCGTACTGCAACGGCACGCCCGGCTTGAGATCCTGGCGGCCCGCTTCGAGGTTGCTTTCGATCATCACGCCGACGATGCGATGCTCGCCCTGCGCCAGTTGCCGCGCCAGATCCTGCGCGACGTCGATCTGGCGCTCGTGCGACTTGTTCGAATTGGCATGCGAGCAATCGACCATGACCTGCTCGCGCAGCCCTGCCGCGCGCAGCACCGCGCAACTCGCTTCGATGCTCGCGGCGTCGTAGTTCGGGCCGTTCTTGCCGCCGCGCAGGATCACGTGCGCGTCGTCGTTGCCGCGCGTCTCGAAGATCGCGGCCATCCCCATCTTGGTCATGCCCATGAACGCGTGGCTCGCGCGCGCCGCGATGATCGCGTCCGACGCGACCTGGACGCCGCCGTCGGTACCGTTCTTGAATCCGATCGGGCAGCTCAGGCCCGACGCGAGCTGGCGGTGGCTCTGGCTTTCGGTGGTGCGCGCGCCGATCGCGCCCCACGCGATCAGGTCCGCGATGTATTGCGGGCTCAGCAGGTCGAGAAACTCGGTGCCGGCCGGCAAGCCCAGCGCGTTGACGTCGAGCAGCAGCTGTCGCGCGCAGCGCAGGCCTTCGTTGATACGGAAGCTGCCGTCGAGCCGCGGATCGTTGATGTAGCCCTTCCAGCCGACCGTCGTGCGCGGTTTTTCGAAATAGACGCGCATGACGATCAGCAAGTCGTCCTTCAGCGCGTCGGCCGCCACCTTGAGGCGCCGCGCATAGTCGAGCGCCTGGTTGTGGTCATGGATCGAGCACGGCCCGACGACCACGACCAGCCGGTCGTCCCGGCCGTGCAGGATGCCGCCGATCGCCGCGCGCGTGGCTTCGACGAGGGTCTGGACGTCGGACGGCACCGGCATCTCGTCCTGCAGCAGCGCAGGGGAAATGAGCGGACGGACCGCGCCGATGCGAACGTCGTCGATGCGCGTCGTGTCCTGGGTCGCGTCGGCGACGCCTACCTCGCGATCGTGTGATGGATTGTCGAGGTTTTTCATCTGGGCCTCCCGGGCATTCATGACAACCCGAATTATGGCACCCGCGTTGTCGTCGCAGCGCGGGAACCGTGCGGGAAGGCTGAGCGGCGTCAGATGTGCCGGCGCGACGCGCCGGCGAGCGACGACGCGCGCGATCAGGACGGGCGCGTGAACTGATCGACCGGGATACCCAGTTCGGATGCCATGCGCTCGACGAGCGCCTGAAGCCGGGTCAACTCGTCGGCCATCCGCTTCTGCTCGGCTTTCAGCGCTTCGAACTCGGAGGGCGGAACCGACGCCGCATCGGCATCACCCGCCGCCTCCTCGCTCACGGCGACCTCGCCGCACAGCAGATGCATCCAGCGGTTTTCCCGCGCGCCCGCCGCGCGCGGCAGCTTGACGACGAGCGACGGCTGGCGCGCGGCGAGCTCGTCCAGAAACGCCTCGACCGACGAGATGTCGGCGAAGCCATGCAGGCGCGCCGTATTCAGTCGCAACTCCGCGGCGGTCTGCGGGCCGCGCAGAAGCAGGATCGTCAGCAGCGCCGCCGCCTGGCTCGGAATGCCGAGCACGCGGGTCATGTTGTGCTCGAAGCGCGGCACGCGGCTGCTGCTGCCTTCCATCGCGAGGCTAAGATGCTTCAGGCTGTCGATCGCGGTCAGCACCTCGTCCTCGGTGACGTTCATCACCGGCGCGCGCGCGGTCTTCTGGTTGCAGCCGGCAGTCAGCGCGTTGAGCGAAAGCGGATAGGTATCCGGAACCGTGTGCTGCTTTTCCACCAGCACGCCGAGGATGCGGGCCTCGAGCGCGGTGAGGGCACGGATGGATGAGTACGAAGGAGCGTCCGGAGTAGTGTTCATGTGTGACGGCACAATGTGCTGCGTATATCGATGAGCGGATCGCGGGCCTGCCGGTGAGGCTCGGCGGATGGCCCATATGATAGCCGGTGTCGCGGCGTGCGATGATCGCCGCCCGGTGCCTCCCGGCATGCGCGTCGCCGGAAGGCCGCCGGACCGGCACGGCGGCCGAACCGCACGCCTCGGAACGGCGTGCGCGTGCGATGCCGAAACACGCCGCTGCCCGGCCCCTTTTCGAGTTCTGACAATCCCGGCCTCGCCGACGTGTAAACTGCTGCCTTTTTTCGACTCTTGCGGTATGGTGCAAGCCCCCCAGCGCCCGGCCTTGAGTGCCCCGACCCTCATTCGCCTGATCGCGCGCGTTGCGGACGCCGACGTTTCCGAACCCAGGCAATCGCTGTCGGACCGGTTGAGCCAATGGCTCGGCTGGACCGACGCGATCGCGCTGTCCACGGTGCTGAGCGGCAATCCGCCGGCCGTCGCCGCCGTCGCCCACGCGTCGGTCGGCGACGCGGAGAGCCTGTGCGCCCGCGTTCGCGTTTCGTTGCGGAATGCGATCACCGGCGACAGCGCGTCCGCCGCCGACCGGCGCGGCACGCGCGCGCATGCGCCCGCACGGCAGGCGCCGATGGATACGGCGGACGATTACCCGGTGTTCCGTCAGCACTATCTGTCCGTGCAGCAGACGATGGAAACGGAGATCGGCAATCTGCGCGGCCGCCTGCGGGTCATGCTGGCCGCCAGAGCGCCCCGCATGGCGCGGCTCGCGACCGTGGATGCCGTGATGGAGCGCGTGCTCGGCGCGCGCGAACGGAGCCTGCTGGCCGGCGTGCCCGCGCTGCTCGGCGCGCACTTCGCGCGCTTGCGCGACGCCGAACGGCAGAGGCTCGCGGATGCCGACGCGCCGGAGGGCGCACCGGTCACGCCCGGCGCATGGCTGAACGTGTTCCGCAAGGATATGCAGAGCGTGTTGCTCGCCGAGCTCGATGTCCGGTTTCAAACGATCGAAGGGTTGCTCGCGGCCATTCGCACCAGCTAACGAAGACGCTATGTCCAGATTTCGCATTGATCTTGTAGTTTTTGGGGCTGGTCTGGCCGCCGTGTGCTGGATCGCCGCCGGTTATGCCGGCTCGAACCCGCTCGCTGCGGCCGTCACGCTGTTGATTGGCGCGTGCTACGTGACGGGCGCGCTCGAACTGCGGCGCTACCGGCAGGCCACGTCCACGCTTGCGCACGCCGTCGCGGGCCTGTCCGAGCCGCCGCCCGTGCTCGGCGCGTGGCTCGACCCGTTGCACCCGAGCCTGCGCAGCGCGGTGCGCGCGCGCGTCGAGGGCGAGCGCGCGGCGCTGCCGGGACCGGCGCTGACGCCCTACCTGGTCGGCCTGCTGGTGCTGCTGGGCATGCTCGGCACGCTGCTCGGCATGGTCGCCACCCTCAAGGGAACCGGCGCCGCGCTGGAAAGTGCGACCGACCTGAACGCGATCCGCGCTTCGCTGGCCGCGCCGATCAAGGGGCTCGGGTTCGCGTTCGGCACCTCGATCGCGGGCGTGGCCACTTCCGCGATGCTCGGCCTGCTGTCCGCGCTGTGCCGCCGTGAGCGGCTCCACGCGGCGCAGCAACTCGACGTGAAGATCGCGACGACGTTGCGCAGCCACTCGCAGCGCCATCAACGCGAAGAAACCTTCAGGCTGCTGCAGCGGCAGGCCGACGTGATGCCCGCGCTGGTCGATCGGCTGCAGACGATGATGACGGCGATCGAGCAGCAGAGCATCGCGGCGAACGCGCGGCAGATCGCCAGCCAGCAAGTGTTCTTCGACAAGGCGGAGGCCGCGTGCAACCGCCTCGCGACGTCCGTGGGACAGTCGTTGAACGAGAGCGCCGCCGAAAGCGCGCGCGCCGCCGGCGCCGCGCTTCAGCCGGTCATGGAAGCCACGATGGCGGGGCTTTCGCGCGAGACGGCCGCGTTGCACGATTCGGTCACGCATGCGGTGCAGCAGCAGCTCGACGGACTGTCGACCGGCTTCGCCGCGACGACCACGACCGTGTCGGGCATCTGGAAGGACGCACTGGCCGAGCACCGGCAATCGAGCGAGGCGCTTTCCGGGCACCTGCGCACCGCGCTGGACCGGTTCACCGAAACCTTCGAGCAACGCTCGGCCAACCTGCTCGAGGGCGTCTCGGCACGGCTCGAAGCAGCGGAACGCGGCGTATCGGACGCGTGGAACGACGCGTTGTCGCGGCAAGAGCAAGCCAGCGACAAACTGGCGGGCCGCAACGAGCACGCGCTCGCGGCAGCCGCGGCGACCTTCGAACAGCACGCCGCATCGCTGCTGCGCACCGTGAGTCAGTCGCACGCGGACCTGCAGGCGGAACTGGCGTCGCGCGACCAGCAGCGGCTGGCCGCATGGACCGAGGCGGTCGGCTCGATGACCGCCTCGCTGAACAAGGAATGGGAAGTCATCGGCGCAAACGCGGCCGCGCGCCAGCAGGCAATCTGCGACACGCTGGCCCGGACCGCACATGACATCGCCGCGCAGACGCAGACACACGCCAGCGACACGATCACCGAGATCTCGCGCCTCGTGCAAACCGCATCGGAAGCGCCGAAGGCCGCCGCCGAGCTCGTCGCCGATCTGCGCCAGTCGCACGCAGACCTGCAGGCGGAACTGGCATCGCGCGACCAGCAACGCTTGACCGCATGGACCGAGACCGTCACGTCGATGGCCGCCACGCTGAGCAAGGAATGGGAAGCGACGGGCGCGAGCACCGCCACGCGCCAGCAGGCAATCTGCGACGCGCTGGCCCGCACCGCGCGCGACATCGCCGCGCAGACGCAGACACACGCCAGCGACACGATCACCGAGATCTCGCGGCTTGTGCAGACCGCGTCGGAAGCGCCGAAGGCCGCCGCCGAGCTCGTCGCCGAACTGCGCCAATCGCACGCGGACCTGCAGGCCGAACTGGCGTCGCGCGACCAGCAGCGCTTGACCGCGTGGACCGAGACCGTCGCGTCGATGGCCGCCACGTTGAGCAAGGAATGGGAAGCGACGACCGCGAACACCGCCACGCGCCAGCAGGAAATCTGCGACGCGCTGGCCCGCACCGCACACGACATCACCGCGCACACGCAGGCGCACGCCAGCGATACGATCACCGAGATCTCGCGCCTCGTGCAAGCGGCATCGGAGGCGCCGAAGGCCGCGGCGGAAGTCATCGCCGAGCTGCGCCAGCGGCTCTCCGACAGCATGGTTCGCGACACCGCGATGCTGGACGAGCGCAGCCGCCTGCTGGCAACGCTGGAGACCCTGCTCGACGCGGTCAACCATGCGTCCACCGAGCAGCGAGGCGCGGTCGATGCGCTCGTCGCGACGTCGGCGGATCTGCTGGATCGTGTCGGCACCCGCTTCAACGACAAGGTCGATGCGGAAACCGAAAAGCTGGACGCGGTGGCGGCGCAGGTCACCGCGAGCGCCGTCGAGGTCGCGAGCCTCGGCGACGCATTCGGGCTGGCCGTGCAGTCGTTCGGCCAGTCCAACGACATGCTGATGACCCAACTGCAGCGCATCGAAGCCGCGCTCGACAAATCCCTTGCGCGCAGCGACGAACAGCTCGCGTACTACGTCGCGCAGGCTCGGGAAGTCATCGATCTGAGCATGATGTCGCAGAAGCAGATCGTCGAAGACCTGCAACAGCTCGCCGACCAGCGGGCATCCGCCGGAGCATAAGCCCATGCGCGAGGAAATCGACGGCGACGTTGAGAGCACTGCGCCGATCTGGGCCGCATTCGGCGACCTGATGTCGGTGCTGCTGGGCGCCTTCGTGCTGATTCTGGTCGGCGTCATCGGCACGCAACTGGAACTCTCGACCCGGCTCCAGGAAGCGGTCAAAGAGCGGCAGGCGGAAGCGCAGCAGCGCAAGACGCTGGAGCAGGCGCTGGCGGGGCCGCTGGCGGCGGGACGGGTGACGCTCGTCAACGGACGCATCGGCATCAGCGGCAGCGTGCTGTTCGCGCTGAACTCCGATCAGTTGCAGCCCGAAGGGCGGGCGTTGCTGAAGAGCCTGGCGGGACCGCTGTCCGCCTACCTGAAGGCGCGTGACGAGATCCTGATGGTGAGCGGCTTCGCGGACGACCAGCAGGTGCGCTCGAGCAATCACCGCTTTGCCGACAACTGGGAGCTGTCGGCCCAGCGCGCGTTGACGGTGACGCGCGCGTTCGTCGACGAGGGCATTCCCGCTGCGTCGGTATTTGCGGCCGCGTTCGGCTCGGAGCAGCCGGTGAGTTCCAATGCCGATAACGAAGGGCGAGCCAGGAACCGGCGCGTGGAGATCGCACCTGTTCCGCGATCGACCGCTTCCAGCGGTGGGCGCCGTGAGTAACGGCGAGACACGCGCGCGGGCCGTGATCGACGCGTGGCGCGAACGCGGCGCCGATCGCATGGACCCGGTCCGGTTTCGTTTCATCGATGCGCTGGATCGGCGCGCGGCCGGTCACGGCGGCGAGGCGCGGCGCATTCTCGATGAGCGGCTGTCCAGGTTGATGGCGAACTATGCGGCGGATATCGCGCGCGCCGACGCCGCGGGCGAGGTTGAGGGCCGTGTTCGCGATGCGGACGGTATGGCGTTGCCGGCGGATCAGCCTGCCCGCGGCGCGCTCTCGGGACTCGTCGATTACATCACGAGCCGTGCGCCGACAGGCGGGAGCGTCCGCGTGAGTCAGGCCGCGCCCGGGACCGCACCGTCGCCCGAACCGGAGATGCTCGATTACTTCAGGGAAACCTGGTCGAGGGTCCGTGCGGAAAAGCAGCTTCGCCAGTCGCTCGGTCAGGCGCCGAGGAATGCCGGCCCGCTCAATTCGAGCAGCCTCGTGCATCGGTCGCTGTCCCTGATGCGGGAGCTGTCGCCCGAGTATCTCAAGCAGTTCCTGTCGTATGTGGATACCTTGTCGTGGCTCGAGCAATTCGGCAACGGCAACGGCGACGTCGCGGCGGGGAAGGATGGGCCTCGCGCGAAGAGCGGCAGGAAGGTGACGCGGAGCAAGGCGCGTTAGCCCGCTCGCCGGGCTTGCGCGTCGGTGTCGTCAGCCGCTTTCGACCGGCCGGGGCGACACCCCCAAAATCGCATGGCGCGCGCGACAGCGGAGCATCGCCTCCCGTATACTCTGGCGCCCATCCACTCAATGCCCAATCCATGCGGAAATATTTCGCAGGCGTGCTGTTGGCACTCGCGACGCACGCATTCGCATCAGACAACTGTTCCCAGTTCAGCCCGCAAGGCGAGCCGCCCGTTCTGGTCAATGCCAAGATGGCCGCGAAAGCGCGTCTACTTTGCTATTCGGATTTCGAGGTGCTGCATTCGGGAATCACGCATGGCCCGCTGTGGTCCGCGGAACACCTGACGCGCGATCACCTGGCCGCCGCCAAGGGCGAAGTCCGCACCAATCGCTTTTTCGAAGAACGCCGCCTGCCCGACGGCGAGGGCGCACGGCTCTCGGACTACCGCAAGAGCGGCTATGATCGAGGACACATGAGCCCGGCGGGCGACCGCTGGAACGATCAGGCGATGGCCGAGTCCTTTTCGCTCGCGAACATGATCCCGCAGAACCCGACCAACAATCGCCGTCTGTGGGCGCATATCGAGGAAGCCGTTCGTCGCATCGGCATGAACGCCGAGGACACTTACGTCGTCACGGGGCCGATGTTCAAAGGGGCCGATCTGCAGACGATCGGGGAAACGGGCGTGATCGTCCCGACCCAGATTTTCAAGGTAGTCTATGTTCCGGAGAAGCGGCTCGCGTTTGCGATCGTGGTGAACAACACGGCCGCCAACCACTATGACGTTGCGACCGTGCATGAGCTCGAGGCGCAAAGCGGATTGCGCTTCCCCGGCATTCCGGAATCGTTGAAAGATACCCGTATTGGAGGTCTGAATGGAGTTTAAGGCGTTTGCGGATGATTCTTGCATCCTGAATATCCACGGCGACGATTTCACCGTGACGAACGACCTGGAGCGTGTGGTGCTTTCAGGGACGCTGGAGGTCACGCGCGACAAGGTCGGGCTCGAGGCGGCGCTTGCGCTGCAGCACGCGATCACGAGCATCGTCGAAGCGCTTCAGCATGATCCTTCGCTTCCGGAGCATATCAGCGAGGAGCCGCCCGCGCCGACGGGGACGGTCAAGAATCCGTTTGCGTGACGGGTTGAAGGCAGACACCGCGGATGTGAAGCGAGGCTCGAAATTCATATCCGCGGTACGCGGGCGCTGAAGAGGGCGCCCTGCCTGTCGTTTGACGAGACAACGCATGGAGCGTCCGGACGCGTAGGCGCTCGCTGCCGTGACGATGAGAATCGCGCCACCGGGCTGAAGCATGCTGAGTGTCTTGCCGTAGGCCAGAAAACCTACTATCACGGCGACCAGCGGGCAGACGAAGCTTAGGACAACGATACTCTAGATCTTCGCTCGCTGAAATGCCCCGTACAAAAGCACGTACATGAACGTCGCATGAACAAGACCAAGGGCCAGAATGCCCCCCGATCTCTCCGTACGACGACGGCAGCACATGAAAATCTGCCAACGGCAGAAACACGATGGTCCCGACAATCCTATGCCCGACCGCGAAATGTAGAATAGCGCCCGTCAAGACCCAACAGGCATAGCAAAGGCCATGAGCGAAAAAAAAGAGAGCATCCTCATTGCGGCGACCAGACTCTTCGCGTGCAACGGATACCATGCCGTTGGCGTCGACCGGATCATTGAGGAATCCGCTGTTTCAAAGATGACCTTCTATAAGTACTTCCCATCGAAGAAGGACATGATGATCGCGGTACTCGAACGTCGGGCGGAAGATGCGTTTACTTCGCTTGCGAATTTTGTTAAGCCAAAGCGCTCTGCAATGGCAAGAATTCGCGCGGTGTTCGAATGGCACACGCAGTGGTTCAAGGACAGCGACTTCACGGGTTGCATGTTCATTGCGGCGACCGCCGAATATCACGACCTGGATGTGGATATCGTGGCCGTAGCGACGAAACAGAAGCGCAGCCTCGTCGAATTCATCGGTCAGTTGGCGACGGACGTCATGCCGACTGATCAGGCGCAAAAATTTGCCGCGCGATGCGTCATTTTGCTCGACGGTGCCATCGTTAACGCGCAGGTTCTCGGAAACCGTCATGCCGCAGACGAGGCGTGGTCGATTGCCCGAATGCTGCTTCAGGCGAACGGCATCGACGCATAACCGCGGCGGCCGGCATTCTTGATGAACTTGACTGAAGACAGACCGTTCTGTATAAATATCGTCCAAGCCATTCCGAAACTCGATAGCCTTGCGCAAGGCTAATCGACGGCCAAAATCCAATAAGGAAAAAAAGACGTGTACGAAGTTGAAGTTGCGCTTGACGGCAATCCACACAACGGTCATGTTTTCGCGCGAATGAGTCCGGCCGCCTCACCGGCGGCCGGCAGTCCGATGCCGCTGACCCATGCGGTGAAGTCGTTGTTCGACAAGCCGCATCGTGGCGAGTCGGTCAGCACGATCATCGAGTCTCTTTCCGCGATTCAGAACGTCGTAGAAGCGCAACTTCGCAAACTCACGGATCAGCATTGTTCTGAAACAATGCTGGATATTCATTACGCGCTGTTTCTGCTTCAGCAGGTTCACTTTGCCGGAGCAAACGATCGTCGCGCATTTTTTCAGTTCGACCCGGTCGTGGTCTGGCTTCGCGAACGGCTCCAGGATTGGTGGCTCGAACGTGAGAAAGCGCAACTTTCACCGCCCATCCTGTCGCAAAATAATTTCATCGGCGATCTGAAGAAGATTTGCCTCGAGCATCCGGGCGCGCAGCATCCGTTGTTCGATTTTCTGGAGCAGGAAGCGACGTCCGCTCAGCTCGCCGTGTTCTTCGAAAGCGACGCCCAGCTCAATACGCGCTTTTTCGATCTCCTGGCATTTTGTCTCGTCGGCAGCCACGGCACCGCCAAGGCCGAACTCGCGCAAAACCTCTGGGATGAAGCAGGGCGCGGCGATCCGCAATCAGCCCATGTGGCGATGTTCGAGGAAATTCTCGCCAGGCATGCCGTGTCCGCTCAATGGCGATACGGGTTGAGCCTGGCCTGGGAAGGCCTGGCGGGGCACAATCTGTTTGTGGCGCTGTGCGTCGGACGCAAGCATCAGCACAAGGCACTGGGCCTGATGGCCGCAACGGAACTCATCGATCCCGCCTCCTATACCAAGCTCGTTGCCGGATGCCGTCGCCTCGGCATGCCCGTGCCTGCGTACTATTCCGAACACGTCGAGATCGACATCGTTCACGGCGATGGATGGCTGGACAATGTGATCGCACCGATCGTCCGGCGAGCGCCGCATGTGGGCACGGAAATCACGCTCGGCGCCATGTTGCGGATGTCCAGTTGCCAAAGCTATTACGATCAGCTGCTGCACAAACTCCGCGCGGTAACGGGCTGATATAACGGCCAGCAAGCCGAACCTGGGGTTACCGCTGCGGTGATTCGTGCTGCCCGCCGGCTTGGCTTTCCCTTCTCGTAGCCGAGATGACGTGTTGGCCCGCCGCCCGGCGCGCGCTCAGAGATTACTTTCCTGTGCGCGGCAAGTTGCTCGTTGATCGCCGCCCAGTCCAATGTCCCGGGCACCAGCGCCTTGATCAGCTCCGGGTCCAGTCAATCCCATGCCAGCTCTACCGTCGTTTCTACGTTACGTTTGCGTGGCACATGGCCGTACGGCTTTCGATCTGGCCGGGCCTTGACCTTCACACGACCCGGCTCACGCCGCCATACGCTGAGGCGAGCCCGAGGCGCCCCCGGCGGCGCCCCAATACGCCGCCACCCGGCCCACCACCTCAGCCACGACCGCGCGCGGCGCGACGCGCAGCTGGCGCTCGTACAGCGCGATCAACGCGCCGATCGCGTCTGCGGCTTCCGGCTTTGCAGCCCCGCACTGTCCTGCCGCGATCGCAACCGGATCGCATTCGTTGATCGCTTCCTGCGCCGCGGCGAATACCGATCGGCTCTCCGGCGCGGCGCCCACACCAGCCGCCATCATGAAATGGACCGTCACGAGACAGTTCGTCAGCGCCGCGATCGTGTCCGGCGTACCTAGTCCGGATCGGAGCGTACAAAGCGCCCCGTAGCATTCCAGCGAGATACGGTCGCGATCGGCGGACGGCAAGGGCAAAAGATCGCGTTTCGTTCGTCCGGCTGTAAGCAAGGGTTTCATGTGGATAGCGGGCGGGCCACGGTGAAGTCAGTTCTCGCGATTACGGCAGGTATGCAGGAATCCTTGAGCCCGACACCGCAAATGTTCGCGGATCGCCGCGCGCCTGATCAGGCAGTTACGCCCGCCTCACCCCACCGACACGTCCCGCACATCCGCCGTAGGCACCGCCCCAAATGCCTCGCTCAGCGCATAGCCAATCAACTTCCGCGCCGCCTCCTCCGGCGTCGTCAGCCCCCCGCTCTCCTTGAGGTGTTCAAACCGCTCGCGCGACGGGAAATTCTCCTTGCTGCTGGCGCGAATCGTCGCCTGCATCCCCGTATCGACCACGCCCGGCGCGACACTGCACATTCGCAACGCGCGGTTCGCATCCAGCGCAACCGCCCGCGCGTGATGATCGAGCGCCGCCTTCGTCGCGCAATACACGCTCCAGCCCGCATACGCATTGCGCGCCGCCCCGCTGGAAACATGCACGATCCGGCATTCCGCGCCATCGGCCACGGCCCTGGCGATCGCACTCGACAGCATCATCGGCGTCGCGACATTCAGGCTGACCGCACGCGCGACCATACCCGGATCCTGCGTCTCGAGCGGCCCGATCGGCTCCACCGTGCCCGCATTGTTGAACAGCAGCACGCACCTCGCCCCATCGACAAAGCGACGCAACGCATCGCCGGCCAGCCACGCTGCCACGCGCGACGAATCCGACAGATCCAGCTCGACCTCGTCAAAGCGCCCGCCGGCCTGTCCGCCGAGCGAACGATGCCGGCTGCGCGACACCCCGAGCACGGCGATGTCCTGCCGCAGCAGTTGCTCGGCAAGTGCGGCGCCGAGTCCGCGCGTGTGTCCGGTGACGATTGCGCGAATTTCCGGCGCGGAAGAAATCGAAGTGCCCATATCGAGTCGAGAAATAGCGGAGATTGAACGACGCGGCACGCGAGGCCGACGCGGCGGGGCCCGATAAGCGCGCCAGGAAGCAGCCCGCGGCAGCACGATGCATCAGCGTATTGGAAAATGACAGCCACTGCGGCCAACGAGCCGATTGCAGGCTAAGCGACGCGCAGGCAGATGTCCAGCGCCGGCGTGCGGGGCATTCGGGGCTTCGTGGAACGAGACGATGACAGCGCAGTCCGGCCGCTATTGAACCGGCAAGCGCCCCACACCGCACGCAAATGACAAGCAGACGGGAAAAAGCGCCTAGCCGTGAAGGCTAGGCGAAGTCACCAGTGTCTGGTGACGGAGGTAACGGATAGCGCGCCGGCTCGCCACCGCAAATCATCGCGGCGGCGAGCCGGCTTCGAATGCGATGCGCGCAGAACGCGCGCACGGGATGACATCAGTCGGCCCGGTCACGAACCCCGGGCCTTGCGCGGTACAGCTTAATGACCGCGATACAGCGACTTCATTTCGTCCTGGCTCGCCGGACGCATCTGCACACGCGAGCCGGATGCCGATGCGCCTTGCGCGTCGGCGCCGTACCCGCTGTTGTCGGCACCTTGCGCGCGGGCTGCAGCCTCACGTTGTTGCGCGACGCGTGCGGTCGCAGCCGCAATGGCGTCCGGGTAAGAGGCGTCGTCGCGCACGGCCGGGTTATAGCCCGCCTTTTCCAGTTCGACCAGTTCAGCGCGAACTTGCGCGCGGGTCATCGGCGCGGTGTTCTGCGCAAACACGGCAACCGGGGCTGCAAGCGCAGCGGCAACGACAACGGCTTGAATCAGGTTCTTCATGATGCTTACCTCGATATTTTGTGTGGTCCGGTTACGAGCACCTTGTCCGTAACCGATGACTGAATTCTAGGTAAGCACCTGCATAAGAGTAACGGCGGTACGGGGAAGACATTGTTCCCGAATCCCTGAAAAATCCATCGGCGAACCCGATGCCGCCGGATCGGCATGGGACGCACCGCAACGGCACGATCGCGCCGCGCTGACACGGTCGCACCGCTGGAACGCGCCGCCGGATTTACGCGGCAACAGACTTTACACGTTGTTACGCTAGCGCCTCGGACGCGCATGCCGGCTTTCCTTATACTCACGCCCGTTCGCACCCTACCCCATCATCCCCGCCGCGAACGCGAAGCCGATGCAGGAAATACGACGATGCGCATGCCCTCCACGAAGACCGTACTGTTCACCGCTCTTGTCGCCGTCGCGGCGCTGCCGTTGACCGCGTGCGTCGCACCGGGATATGGCCCGTACGGCGCGCAATCGGGCTATCCGGGGCAACCGCAGTATGCGGCGCCGGGCTATGCGCAGCCGGCCTATGCGCAGCCGGGTTACGTCCAGCCCGCCTATCCGTCCAATAGCGCGCCTGCTTATCCGGCAAATACAGCGCCTACGTATCCGTCGAACGCCGCCCCCGCCTATCCGCAGCAATACGACTCGCAGAACGGCGGCCAATACGGCACGCCGAACGGCATGCAGTACGGCACGGTCACGAACATCCGGCCGATCGGCAACGCAACGAGCCCGTCCGGCATGGCCGGCACCGTCGTCGGCGCGCTGGTCGGCGGCGTGCTCGGCAACCAGATCGGCCGCGGTCACGGCCGCGATGCGGCGACGGTCATCGGCGCGCTCGGCGGCGCCTACGCGGGCAACCAGCTCGGCCAGCAGATGGGCCAGCCGAACAGCTATCGCGTCGACGTGCAGGTCGGCGACGGCTCGATGCGCGCGTTCGACGTGCAAACGCCGGGCGATCTGCATCCGGGCGACCGCGTGCGGATCGACGGCAGCCAGTTGTCGCGCTATTGATGCGCATCGCGCGCCGCGGTGGCCGGGCGGCTAGCGCTTGGCGCGCGGCACGGCATCGGCCGGCGTCATCTCCCGCCGCTCGTCGCGCAACGACTGAAACGCCGTCGCCGGCGTTTCGGTGTCGCATTCGCCCCTCCACTCCCCCTTCCCCACAACGCACACGATTGATGTGAGCACTCGCTCACATCGGCACGACGCATCGAGACAGCCGCCGCCACATCGGAATCTTTATGCGCACAAACTCGCCTCCGCCGGCACGCTCTCCTCGTTATTTCGTCGGAATCGACCCTGCACCTGGAATATGACAAGCTCGCGATAGCGTCATCCAACAACCCAGTTCGAGGAGCGTCAATTGCAGATCCGACACGGAGTCGACCTCACCCGCGCCCGCGCGCTGTTCGACCGCGAGCGCCGTGCCTTCACCGAAGCGATGCCGAAATCCCGCGCGTTGTCGGCGGAAGCGGCCGAGCATTTGCTCTTCGGTGTCCCGTTGCACTGGATGCAGGACTGGTCGACGCCGTTCTCGCTGTACGTCGATTACGCGCGCGGCGCGCACTTCACCGACGTCGATGGCCATCGCTATGCCGATTTCTGTCTCGGCGATACGGGCGCGATGTTCGGCCACGCGCCGGAGCCTGTCGCCCGCGCGCTTGCCGAACAGGCGACGCGCGGCTACACGACGATGCTGCCGAGCGGAGACGCGGCCTGGGTCGCCGCCGAACTGGCGCGGCGCTTCAAGCTGCCCTTCTGGCAATTCGCGCTGAGCGCGAGCGACGCGAACCGCTTCGTGCTGCGCTGGGCGCGCGCGGCGACGGGACGCAGGACGATCGTCGTCTTCAACGGCTGTTATCACGGCACGGTCGACGACGTGTTCGTCGATCTGGTCGATGGCCGCGCGGTGCAGCGCGACAGCCTGCTCGGCCAGGCGCACGACTTGCTCGCGTACACGCGCGTCGTCGAGTTCAACGACCTGGACGCGCTCGAAGCGGCGCTGAAGACTGGGGACGTAGCGTGCGTGCTGGCGGAACCGGCGATGACGAACATCGGCATGGTGCTGCCCGATCCCGGCTTCTGGCGCGAGGCACGCGCGCTCACGCGCCGTTACGGCACGCTGCTCGCAATCGACGAGACGCACACGATCAGCAGCGGCCCGGGCGGGTACGCGGTCGCGCATGGTCTCGAACCGGATCTGCTGATCGTCGGCAAGCCGATCGGCGGCGGCGTGCCGTGCGCAGTCTATGGTTTCAGCGCCGAATTCGCCGAACGCGCGAAACAGGCAAAGCTGAACGCGCCGCCCGGTCACTCCGGCATCGGCACGACGCTCACCGCGAACATGCTCGCGATGCATGCGATGCGCGCGACGCTCGCCGACGTGATGACCGACGCGGCCTACGCGCACATGTTCGAGCTGGCCGCGCGTCTCTCATCGGGGCTGGAACGGGCGATCGCCGAACATGGGCTGCCGTGGTGCGTGACGCGAATCGGCGCGCGCACGGAGTTTCAGTTCTCGCCCACGCCGCCGCGCAACGGCACGATCGCGGGCCAGCAACTCGACAGCGAGCTCGAACATATCGTCCATCTGTACCTGCTCAATCGCGGCGTGCTGATCACGCCGTTCCACAACATGATGCTCGTGTGCCCGGAAACCACGGCGGCGGATGTGGATCTGCTGGTCAAGCAATTCGATGCGTGTCTTGGTGAGCTGATGTGATGCGGCAATGCCGTGCGTGAACGTGCTCGCCGGCCGCTCGGGAGCGGTGAGCCGTTCGGCAGGGTGAAGGCCACATCCGCGCGTTGACAGGAGAGTCCCTCTGAAGAAGCACTGGCCGCATCGGCTGCAATCGATACGGCCGCAGTGCTCATTTACAACCGTCGCCAATCGTCACCGCTTCGGTGGCGGGCTAACGAAGCGGCGGCATTCGTTGTTGCATAACGTTTTGCGCAGCAGCGTTCAGCCCACCACGACTTTGACCGGCGTGCCAATGCGAGCCAGCATGTCCACCAACGAGTCAATCGTGAACTTGCTCGTCTTCTTGTTCACCACGTCCGACACGCGAGGCCGCGTCACGTGCAATATCTCCGCAGCCTCCGCTTGCTTGAGATGGTGAACCTCGATCCACGAGGCAAGCTCGCCCATGAGCTGCTCCTTGAGCGTCGCCGTCTGATTGATGAGCGCCTGCGATTCGGCTTGATATTGCCGCGCCTCTTCGGGCGCGAAGCCGAGTTCCGCGAACAGATTCGCTCCCGGCTTCGTCACATGCCGGATATAGGGCAAGAACAAACGATCCGCCCAATCAGGTAGACTAACAAATCGCTTGCGAAGTGTTACCCTCTTCTCGGCAAGTGACGTTGAATCCCTCAAAAAACAACGCACGTCCGCAGCATCACCATCCTTAATGCCGTCGGGGCTCGTTGCAATGATCAAACGTTGCCTAGTGAGATGGGCGGCGGAATCTGGAAATCGGGCGTTAGGAGTGATTGAATAAAACAGATGAAAATAAACGGAAAGCCTTGACATACTTCCCTGAAAAACGAGAGCGGTAGAAGAGAATAATTGCGCCTCAATGTCCCTGCGAACTTCACCCCTCTATCGGGCCGACGTGTGGCTGTTGCAGACGCCTCCGCATTCACTGGCTCCGGTCACCCCCTATCTGGATCTGCTGAGCAAAGCAGAACAAGAAGCCGCACAACGAATTCTGATCACCAGCGAAAAGAATCTGTTCATACGGTCCAAGGCGTTTCTACGCATGTTGCTGTGCGCCCGCACGCACGTCGCACCCGATCAGTGGCGCTTCGGCTGCAACGCATTTGGGCGTCCATTCGTCGAATCGCCGCTAGCGTATAGCCACCTGCATTTCAACGTCTCTCACACGAAGGGCCTCACCGCCTGCGTGATCTCGGAACTGGTAGAAATTGGAATCGATGTCGAAAACGTCGCGCAAGAAAGAGACTTTCTCGCAATGGCGCGCGGCTTCTTTGCACACAGCGAATCCGAACGGCTCGCGGCGACGCCCGAGGCCGACCTGAGTCGGAACTTTTACGCCTATTGGACGCTGAAGGAGGCCTATGTTAAGGCCAAAGGGATGGGGCTATCCATACCTTTGTCGTCCATGTCTTTCGATCTGTCCGATGCGTCGGGCATTGCATTTCATGCCGAAGCGGAAGCGCATCCGGACGGATGGCGCTTCCTGAGTACGCCGGTAGCCGACGAAGCGATGCTTGCACTTGCCATTGGAATCGATGCGGACACCGAGGTGGAAATTGCGATGCATCGGGTCGCCCCAGAATTTCTAGGTGGCTTAAATGTCGAATCGAGCTACACGTGCGCACTGCGCCTGATCCGCTCAAGAAGTTGTGTCAGTACCCGACCTGGGCCGACCTCGATGAATTCCGTTTCGCCTCGATCGAGCAAATAACGAATCGTGTCGGTCCACCGCACGGGAGCCGTCAGTTGCTGCTCCAGACATGCTCGAACGCCGTCTGCGGCATACGGCCTTGCTCCGATATTAGCAATGACCGGTGTGGTGGGGTCGCGAAACGCCACCGTCGCCAATCGCTTGCCGAACTCGACGCGTGCCTCTTCCATCAAGGGCGAATGAAATGCGCCGCTCACATTGAGTTCCACGCACGCCGCGCCAAAGCGGTCCGCCAGCCACTGCAACGCGACGTGTAATTGGGCTGTCTCGCCCGAAATCACCGTTTGCGTCGGCGCGTTGAGATTGGCGACGTAGACGCGATCGAGCTGTGCCTCGCGCAACCCGGCACGGATGTCCTGCTCGCCGATGCCCAATACCGCCGCCATGCCGCCCTTTCGCGCCTCACTCATGAGACAGCCGCGCAGCATCGTCAACTCGACGCCAGTGGCAAAGTCGATCGCGCCGGCGGCATGCAGCGCGTTGTACTCGCCAAGGCTATGGCCGATAAAGTATCGCGGCTTCGAGACGCCCTCCTCTTGCATCGCCAAGTAGTGCAATGCGTTGACCGTGAAAAGCGCCGGCTGCGTGTAGCGCGTGTTGTCGAGCTTGCCCTCCGTGTCGGCCTGGCACAGTGCCTCCATCGAGTAGCCTACGATACGGCTCGCCACGGCGGCTTCACCCGGAAACCGCGCGAATAGCTCGCCCCCCATACCCTTCTTTTGCGAGCCCTGGCCGGGAAACATGAATACGGACATACGTTTTTCTCGTTACGTGAACCGGCCGCACGCGGCGCCCCCTCGTCAACCGGCCGGCTGACTCAGCCGGTCCACCAGCGCTTGCGCCACGGCACGCCGATCAATCTTGCCGTTGCCGTTCAACGGGAACCGCTCCATGAAGACGACTTCATCAGGCAGCATATAGTCGGGTAGCCGTTGCCGCAGCTCGCCTATCAAGCGCTGGCCTTCGCGCTCATCGTGCACCTTGGCCTCGCACACTGCGATGAGGCGTTCGTGCGGCGCTTGCGGCGGCCATGGCACGGCCACAGCGTTCGCATCGGCGCTGCAGGCACGCAGCGCCTGCTCGACTTCTCCCAACTCGATTCGATAGCCTCTGACCTTCACCTGATGATCGACGCGTCCGACGAAACGCAGGCAGCCGCGCGCATCGAAGACCGCCCGGTCACCTGTTCGATAGAAACGTTGGCCGCTCGATGCGTCTTCGACGAAGCGCTTTGCGTTCTCCTCAGGCGAGTCGAGATAGCCCAGCGCCACTTGCGGCCCGCCGATGCATAACTCGCCAATTTCCTCGCCGGCGACAGCCACCCCGTTCTCGTCCCTCACGCTTGCGTGAAGCCCTCGGAACACGTTGCCAATCGGCACGACCTGCTCGTCGGCAAGCGCCCGGTCTTCGGTGCTCCACGCATACTCGGTGCAGCAGACCGTGGCCTCAGTCGGGCCGTACAGGTTGACAAGCTTCCCGGCCGGCGCCGCCGCCTGCCATACGCGCGCGGCCTGGACGATCAGCGCCTCGCCGCAGAAAAAGCTGTATCGCAGGCCGCCGAAGGCGCCCGGCTTCAGTTGTCGCGCCGCCTGCATCGCCGTCACGGCGGATGGAACGGAAAACCACACCGTCAGACGCGAGCGGTTGATATAGCGCGCAGGCAATACCTTATCGCCACCGGAAGGTACGCAGATGCAGCCCCCCACCTCCAGACACGCGAAGACGTCGAACACTGACAGATCGAACGTGAAATCGAAGTTCTGCGAAAAGCGGTCGGCCACCGTGAATGCATACCGGTCCGCTATCGCATCGAGAAAGTGGCGCACGTTGCCGTGGCTCACCATCACGCCTTTAGGACGCCCCGTACTGCCAGACGTGAACAGCAAATAAGCCGGCGTATCGCGATGAATCTCCAGCGAGAGCGATTCGCTCGCCATCGTTTCGGGCGCCACCCGTCTGAAAACATGCGATGGCCAGGCTTCCTCCAAGGCTTCGACTTGCACCGCCGCGCTTTCTTCGGCAACATCGACAAGAACGGTCAATCGCCGCCCCGTGTGCGCAAGCATTGCGGGCAACGCACGCAGGCCTTCCTCGTCGGCAAAGACCAGCGACGTGCCGCTGCGCTCGATCATGTCGGCAAGCCGAAGTCCCGGCGCCGAGCAGGACAATGGCATGTAGCCCTTGCGGGCGGCTAGGATGCCCAACATGGCCGCATAGCCGTGAAGCCTTTTGCCGGCCAGCATGCCGACCCACGGCGAGTCGGCGCCATCCGCACCGCAGGCCTCGACGGCGCCAGCGATGCTCAGCGCGAGACTTCGCATGTCGCCATAACTGAAGGTCCGATCCCCGAAGTCCAGCGCGATGCTCGCGGGACTCGCCGCCGCGCGCTCGAAAAAGCCCGCGTGCATAGCGTGGCATATCGTTTCTACGTTGCAGCTCATGGGCCGTCATCCGTCTCTCGTTGATGCGCCGGCAACCGGCGCAGAAATCGCCGCGCGCTCAGTTGCCGAAGTGCTCGCCGATATGCGCGGGCGTCGCGAAGAATTGCGTCGACATCTTCTGGTCCGGCACGCTCACGTCCAGTTCGACCTCGAGCGCCGTGATGAACTCGACGAAGGTGACGGAATCCAGGATCCTAGAATCGAACAACGGCGTGTCCGGCTCAATGTGAATGTCCAGTTCTTTGTGCGCCATGATGTGCTCCAGGATACCGATCACCTTCGCGACGAACGCGTTCTTTTCTGCAATGCCGTTTTCCATGACTCAGGCCTTTACAAATTTTGGCGACAGCCCCCAGTTCATCTCGATGCAATGGTCGAGAATTCGAGGATAGTAGCCTTCGTAGTCGGGAACGGTGTCCATGTCCACGCCGAGCGCGGCGTTCAGCTTGTCGCGCTTGAACACCTTCGGGCAGAAGCATTCCTCCGCGCAGCTGTCGAGTATCCGGACGACCTTCATGAACTCCATGTTCTCGATCGTCAAGATCGTCTTTTTGTAGAGCTGGTAGGTCGGCCACGTGACGATGTCCGGAGAGTTGTACGATCCTTTTCGCCACGACGCCGAATGCTTCGCGTAGGTTTGTGCCGTTAACTCGAGCCAGCGCTCCGTCGTGGGAGATCTTTCCCCGGCACTGATCTGGTATGTATCCCCGCCCTTGAAGTGCTCACCGAACAGTGTCATGAAGCATTCGGCAGAGTAGTCGTATGGCAGAAAATCCAGCGGACAGCTCGAGATGCCCGGGAAGCATGGCGCGATGCCCCGGTACATGAACATCAGGTAGCGGTGTATCGCCCCATAGTCGTTCACATAGCCATCGCGCAAACACCCCATCAGCAGCGACATCCGATAAACCGTAATCGGCAGGCGCGACATGTACTGGCGAATCAGCAGTTCGGCTTCGTACTTCGACTCCTCATAGCCCATCGTGACGAACCCCTCGCTGTGCTCCAGCTCGTGCTCGAAGATGTCGCCGCTGCGCCGTCCCGCCACATAGAGCGTACTGACATGTGCGAATTTCCGCAGACGCGCGCAATCGGTTGCAAGACGAAGAACGTTGCGCGTGCCCTCGACGTTGATGATGCGGCTGCTGTCGAGCGGCTCGTCGAAGTCGACGGTCGCCGCGCTGTGAATGATCTCCTCGACGCCGTCGCACAATGACTGCACCTGCGCGACGGACAGGCCTAAGTGCGGCTTCGTGATGTCGCCGGCGAGCGGCGTGAAGGCCGGCACGTCCTCGGGCTTCACTTCGCCATCCGACGCGATCGCAAGGAGCCTGGTCCATCGCTCCACGAGCTTTTGCGGATCGCTCGCGCGAATCAGCGCGACGACCTCCTTGTCCTTGTAATCGCGCAACAGGATGCGGAGGATCTCAACTCCGAAGGCTCCTGTAATTCCCGTAACAAATAACATGCGGTACCCCTTGCCCTAAATGCCTTAAGCCTCAAGAATCATGCAGCCCCAATGCGCGCCGAGCCCAAACGTGTAGAGCATCGTCAGGTCGCCTTCGGACAGACGCCCTTCGGCCGCCGCATCCTTGAGGTTGATGAAGTTGTCGGCGGCGATCGAATGACCCATCTGTGCGATGTTGCCGGTGTACACGTGCTCGATCGGATAGCCGATCAAGTCGCTCAGAATCTGCCAGCTGCGCAAGCTAACGTTGTGCGGAATCATCAGCGAGATGTCGTCTAGCTTCATGGCCGCATTCTTCAACGTCTTCTGGACGATTCGGCTTCCGGTAGTGAAGTACGACGCCATCATCTCGTTCTGGCGGCGATCGCTGTCCCAGTAGTAGCCGCGCGTCATCGCCTCGTACGTGACGATTCGGTTGCGCGTCTCGCCGCGCTTGACGACGACGGCGCATGCCGAATCGCTGACGACGTTGTAGACCACTTCCCGCTTGTAACCATCGGGAAACTTGTCGACGTTCACACACACGGCGATGTCCTTGCGTTCCTCGATCATCAGCGCACGAGCGGTCCAGATCGCCGTCATGAGCGACGAGCAGCTGACTTCGCTCAAGCCCATCGTCTTCGCGTTCACGAGGCCTAGCTCATCCTGGATTCGTGCGCTGGAATTCATGAACTGCTGCAGATGCCGGTTCTCGTTGGTCGTCGGTGCCGAGTAGTTCGGCGGCACGAGCGAACTCTCCGAGATCGCGGTGGCATTGATGAGGAGATCGACATCCGCGGGATCTATATTCGCTTGCTTGAGCACGCGGCCGACCACTTCGGCGGCGGCCGCCGTAGCGGGACGGTCCCACATGAGGCCGTACTCGAAGCCCAGTTCTTCCATGGCCTCGGGCGTACTGATCAGCAGCCCCTTGTCGTGCAACTCGCGCACTGAATGGCGAATCGGCGGTACCAAATACTCGATGGCATGGATACCGAACGCGTTCGATTGATCGATGGTCGACATGCTTATCGCCCCGCCACGTTCGAAGACTTGTTGATCGGAATGAACGCCCGCACCCGTGCCTTGTAGTCATCGAACTGCTTATCGAATTTCTGCTTCATCGCCTTGGACTCGCAGGTTGCCAAGTAGATGTTGAAGCAGATCATGTAGGCGAAAATGCTGGCGATGGTGTATGACACGTATTCCGGGTAGATCGACATGCTCGGGAAAATCACGAAGAACGCGCCGATCTCGAACAGGATCGTCCCGGTGTAGAGCGGATGACGCAGGCGCGAATAAATTCCGTGGTTAACGATGGTTGTCTCGGGTAGGTGATAGCCCGCCCAAGTATGGTAGCGGCCGAGAGTCAGCTTGGCGGCCATGACAAGGGAGGCTCCGGCTGCGGTAACCACGAGCGCGACGATATCGAACCATTCGATCGCCTTCAGCGTGATGAGCAGGTACGCGTATAGGACCAACATCGTCAGGGAAAGCAGCTTCATAATAGAAATCCACGGCCCGGTGATGAGCGGCTTCATGCCTTTCTTGTGGCGAATATCGAAAACGTAGAAGACGAATACTGCAAACACGACGAGCGCTACCGCCATGAATATGGTAATCATTTTTATGCCTGTTAGGATAACTATGAAATATGAAATGATCTTTCAATCATAATGCAGGCCTGCTCAGCGGTTGACGGCCTTGCGGCGTCAGTGGACGGCAAGCCTCATCTTGTCCAAGAATGCGCGTGCGTTCGCACGCCAAGCATTCTCAATTTCGATTCGCCGCGGAATGGTCTGCGCTTCTTGCGCAACTGCCGTCGGATTCTTGATGCCGATCTTCTTATAGACGACAGGCGAATAGAGGCTCTTCACCGCAACCCGGCCATAGTCGTCCAGAAGCTTCGCGATCAGCTTCATCTCGTCGCGAAGGCCCGCCGCTTCCAGCCGCTTGACGCAGAACTCGATCACTTCGCGGTCGAACGCCATGTGACGCGCTTCTTCGTCGTGGTGAAAGCGATGAATCTGCCGGACCGTGACATCGAGCCGCTCATCGCGCATCGCACCGGTATTCAGGTAGTCGAGGAACATTTCCAGGACGAAGACGCGGCCAAAGAACAGCAGTTCGGTCCCGACGTCGCTCAGTCTGGGCTCTTCCACCTGAATGGCGTAGTCCTTCATCACTCCATCACCGTAGCGATAGCAATAACCCGCGAGCATGTGCGTGTGGGCGTTTTCTTCGTGAATGAAATGCTGCAGGTAGTTGCCAATATCCCACGAGCCACCGAATCTCGACGGCACGTAGAGCCGTTCCTCCAAGCCCTGCACAAGCTTTCTTTCACCGTGTATGTTGATGGAAAAGAAGTTGACTGTCTCCAGCAGCCCCAGCGTCCATTTCTGCTCGGCGCTCAGGCTGGCATAAATGGGGTGGTGGTAAAGACTCAGGAGTTCCTCCGGAAACTGAGGACGACTCCTGTCCAGCTCCGCCTGATATGTGACGCGCGTAAACGGCTGATGCAATCCCTTGCCGGGACTAAGCGAAATTACAGAAAGCCGCGTGGCCACGTCGTTCAGTCTGGCTTGCCAATCCTCTAGCGTATCCATATGCGTGTATTCCCGATTTGCCGATTGCGCAGCGCCAGACGATTACTCCGTGACCTTCTCGTCGACGATCTGCGCCAGCAGATTGATCAGGTCGTCGAGGCATTTGAGTTGGCCCAGCTTGTCGCGCGGAACCTGCACGTTGAGCTTGCGCATGCTGGCTGAGACGACTTCGAGTATGTCGATGCTCGTCGCGCCCAGCTCTTTCATCGACTGGCGCGTGTCGATCTCCTGGTACTTCAGTTCGGGCAGCGTGCGCTTGACGAAGCCGACAATGATTTCGCGGATTTCTTGAACATCAGCCATCTGGTTGCTCCTTAGGTTGAAATTGAACGGTCAGCTACCTCGCGCTGCTGATCCGAGTAAATCCTCATGAATGTGTCGAAGAAGTGGAATCCCTTGTCGACGGAAATCACTTCGCCGCGCACCGCATCCATGTATCCGCTGCACAGGCCGAGGATCGCGCTAGCCACGGCGCGCGGGTCGAGGTAGTAGCGGTCGAGCTCGAACTCGCGCGCCTTGTCGGCGAACGCGTCGCCGAACGTGAGGCGCATCGACTCCGACTTGACCATGCCCGCTCGCACCACGTTGATGCGGATATCCTCGTCGTACAGCCGGTAGTTCGCGTACCGGCACAGTGTTTCGAGGACGCTCTTGGACGCCGACATGAAGTCGTAGTTATGCAGGTACTGCCCCGCCCCGGCGCTCGACATACCAATCGCGTACTTTGGATAGGCGCCGAAGGTCCGCTTGATCCGCTTGATGCCGCCGTAGAGCGGCCATGCGCTCGATTCGATCGACTGGAACAGCGCCCGCTTGTAATAGCTCTCGAAGTCGGGCACGAGTTGCGCGACCGAAACGTTCGAAATCCATGCCGCAACCTGGTCGTGCTCCACCCTGATGGCGTCGAACAGCGCCTGCGTCTGCTCTTCGTTCGCCGCGTTGCACTGAATGATGCACGGCCGCAACGCACCGATAGCCTCGAAGCGCCGGTACACCTCGTCCAGATCGGCGCTGCCGAGATGAAACGTCAGATAGCAACGTGCGCCTTCGGCCGCGAAGGCCAGCGCCGTTTCCAGCCCGATGCCGCGCGTCGCGCCCGTCACGACGACGGCTTGATTGTCGTAATCGACCAAGGTCTTCATCACAGCCCTCTCAGGGTACCCAGTCCAGCGCGGAAGTGACCGGCAGGCAGGTTCCATTGATGTATGCCGCCTCGGGCTGCGCGAAAAACATGACTGCGGAGGCCACCTCGGCGGCGCTGCCGACGCGGCGCAGCGTGCTATGGGCTTCCCAGAATCTGCCGTGCACATCGGACATGTTTTCGCGCGACATGTCGGTATCGATCATGCCCGGCGCGACAACGTTGCTCGTGATGCCACGCTTGCCGTATTCCTTCGCGATGGTACGCGACAGCCCGAGGAGCCCGGCTTTCGTGGCCGCGTAGTTCGCCTGCCCCGACAGGCCGTCCCGGCTCAGCGAGGACAGGAACACGAAGCGGCCGAAGCGCTTCTCAAGCATCGCTGGCACGAACGCACGCGCCACATGGAACGCTCCCGTGAGATTAACCTCCAGCACGTCGGACCACTCCTCGTCCGACATCGACATCAGCAGCGCGTTGCGATTCACCCCTGCGTTCGAGACCACGACGTCGACCGTGCCGAAGTCGCGCAGCACACTGTCGGCGAACGCATCCACCGCGGCGGAGTCGCGCACGTCGAGCGGATACGCCTTGCATGCGGCATCCGCGTGAATCGAGCGGGCATGCTCAACGATGCGCTGCGCCGCCGCCTCGTTCGTGTTGTACGTAAACGCGACGCTGTGCCCGGCGGCGACCGCCTGTGCGACGATCTCGGCGCCAATGCCACGGGAGCCGCCGGTAATGACGAAGATCATCGCTTTTCCTCCGTTTCCGGTGCTTTCAAGATCGAAACGCAATTGATGCCGCCGAAGCCGAAGGAGTTCTTCATCAAATAGCGGATCTCCAGTTCACGGTTCGCGTTCGCGGTCACGTCGAGCGTCACCCGCGGATCGAGTTCGTCGACGTTGATCGTCCTATGTATCTTGCCGCGCTGCATCTGCAGCACCGCCGCCACAAGCTCGACGACCGGCGCCGACCAGCACGTGTGCCCGAGCAGGCTCTTGGGCGCATTGATATGCAGATTGCGCGCGTGCTCCCCGAATACGTTCTGGATGGCCCGTAACTCGCTGAGGTCGCCTTGCGGTGTCGAGGTGGCGTGCGCGCTCACGTAGTCGATTAAGAAGGGCTCGATCTGCGCGGAGCCGAGCGCCCGGCGCATCGCTTCGGCTTGCCATTCGGCCGACGGCGTCGGCAAATGACTGGCCGACGAGGTCGCCTCCGCCGCCAAAACCTGCGCGTAGTAAGTCTGGCCGGCGGACCTCGCCGCCTGACGCTTCTCCAGGACGAGCGCCCCGCCCCCGTGCGCTGGGACGAATCCTTCGCGCCGCATGTCGTACGGGCGGCTTGCCCGATGCGGCGAATCGACGAACCCGTCGAAGGAGATCGCGCCGAGCAGCGCCATGCCGTGCAGCATGACCGGCGACCAGTCGAACACGGGGCCGACGACAATCACCGTCTCGAGGCCATGATGCTTGAGTTCGTCGATGGCGTTGCGCACAGCGACGTTTCCGCTCGCGCACGCCGCGCCGATCGTATAGACGGGGCCATAGATGCCCAGCACCTCCGAAACCGCCGCCGCATGGTCGGTGTCGAGCGTCTGCAGACCGTACAGCGAATCGATGTAGTCGGGCTCGCGATCGAATTGCGTTCGATTGTCGAAATCATAGTTGACGTTGATGTTGTGTCCCGAGACGATCACGCCGATACGCGCGGGGTCCATCTTGCGCTCGAACAGGCCCGCATCGGCGCAGGCGTCCACGGACAGCGTCGTCGTGATCTTGGTGCTCCACGGCAGCTTGACATGCAGCTTGCGCAGGCGCCGCCAGACGTCGCCGGGAATCCGCCCCTCAAGCGATTGCAACTTCGCCTCGAGATCGTAGGCGCCCAGGTCCGCGCCGATCTTCGAATAGATTCGCGAAGCGTCGATCGAATGCCAGTTAGAAAGCGCGGACTTGCCGTCGTACATCGCATCGATGAAGCCGTCCAGCGTGTCGCCGAGTGGCGTGTTGATCGACATTCCCGTTATCACGATTTCGTCACGCTCACTCACCAACGTACACCTCCACGATCACAGTAGTCCGCACCGCGCCGTCACTCCCCACGATTCGGCCACCGAAAACAGACAGGAATGGCGACACCTCGAATGTCTTCACTTCGATATTCACCATCTCGCCGGGCTTCACCTCTCCGGTGAATTCGGCGTACAGCACTTTGATTGCCCTCACTCGCGCGCCGGCTGCACTCGCCTCAGTGACAGTGTTGTGCGAAGCGATTTTCACGAGGCAAACGCCGGCCTGGGCAATCGCTTCCACGAGGAGTACACCCGGATAAACGGGATCGCCCGGAAAATGTCCTTCGAATACGGGGTCGTCGTGATCGATGGACATTGTCGCCGCAATCGCAGTTCGATCATGGGAAATATGCGTCAAGCCGCTGATTAGCAGCATATTTCCCCGATGCGGCAGAAGGTCTTTTATATCCACCCGTATTTCAATTGGCTGGTTTACCAAAACCTCTCGACTTTCTTTAATCCAATTATCAAGAAATTCTCTCAGCACTCTCATTCCTTATTTTCTATTTCGCAAAACTCTAACACTGCGCCCAACACGGAAAACCTATAAAAAATACCAGTACACGGAGGCCGAAAGCCACACCATAATCGGCTGACGGAATGGTGCACAGATGCTTGGGAGCGAGTCCGTCTGGATTACCGACGCAACTTCAATCTCAGGATCGCGTGCATGGAGGCAATCAGCTATTTTCGAAAACATGACGTTTCCATGCGATATCAAATAGGAAAAAGATGAACAAACGAAGAGTCGTTGTCACCGGTCTTGGTGCCATTTCTCCGGTCGGAATCGGCGTCGAGGAAAATTGGTTGAATGTTGTTGCTGGCCGCAGTGGGATCGGCCGGGTCACTTTTTTCGATACGACGGATTTTCCGGCGCAAATCGCAGGCGAGATCAAGGGGTTCGACGCTACCCACTTCATTTCCGAAAAAGAGGTCCGTCATATGGACCGCTTCATTCAGCTCGGCGTCGTGGCCGGCATGGAGGCATTCGCCGACAGCGGCCTCAACGTGACCGATGCGAACGCCCACCGGATCGGTGTTCACGTCGGCTCGGGAATCGGCGGCGTCCAGACCATCGTCGATACCGCCTTCACGATGAAGGACAAGGGGCCGCGTCGGGTGTCACCGTTCTACGTGCCGTCGTCCATCATCAATATGGTCGCGGGCCATCTCTCGATCCTGTACGGGCTCAAGGGGCCTAACCTCGCCATGGCGACAGCGTGCTCGACGGCGACGCATGCGATCGGCGACGCCGCCCGGCTGATCGAGTATGGCGATGCCGACGTAATGATCGCTGGCGCCGCGGAAGCGGCCATTACAGAGAGCAGCCTCGCGGGGTTTGGCCGGGCCAAGGCGCTATCGACGCGCAACGACGACCCCGAAACGGCGAGCCGCCCCTGGGACGCCGAGCGCGACGGCTTCGTGCTGGGTGAAGGTGCGGGCATCGTCGTGCTCGAAGAACTGGAGCACGCGCGCCGGCGCGGCGCCCGGATTTACGCGGAACTGGCCGGATTCGGCCTGAGCGGAGACGCATTCCATATCACTAGCCCGTCGGAAAACGGAGAGGGCGCGGCGCGCTGCATGCTCAATGCCTTGCGCAATGCGGGCGTCACAGCAGATAGCGTGCAATACGTCAATGCGCATGGCACATCGACGCCGCTTGGCGATCTTGCTGAAACTGCCGCGTTGAAGGCTGCCTTCGGTACGCACGCCAAGGGCCTCGCGATCAGTTCGACGAAATCGGTGACGGGGCACCTGCTAGCCGCAGCGGGCGGCATCGAGGCCGTCTACACCTCGCTCGCCATACATCACCAAGTCGCGCCGCCCACCGCTAACCTGACCCAACCCGACCCGGAATGCGACCTCGACTACGTGCCAGTCACCGCCCGGCACATGCCGATCGACGTCGCGCTCTCAAATTCGTTCGGCTTCGGCGGCACGAATGGAACGCTGGTGTTCCGCCGGCTCAGGTGATGCAGCCGCTTCTGCAAACATAGTCAAGGTAGTGTTGAAAGACTAGACGCGCAATGCCCATCGCACCAGCCCACCAGCCGATTCCTAAGCGACGGCCAGGCTGCGCGACACCATCGCGACATTCAATTCGACGTTTAAAATTTTGATGCCGCCAGCGTCCCGCGCGATGGCCGTCGCCTCGTAGTACTTTCCTTCCATCACGGGCCGCACGTCGACGTCGAACCAGACCATTTCTCCCGGCCGCACTGATTGATGCAAACGACATGCCTTGAGGCCCGCGAGCACTGGCATCTGCTCAGGCACTTCATCGCCGCCCTCCTCCTTCGAAACCGTGCCAAGCACCACTCCAACCGCTTGAGCCGCAGCCTCGACCAAGAACACGCCTGGAACAATGGGAAGTCCCGGGAAGTGCCCTTGCAGATGCGGGTGAGCGGCATCCCAGCAAGCCTGCGCGTTCACATGCCACCCTTGCACAGTCGCCGTGTGCAGGAACAGTGCGTGATCGCGATGCTGCAAGAGCCATTCGATCGCAGCCCGGTCGCAAACGACCGCGCCCGTTTCGTCGGCACGCTTCGCCTGTGACAAGGTGTTGAATTCCATCGGAAATATCCCTTTATGCCCCCGCGCGGCAGCGCGTTTGGGCGGAGGTTCAAAGAGGTGCGACCAAGCCTTCGGAAATGGCGCGAATCACGGCTTGCGCACGCGTTTGCACGCCGAACTTCCTGGTCACGTTGTAGACATGGAAATTGATCGTCGCCTCCGAGCATGAAAGAATTCGCGACATCTCCCAGCTCGTCTTTCCTGCCGTCACCCATCTCAGGCATTCGAGTTCGCGCGGCGTCAGAGCGGTGACAGGCCCTCCAGTCTCTTCGATACGGGAGACGTTGAAATACGATTCGCATGCGAAATCGCGAAGCAATGACAACGAGGCACGAATCCGCACATCCTCGCGAGGGGGGCCATCCGAGGCGAAGCAAAGTATGCCAGCCTGCCCCTGCGGCCCGTAAATCGGATAGCCGATACCCGATCGAAGTCCGTACCGGCTGCCCTCTTCATAGAATTCCCGCTGCCGATCGGAGGCGAATGTCGTTTCATCCCACAGCAGCGGATGCACATGGCGGTGACAGTGCAGTGCGATCGGATCGATTTCGTAATAACACCTGTCATACAGGTGGCGCCACGCTGTCGAGAAATTGGTTTGAACAAAGGCCGATCGGCACGATACAGCCCTCGATGATTTTATACCGAAATAAACGAAAGGAAATCCATACTGACGAGCCAACTTGAACATGGATGCCGACCATTCGCTCATATTTTTGCATTCGAGCAACTCAAGCATTGCATTCAAATTTTCGACCTCATCCATCGAAAGCACGATATTAATTAAAACATCAACTGACACATCAATATATCGATATACCAATATAATGCCACGAATTATAAATTTGATTGATCAATAAATCTTGTTAACCGCGGCGACGAAGTGTTGCCTAAATCAACGCTCAGGCTCACAAAAAACCTCACCTGGGAAAATCGAAATTTCGCTTTGTTAGCGGAATCACCAATGAGCCGCTTGACAAGTCTAAAGTAAAACCCATGAAACCGAGCAGCTCGCATTTTCGCGCAGCCTCAAACGCCACACCGAAATAAAAAACAATACCCATCGGGAAATACAGAATAACATCAATATCAATTAAATGAAAACCTGTTCACTCTGACAGGTTTCCATATAGCACCTTACGCAGGGCGCCTTTGATTTCTCAAAAAATTAAGAATCCAACCTACTATTTTCTGGATAAGATTTTCAGCGCATGACATATATCAGCACCGGCGTCCTGAAGGCAGAATGTCGGCTCCTTTTTCGCCGGCCTCTTCGCCCTCTGTTCGCCTATGTGTGTCCAGTGCGCGGATTCAGCGGATGCCACCAACGCGCACTACGAGTCGGGTCTCGACATCCAGACCCCATCGGTACGCTTACCGCGCCGCTTACGAACACGGGCAATCGAGTCGACGGCGGCATGTCCACATGCCTACAAGTGGGCTTGGGCACGGGTTTCGGGCAGTACGGCATCATTCTCGCCGAACAATCTGCCGGAATACACGCCGTCATCGCAAGACGTGTCGGCAATTCAGAATTTCGGAGTCTATACGGTCAAGCTGTATGACACGACCGGCACCGAGATCCGTTCGGACCCGATGAACATCGCTCACAACTACGCGGCTGCGGCAAGCGGCACCTTGGCGTGGCAGACACTCGGTAACAATGTGATCGCGAACTATCTGACGCTGGGTGGCTCCGGTACACAAAGTCCATCACGCACGCCGGCCACGCTCGACTGGATGACTTCGGCTGGCTCGCTCTATCCGAATTTCCGGTCTTCGATCAATTCGCTCGGCGCGGCCCAGACCAGCATACCGGCCGCAACCTACGGTGCGACCGTGTGGGGAGCAGGTACTGGCAACACGCCGTCTCCGTTCACGTTCAACACGTCGTTCACCGACGTGCCGACCTCCACTACCGCCGCGACGGCAGAGCAAGCCGTTCAGGTGCAGTTCGGCTGGCAGGCTGATGGCGAGATCTACTGCAACACCTGGCAATACGGCAATCCGTAATGCTGGCCTGTCGCCACGGCGGAACCCACTACAAAACGAGTTCCTCTTTTTTGTCATCGCCATCGACGTCAGTGGCCGGGTCCCTTCAATCAGAAACCCTTGGCGACATTGCCTCGCCGAGCAGCTCTCAAACTGTTTCCTGGAACGAGCATTATTGTGACCGGAAACCACCACTTCCGACCGGACTAAGAGCCGCTAACACAACTGGATGAGGCGGTGAACCAGACGTATCGTTCGGTGCATGGCGAGAAGAAAAGTCAGAAACGAGTTGTGGGCGGCGTTGGAGCCGTTGATTCCGGTATTTGTGTCGTCACCGAAAGGCGGGCGTCGCCGTTCAGTTGATGGTCGCACGGCCCTGAACGGAATTCTGTACGTTCTGCACACGGGTATTCCATGGGAAAAATTGCATCTGCCCATGTAGACGAAGCTGCGTGCATATGACCAGAACGATTGAGAACGGGCCAGCATCGATGGAGCCAGCGTGCCCAGCCCCGGGGGGCAGGGAAACCGGGCCGAACCCAACAGACCGTGGCAAGCTCGGAAGCAAGCGACACCTCATCGTAGATGCCCGAGGCGTTCCGCTGGCGCTGACCGTGACAGGTGCCAATCGGCATGACTCAGTGGCGTTCGAGCGGACGATTGATGCAATCCCGGCCGTGCCGAACTTGAATGGGCGGCCGCGTAAACGACCGGGCAAGCTGCACGCCGATGAGGGATATGACTTCAGCCGGTGCCGGCAATACCTGAGGCAGCGAGGCATCATCGCTCGACGAGGTGTGGAGAGCAAGGGGCGCTTGGGCAAAGCACCGATGGGTTATCGAGCGCACCCATGCGTGGTTTGCCGGCTTCGGCAAGCTGCGCATTCGCTTTGAGCGACGGCTGGATATTCATCTTCCCTGGCTTTCACTGGCTGCTGCCAGCTTCTGCTCTCGCTTCGTCGATGACTTGTGTTAGATACTCTAAATTTAACGAAATAAAAACAACACACCAAAAATCGGATTTGTCCGATTGCCAAATTGGCGGAGTCTATCCACGCGCGCGACACTACTTATTCCTCAGCCTCGCGATTCCACCGCACATTCATCTGGATATCGAATCATGCCGCCACTCACCGCCACCCTTCGAGCCTGAGCGTCGAGCGCACGAGCCGCTGCTCCTCCTGCTCGATCTCGCGCAGATAGTCGACGCACTGACGGATGTGCTCGCTGGCCGCCTTGCGCGCCTGCTCCGGCAGCCGGCCGGTCACGGCGTTGTAGAGCCGTGCGTGCTGGCGGTCGATCTGCTTTTTCATCGGCTCGCGGTGATACAGGTTATTGACCGACGCGAACACCGAGCTCAGCAGCAGATCGGTGAGCGACTGCAGCGTGTTGACCAGCACCGGGTTGTGCGACGCTTCGCAGATCGCGAGGTGGAACGCGTGGTCGAGCTTCGCACGCGCGGCCGTATCGAGATCCTGCGCGTCGGGCGCGGTCATCTCTTCATATCGCCGCGTGATCAGGATGAAATCGGCCGGCGTGCCGCGCAACGCCGCGAGGCGCGCTGCTTCGGCCTCCAGCATCCCGCGCACCTCGAACAGATCGAAAAGCGTGCGCGGCTGCGAGCCGAGCAGATGCATCATCGGCGTGACCGCTCGCTGCGGGGTCAGGCTCGCGACGAATGAGCCCTTGCCGTGCGTCGTCTCGATGATGCCCCGCGCACGCAGCAGCTTCATCCCCTCGCGCACCGCCGTGCGCGACACGCCGAGCTTCTCGGTCAGGCGCCGCTCGGACGGCAGCGCCTGCCCCGCCTTCAGCACGCCGTCGACGATCAGCTTCTCGATGCGCTCGGCCACGACGTCCGCGACGTACCGCGCCGGCGGCTCCCGATCCTGCATTTCCATACTGGTATGACCACTTTTTGGCGATAGGGCGGATTGTCCCATAAACCCTTGTCGTTGTTGGGTTTAATGGCAACGCCATACACACCGAAAAGCCCTTCTAGTAAAAACTGGTATGACCACGCATTCGGGATCTGGACAGGCACGCGCCCGCCCACAAGAATGCGGGACGTTCGGCGATCCGCGCATCGCACGATTCAAGACCTGGCGGAGACATCCCAATGAGTTTCGACTACGACGAACAGATCGACGGGCCGCTGCCGTCCGTCGACCGGCACGCGATCGCCGCCGCGCTGCGCGCAGCGGCGCCCGGCCTCGACGTGCTGCACGAGCCCGAGGCGCTGAAGCCATTCGAATGCGACGGCCTGTCCGCGTACCGGACGGTGCCGCTCGTCGTCGCGCTGCCCGCCACGATCGACGAGGTGCGCGCGGTGCTGCGCGTCGCATCGGCGCATCGCGTGCCCGTCGTCGCGCGCGGCGCGGGCACCGGCCTGTCGGGCGGCGCGATGCCCCTCGAAAAAGGCATCCTGCTCGTGATGGCGAAGTTCAACCGGATCATCGAGATCGATCCGGACGCCGGCATCGCCCGCGTGCAGCCGGGCGTGCGCAATCTCGCGATCTCGCAGGCCGCCGCGCCGTACGGGCTGTACTACGCGCCCGACCCGTCGTCGCAGATCGCCTGCTCGATCGGCGGCAATGTCGCGGAAAACGCGGGCGGCGTGCATTGCCTGAAATACGGGCTGACGGTGCACAACGTCCTCAAGGTCGAGATCCTGACGATCGACGGCGAACGCCTGACGCTCGGCGCCGACGCGCTCGACAGCCCCGGCTTCGACCTGCTCGCGCTGTTCACCGGCTCGGAAGGCATGCTCGGGATCGTCGTCGAAGTCACGGTGAAGCTGCTGCCGAAGCCGCAGAGCGTGAAGGTGCTGATGGCGAGCTTCGACGACGTCGGCCGGGCGGGCGCCGCGGTGGCGGCGATCATCGGCGCGGGCGTCATCCCGGGCGGCCTCGAAATGATGGACAACCTCGCGATCCGCGCCGCCGAGGATTTCATCCACGCGGGCTATCCGGTCGACGCGCAGGCGATCCTGCTGTGCGAGCTCGACGGCGCCGCGTCCGACGTCGACGAGGATGCGACGCGCGTCGAGGCGCTGCTGCGCGACGCGGGCGCGAGCGAGATCCGCGTCGCGCGCGACGAGGCCGAGCGCCAGCGCTTCTGGGCCGGGCGCAAGAATGCGTTCCCCGCGGTCGGCCGCCTGTCGCCCGACTACTACTGCATGGACGGCACGATCCCGCGCCGCGAGCTGCCGCGCGTGCTCGAAGGCATCGCGGCGCTGTCCGCCGAATACGGGCTGCCGGTCGCGAACGTGTTTCATGCGGGCGACGGCAACATGCACCCGCTGATCCTGTTCGACGCGAACCGCTCCGGCGAGCTGGAACGCGCCGAGGCGCTCGGCGGACGGATTCTCGCGCTGTGCGTCGCGGTGGGCGGCAGCATCACCGGCGAGCATGGCGTCGGCCGCGAAAAGATCAACCAGATGTGCGTGCAGTTCAACGCGGACGAGATCACGTTCTTCCATGCGGTCAAGGCGGCGTTCGATCCGGCGCGCCTGCTCAATCCGGGCAAGAACATCCCGACGCTGCATCGCTGCGCCGAGTTCGGCGCGATGCACGTCCACCACGGCCAGTTGCCGTTTCCCGAACTGGAGCGATTCTGATGCGACGCGAATTCGAATCGATGGACGACAGCGCCGCGCTGATCGGGCAGGTGGAGCGGGCGATCCGCGCGCGGCAGCCGCTGCGGATTCGCGGCGGCGACACCAAGGCCGGCCTCGGGCGCACGGTGGACGCACCGGCGATCGACACGCACGGACACCGCGGCATCGTCAGCTACGACCCGACCGAACTCGTCGTCACGGCCCGCGCCGGCACACCGCTCGCCGAGCTGGAAGCGGCGCTCGATGCGGCCGGGCAGATGCTGCCGTGCGAGCCGCCGACGTTCGGCGGCGCGGCGACCGTCGGCGGGATGGTCGCGACGGCGCTGTCCGGGCCGCGCCGCCCGTGGGCCGGCGCGGTGCGCGACTTCGTGCTCGGCTGCCGCGTGCTGACCGGGCATGCGAAGCACCTGCGCTTCGGCGGCGAGGTGATGAAGAACGTCGCGGGCTATGACGTGTCGCGCCTGCTCACGGGCAGCTACGGCTGCCTCGGCCTCGTGACGGAAGTGTCGCTGAAGGTGCTGCCGAAGCCGCGCGCCTGTGTCGACCTGGCGCTCGCGCTGGACGAGTCGAACGCGCTGGCGCAAGTAGCCGCGTGGCGCCGCGCCGGACTGCCGCTCGCGGGCGCATGCCATGCGGACGGCGTGCTGCGCGTGCGCCTGGAAGGCGGCACGGGCTCGGTGCGCGCCGCACGCCGCGCGATCGGCGGCGACGAGATGGACGGCGCATTCTGGGCGCAGCTGCGCGACCTGCGCCTGCCGTTCTTCGCCGATCCACGCCCGCTGTGGCGCCTGTCGCTGCCGGCGGCGGCACCCGCCGATGCGCTCCCCGGCGCCGCGCTCGTCGACTGGGGCGGCGCGCAGCGCTGGCTGAAGAGTGACGCGGAGCCTGCTGCGCTGCGCGCGCTCGCCGCGCAATGGGGCGGCCATGCGACCTGCTTCACGCCCGGCGTGACGGACACGCCGTTCCATCCGCTGCCGCCCGCGCTGCTGCGCGTGCACCGGCAGTTGAAGGCGCAGCTCGATCCGCACGCGATTTTCAATCCCGGCCGGCTTTACGCCGACTTCTGACGCGAACACGCCGATGCAAACCAATCTCAGCGAAGCGAGCCGGAACCTCGCCCGGGCCGACGAGGCGGAAGCGATCCTGCGCGCGTGCGTGCATTGCGGCTTCTGCAATGCGACCTGCCCGACCTACCAGGTGCTCGGCAACGAGCTCGACGGGCCGCGCGGCCGGATTTACCTGATCAAGCAGATGCTCGAAGGCGAGCCGGTGGGCGACACGACCCGCGCGCACCTCGACCGCTGCCTGGGCTGCCGCAACTGCGAAACGACGTGCCCGTCGGGCGTGCGCTATCACGCGCTGCTCGACATCGGTCGCGCCGAGGCCGACAAGCGTGCGAAGCGCCCGGCGCGCGAGCGCTTGTTGCGCGCCGGCCTGCGCCACGTGGTGCCGCGCCCGGCGACCTTCGCCGCGCTGCTGATGGCGGGTCGCGCGCTGCGGCCGCTGCTGCCCGGCGCCGTGCGGCGCAAGATCCCGGCGGCCGCGCCCGCCGCCGCGCCGCGGCCGCCCGTGCGCCATGCGCGGCGCGTGCTGATGCTCGAAGGCTGCGTGCAGCCGTCGTTGTCGCCGAACACCAACGCCGCCGCCGCGCGCGTGCTCGACCGGCTCGGCATCGGCGTGACGCCGGCGCCGCAGGCCGGCTGCTGCGGCGCGACCGACTATCACCTGAACGCGCACGAGGCCGGCCTCGCGCGGGCGCGCCGCAACATCGACGCATGGTGGCCCGCGATCGACGCGGGCGCCGAGGCGATCGTGCTGACGGCGAGCGGCTGCGGCGCGTTCGTCAAGGAATACGGCGACCTGCTGCGCTTCGACCCCGCCTATGCGGACAAGGCGCGCCGCGTCAGCGCGCTCGCGCGCGATCTCGTCGAAGTGATCGCGGCCGAGCCGCTCGACGCGCTGGCCGCGCAGATCCCGCGCCGCGTCGCATTCCATTGCCCGTGCACGCTGCAGCACGCACAGCGCCTCGGCGGCGCGGTCGAGGCGGTGCTGCAGCGGCTCGGCTTCGATCTCGCGAGCGTGGCCGATTCGCACCTGTGCTGCGGCTCGGCGGGCACCTATTCGCTGACTCAGCCGGCAATCGCGACGCGCCTGCGCGACGAACGGCTCGCCGCGCTCGAAGCCGCGCGCCCCGAGCTGATCGTCACCGCGAACGTCGGCTGCCAGACCCATCTGAACAGCGCGGGCCGCACGCCCGTGCGTCACTGGATCGAGCTGGTCGACAGCCAGCTCGTCACCTGACCCGGAGGAACCCGTCATGCAAACCAAACCCGCGCTCGGCAGCATCGAAGTCGACCGCATCGTCGCCGCCGCGCGCGCCGAAGCCGAACGCCACGGCTGGGTGGTCACGATCGCCGTCGTCGACGACGGCGGCCATCCGCTCGCGCTCGCGCGCCTGGACGGCGCAGCGCCGGCCAGCGCCTACATCGCCCAGGAAAAGGCGCGCAGCGCGGCACTCGGCCGCCGCGAAACGAAGGGATATGAGGATATGATCAACGCTGGCCGCACCGCCTTCCTCAGCGCACCGCTCGCCGGGATGCTCGAAGGCGGCGTGCCAGTGACGGCCGGCGGCCAGATCGCGGGCGCGATCGGCGTGTCCGGCGTAAAGTCCGAGCAGGATGCGCAGATCGCCCGGGCCGGCGCCGAAAGCGTCGCGGCGTGATGCGCGCACACCGATTTTCTTCATACGGGAGGATCCCACGATGATCGACCATGACGGGCTGCAAGTCGCCGACGCGCTCAGCCAGTTCATCGAAAACGAGGCGCTGCCGGGCACGGGCGTCGACCAGGCTGCGTTCTGGCGCGGCTTCTCGGCGCTGGTGCACGATCTCGCGCCGCGCAACCGCGCGCTGCTCGCCGAGCGCGACCGCCTGCAGCACGAACTCGACGCGTGGCACCGCGCGCATCCGGGGCCGGTGCGCGACATGGCCGCGTACCGCGCGTTCCTCGAGAAGATCGGCTATCTGGCGCCGATGCCGGCGAGCGTCGCGGTGACGACCGCCAACGTCGACCGCGAGATCGCCGAGCAGGCCGGCCCGCAGCTGGTGGTGCCGCTGTCGAACCCGCGCTACGCGCTGAACGCCGCGAACGCGCGCTGGGGCAGCCTGTACGACGCACTGTACGGCACCGACGCGCTGCCGGAGGACGACGGCGCCGAGCGCACCGCAGCCTACAACCCGGTGCGCGGCCAGCGCGTGATCGACTACGCGCGCGACGTGCTCGACCGCGCAGCGCCGCTGGCCGGCGCGTCGCACCGCGACGCGCTGCGCTACCGCGTGCAGGACGGCCAGCTCGCCGTCGAGACCGCCCAGGGCGTCGCACGCCTCGCGCAGCCCGCGCAGTTCGCCGGCTTCCAGGGCGCGGCCGACGCGCCGTCGGCGATCCTGCTCCGGCACAACGGCCTGCACATCGAGATCCAGATCGACGCGTCGACGCCGATCGGCCGCACCGACCTCGCGAACGTGAAGGACGTCGTGCTCGAGGCCGCAGTCAGCACGATCATCGACTGCGAGGACTCGGTCGCCGCCGTCGACGCCGAGGACAAGGTACAGCTCTATCGCAACTGGCTCGGGCTGATGCAGGGCACGCTGGTGGAAGAAGTCGCGAAGGGCGGCAAGACCTTCACGCGCCGCCTGAACGCCGACCGCGAATACCACGCGCCGGACGGCTCGACGCTGACGCTGCACGGCCGCTCGCTGCTGTTCGTGCGCAACGTCGGCCACCTGATGACCAACGGCGCGGTGCTCGACCGCGACGGCAACGAGATTCCGGAAGGCATCCTCGACGGCGTCGTCACGACGCTGTGTTCGCTGCACGACCTGAAGGCGAAGCGCAACTCGCGCACGGGCTCGATCTACATCGTCAAGCCGAAGATGCACGGCCCGGAGGAAGTCGCGTTCGCCGACACGCTGTTCGGCCGCATCGAGGACCTGCTCGGCCTGCCGCGCCATACGATCAAGATGGGCATCATGGACGAGGAGCGCCGTACCAGCGTGAACCTGTCCGCATGCATCGCCGCGGCGGCCGCGCGCGTCGCGTTCATCAATACCGGCTTCCTCGACCGCACCGGCGACGAGATGCACACCGCGATGGAAGCCGGCCCGATGATCCGCAAGGGCGACATGAAGTCGTCGGCGTGGATTACCGCGTACGAGCGCAGCAACGTGCTCGCCGGCCTGTCGGCCGGGCTGCGCGGCCGCGCGCAGATCGGCAAGGGCATGTGGGCGATGCCGGACCTGATGCACGCGATGCTCGAACAGAAGATCGCGCATCCGCGCGCGGGCGCGAACACCGCATGGGTGCCGTCGCCGACCGCGGCGACGCTGCACGCGCTGCACTACCACGAAGTCGACGTGCAGGCCGTGCAACAGGCGCTCGAGAAGATCGACTACGCGGCCGAGCGCAACGCGCTGCTCGACGGGCTGCTGACCGTGCCGGTGGTCGAGCGCGCGAACTGGAGCGACGACGAGATCCTGCGCGAAGTCGAGAACAACGCGCAAGGCATCCTCGGCTACGTGGTGCGCTGGGTCGAACAGGGCGTCGGCTGCTCGAAGGTGCCCGACATCAACAACGTCGGCCTGATGGAAGACCGCGCGACGCTGCGGATCTCGAGCCAGCACATCGCGAACTGGCTGCGCCACGGCGTGATCGCCGAGGACTTCGTGATCGGCGTGTTCAAGCGGATGGCGCGCGTGGTCGACGAGCAGAACGCGGGCGACCCGAACTACCTGCCGATGGCGCCCGGTTACGACACGTCGTATGCGTTCAAGGCGGCCTGCGCGCTCGCGCTGCAGGGCACCGCGCAACCGAGCGGTTATACCGAGCCGCTGCTGCATCAGTTCCGGCTGGCCTTCAAGGCGCATCAGCGCGCGCACTGAACGGCGGATGCGCGCGCGAAAGCGTGCGCGTCGCGATGAAACGGGTGGCCTCGCGGCCACCCGTTTTTTTATCGATTTGCGTCCCGCAATATTTCTCCCGCGTGCGAATGCGCGCGCTATACTGCCCGCGAAGCCTGCCGCATCACACGAACAAACGCATCGTCCCGGGGCGCCCATCGCGCGCATCGACGATGCCAACCGATCTTCGGAACATGGCAGAGACCGAATACGCAGCGCCCAGCGAACCTGGCGTCACGAGCCGCGTGATCGCGTGCGTGCATCGGCTATTCGCCCCCTACCTGATTTTCCATGCCGGCCTCCTGCTCGCGATGATCCTGTTGCTGCTGTGCGGCATCGTGCTCTATCAAGGCCGGATCGATGCCCGCGAACGCGCGCGCACCACGTTGCAGAACCTCGCGCTGATGGCCGAATGGGACATCGAGCGCAATTTCGAGATCTGCTCGCTGTCGCTGCAGGCCGTCGTCGACGGGCAAAACCAGCCCGACATCGCCAGGCTGCCGATGTCGCTGCGCCGCCAGATGCTGTTCGATCGCGCGACGACGGCCAAATACCTGGGCAGCATCCACGCGCTCGACGCGCAAGGCAACATCGTGGTCGACGGCGGGCACGACGTGCCGCAGGCCGTCAATTTCGCCGATCACACGTTCTTCACCGTCCAGCGCGACAACCCGAACGCCGGCCTCTACGTGAGCGCCCCGTACCACTCGCGGATGCGCGACGGCGCGCCGAGCCTCGCGCTCAGCCGCCGCATCACGCGGCCCGACGGATCGTTCGGCGGCGTCGCGGTGATGGCGATCAAGCTCGAATACTTCCAGGACCTGTTCGCGCGCCTGTCGCTCGGCAAGCAAGGCGCGATCTCGCTGATCGAGACGAACGGCCTGATGGTGATGCGCCAGCCTTACGACCCGAAGATCGTCGGGCGCGACATCAGCCGGGCCAGCACGTTCCGGCACTTCATGAGCGCGTCCGAAGGCAGCTTCTTCGACACCGCGTCGATCGACGGCGTTCGGCGTCTGTACGTGTTCCGGCATCTGGACAACCTGCCGCTGATCATCATGGTCGCCGAGGCCGAATCGGACATCTACGCCGCGTGGTACGACCGCGCGATCCCGATCGGCTCGGCGATGGCGCTGCTGGCGCTCGGCTTCGTCGGGCTGTCGCTGCTGCTCGACGTGCAGCTGCGCAAGCGCCATCGCGCGGAAACGGAACTGGAGGCGCTCGCGCGCACTGACGGCCTCACCGGCCTCGGCAACCGCCGCATGCTCGACGACACGCTCGAACGCGAATGGCGCCGCGCCGCCCGCTCGCGGCACGCGCTGTCGCTGCTGTTCGTCGACATCGATCATTTCAAGGCGTACAACGACACGCAAGGCCACCAGGCCGGCGACGACGCGCTCGCGGCGGTCGGGCGCTGCATCGCCGGCTGCCTGCGCCGCCCGGCCGACTATGCGGCGCGCTACGGCGGCGAGGAATTCGTCGTGATCGTCCCGGATCAGACGCCGGACGGCGCGGCGGCGATCGCGGAGACGATTCGCGCGAGCATCTACGGGCTCGGCATCCGGCACGCCACGAGCGACTACGGGCGCATGACCGTCAGCATCGGCGTGACGACCTGCTATCCCGAATGGGAAAACGGCGTGCAGGCGGCATTGAAGCTCGCCGACGATGCGCTGTATCGCGCGAAGGCGAGCGGCCGCAACAAGGTGGTGGTGCAGGCCGCCACGCACCGCGAGCGGCGGCGCGCCTGACGCCGCCGGCGCGGGCCGCCGCCCGTTACCGCCGCGCGCGCACCCATGAGGGGTGTCCGGGTATCGGGTCGGGCCGCGCCTTGTGCATGTCGATTAACGCAAGCGTCCGGTCTCGGCGGTGCTTCGCGCTCGTCGCGGCCATTTCAGCACGAACGCCATCGGCACGCCGAACAGCAGGATCCAGCGCACCGTGTAGTACACGATCACGTTCGAGTCGAACAGAAAGAACAGGAACGGCAGCGGCCACATGACGGCCCGCAGCGGCAGCCACTTGCGGGCGCGCGTTCCGACGTTGTTCCGCACGACGAGCAGCATGGCCGGAATCGCGAACGCCAGCACGAATCCCGCGATGCCGAAGTTCACCATGAATTCTCCCGGCATGCCGAACAACAGCGTCGTCTTGTCGAGCGCGGTGCGTTCGAGGTCGCGAACGATCTCTGATTTTTCCAGCGCGAACGTATCGGGTCGATCGCTCCACAGCGCACTCGGAACGATCGATGCGACCGCGCCGACGAAGCTGCGTCCCATCGGATAGGCGTAACCCGGCTGCGTGACCGCGTCGATCGCGAGCGTCTGCACGTCGAAGCGCGACAGATCGCGAAACAGGAACGCGCTGACCGGCCCCATGCTCAACTCGAGATCGCGCTGCTCGGCAAACCGTTGCGACAGATTCGCGACGTCGTCGTAGCCGAGGCCGAGTTTCAACGGCATCAGCAGCAGGCCGACCAGCGCCACGCCGATGCCGGCGGTCCTGATCGTGCGCGGGCCGATCCGCGCGACGAAGTCGTGATGGACGAACAGCGCGAACACCAGCACGAAGACGATGCCCTGGCGGTTCCCTGCGATGCCCGAGGAGAGCCAGCCCAGCACGCCGAGCTGAACGAAGGCCACGACGGTAAGCAACGTACTGCGGCGGCGGCGCATCGTCAGGCAGACGAATACCCAGAGCGGCGCCGTGTTGGCCAGCGCCTGGATCACCCCCAACCCGCGAAACGGGTCGTTGTCGGTGCCGGTTTGCTCGACGCGCATGTCGTACAGCTCGGCGATCCGTGCGTAGCCGCCCAGCTTGACGTAGATGAACGCCAGCGCACCGAGGGACAGCAGCGCGAACAGATACGCGAGGCCGCCGGCGCGTACACCCGGTTCGAATTGCCATTCGGGTTCGCGCAGGCGGCTTGCGTACGCATCGAGCGTCAGCTTGACGACCAGCACGCCGGCGAGGCTCAGGCCATACCAGAGCGCGACGGCCAGGCTGTCCTGCGGCAACAGCCGGAGATAGATCTCGTCTCCGGCCAGCAGTTGCCACAGCGGAAACACGCCGAGAATGAAGAACAGGAAGATCCGGAACCAGCGTACGGTCGGGTTCCACGGCCGTATGCCGGCGATCGCCAGCAGCAGCGAGCCGTTCAGCAACAGCAGCACGCCATGCATGCGCTCGGTCAACAGGAGCGTCACGACGATCGCGGCCAGCGCGCCGACGACGAACGTCGTTCCGACCACGCTCCGGTTGCCGCCTTTTCGGCGCGCGCGACGCAGCTCGCCCGTGGCCGGTGCGGCCGCGACCGTCGTCGTGATGAAGGATCGTCGTTTCATGGAATCTCCCGTTCAGTGCTCGCCGGCCCGGCCCGTTGCCGGCAGCGATACGGAAGGTGCTGCGTGACGCGTCAGCAGCACCCACGACGACGTCAGGATGACGAACGCCGCCGCACCGACGCCGCAGATCGCGCCATAGGCGCCGAACTTCCAGCCGAGCGCCGCGACCAACACAAGCGTGAGGGCCGCCTCGAACGACGCCATCTTCACGAAGGCCCGCCTGCTTCGCGCATACAGCCACAGCGACAGGATCCGGCAGAGAAACACCAGGCAGGCGCCCAGCAGCACGGCGAACACGAATGCAAACTGATGGGAGCGGCTCCCCGGCGATTGAACCGGAAACAGCCGGATTTCCAGCAACGCGTACGCCGCGACGGCCAGGCCGACCCAGCCCGTCAACAGGCCCGCCGCGAGCTTGCGTCCGAACCCGGCTCCGCCGATCAGCCGCAATATCCGTCCGCCATTGCCGCTGATCGCCAGCGAAAACGACTGCCCGAAGTTGAAAGCCAGATTGTTGAAACCCTTGGCGACGCGATACAACGCGGCGCCGGCGGGCCCGGCCACAGCGGAAACGATCAGGACATCCAGGTGCTTGGCGCTTGACAGCACCGCGTTCGCGTACCAACTGCTCAGCACTTCGCCGCGCGCCTGCGCAATGAAGTCGCGATACCAGCCCAGCCCGCCGCGCCCGTTTGCCGGACGGCGGCCCGGTTCGCGACCGGCCGTGTCCCGGCGTGTCAGCCACAGGTAGGCTGACAGCAACATCGCGCCATACGCGGCCTCCACCAGCAGCAACAGATCGGGAAAATGGCTGCGCCAGCCCTCGAATTCGGCGAGCAACGCGATCACGGCCAGGCGCGAAAATGCCGATAGCGTCGAGATCGCCAGCACCACGCCGTTGCGCCCCGTCATCCTGAAGAACCCGAGCGCGAAATGCGACAGCCCGTAACACACGGGCGCGATCATGAGCATCGCGGGCTGGTTCGGCAGCGCGATCGAGCCGGTCCGGCCCAGCAGCGCGCAGGTCGCGCAGAACAGTACGGTCGAGCCGATCGCGCTGACGGCGTCAAGCGGAAGCAGGCTCGGAAACCGCGCCCGGACGCGATCGATCGTATGGACGCGCGCGGAACCGAAATTGAAGACGTCGATGGCGACGTAGAACAGCGCCAGCAACGCATACGAGCGGCCGACCAGGACGGGGTCGAAGAGATGCAGCGCCAGCGCCGCCACGGCGAAGTTCACCAGCGCCGGCAATCCGGCGCTGGCGACGACATGGATCAGGTCGGCGTTCAGGCGGCGCATCGTTCGACCAGGTAGCGGCAGTACGCGTCGTACTTTTCCTGCAACGCCGAATAAGAGAAACCGGCGACCTTCGCGCGCTGCCGGGCGCTCATGTCGACGAGCTGCGACGGGTCGCGCGCGATCGCTTCGATCGCGGCCTCAAGCGCGTCGACCGAGCCGGCCCGGATCAGGTCGCTCGCCGGCAGTACTTCCGGGATCCCGCCCACGCTCGTGCCGAGCACGGGCGTACCGACCGCCATCGCTTCCAGCATCGCGCGCGGCATGCCTTCCTGCAGCGACGGCAGCACGAACAGGTCGTGTTCCGCGACCGTCGCGCAGGCTGTTTCCGACGACACCTGCCCGCGAAATACGACCGCGTTCGCGATGCCCAGCGTGTGCGCGAGCGCCTCCAGCTCCGCGCGCAACGCGCCGTCGCCGACGAGCGTCAGCACGACGGCCACGTTCTTTCGCTTCAGGCGCGACACTGCCTCGAGCAGTGCCACATGCCCCTTGCTCCGGTTATGCATCATCGACACGTTGACCAGCCGCAACGCCCCGGGGCGCGCGAGTGCATCGGGATCGCGTGCGTCGAAGAGCCGGTCCGGCAGGAACGCGTCGCTGAAGCCGAACGAAGCGGCGCGCGTACGCGGCGGATACTTCGCCTGCAGATAGGTATCCGTCACGTATCGCACGCTTTGCGCACGCCGTGCGGCGAATGCGGTCGAGCGGCAATGGAGCCATTTCGCGACGTTGCGCAGCGGATGATTCGATGCCCCCTTGCTGAAGTAATCCTCCGGGTCGGCCACGATCTCGGCCGAGAACGGCTTGCGCGTGATCCAGCACAGCAACAGGGCGAGCGTCGCCACGTTGCCCGGAAAGCGGATCATCAGCGTTTGCGCACTCCGGATGGCGCGGTACAGCCGCGCCGTCGTGCCCGGCAAGCTCAGCAGCCAACGGCGCGCGCCGCGAATCGCGCCGAGATCGACGAACGACGTGTGCGGCCCGGTCACGAGCGAGCCGATCGGCCGCGCTTTCGGAAACGCACGCGCGACGATCCGCACCGCGTCGAAATGCGGCGCGAACCGGCCCGCGAACTTCTCGTGGCCCATATGGGGACTGTAGATTTCGCGGCCGACCCGCGAAAAATTACCGTCCATCACAAAGGTGATCGAACTGCTCGATTTCATGACGAATCCTTTTCACCATCTCGTTATAGCGACCCGCGCCTTCCGCGCGCAGCGCGTGCCAGTACGCGCTGTCGTCCTCCGCGATCTCGCGCGCGAGCGCGGCGACGCGGTCCGCGTCGAAGTCGCTCGCATGCACGACGTAGCGCGACAGGCCGAGGTCGTCGTAGGCGGCCTGGCCTTTTCGCTCATAGGCGATATGAATGCTCGGCACGCCGGCCAGCACGCTTTCGAGGCTGCCGTGCAGCCGGACGGAGACGACCACGGGGCGCTCGCGCGCGACGAGCGTCGCCAGGTCGTCGACCTGTCCGACGCCGAACGTGTCGCGATAGAACGTGTCGTCGCCGTTGCCGCGGCCGCTGCTTTGCAGCGCGAATCCCGCTTCCGGCAACTGCTTCTCGAGGCACCGCAGATTGACGACATAGTCGTCGCGATACGGCTTGCCCTTCAGGTCGCGGAACACGAACCGGATCGGGCGGGCCTGCCCGGCGCATCGCGTCGCCTCCGGCTTGCCGTGCGGCTTCCGGGCGATCTCGAGCACGACGAGATCGCCCGTGCGGATGCCGTGAGGATGCGCGAGCTCGTCGACGCTCTGGTCGTCGCGCAGGAACACGACGTCGACGCAACGTCGGACCAGCGCCGCCAGCAGCGTGCCGGGCAGCGACGTCAGCGGACCGATGCTCTGCGGCAGATAGATCGACCGCTTCGAGCGCCGCAAAGCGGTGCAGGCCAGCTGGCTGCCGTGCGCGATCAGCGATTTCCAGCCTTCCATGCCGCTGGACCCACGCAGGTAGCCGCCGCCCACGCCGAAGAACAGCGCCGGCCGCGCGCGGCCGAAGCGGCGGACCGATTCGGCGCAGAACCGGGCCAGCGACCAGAGGCGGACGTTCGCGTCGTCGAGATAGCCGTGGAACGATGCCGGATCGACGCAGACGATCGTGACGACGCCGTCGATGCCGGCGGCGCGGATCGCCTTCAGGCTCAGCTTGACCAGCAGGCCGTCGCCGCTGTTTCGCGAGCTGTACGCGTGCAACAGATAAACGTCAGGCTTGTTCATAGATCCGCATCAACGATTTCAGGAAATGCTCCTGCCTGAAGGTCTGGTCGAACACGTGCCGCGCGTTGTCGCCCATGCGCCGGCAGTTGTCGACCGTCAGGCGGTTCAGGTTGTCGGCCAGGCATGGCCCGGTGAGCTCGGTCAGGATGATTCCGTTGTAGCCGTGGATCACCTGCTCGGGCAGCGAGCTTTCGCCGGAGACGACAAGCACCTTGCCGGCACGCATCGCCTCGATCGGCACCAGCGCGAGCCCTTCCCAGCGGGACGGCACGATCACGACGTCCATCGCCTGCATCGCGGCTTTCGTCGCCGCGGCGTCGACCCAGCCGTGGTAGACGATCCGCGGATCGTCGGTCCGGCCCGTCTCGACACCGCCGCGCACGGCCACGCCGTACACGTTGATCTCGATGCCCGGCTTCAGCGCCGGCATCGCATCGAGCACGATGTCGAAACCCTTCTGGTAGTCGAGACGGCCGAAGTAGCCGACGCGGATCGTCGCGCTGCCGGACGGTCGGTCGAGGACGGCCCTGGTGTCGTCGCCGGCGATGCCCGTATAGACGAGGTCGACCTTCGACATCGGCAGCCGGTACTTGCGCGCCGCCCGCAGTTCGTCCAGCGACATGCAGACGATCCGGTCGCACCGGCGCGCCAGCAGGCGCTCCGTCAGCGCATAGCCCAGCCGCGTCACGGTGCCGACGTCCTGCTTCAGGAACGCCCACGCATGCGGCGTGTACAGGACCTTCGCGCGGCGATGCCGGAGCAGGCGCACGTACACGCCGGGGAACGTGCTGTGGCAATGGATCACGTCGGGGCCGACGGCCTTCAGCAGCGCGCGGATCTCGCGCGCGACGCGGGCGATGCGCGCCGGATGCCGGCTCGACCGGTATCCGATCAGCGTCAGTCCCTCCACGCCGGTCGCGCCGGACATCTTGTCGGGATCGCAGATCAGCAGGACGTCATTGCCCATCGCGATCTGCTCGCGGGCCAGCGCGCCGACGTAGGTGGCGATGCCGCCTACCCAGGTTTCCACGACGTGCACGATCTTCATGACGCCTCCCGCCGCGCGCGCGACCGGCGGCCGGCGGCTGCCTGCGTGTCGCCGTTCGCTTCGATGGAGCCGTACGGTGCATATCGATACGCGCCGTATCGGGAGCGATAGCCGAAGGCGCGCGTATCGACGCCGTTGAAGAGCACGCCGAGCAAGCCCGGCGAGAGCCGATTCAGCTGCTTCGACGATTCGGCGATCTCGCCGATCGTCGTCTGCCTGGATCGCGTCACGAGGAAGGCCGTCGCGCAGTGCGGCGCCAGGATGCTGGCGTCCGATACCGCGAGCACCGGCGGCGTATCGATGATCACGACGTCGTAGGCGGCGCTCATCTCGTCGAGCAGGCGGAGCGTCGGTTCGCCCAGCAACAGCTCCGACGTGCGCGGCGACGGGGTGCCCGTCGGCATGACGTCCAGTCCTTCCGATACGCGGTGCGTGGCGCCGCGCAGCGACACGCGGCCCGTCAGCACGTCCGACAGCCCCGGCGAGCCGGGCACATCGAAGGATTCGTTCAGGTGACCGCGCCGCATGTCGGCATCGACCAGCAGCACGCGCTGACCGGCGGCGGCCATGACGGCCGCCAGGTTGGCCGACACGAACGACTTGCCGACACCGGGGCTCGGCCCGGTCAACAGCACGCGGTTGTTGTCCGCATCGAGCAGAGCCAGGCTGAGTGCCGTGCGCAGGCTTTTCAGGCTCTCGATGGAAGGGTCGTGCGGGTTCTCGTCGGCGAGCAGCGACGGGATGTACCCGCGCCGGGCGGCCAAAGCCGCGGCAGCGCGCTGCGCCGCCGAATCGGGGATCGTGCCGTAGACGGCCAGTCCGGTGCGGCGCTCGATGTCGTCCGCATCGGTGACGCCGCCGAACAGCGATTCGCGCGCAACGGCCGCCGTGACGCCCAGCATCATGCCGAGAATGGCGGACAGCGCCAGGATCAGCGCCCGGCGCGGCTCGACCGGCTCTTCCGGAACGGGCGCGTTGTCCACCTCGCGAACGTTGCCGACCTTCCCGGCCGACACCAGCTTGAGCTGCTGGATGTTGTTCAGCACGCCGACGTACATCTCGTTGCCGACCTCGACGTCGCGTCGCAGCCGCAGTTCGTCCTGCTCGATATCGGGAAACGCGCGCAGGCGCCCCGCCAGCCCGTCGATCTTCTGCTTCGCGCCGCCGATCTGCCGGTCGAGCGCCTGCATCTCGGGGTGGCCGGCCGTGAACCGGGTCGAGGCTTCCGCGTACTTTTGCTGCAACGTCAGCAGCGTCGCCTGCGTGGCGATGCTGTCCTGCAGGTAGGCCTGCGCCTCGATGCCGAGGTTGAAGGTGCCGCGCTTGCGGCGCATCGCGTTGTATTTCGCTTCGGCCTGTTCCAGGTTCTGCTTCAGTTGCGGCGCGACGTTCTCGAGAAACGCGAGCGACTTCTCGGCTTCGGCCGATTTGCGCTTGACGTTCTGGGCCACGTACGCGGTGCCGATCGTATTGAGGATGTTCGCGACCGCGTCCGGGTCCTCACCCTTCAGCGACACGTTGATGACGTTGCTCTGCTTGCGGATCTCCGACACGTTCAGGTGCTTCTGCAGCTTCTGCAGCACCTTGAGCGCGGAATGACGCTCCACGCGGAACGCCGCGCCCGGCCGCGCATGGAGCGCGTCCACACGGATCCGGAACGTGCCGCCGGCCTGCGTCGATTCGACCAACTGCCCGAGCGCGCCTTCGATCGGCCGGTCGAGGTCGCCGTTTTCCAGCCGGAAGCGGCCGTCTGGCAGCGCCGTCAGTTCGAACGTTTCGCCCTCGAAGGCCTTCGGGACGTCGAACGTGCCGATGTCGACCGACTCGGCGCCCCAGCCGTATCCGCCGAATCCGAACAACCCGGGACGGGACAGGCCGTGCGCGCGCGCGGCGATCGCCTTGCCGACCAACGGGAAGCGCTTCGGCGTCGCGTCGATATACAGACGCAGGTTCTCGACGGCATGGCCGACGACCATTCTCGACTTGAGGATCTCGATCTCGGCCGCCGCCTGCATCTTCGCGTCGAAGAGCGACGACACGCTGCCGAGCAGGGAGTCGGCCGAGCCCGTGTTGTCTTCGACCTGGATCAGCAGGTTCGATTCGTACACCGGCCGCGCCAGCAACGCATACGCGGCGCCGGCGGCAAACACGATCGCGGTGACGCCGGCCACCAGCCAGCGGTTCGTCAGCACCAGGTCGACATGCCGCACGAGTTCCGGCGCGTCGCCCCGGTCTGTTTCGGGTAACGGGCCCGATGCCCGGTTCATGAAAATTCTGTTCATCATTCAACACTCATCTCAATGCCTCGATCTTCGGCACCCACGCGTTCACGCCGCGTTCGATCTGGGAATAGGCCTGCCTGAACGCATCGACGGGCTTCATGTACGGATCCGGCACATCCATGCCGCATTGCTTGTCGAGCGGGAACACGCGCCCCAGCGCAAACGGATAGCGCTCGACGATCGCGCGCTTCTGGCTGGCCTCCATCGTCAGCACGATGTCCGCGCCGCGAATCAGCGCCGCGGTGAGCTGCTGCGCGCGGTGCGCGGAGAGGTCGATCCCGGCGTCGGCCGACACGGCGATGGCGAGTGCGTCCGCCGGCTCCCCGACGAGCGCCGACGTGCCGGCCGACGCGACCGCGACACCGGGCAGTCGCCACCGCAGCAGCCCCTCGCCGATCGGGCTGCGGCAGATGTTTCCGGTGCAGACGACGAGAACGCTGCGAATCATGTTTCCTCCGGTTTCTCTTGTGCGATGGCGATGGCGACGTTCCCCGGTCATTTCGTGACGATCGCGCCCGTCAGGCCGGCATTGATCGCCGGCAGCAGCAGGTTCAGCACGCGGCTGAAGCGCACGAGGCTGTTGCTGTCCACATAGACGACATCCTTCGGCTGCAGGTCGAACTGGTTGGCCAGCACCATCGCGACGGGCGAGCGCGCATCGAGGTGGAACACGCGCGGCGCATCGCTCGTCGCGCCACGGATGACGTAAAGCTGCGAGGCATTCGCGCTCGCGCTGTTGAAGCTGCCGGCCTGCGACAGCGCGTCGCTCAACGTCAGCCGGCCCGTGCGCAGCGGCAGCGCGGTGATCGGCCGGGCCACTTCGCCCATCACGTACACGCCGTTTTCCTCGCGCGGCGCCACGCGCAGCAGGTCGCCGTCGCGCAGCAGCAGGCTGGAGGGATTCACGTTGCGCGCCAGCATGCCGGGCAGGTCGAGCGGATACGACACGCCGCCGCGCACCAGCACGAGGCGGCTCTGGTCGGCCTCCGACGTGAAGCCGCCCGCGCGGCCTACGGCTTCATGAAGCGTCAGCGGCACGTCGTTGACCGGCACGGTGCCGGGCGTGCGGACTTCGCCGTCGACATGAATCTGCTTCGCGCGGAACGACGCGACGCGCACCGTGACCTTCGGCGCGACGAAATAGCGCGCGAGCGCGGCCGTGATCGCCTGACGCGCGCCGTCGATCGTCAGGCCGGCGACCGGCACGTTGCCGGCATAGGGCACCTGCACGTTGCCCGCGTCGTCGATCACGAACCCCTGCGGCGGGTCGGACGGGCGCGTGTTCGTCTGCTGCGCCGGGCCTTGCGCGACGGCCAGTTCTGGGTGGTCCCAGACGGTGACCTGCAGCACGTCGCCCGCGCCGAGCGTATAGGCGGTGGAGCGGCCGAGCAGCGCGCCGGCCTGGGTCGCGGCGGCGCTGCGCTCGTCGGCCTTCAACTGGCGGATCAGCGTCGCGTCGATTTCGGAGATCGACACCGGCGCCGCCGTGGCCGGCGTGTGCGCGTCGCCGCTTGACACCTGCAGGCTGGCCGTGTCGGGCATCTTCATCCCCGGTGCGAACGCGCAGCCCGACAACACCGCGCAGCAAAGCACGGCGACGCATGCGCGCACGGCGCCGGGCGAAGGCGACGGCGACGGCGCGCTCGCAGCCGCGGGATGGCGACGGCGGTCAAGGGAACGGGAGAGCGAGAATTTCAAGGGTTGGCCTATTCGTACGTGGGGGGCGCCGGGGCGACGCACATGGGTCGCTCAGTAAGCGTTCTGGTGACCGAATCCGTGCAACACCGTCGCGCCGATGATTCGCAAATCGAGCGCGAACGACCAGTTGCGCAGGTAGTACAGGTCGTACTCGACGCGCGACTGCATGCTTTCGAGCCGTTCGGTCGCGCCGCGCAGCCCGTTGACCTGCGCCCAGCCCGTGATGCCGGGTTTGATCCGGTAACGGTGGATGTAGCCGTCGACGAGCGTGCGGTATTGCGCGTCGTGTTCCACCGCATGCGGGCGCGGGCCGACGACCGACATGTCGCCGAACAGCACGTTGACGAACTGCGGCAGCTCGTCGAGGCTCGTGCGGCGCAGGAACGCGCCGACCTTCGTCACGCGCGGATCGTTGCGCGTGGCCTGGGCGACCGTGCCGGGTTGCTCGACGTGCGCGCGCATCGTGCGGAACTTGTAGATGTCGAACGTGTGGCCGTCCGCGCCGCGCCGCTTCTGCGTGAACAGCACGGAGCCCGGCGACGTCAGCTTGACGGCCGCGGCGACCACGAGCAGCAGCGGCATCAGCACGATCAGGACCACGGCGGCGAACACGCGATCGAAGATCGCCTTTGCGACCCGCGCACCGCGCGACAACGGCGGCGCAGCCAGCGAGATCGCCGGTTCGCCGAGAATGTCCTCGACGTGACTGCCGAACAGCGCGTGCTTGCTGACGTCGGGCATCAACCGCAGCTCGACGAAATCGTTGCGGAACTCGTCGATCACGCGGGAGATCGTGGCGTCGTCGTCGAGCGGCAGCGCGATCCAGATTTCGTCCGCGTACTCGGCGCGGGCAAAGGCGGCGAACGACGCAAGATCGGTGGCGACGAAGGTGCCGGCATCGCGCCTGATCGCGTGGCCGGTCGTGCAATAGGCGCCGACGAACCGGTAACGCGACGCGCCAGCCGTGCCGATCGATTCCGTGAGACGTTCGATCGAGTCGCCGCCGCCGACGATCGCGACACGGGACGGCGTGCCCGGCGCATGCAGGCTGCGGCGGTGGGCGATGCTCAGTCCGGCCCGGAACACGGCGAGCACGATCGCGACGCCGATCGTCCAGACGAAGAACCATGTGAGCAGCGTGGCCGTGACGGTTGTCAGCGCAATCATTTTCAGCAGTACGAATCCTTGCACGACAAACCAGAGTGCGACAGTTCGCAACGCGTAGCGCGTCGCCGGTCGCGTGCGGCCTTCGAGTCCGATTCCGGCGAGCCGCAGCGCGAATGCTGCGATCAGCGCACTGACGCCGATCAGCAGCCATTCGATTCGGAGTGCAGCGAGATTCCACAGCGAACCCTGATGCACGATTCCCGCAATGACGACGATAAGAAAGGTGTCGATCGCGCATACGGCGCGTGTGCTGCCTGTTATCCGCTTGCGCTGCATATCTCTATTCATTCGGTTTGAACTCCGGTCATTCCGGTTCTTGCAGCACGGAGAAACTGCATGTGTGTCGTGGGGACCCGGACCTGACATGGCGATTTAAAAATGACAGTTGGCAAGAAAGACGAGTTTATGAGTCGCTTGATCCTGGAACCATGAGACGAAGATGGGTCATGCGACGAAATTGGATAGGACAAGGACTAATTCGTCGCAATAACCTGAGACGAATCGCAATCGGGAAGCAGGCGCAGCGGACGCGCCCCAATAGCGGCTTACGCCGCTTCGACGTGAATCATGAAATCGACCGGCGGGTCGATGCGCGTCGAGTCGGGCGATGAAGACGTGATGCAGCTTGTGCTTGCCGGCCGCGCGGAACGGGAAGCGCCGTCTGCGAGAGGCGGCGTCGAGACGGAGAGGAATGGGGTTACTGCGCGCCGGGCTGCAGCGAGCAGAACGCGACGTCCTGCTGCATGCCGCCGAATGCGTCGGCATAACGCTCGAGGCCCTCGCGCGCGCAAAATCGCGGACAATACCGCCTGGGCGCTCCGGCGAGCGGCACGTGCGCCGGCCCCGCCCGCGTCCCGGCCGACGCACGTGATCGCGGCCGGCCAAGGCCATCATGAAACTCAAAGCGAAGATCTTCCTTCTGGCGATCGTGCCCTTTCTCGTCGCGATCGCAGGCATCGGCATCGGCGTGCGCCAGCAGGCGACGTCGCTCGCGCGCACCCAGCACGCGACGATCCAGGCCGCGTACCTGTCGAGCAAGGAAATCGAGCTCAGGCATTACGTCGATCTCGCGACCAGCGCGATCACCCCGCTCTACGAAGCGAGCGGCCGCAACGCGCGCGACGACGCGCTGCTGCGCATGCAGGCGCTGGCGATGCTGCAGAAGATGGATTTCGGGCCGGACGGCTATTTCTTCGTGTACGACCTGCACGGCAACGCACTGATGCATCCGCGCGAGCCGGCGCGCGTCGGCCACAACTACTGGGCGATGCGCGACCCGCAAGGCGGCCTGACGATCCAGCAGCTGATCGCCGCCGCGTCGCACGGCGGCGGCTACGTGCGCTACATGTGGCAGCGCCCGTCCACCGGCCACCTCGCGCCGAAGCTCGGCTACGTCGTCGCGCTGGAGCGCTGGGGCTGGATGCTCGGCACCGGCATCTATCTCGACGACGTCGACACCGCGTTGCAGCGCATCGACGCGCGCGCATCGGCGAACATCGACCGCACGATGGCGTGGCTCACCGCGATTGCGCTGGCCGGCGCGGCCGCGATCGCCGTGTGCGCGCTGGTGCTGAACGTCAGCGAATCGCGCAGCGCCGACGCGAAGCTCAAGCGGCTCGCGCAGCGCGTGGTGGAATCGCAGGAACAGGAGCGCGCGCGGCTGTCGCGCGAGCTGCACGACGGCATCAGCCAGATGATGGTGTCGGCGAAACTGATGCTCGAGTCCGCGCTCGCGCGCTTCGAGCGCGGCACCGCGCGCATGCCCGAAGCGGAGCAGGCGCTCGCGTCCGGCATCGGGCGGCTCGGCGACACGCTGCGCGAGGTGCGCCGCATCTCGCACGCGCTGCGCCCGGCGATGCTCGACGATCTCGGCCTCGCGGCCGCGCTCGAGCAGCTGGTGCGCGAGCTGAGCACCGAAACCGGCATCGAGATCGGCTACACGCAGGTCGCGCACGGCGGCATGCGGCCGTTGCCGGCCGCGGTCAACACCGCGCTGTTCCGGATCGCACAGGAAGCGCTGAGCAACATCCTGCGCCACGCGCACGCATCGCGCGCCGCCGTCACGCTGGACGTCGCCGCGCATGCGGTGACGCTGACCATCGCCGACAATGGTTGCGGCTTCGACGCCGAACGCACGCAGACCGACGCACGCGACGGCATCGGCCTGCGCAACATGCGCGAGCGCCTCGACGCGCTCGGCGGCGCGCTGACGATCGCGTCGCAGGCCGGCCACACGCTGGTCGCCGCGCGCGTCCCGCTGACTTCATCCGACTGACAGGAGGCCCCTCGCCCATGACCGCTCCAGACACCGCCGCGCGGCCCGCTGCCCGGCTCCTGCTCGTCGACGACCATCCGCTCGTGCGCGACGGCCTGCGGATGCGGCTCGAAGCCGCCGACCTGGGCGTCGTCGGCGAGGCCGGCAATGCCGACGAGGCGCTGGCGCTCGCCGAGGCGCTCGATCCCGATCTCGCGCTGATGGACGTCGGCATGAACGGGATGAACGGCATCGCGCTGGCCGGGATTTTTCATGAGCGCTTTCCGGGCATCCGGGTGCTGATGCTGTCGATGCACGACAACATCGAATACGTGACGCAGGCAGTGCGGGCGGGCGCGAGCGGCTATCTGCTGAAAGACTCCCCCGCGAGCGAGATCGTCCGTGCGATCGGCGCGGTGCTCGCTGGCCAGACGTTCTTCAGCGAAGGACTCGCGGCCCGGATGATCCACGCGAGCGCGGCCGCGTCGCCGCTCGAACGCCTGACGCCGCGCGAGCGCGACATCCTCGACGCGCTCGCCGAAGGGCTGTCGAGCAAGCAGATCGCGCATCAGACCGGCCTGTCGGTACGCACCGTCGAGACCCACCGGCTGAACCTGAAGCGCAAGCTCGGCATCGAGGGACAGGCCGAGATGATCAAGTTCGCGGTCGAGCATCGGCGGCGCTGACCGTGTGGACGATAAAAAAGGGGCGCGAATCGCGCCCCTTCTTGCACCGCACGCCGCCGTGGCGGTCAGTTCGTGCGTGCGTTGTGCTTGGTCAGGAAGGCGATCAGGCCGTCGATGCCGCCCTGCGCGAGCTGGGCCTTGAACTGCCCCTGATAGACCTGGATCAGCCACGCGCCGGACATGTCGATGTCGTAGATCTTCCAGTCGCTGCCGACCTTGCCGAGCCGGTAGCCGACCGACTGGCTGTCGCCCGGCGTCGTCACCGTCGACTCGACGAGCGCATCCGTGCCGGCCGGAGCGCCCGGCTTGAACGAGAACTTCGCGTCCTGGCTGCCGAGCTGCGCGAGCGACGCGGCGTAGGTGCGCGTCATCAGCAGCTTGAACTGCTTGTACAGCTCCTCCTGCTGTTGCGGCGTCGCCTGCTTCCAGGCGTCACCGACGGCGATGCGCGTCGTGCGCTCGAAATTCGTCGCGGGCAGGAAGTGGCTCTGGACGACCTGCGTGACCTTCGCCATGTCGCCGGTGCGCGCGACCGGATCGGCCTTCATCGCATTGACGGTACCCTCGACCGCGTTCCGGACCACGTCGACCGGCGCGCTCTGCGCATAAGCGGAAATCGACACCGTGGCGGACACGGTGGCCGCGGCGAGGAAAGCAAACAGATGACGTTTCATACGGATATCGCACTCGTAAGGAAAGATGGCCGGCGCGGCGCACCGACCGGTCTGACCCAGTATACCGGGCCTGATGACAGGATGCCGCATCGTGATCGACTGTTACCTCTGGCGCCGCTTCGTCATTGTCACGGTGCCCGGCCAGCGCACGCAAGCGGACCGCCGCGCATCGGAAGTGAACGCACACTAACTCAGAACGTGCTTCCCGCGCAATGCGGCCGGGCGCGGCGCCGGCGAGCGTCGTGCCTGGCCAGGCAGGATTCTTGCATTAGCCAGCAAATAACCTTCGCAGCCGGTAACAGCCCTAAACAGCCCCATGAAGGCGACTGACGGTTCGATGCGCCGGTATACTTGGACACTTTGCCCTTTCGTACCCCACTCCGCCGTCCCATGGTGACTCATCTTATCGTTCGACTCGTTGCGTGGTCGGTACGACGCCCGATTCTGGTCGTCGTGTTGTCGCTCGTCATCGCCGCGTTCAGCGGCGTCTACGTCGCGCATCATTTCAAAATCAACACGGACATCAGCAAGCTCGTCGATGCCGATCCGGAATGGGCGGCGCTCGGCGACGCGATCGACCGCGCGTTTCCGCAACGCAACGGCACGATCCTCGCGGTCGTCGAGGCGCCCGCGCCCGAGTTCGCGACCGCCGCGGCGCATGCGCTGACGGCCGGCCTCGAGGAACAGGCCAGGGCCGGACGCATCGGCCAGGTGGCCGAGCCGGGCGGCGGGCCGTTCTTTGAGCGCAACGGCCTGCTGTTCCTGTCGCCGGAGGAAGCCGCGAGCACCACCGCGCAGCTCGCGAGCGCCCGCCCCCTCATCAACGAGCTGGCGAAGAACCCGAGCCTGACCGGGCTCGCCACCACGCTGTCGACGACGCTCGGCCTGCCGCTGCAGTCCGGGCAGGTGAAGCTGCCCGGCATGGCCAGGCTGCTGTCGCGCAGCGCCGCGACCGTCGACGACGTGCTGGCCGGCAAGCCCGCCGCGTTCTCGTGGCGCGGGCTCGTCGACAGCGACGCGGCCCGCCAGCCGGCGCGCGCGTTCGTCACCGTTCAGCCCGTCATCAACTACGGCGCGCTCAGGGCAGGCGAAGAGACGACCCGGACGATCCGCGAAACCGCGCGCACGCTCGACCTCGACAAGCGCTTCGGCGCGGTGGTGCACCTGACCGGCGAGCAGCCGCTCGCCGACGAGGAGTTCGCGTCGGTGCAGGACGGCGCTGCGGTTAACGGCATCGCGACGATGGTCGTCGTGCTCGTGATCCTGTGGCTCGCGCTGCGCTCCAAGCGGATGATCGCGTCGGTGCTCGTCACGCTCACGGTCGGCCTCGTCGTGACGGCCGCGCTCGGCCTGATGATGGTCGGCTCGTTCAACATGATCTCGGTCGCGTTCATGGTGCTGTTCGTCGGCCTCGGCGTCGACTTCGCGATCCAGTACGGCGTGAAATACCGCGAGGAGCGCTTTCGCGACCCGCGCATCGACCACGCGCTGATCGGCGCCGCGCACGCGATGGGCATGCCGCTCACGCTCGCCACCGCCGCCGTCTCCGCCAGCTTCTTCTCGTTCCTGCCCACCGCGTATCGCGGCGTCTCCGAGCTGGGCCTGATCGCGGGCGTCGGGATGTTCGTCGCGCTGACGACCACGGTCACGCTGATGCCCGCGCTGCTGCGCCTGTTCGCGCCGCCGGGCGAATCGACGACGCCGGGCTTCCCGCGCCTCGCGCCCGTCGACGATTTTCTCGACCGGCACCGCACGCCGATCCTGATCGGCACGATCGCCGTCGTGCTCGGCGCGACGCCGCTGCTGACGTTCCTGCGCTTCGACTTCAACCCGCTGCACCTGAAGGACCCGCACAGCGAATCGATGGCGACGCTGCTCGCGCTGAAGGACTCGCCCGAGGCATCGATCAACGACGTCACGATGCTTGCGCCGTCGCTCACCGCAGCCGACGCGGCCGCGAAGCGCCTCGACGCGCTGCCCGAGGTCGGCCGCACGACGACGCTGTCGACCTTCATCCCGGCCGATCAGGCGGCCAAGCGCGCGTCGATCGCGGCAGCCGCGACCGACCTGCTGCCCGCGCTGACCCAGCCTGCCGCGCCGCCCGCCAGCGACGTGCAGCGCGTCGCCGCGCTCAAACGCGTGGCCGACCTGCTCGGCTACGCGGCCGAGGATTACCCCGGCCCCGGCGCGGCTGCCGCCGAGCACCTGTCCGCGTCGCTGAAGAAGCTCGCCGCCGCCGACAGCGCGACGCGCGACCGCGCCGAACGCGCGTTCTCCGAGCCGCTGCGCATCGCGCTCAACCAGCTCGCGACGCTGCTCCAGCCGCAGGACATCACGCGCGACACGCTGCCACCGCAGCTCGTGCGCGACTGGGTCGCGCCGAACGGCCAGGCGCTCGTGCAGATCTCGCCGAAGATTCCGGCGGGCGTCGATCCGAACGACGACACGATGCTGCGCCGCTTCGCGAAGGCGGTAAAGGCGGCGGAGCCGGGCACGATCGGCGGGCCGATCTCGATCCTGCATTCGGCCGACACGATCATCAGTGCGTTCCTGCATGCGGCCGCCTGGTCGATCCTGTCGATCACGATCCTGCTGTGGATCACGCTGCGCCGCTTCGGCGACGTGCTGCGCACGCTGGTGCCACTGCTCGTCTCCGCGCTCGTGACGCTGGAGATGAGCGTCGTGCTCGGCATGCCGCTCAACTTCGCCAACATCATCGCGCTGCCGCTGATGCTCGGCGTCGGCGTGGCGTTCAAGGTGTACTTCGTGATGGCATGGCGAGCCGGGCAGACCGGCCTGCTGCATTCGAGTCTTACGCATGCGGTGCTGTTCAGCGCCGCGACTACCGCCACAGCATTCGGCAGCCTGTGGCTGTCGCACCATCCGGGTACCGCCAGCATGGGCAAGCTGCTTGCGCTTGCGCTGTCGTGCACGCTGGTCGGCGCCGTGGTGTTCCAGCCGGTGCTGATGGGCAAACCGCGCGCGAAGCGCGCAAAAAAACAATTGCAGGGAAGCAATGAATAAAGTGCGAATGATTGCGGCGACGCTCGCTGCCGGCGTCATGCTGAGCGGCTGCGCGACCGGCCCTAACCGCAGCGCGGACGATCCGCTCGAGCCAATGAACCGTGTGGTATTCACGGTCAACGACACGATCGACACGAACATCGCGGTGCCGATCGCGAAGGGGTATCAGAAGGTCACGCCGTCGCCGATCCGCACGGCGATCAGCAACTTCTTCTCGAACATTGCCGATCTCGGCAACATCGCGAACAACCTGCTGCAGTTGCGCATCACCGATGCAACCCAGGACGTGATGCGGATGGCAATGAACTCGCTGTTCGGGGTGGCGGGGCTGTTCGATATCGCAACGCCTGCGGGGCTGCCGAAGCACCATCAGGACTTCGGGCTGACGCTCGCGCGCTGGGGGGTGCCGTCGGGTCCGTATCTCGTGCTGCCGATCTTCGGGCCGAGCTCGTTCCGTGACGGCGTCGGGCGCGCGGTCGATGTGCGCTTCAACCTGCTGAACTACATCGAGCCGGCTGCGCGCAATCCGATGTATATCGTGCAGTTCGTGAGCGCGCGGTCGGATCTGCTGGGTGCGACGGATCTGTTACAGCAGGCGGCGCTCGACAAGTATTCGTTCGTGCGGGACGCGTATATGCAGCAGCGCAAGTCGCTGACGTACAAGGGTGAGGAAGCGCCGAGCACGCTGCCGAATTATGGCGATCCGGGGGATGTGGATGGCGCGCCGGGGCAGGAGAATGCGCCGACGGTGCCGGGGGCACCGAAAAATGAGGATCCGGGTGCGGGAGCGCCGGGGGCTTCGATGCCGGCGGGGGCGTCGGGAGTGGCGGTGCCGGCGAGCGGGGGGGCGAGTGCTGTGCCGGGCGTGCCGGCGAGTGAAACGCCTTCGGCCGCGGTGCCTGCTGCGGCCAGTGCCACGGATGCGGCTCCTGCGATGCCGGCCAGCAGCCCGGCTGCGAATTGATGCGCGGATGCTGCGCTTGAGACGCGCTGCGTTATGCGATGGCGGCCGGTAAGCCGGCCAGACGCGAAAGACCCGATCGGCTTGAATGCCGGTCGGGTTTTTTTCTGGTTCGTCGCGGATTGCCGGGGGATACCGCCAGGTTCAGAACGAACCGTTGCGGGTGCTTGATCACGCCGAGTGACCGTTGATGTCCTCGTTCGGCCATCTCAAGCCATGTGCGAATCGCCCCGGCTGGACACTCGGACGTCCGTTCTACACTGCGGAGTCAACCCGTTGACGTCCCGCGTGTTTTTTACCGACTGCCGTTTCCCGTCATCAAGATTCCGCCGTCGTCCGACTCCGTCTGTGCGTTCGCGGTGCTCTCTACACGTTCAATGCGCACATGCATCGACCGTGCGTCCGTCAAACCCAAGGTCTTCGCCGCGGCATAAGAGAGATCGATAATTCGGCGTTTGATGTAGGGTCCGCGATCGTTGATACGCACGACGACCGACTTTCCTGTTGCCAACGAACTGACGCGCACATAGCTGCCGAGCGGCAATGTTCGATGGGCAGCCGTTAATGCGCCGCCATCATAGCGTTCTCCGTTCGCGGTCAGATGCCCCTGGAACGTTGCCGAATACCATGACGCCTCGCCGGATTGCAGCACATCGTGTCGCATGCGACAGGAATCAACCCTGCACGCAGCATGTTCGGGTGCAATCTGTCCGCAAGCCGCGAACAAAGCGCAGATTCCCAAAACTCCCAAATAGCGGAGTGATAGCACCATAGAGCACATGTCAGTTAATGAGGTGTGGCTTTGACGTCCCAAAAAGCTCACGCAAGCCGCGCGCCCGGGCAACATAACATCGTGACAATTTTTTAGGTCTCGTGCAGTGGGCCTGTCAGTCCGACCCTGATTTCATTGCAACACGCCTTGCTGCCATGCAGCTTCAAGTGTATTGCATCGACGGGTTGAATCCGCAGTCGATATCCGCCAGTACCTCACCCATCACCCCTGCCGCTCCAACTGCAGCGCACGTTCCATGACCTTGTCCATCGCGCCAAGCAGCACCTCGCGCTCTTGCGGCGTAAGCGCTTCAAGCAGAAAAGCCTCCCGCGCCTGAACCATCGGCACGATCTTCTGATAGAGCTTTCGCGCAGCGCCCGTCGGGCGCACGATGCGCGCACGCCCGTCTTCCGGGTCCGGGGCGCGCTCGATCAGCGCCGCACTCTCCATGCGCGCCAATGCGCGGCTCACCTGCATCTTGTCGAGCGTGGTGTGCGCGATCAGATCCGTCGTCTTCATCTGGTTCTCTTCGGCGAGCGCCGCCAGCACGCGCCACTCGTCGCGCGACAAGCCGAAACGCTCCGCGTACACCGGTGCGACCGCACGGCTGACGGCATCCGCAAGCCTGGCGACGCGATAGGGGAAGAACTTCAGCAGGTTCATGTCTTTATCGTAACAGATGTTATTGGCACTCGACGCCACGCCTCAAAAACTTGACATAGATCAGCTCAGTACGGGATTTCACCGATGACCATCCGTGAGCCGACGCTCTACTCTTCACACATCCACTTCGTAACCATAGTTACTAACTGGCACCCACCATCCCCAAGGAGAAGCCCGGTGAAAATCGAACGTATCCATCACGTCGCGTACCGCTGCAAAGATGCCAAGGAAACCGTCGAATGGTATCGCAAGCACCTCAACATGGAGTTCGTGCTCGCTATCGCTGAAGACCGCGTTCCGTCAACGAAGGCGTCCGATCCCTACATGCACGTGTTCCTCGATGCCGGCGGCGGCAACGTGCTGGCCTTCTTCGAGATCCCGAATTCGCCTCCGATGGGGCGCGACAGCAACACGCCCGACTGGGTCCAGCACATCGCGTTCAAAGTCGACAGCGAAGCGACGCTCGTCGAAACGAAGGCGCGCCTGACGGCGGCGGGCATCAAGGTGGTCGGCGTGACCGACCACACGATCTTCAAGTCGATCTACTTTTTCGACCCCAACGGCCACCGGGTCGAGCTGGCCGCGGATTGCGCCACGGCTGAGCAGATGAAGCGGCTCGACGACGTGAAATGGGTGATGCTCGAAGAGTGGTCGCAAACCAAACGCGCGCCCAAGCATGCAGCCTGGATGCATGCAGGCGAGCTCGCAACGCGTGCCCATCAGGACTGAGCGGAGACGCCCCATGTTGAAGACCTACACGTATCCCGAGTTTGTCTACCGCCAGTCCGCCGAGCAAAAGGAAGGCACCGTCAAGCGACACCCGGTCGTCATCGTCGGCGCCGGGCCCATCGGCCTCACGGCCGCGCTCGATTGCGCCGCGCGCGGCATCCCCGCCGTCGTGCTCGACGACAACAACACCGTGAGCATCGGTTCCCGTGCAGTCTGCTATGCGAAGCGCGCGCTCGAGGTCTGGGATCGACTGGGCGTCGGCGAACGCATGGTCGAGAAAGGTGTGAGCTGGAAGGTCGGACGGGTTTTTTTCGAGGACAAGCCGGTCTACGCGTTCGACCTGCTGCCCGAGCCCAGACACAAGATGCCGGCCATGATCAATCTTCAGCAGTACTACCTTGAAGAATACATGGTCGATGCATGCGACAAGCATCCGCTCGTCGATCTGCGCTGGAAGCACAAGCTCGTCAGCCTTTCACAGGGCCCGGATCACGCGACATTGAACGTCGAGACGCCGGACGGCATCTTCAAGATGGAAGCGGACTGGGTCATCGCCTGCGACGGCGCGAACAGCGACACCCGCAAGATGCTGGGCGCGGGGTTCACGGGACAGTTCTTCCAGGATCGCTTCCTCATCGCCGACGTGGTCATGAACGCCGAGTTCCCGACCGAGCGCTGGTTCTGGTTCGACCCGCCGTTCCATCGCGGGCAGAGCGTGCTGCTGCACAAGCAGTCGGATAACGTCTGGCGCATCGATTTCCAGCTCGGCTGGGATGCCGACCCTGCCGAGGAAAAGAAGCCGGAAAACGTCATCCCGAGAATCCAGGCCATGCTCGGCAAGGGCGTGGACTTCGAACTCGAGTGGGTGTCGGTCTATCAGTTTGCGTGCCGCCGCATCGATAACTTCCGTTACGGACGCGTGCTGTTTGCCGGTGACGCCGCGCACCAGGTCTCGCCATTCGGTGCCCGCGGTGCCAATACCGGTGTGCAGGATATCGACAATCTCGTCTGGAAGCTCAAGCTGGTGCTCGATGGGCGCGCGCCTGAAGCGCTGATCGACAGCTACCACGCCGAGCGTGCATTTGCCGCCGACGACAATCTGCGCAACTCGACGCGATCGACCGATTTCATCACGCCCAAAAGCCGCACGAGCCGCGTGCTTCGCGACGCAGTCCTGTCGCTTGCGGAAACCGAACCGTTTGCGCGGGCACTCGTCAATAGCGGCCGGCTGTCCACGCCTACACCCTATGTGGAGTCCCCGTTGAACACACCCGACGAGTCGGCGTTCGCAAGGACGATGCGTCCGGGCACGAATTGCGCCGACGCGCCCGTCCTGCGCAACGGCCGCACGGAATGGCTGCTCAACCAGCTCGGCGATGGCTTTACGGTCCTGACGTTCGGAGCGGCCGCCACGCCCGGCCAGATTGCCGCATCGGGTGCATCCGTGAAGGTGCTGAACATTGGTCAACCGGGTTCGGCGGCTGACATCGTCGATGCCGAAGGACTCGTCGCGCAGCGCTACGACGCACGTCCCGGCACCGTTTACCTGATCCGCCCGGATCAATATGTCGCTGCACGGTGGCGCGAGTTCGATGTCGAGAAAATAGAGGCGGCCATTGGGCGCTGCCTCGCCCGTCAACCTGAAGCGGAGTACGAGCGATGCTGAACCACGAACTGAATCTGGCCGAACCCGATGCATTTTACGAGGAGCTGATCGCGGCTCAGCGCGATCTCAGCGAGGCACAGGCCGAATTGATGAACGCAAAGCTGTTGCTCATACTCGCCAACCAGATCGTCGATCGAAACATCCTGCGCGAGGCACTCGAGGTCGCCCGGTCCAATCTATAGACCGTGTCCGGCGGCCCCGCGCGACGCCGAGGTCCGCGCGGGGCGATGTGCTTTTCTTGCCGATTCATGCTATCGGCTCATGGCGCCCGGCACCTAAGCTTTCTTCATCGTAAGCCGCGTCGTCGCGCGCGGCCCCTGGAGGAGCTATTCAGCATGATCGACTTCCTGACCGTTGCGAATCTCGAATCGGACACAGCCGACTCTGGCATGTTGCTGTTTGCACTGGCCGCGATGCCCGTCGAGCCGGCCGGCGCACCGGGATGGTTTCAGCGTCGCATGCATACGTGCGCGAGCGTCATTTCTCGCGAGGAAGACGTTTCCGATGTGCTGCTGCGATTGCCGCAGAGCTGGAATATCGTCGACGACGCACGCTGCAAAGGCTTGCATGACGACGAGGACATCGTCACGAGCGATCCGCGTTTCAATCAGGGCTTCGATCCGCGAAGCTTCGCCATCGTCGCGCATGCCGACGGCGAGCGCTTCGCGATGCTCATGCTGATCAACGCCGCCGAGGCCGCGCTCATGCAGGAGCGTTTTTTCCGGAAGGGCCAGCCGTTCGAGCATTGCGTATTTGGTTCGCGAACAGATCGATAGCGGTGCGGCCGATCATGAACGTTTACCCGCGTATCACCAGCCGCTGCCGATTTGCGCTAACGCTCCCGAACCGCCGCGCCTAAAGTCGCCCGAAGGAGCCGGGCCACGCGCGGTTTGCGCGCATCCACCGGTCCGGTCACGAACCAGGCGAGACAGAAAACATGACAGCGACTAATGAGACGAAGATCGTCATCGACGCGCGCGTCCGCGCATTTCTCGGACGGGAACCCGGTCTGTTCATCAACGGCGCGTCGTGTCCGGCGCATTCCACGCGGCGGCTCGACGTCTTCGATCCTTCGACCGCCGAAGTATTGACGACCGTGCCCGACGCAGACGCCGCCGACGTCGATCGCGCGGTGTCGAACGCACGTGAAGCGTTCGACAACCGCGTCTGGAGCGGCCTGCGTCCCGCCGACCGCGAGCGCATTCTTCTGCGTCTTGCGGACGTGATCGAGACCCATGCCGAAGAGCTGGCGCAACTGGAAACGCTCAACCAGGGCAAGTCGATCAACATCGCACGCGCCATCGAAGTCGGCGCGACGGTGGAATACGTGCGCTACATGGCCGGCTGGGCGACGAAGATCACCGGTGAAACGCTCGACGTGTCGATTCCGTTCCCGCCGGGCGCGCGTTATACGGCCTTCACGCGCAAGGAACCGGTGGGCGTGGTGGCCGGCATCGTGCCGTGGAACTTCCCGTTGATGATCGCCGTATGGAAGCTGATTCCCGCGCTCGCGGCAGGCTGCACCATCGTCATCAAGCCGTCGCCGGAGACGCCGCTGACGGCGCTTCGCCTCGCGGAACTCGCCACGGAAGCCGGCGTGCCCGCGGGCGTCTTCAATGTCGTGACGGGCGGCCGGGAATGCGGTGCGGCGCTAGCATCGCATCCCGGCATCGCGAAAATCACGTTCACCGGCTCGACGCCGACAGGAAAGTTGATCGGCGCCGCCGCCCTGCAGAACATGACCCGTTTCTCGCTGGAGCTCGGCGGCAAGAATCCGGCGATCATGCTGGCCGACGTGGACGTCGACCAGGCCGTGCAAGGCGCGCTGGCGGGCGGCTTCCTGAATCAGGGGCAGGTCTGCGCCGCGGTTTCGCGCATCTACGTGCATCGCAGCAAATACCGGCAGATCGCCGACGGGCTCGCCGATATCGCGCGTTCCATGACCCTCGGCCCGGGCATCGATCCTGCCGCCCAGATCAATCCGCTGGTTTCTTCGCATCATCGGGCGTGCGTCGAAGCGCATATCGCGCGGGCGAAGGCGGATGGCTTGCGCTTTCTCGCGGGCGGCACGCCCGTGGACCGGCCCGGGTACTATGTGCGGCCCACGGTGATCGCGGACGTTCCCGCCGACGCCGCGATCGTCCGCGAGGAAGTGTTCGGACCGGTGCTGGCGCTCGTCCCGTTCGACGATCCGCAAGAGGCCTTGCGGCTCGCCAACGACTCCCCCTACGGGCTCGCCGCGAGCCTCTGGACGAACGACTTGCGCGCGGCGATGAATCTCACCCAGAAGATCGAGGCGGGCACCGTGTGGGTGAACTGTCACGTGCCGCTCGACCCTTCGATGCCCTTTGGCGGATACAAGCAGTCGGGCATCGGTCGCGAGTTCGGCAAGTACGCGGTCGAAGCCTGTACCGAAACGAAGTCCGTCTGCATCGCGCATTGAGCATGCGCAGACGACGTGGCGTGTCCGGCAGCAAGCGCCCACGCAGGCAATGACGCGTATTTTTGACGAGCGATCCGACAGCATGCTCCTGCTTTAAGATAGCAACATCAAGGAGAGGAGGCGATGGACTTCAAAGTCAGCTCGCTCGTCGATGTGCACGACCATTCGCTTGCCGTCAGCGGCTGGGAGCAGGTCTACCGGCAGATGACGCCCGGCCGATTCGAAAGCAAGGTCGTCGAGGCCACGTCGTCGGCGTTTCATTTTTTTCGCGAGTCGACCAATCGGCGCATCGTGCAGGCGGGGGTGTCTCCTGCCGGCTACGCGTCGATCGCCGTGCCGCTTTCGGCTCCGCTCGCCGGCACCTTCCAGGGGCAAAGGATCAACGGATTCGCGCTGATGCTGCTGAGCCCCGGCGAGGAGTTTCGCTTCTATACGCCGGAAGCGATGCACTATGCCGGCGTGAGCCTGCCCGTCGAACAGATGAACGAACTGGTTGCGGTTACCGTTGGGGACGATGTGGCGCGGCAGTGGAAGCGCAACGTTCTGCCGGTCTCCGACGATGCCGCGCAAGTGCTGCAGCAGCGGCTCGTTCCCGTCCTCGACGCGGCCGAAGCCAATCCTGCCGCGCTCACGCATCCCGCATCGGTCAAACTCTTTCAGGACGAAGTGCTGGGCGTGCTGCTCGGCCTGCTCGAAAGCGCGAGCGGGGTGTCGAAGCGCGACCTGACTCACGCCACCTACAGCGATATCGTCCGGCGTTGCGAACGCATCGCCAGCGAGAATGCGCCCGAGCCCGTCACCGCGCTCGATCTGTGCCGTGCGTTGCGGTGCAGCCGCCGGACCTTGCAAACCAGCTTTCAGCGAGTCGCGAACGTCACGCCCGTCGAATATCTGCGTGCGATGCGGCTGAACGCGGTGCGTCGCCTGCTGCGCTCCACCAGTGCGGAAGAACTGCTCATCGGCGATGCCGCCGCGCGTTACGGCTTCTCGCATTTGAGCTACTTCGCCCGCGAATACCGCGACCTCTTCGGCGAGCTTCCGTCGCAGACACAGCGCCGGTTCTGAGACAGACCTTTCGCCATCCTTTCGATTCACACCCTTTGGGGACCGTCCTGCGTTGTTTCGCTCACGCGATGTCGCGACGAACCCATGCATTGCCTAGGCAAAAACCCTAACGCGCTTGCGCATTGCCAATTTGTGCTGCCGGTGGCGTATTTTGGTTTTCTAAATTCTCCAGCAACACATGACCGCACGTGAATCGCATGAGCGCTCACCGATGCGGGTCAACCCATGCCTGACCACCTGGAGAGAACCAATGAGCGTCGCTATGGAACCTACACCCTCGACCGAGCTGCGCAAAGGCGCGCTGGGACTGGGGTTCATCGTCTTCTTCGTCATTTCGGCGGCGGGCCCGCTCGTGGCGATCGCCGGCGGCTTTCCGATCGGCATCATGCTCGGCAATGGTGCAGGCACGCCTTCGTTGCTCATCGCGACCGTCGTGATCCTGCTGCTCTTCGCGGCCGGCTATACCGCAATGGCGCGTCACGTCACCAACGCAGGCGGCTTCTATGCGTTCACCGCGCGTGGCCTGGGCGGAACGGCGGGTGGCGCGGCGGCGCTGCTCGCCCTGCTCGGGTACAACACGATGCAAATCGGCCTGTACGGCATGTTCGGCGCGGTCGCGGCGGGCTTCGGGTCATCCCATTTCGGTATCGGCGCGCCCTGGTGGGTCTATTCGCTTGCGGCACTCGCGAGCATCGCCGTGCTTGGCTACCGGCAGATCGATCTTTCCGCGAAGGTGCTGTCGCTGCTCGTCATCGGCGAGTACGTCGTCGTGCTGGTGCTCGATATCGCGATCCTCCACAGCGGTGGCGCGCACGGCGTCAATCTGGCGTCTTTCACACCGCACACGTTCATGAGCGGAACGCCCGCCATCGGCTTCCTGTTCTGCTTCGCGACCTTCATCGGCTTCGAGGCCACGACGATCTATAGCGAGGAAGCCAAAGACCCGCAGCGCACGGTGCCGCTCGCCACGTACATCTCGGTGCTGCTGATCGGCGCGTTCTATTGCTTCTCGGTCTGGTGCATGATCGTCGGCGCCGGCGTGGACGACATCGTCAAAACGCTGACCGCGCTCGCCGATCCGACGACGTTCCTCTATTCGCTGTCGGATCATTACGCGAACCATGCGCTGACCAATGCCATGAGCGTGCTCTTCATCACGAGCGTCTATGCCGGCCTGCTCGCGTTTCACAATTCGGCGTCGCGCTATTTCTTCGCGAGCGGCCGAGAAGGGCTGCTGCCGACGACGCTGGGCCGTACCCATCCGCTGCACAGCAGCCCGCACATCGGATCGCTCGTGCAATCGGCCGTGGCATTGATCGTCGTGACCGCGTTCATCGTCATGCGCGCCGATCCGGTGCTGACGCTCTTTTCCTGGCTCACCAATGTCGCCACGCTGTGCATCATCGCGCTGATGGTGCTGTCCTCCGCGGCGGTCTTCCTGTTCTTCAAGCGCCTGCCCTCCAGCAAGGAAAGCGCATTGCGCGTGGCCGTGTTTCCGGTCGTGTCGGGTCTCGCGCTTGCCACCGTGCTGGTTCTCGCCATCGCGAACTTCCCGCTGCTGACGGGAGCGGGCGCCACGCTGTCGTATTCGCTGACAGCGCTGTTGCCGATCTTCGCCATCGCGGGCGTCATCGCGGCGCGAAGTCTCAAGCGACGCGACCAGGCCTGCTACGAGCGCCTCGGAAGCTCGCGCCTCTGATCAGAACGCTACGCGACGCACGCTTAGCTGTTGACTCCGCGTTCTTCCGCGAACGCACTCTTCCTTAATGAACACACGTTGCGCAGCATGCTCCGCATGACCGCGCGGGGCGACGCACGTCGATCGAAACACACATTCATGAAAAACACTCAAGCAATCAAGTCGACCTGGATGGCTACAGCGCTGGCGCTATGCGGCGCATGGACGAATCACGCCGATGCCCAAAGCAGCCTGACGTTCTATGGAACCGTCGATGCGGGGGTCGTCTATTCGACGAATCAACAGGTCACCCAGGCAGACGGCTCCATCACAAGCGGCCATGCGGTGCAGATGAGTGGCGGCAACCTCGTCCCGTCGCGTTGGGGACTGACCGGAACCGAAGACCTCGGCGGCCCGCTGAAGGCGACCTTCTCTCTGGAAAATCAGTTCCTGACGGGAACCGGCTCGATGCTGCAAAGCGGCGCGCTCTTCAGCCGGCAGGCATGGGTCGGCTTGCGCGACGAGCGCATCGGTACGCTGGGACTCGGCCGCCAATACGATTCGTACTCCGACTTCCTGGGTGTCTATGCATCGAGCAATAACTGGGCGACGCTGTACGGCTCGCACTTCGGCGACGTGGACAACCTGAACGAAGCCTTCAACATGAACAACGCGGTGAAGTTCACGAGCGTGGATTTCAACGGCTTCACCTTCGGCGGCACGTTCAGCCTCGGCGGCCAGGCCGGCAACTTCTCCGCGCGGCGCGGCTATGCCGTGGCCGGCGGCTACGCACGCGGCCCCGTATCGATCAGCGTGGGCTACATGACGCTCAACGATCCATTCAACGCCGCGCTGGGTGGCGCCGATGGCTATATCGGCGACTTTTCCTGCGCCAACGCCGTGGCCAGCTACTGCCAGCTGCAAAACGCACGCACGATCAAGGCATACGGCGCGGGCGGTTCGATCGTATTGGGGGATGCGACCGTGGCCGCCGTGTACACGCATACCCGGCTGGAAGGCAGCCAGTACTTCGCGAGCGCGGCGTCGCCCGGCGGACAGGACGTGTCGTTCGACATCGCTGAAGTCAACCTGAACTACGCGGTCACGCCGTTCTGGAATCTCGGTGTCGCGTACATCTTCAACAACGCGAAGCCCGGCGGCGGGAGTTCCACGCACTTCCATCAGGTGAACCTCGGGACCAACTACCAGTTGTCGAAGCGCACGGCGCTGTATGCCGTCGCCATCGCGCAGCAAGCGGGCGGGACCGGCTTGGGCACCAACGCGTCGGGCAGCGCGAGCGCCAACTATGCGCAGATTCCCAATCTGGTGAACAGCAACTCGGACCGCCAGCTCGCGGTCCTCGCGGGCGTCAGAGTGAATTTCTGACGCCGATGAGCCATGCGCCTGCCGAACGGACGGACGACGGTCAGGCCAGCCCGGCGTGCCTTTGCCGATTTGTGCTCACCCAAACAAATCGGCAGATCCAGAATGAAAGTACGGCAACCGGTCAACACCCGACTCCGAGCGCCCCCTGCGGCAGCGCCATCAGCCTCGGTTGCAACCGGAGACAAAGGAACGACGATGCATGCAGATGAAACGGCTACGTACTACACGGCCACGAAGAAATACGATTTGAGCTTTCCTTCCCTCGAGAACGACGTGCAGGCCGACGTGGTCGTCATCGGCGGCGGATTCTCGGGAATCCACACCGCGCTGGAGCTTGCGGAAAACGGCGTGACGGACGTGGTGGTCCTCGAGGCGCGCTACCTCGGATACGGCGGCACCGGTCGCAATGGCGGGCAGGTGATGGCCGGCATCGGGCACGACCTGGACGCGATCAAGAAAGATGTGGGCGACGACGGCGTGCGGGCGATCTTTGCGCTCAGCGACCTCGGGCCGCAGATCATGCGCGAGCGGATCGCGAAGTACAACATCGATGCCGACTTCTGCAGTGGCTACGGCTACATGGCGTACAACGCGCGTCAGGCGAAGACGCTGCGTAGCTGGGAGAAGGACTTCAAGTCCCTCGGGTCGCCGCATGAGATCCGCTACGTCGAAGGAAATGACGTCCGGCAGATCATCGGCTCGGAGGTCTATCACGCCGGCCTGCTGCATATGGGCGGAGGACACGTTCACTCGCTCAACCTGTTGCTCGGAGAAGCGAAGGCCGTGTCGGAGATCTATGGCGTCCGCATCTTCGAATACAGCCCCGCGCTGGAGATCGCCTACGGCGAGCGCATCCGCGTGCGCACGGCAAAAGGCAGTGTGACGGCCAGGAAGCTGGTATGGGCATGCGATGGCTTCAACAACAATATCGAGCCTGAACTGCATCGCAGCACGATCAACGTGTACGCATTCAACTCGATGACCGAGCCGTTGAGCGACGAGTTGATCAGGCGCATCAGCCCGATTCGCGGCGCGTATAGCGATATTCGGCCGGTCATCAATTACTACCGGGTGACGAACGAGAACCGGCTGCTGTTCGGTTCGTCGACGTCCCTGGTCGAGCACATTCCGGGCGATCTGAAAGAGTGGAACCGGCGCCTGATGGTCGAAGTTTTCCCCTATCTCGAGAACGTCAGGATCGATCTGGCCTGGGGCGGGCCGATGGCGTCAACCCTTAACCTTTTTCCGCAGATCGGCACGCTGGCCGACCGCCCGAACGTATTTTTCGTGCAGGGTTATTCCGGCTTTGGCGTGACGCCGAGCCAGATCATTTGCAAGATTCTCGCGGAGGGCATTCTGGGCGGCTCGGAGCGTTACCGGCTGGTGAGTTCGATCCCGCGGGCCAGCATTCAGGGCAAGGACAAGTACAGGAACGTGCTTGTCACGCTCGGAAAAGTCATGCACCAGACGTCCGGCTACTGGCACGGGCGGCGGTGAATTTTCATTCACGATGCTTTAAGGAGAATATCTCTATGGGTCTCACTGCAATCAAGCTCGGCACGTCCATTTCGGAACTCGACGCCTGGGGAAGCGTCAGCGCGTTGGGAAGCCAGATTCTCAGCGACGGCGATGTACAGGCGTACGGCAAGCTCACGCATGGAGCACCGACGGACCCCGTTTCGGCAGGCTACTTTGGCGCGTCGAAGGGCAAGTTCAGGCTCGTCTATCCGTTCAGCGAGCAGGCAACGATCGTCAATGGCGAGGTGAAGATCACCGATGAGTCCACCGGCGAAGCCCGGACTTTCAAGGCCGGCGATTCATGGTTTGTGACGAAGGGAACGTCCACCGTTTGGGAAGTGCCCGATAACGGTGTCGTAAAGCACTACCTGGCATTCGCTTAAGACGAGAACGGATGTCTGGCAGGGTGTTGGAAGACGTTGCGATGTATGCACGCCGAATATTTCGGATTTCTTGAAATCATCCGAATGCGCGCCATCGCGACATGGGCAACGTATAGGTCACCATAAAATTCGGCATACGGACATCCTTCGAAAACGTTTTTCAACAGCCTGCCAGATGGACGTCCGCCTGACTTTCCGGACTTTCCGGATTCAACCGATCGAGAATCGCCGAGGCGGCAACCAGCCCGGTTTCAGCCGAAACCGGCACGAACTTCGCGGCCGCCGGTAGAAACGGCATCGCCGGGATGCCAACAGGCCAGGACGGCTTTCGCCGTTCCCGAAGATCAGCGGGGGAGGGGAGAAAACACTACGCCGCGACCCGCAACGCCCCCGCACGTTCGAACGCATGCCGCGCCTGAACGAGCGTCGTACGCGCCGCGCGCGCATCGCCGGCCACCTGCAGCAGCGGCCCCAGTTGCGACGGCTCTTTGATCAACTCACGCAGAATCGGCAGGATCGCCGTACTGCCGTCATCCCGCAGCCCCGCCGTCGCCGCGCGCGGCAGGGTCCGCCACGCCGGATCGACGATCGCGCGGCACACCGCAAACGGCACGCCACGCGCCGCCGCAAACGCCGCAGCAATATGCGACTCCATATCGACGGCCAGCGCGCCCCTGGTGCGAAACAGCACGTCCTTTTCCTGCGCGCTGACCACCGGCGCACCCACCGCCGCCATCACGCCGCGCGTCACGCGCGCCTCTACCGGCGTACCGTGCAGCGCGGCAGCGAGCCGCGCGCTCCACGCAGCATCAGTCGGTACGCGCCCGAACGGCCCGTCGATCGCATCGGCAATCACCAGCGCACCCGGCGCGAGATCCGGCGCAAGACCACCCGCCGTGCCAAAGCTCACGATGCCCGCGCAACCACGCGCCGTCGCCTCGGACAACGCCCGCTCCAGACGATCCGCCCGCGCCGCAAAAACCGCCTCGACGCCTTCGCCCCGCGCGATGCGTGCTTCGAACGCCATGCCCGTCACCGCAATGACGGGCAGCGTGCCGTTGAGCGTCTGCACCACGCGTCAGATCCCGACCGTCACGCGCGTCGAATTCGCGCGCTTCAGGTTGCGATAGCGCGCCAACGCCCACAGCGGGAAGAACTTGCG